>DGVB01000032.1 GCA_002395805.1 Bacteroidales bacterium UBA4295 | reverse complement strand
ATAATCGAATTTATCAAGTGTAGAAATTTTAGGGAACCTATTTCAGTTCTTGTACTACACTAATTGTATCAATCTTTCAATTTGCTTGTCTCCGTTCGGTTTGGCGCAAAAAAATTAGGACCTTCATGGAAGATTCTGATTTTTAATGTCCGGGCCTCCGGTAGAAAATCGAAACACACTTGTTTCTCAAAAGCGAGTGCAAAGGTACAGCTTTTTTTTGAATTGACCAAATATTTTTGCAAAAAAAATGCATAAAAAATGCACTTTCTTTGTAACTTGTTGATTTTCAACGGTAGTAAAAATACAAAAAAATCAGGTTATTTTGGGTGAATCTGTATTAGAGAGGGAAAAACGGCATTCCGCATCTACTCACGCACGCGTATTATATATAATAAGGAACGCGCACGCGCGCGCATAATAGGTAATAAAAAAAAAAGAGAGGTATTCCGAAGAACACCTCTCTTGTGCGCAGGATGAGACTCGAACTCACACGATCTTGCGACCACTACCCCCTCAAAGTAGCGTGTATACCAATTTCACCACCTGCGCGTGCCCAGAACAGGACTCGAACCTGCACACCTCGCGGCATGCGCACCTGAAACGCACGCGTCTACCAATTCCGCCATCTGGGCAAAAAAAAAGAGCGGAAAACGAGACTCGAACTCGCGACCCCGACCTTGGCAAGGTCGTGCTCTACCAACTGAGCTATTTCCGCAACTTTTTGACTCTAAAATAAAGATCAAATGCTCTCTTCATCCGAAAGCGCTTAAAGCGTTCATTTTTCTCGAACGAGCGTTCTCGATCAAAAGCGGGTGCAAAAGTACTGCTTTTTTTTGAATTGACCAAATTTTTCAGCAAAAAAATGCAAAAAAAAGTGATTTTCCTTGAATATTCGGATTTTTTATAGTAATTTTGCGGTCTAAATTGTGTCAAAAGATGAGAAGTAGAATTCTTTTAGCGCTGCTGGCGCTGGTAATGAGTGTGAGCGCGAGTGCACAGTTGAGCGCTATTTTAGGCGACTGGAAGACCGTAGATGACAAGACCGGCGAGAAAAGGTCTGTAGTAACGATATACAAAGGCAGCGACGGTTTGTACTACGGCAAAATCAGCAAGATGCTGATGTATCAGGAGTTGGATTTGAAATGCGAGGAATGCAAAGGGGAAGATCACAATGCTCCGATAGAAGGTCTGGTGATTATCCGCGGCATGAAAGCCGAGGACGGACAACTGGTAGGCGGCAAAGTGCTGGACCCGGAGAGCGGTAAGTTCTATTACGGCAAGATATACCTGAAAGACGGCAAGCTTGTGCTGCGCGGCAGTCTGGACAAACGCGGTTTTTTAGGACGCAATCAAACCTGGGTGAAGTGAAAGGGGAAAGGTGAAAAGTGAAAGGTGAAAGGAGAAAGGAAAGAGGTATGAGATTAGTATTTGCGAGCAATAACGCGCATAAGTTAGAGGAAGTGCGGGCTATGATGCCGGCAGGCGTGGAAGTGCTGAGTCTTCGGGAGATCGGTTTTGAGCACGAGATAGACGAAACCGGCACGACGCTGGAAGAGAACAGCGCGATAAAATCCGAGGCGGTATGGGAGTTTATTAATGGTGGGAATGGTGACGCTGCGCTTAATGGTGGGAATGGTGGATTGATGATAGACGGCGTGTTTGCGGATGATACGGGTTTGGAAATCAATGCCTTATGCGGCGAGCCAGGAGTATATACGGCGAGATGGTACAAACTAGAGCCGACCCTAACTCTCCCTAAAGAGAAAGGAATGACAGACGAGATGCTGACTTTCCACTGCAACCGAGCGAAAGCGCTTCGGGAACTGGAAGGGAAAGAAGACAGAGGATGTCAGTTCCGCACGGTGATCACGCTTATCCGCAAGGGAGAGACGACGCAGGTAGAAGGTATTGTACGTGGCAGAATCGCAGAGCAAGAGTTTGGCGAAGGAGGATTCGGTTACGACCCGGTGTTTATTCCGGAAGGATATGACAAGACCTTCGGCGAATTGCCGGCAGAAATAAAGAACCAAATCAGCCACCGCGCACGCGCCGTAGAGGAATTGGTAAAGGTATTAAAAAAGAGTTTTATTTAAGCACCTGACCAGTACTTGACCAGCACTTAACCAGTACTTAACCCCTATCACAATTTAATGAATAAAAAGCGATATATATTGATTCTTGTCTGCGTGATAGCAGCTATGTCTCTTTCCGCCCAGAAATGGCGGACGCATCTGGCGTACAACAATGTGACCCAAATAGCAATGGCCGACGACAAGGTATATGCTATTTCGGATGGCAGTCTGTACAGCGTAGAGAAACAAAGCGAGCAGATCAAGGTATATAACAACCAATCGGGTCTGCACGGCACAGGTATCACTTGTATCCATTATGACGCAACAAGCAAACAGTTGTTGATCGGTTACGGTACAGGCAAGATAGACATATTAAAAAGGAATAGCGTACAGTATATCAGCGAGTTATACACAAAGGATATGACTCAGCGCAAGACGATCCACAATATCACCATCTCCGGCAGAACCGCCTATCTGGCTACGGCCTTCGGCATTCAGACGATGGATCTGAGGGAGAACAAGCTGGTTGACAGTTACTGGTTGCGTCCGGGTGGCGAAGAGACGGATGTGAAAGATGTGCTGATTCAGAACGACAGTATCTATGCCTTCACGGACGACAGCTTGTATTGCGCTGCGATACGAGACAATATAGTGGATTACACCGTTTGGCGACGAGAGAAAGCGGGTCGAATAGAACCGGACAGCGAGAAAGGGAAGCACTATCAAGACGCGACAAACCACTGGTATGCAGGGCATGGCGAAGGGATAGTACGTTTTCCCAGCGGCGGCAAGCGCACGACCTACAAACCAAACGGACCGATCGTCAACAAACCGTATTATATCACCACCTCCGGGGGTACGGTAACTGTATTAGCCGGCGGCCGTTGGACCGAGCAAGACAACACTCCGGGGCATGTGATGCGCTACAAGGAGGGCATATGGCGCAATATAACGCGCGACTCCATTGCAGCACAGACCGGTCTGGATATCGTGCGCGATTTCATGACAGCCGCCATCGATCCGAATAACTCCAACCACTATTTCATCAGCAGTTACGGTACCGGATTATATGAATTTATCGGTGAGAAATGCGTAGGCCATACGACGGAAAACGATGTGATCACTTCAGCCGTTCCAGGCAGTCCGCAGATATACACGCGACTCATCAGCGGCACATTCGACAGCGCAGGCAGGTTATGGTTTCTAAACGCTGCCAATGCCACTCCGGTAATAGTCAAAGAGGGCGATAGTTTCTACGGTTTGCCCATCGTCGCAGACAACCAACCGATAACCATCCATATTCCCGGCGATATTATCATTGACAGCCGCAACGAGCACCTGAAATGGATCACCTCTGCTTACAAACCATCGGGTTTGATGATTCTGGACGACGGAGGAACTCCAACGGATGCATCGGACGATCGTGCCTTTTTACGCCGCGAATGGACCAACCAGCACGGCCGGAGTTTTACTCCGGTGGACCTATTTGCCATCATGCAGGACAGACGAGGTCGTATATGGGTAGCGACCGAGCAAGGCGCAGCATATATCGACGAGGGCACCGATTTCTTCACGTCCGACGCCATTGTGCAACCCGATTTGATGGATAACAACGGCGAGAATCCAATTACGACCCTGCGAATGAAAGCTATATGTCAGACGCCGGACGGCCATCTATGGATCGGTTCGGAGACGCTGGGGGTATATGAACTGAACGAAGATGCGACAGAGATTCTCGGGCATTATACGACCGATAACTCCGCCATGAGCGCGAACGGCATTCTGTCGCTGGCTGCAGGAGATGACGGCCATCTATGGATCGGTACCGCAGAAGGGCTGGTGGAATACGACCCGAACGGACAGGACGAAGGAATAAAGGATGGTGAGAACGATGATGCTTCGTCTACCAGTGAAAATGGTGTGATGCAGCAATGGCGGCTTCATCTCTCCTACTCCAATCCGACGGAGATAGCCGCTACCGCGGAAGCCATCTATGCCGTAGCAAACGGTTCACTATTCAGCGTGGACAGAGCCGACGAGCGTATCGTATATTGGAACAAAGCAACCGGATTGAACGGCACCGGCATCGTGCATATCGCCCATGATCCGAATGCCGGACAACTGATCATCGCTTATGAAAACGGGCAGATCGACTTGCTGAGCGACGAAGGAGATGTGACCCAGATGCCGGATATATCGATGAAAGCAGGATCGATCGATGTTACTATCCATGATATCTACGTCGGCAGAAGCCATACCTATCTGGCGATGCCATTCGGTATCATCTCTATCCAGCCGCGCAGAGGCGAGGTAAGCGACACCTATTATATCGGTGCAAACGCCTCAAGCGTAGAGGTACAGCAGATCGTAGAAAAAGGCGATTCGATTTATGCATTCTCGTACGACAGGATGTACAAAGCGAGCCTGAATGACAATTTGGTTGATTACACTTTCTGGCAGGCCGAATCGCTGCCGTTCGATCAGATTCAGCAGGCAGAGGTTTATAACGGGCTGATTTATGTGCTGGCTCACGACTCGCTGTACCGCCAAGGAGGCGCTGGATGGGAGTTAGTCGTTTCAGAGCCGCTGAAATGGATACACGTGAGCGGCAGGCAGATGCTGGTATATCACGGTAACAAAGGTCTTTTCCGGCTGGCAGACGACGATTCGTTAAGCGGGCTGAGCGATCATTACACAGCCGCCGATGCCGTTTATACAAACGGCGAATACTGGTTGGCAGAAGAGGGACAAGGTCTCGTCCGATTAGGTTCAGCAGGAGATGATTTCTTCCGTCCCGAAGGTCCGCTAAGCAATTTCGGCTATCATCTGGATATCGCTCATGATCAGTTATACGTTTCTCCCGGCGGACGATGGTCGGAGCAGTTCGGCAGGCAAAGCAGCCTGAGTATCTACGACGGGCATCAATGGAGAGGTATTCCATGGCCGGACACCTGGTATTACACGAATCATGATATACGCGATGCAGTACAATATGCGGTGGATGCCAACGATCCGGGACATTTCTTCGTAGCCACCTTCGGCACCGGTGTCTTTGAGTTTAAGAACTACAAAGCAACGCAACATTACGATCGTTCCAACAGTACGCTACGCGCAGCACAAACGGGTGGAGACGATTACTATTACACGCGCACGGACGGCGCAATGATGGATGCGGACGGCAATTTATGGGTACTGAATGCCACCGAAGAAGGCAAGCCGATTCATGTACGGACGCCACAAGGGCAATGGTACGGTTTGGGATTAAGAAACAATCTACATCTGGAGACTCCGGCAGGCATATGGGTAGATCAGCGTAAAGGTCAATGGAAATGGATGATGGGTCAACGTTCGGAGCCTGCGATAATACTATTGGATGACGGAGGCACCCCGACTATCAGCAGCGACGACCGAAGCATGGCGCGCAGTTCGTTTGTAGATCAAAACGGCAACACGCTGACACCGGCTAACTTCCGCTGCTTTGCGCAAGACCACACGGGGCGCATATGGATAGGCACAGACAAAGGAGTGATACTAATCCCGAAGGATGTGGATTTCTTCTCGTCCAATGCCTGCAAACGGATTATCATCCCGCGCAATGACGGTACTAAATTAGGCGATTACCTATTGGGCGACGAGCGTATCAACTGTCTGGCGGTAGATGGCGGAAACCGGATGTGGATCGGTACAGCTAACTCAGGTCTATATCTGATCGAAGACGATACCATCACCGTAGCGCATTTCACGGAGAACAACTCCCTTCTGCCGGCCAATAACGTCCAATCCATAGCCATCATGCCGAAGACCGGTGAAGTGTTTGTAGGTACAGACCGAGGTATAGCGTCCTATCGTAGCGATGCGAGCGAAGCGAAAGAAGATATGAGCAGCGCTTACGCTTTCCCGAACCCGGTAAGACCCGGTTACAACGGTATGATCAGTATTGCCGGACTGATGGAGAATACAGTAGTCAACATCGTTGATGCAGGCGGCAATCTGGTATGCAAGACCAAGAGCCATGGCGGTACAGCAGTATGGGACGGCAAACTGCCGGATGGCAGAAGAGCGACACCGGGTGTTTATACCGCGCTATGCAATGCCAACGGCGGACATACAGTCGTTAAGATTTTAGTGATTCGATAAAAAAGAAAAGCAGGCGGTTGCCTGCTTTTTTTATCCTTTGATTAATTTCATGAACTCTTCTCGAGTTTTGGCCTGATTAAAGACACCGGTAAAATCGGAAGTAACCGTCATGGCGTGTTGTTTCTGTACGCCCCGCATCTGCATGCAGAGATGCTCAGCCTCAATAACGACCATCACGCCAAGCGGATCAAGGGTATTTTGGATACACTCTTTGATCTGAGTCGTGAGTCGCTCCTGCACTTGCAGCCGACGGGCATAGACATCTACGACGCGGGCAATCTTGCTCAAGCCCGTGATACGTCCGTTCGGGATATAGGCCACATGCACCTTTCCGAAGAAAGGCAGCATATGATGCTCGCAGAGGGAATAGAAATCGATATCTTTGACCACAACCATCTGACGGTAATCTTCCTCAAAAAGCGCAGAACGGAGGATAGCCTCCGGATCCTCGTTGTATCCTTTGCAGAGAAACTGAAGCGCCTCCCCGACGCGATGCGGGGTTTTGACGAGACCTTCTCGGGCGGGATCTTCTCCTATCTGCTTGAGCGTCTCTTGGACGGCCTTCTCAATAGCAGCCGTCACTTCCGGGTTAGAATGAAAATCCTGCAGATTCATTATTGCATCACCAGTATTTTATCGCGCACAATATAGGTATCTCCCATCAGTTCGGGGTACTGCTGCACGAATAGTTTCTTATACTCTTTCGCTTCCTCATAGTTACGGAAATCGCCCAAGCGCACTTTCCAGAACGGCGGGAGATATTGCACGTAGAGAGTTTGATTCAGTTTATCTTTCAACTTAGTCTCGAGTTCAAGGGCTTCACTTTTCGCAGTCTGCTGACGGTTAGAGGAATATATCTGCACCCGATATCCGTCAATCTCCACTAACTCACGTTTGCCATTCACCGCTTCATCCAGCAGCACATACATTGCGCTGTCCTGCACGATTTGCAGCCCGGGTAGCGAATCAAAAATCGTCAACAATATAACAAGGATGATCTTCATTTTTACTTTAGCTTTTGGCTATTAGCTATTAGTTTTACAATTTTTGTGCCATTAATAGCGGAAGGACGAACCGCCGACGAACTCACGGAGGAATGAAGTAGGCGGAATCTCTTTCTCGGGAATAGGCACGAAATACTGGAGGAACTTAAGCAACCTGTGTGCCTCACTGTATTCTTCGCAGAACTTAGGCACTTCGGACAAGATCGGCTCCGCATGTCGTTTGAGCACCGCGAACTCGAAGATCAGGGCCGAATTGAACATAACGTCCGCTTCCTCCTGGAAGGGATAGACCCACTTGGTTTCGCCACGAATAACGGAGGGGCAGCGAGCAATCGTTTGCTGGGCCGAGAAACCGCGGTATTTATAATCACGAACGACTCTGCGGAGGAGACGAATATCGGTCGTCGGAATCCAGTTATGATTATCAATATTGATCGTCGTCAGCGTAGAGACATAAATCTTATACGTCAGTGATTTATCTACATCGGGCAGGATACATGGATTCAGAGCATGGAGTCCCTCGATCACAAGGACAGAGTCCTTCTGAAGTTTCAGTTTATTACCGCGGAAGACCCGTTCTCCTTTGGTAAAATCATAGGTAGGCAGATTAATCTCTTTTCCGTCCAACAAGTCATGCATCTGCTCGCGGAAGAAAGGCAGATCCACCGCGTTGACATCCTCGAAATCATATTCTCCGTTTGCATCTTTCGGCGTATCCACACGATTCACGAAATAATCATCCATGGAAAGCACTTCGGGTCGGATACCGTCTACCAGCAACTGGATTTGCAGACGCTTGGAGAAGGTGGTTTTACCGGATGATGAAGCACCGGAGATAAATACGATTCTTGGTTTTTTCTCTGCTATTGCGTCCGCTATCTGCGCAATTTTTTTCTCATGCAGAGCCTCAGCCAGTTTAATCAGTCCGAAAGATTTATTCTGCTTGCAAGCAATATTAAAGTCACTAACATTATTGATTCTCAGCAGTTTATTCCAACGGTTATATTCCTGGAAAATAGAGAACATCTTATCCTGCGGAATAGCGTCCTCAAGAATAGTAGGTTTATTACGATTCGGAATACGAAGAAGCAATCCATCCTTGAAAGGCTCGAGGTCGAATACATTGATATATCCGGAACTGGGGAGGAGGACATTTGTATAATAATCGATGAAATCGCCCATACTGAAATAGCGGCAGTACGGGTTTCCGAGCGCTTCGAAGATGGAAGACGCGTTGTTATAGCGCTCCGCAAACATCTTAATCACCTCTTTTGTTTGCCTTTCCTCCTCAATAATCGGCCGGTTCTCGCTGATAATCAGTTGCATTCGCTCTTTGATTGCCTGCACTATCTCTCGTGTCACTACCGGCGGTTCCTTCTCTTCCTCTATCCTGGAGTCCTTGCTCTGATGCCACTGCAGCGTGCAGTAGTAGCCTTTGCTGATCGGGTGCTCTACACGCAGGTCCATTTCAGGAAACAACTCATTCACCGCGCAAGCGAACACCATATTCAGCGTCCTCACGTAAGCGCGCATTCCGGAAGGGGAACTGGCGTCCAAAAACTCTATATCTTTGGGTTTATAAAGCAAGAAATCCAGATTCTCCACCTTATAGTTCACATGCGCTGCAATGATCGGATATTGAAGCTGAATGCCCAAAAGATCTTTGAGTTCAATCAACGAAATACCGCGCGGTACCTTGTGATAGGTGTGGGTGTTCTTGCAATAGATGGTGATTGTTTGTTCCATATGGTAGTCTAGTTTATCCAGTTATTCCAGTTTGACCAGTTCATCTAGTCTAAGCGCTTGAGTCAGGAGGTTTCTCATATCGGCCAGTCGTACCTGGTTAGCGGCATCGGAGATGGCATTATCGGGATCGGGGTGGGTCTCAATGAACAAGCCGTCCACTCCGACAGCCAGCGCAGCGCGCATGAGATAAGGAACCATCTCTCTATTTCCTCCGGTGATGCCGGTTTGCGAAGAAGGCTGCTGGACGGAATGGGTGGCATCAAAGATGACAGGGCATCCGAACCGCCGCATTTCTACCAACGAAGTCATATCCACGACGAGCCGACCGTAACCGAAGGAGGAACCGCGTTCAGTAAGCCATACTCGTCCTTCTTTAGCGGCATTAGGCGATACCTGTTCAATTTTAGCGATTGCTCCTCCCATATCCCACGGCGCCATAAACTGTCCTTTTTTGACATTGACGATGCGTCCCGTAGCTGCTGCTGCCTGTAGCAGGTCGGTTTGCCGAGAGAGGAAAGCAGGTATCTGGAGCACATCTGCCACTTCCGCCACAGGAGTGCACTGAGCGCTCTCATGCACATCGGTAAGTATAGGCAAGCCCAACTGCTCTTTCACTTCCTGCAAGATACGCAGCCCCTCGTCCATCCCCACTCCACGCGGCGAAGCGGAAGTGCGGTTGGCTTTATCAAACGAGGATTTATAATAGAGCGTGATGCCCAAGTCATAGCAGAGGCTGCGTAGCGTCTCAGCCGTCTTAAGCGTCGTTTCACGACTCTCTATCGCGCAGTTGCCGGCAATAAGGAACATACTATTTATTCTTCAGCTGTTGTTTTGCGTTGCGCGAGAGCAGAATCATCTACTCCGCGGAATACACGTGCCCACTGGATCTTCAGTTTACCTTCACCACCCTTCTCTTTACCGGGCAGCCAACTTTGCGCAAGGAAGAACATTGCCTCTTTCGGCAGGCGATTCGGCAAGCGAAGGATTTCCAAGTTGTTAACGTACCATATCAGTTCGTTTTTGGTCCAGCGGAAGGTATAGACATAATACATCGAGCGGAGCATACCGGTGAGGTCCGCCATCTGGGTTTTAGCGCCATTAACCAATCCCAACTGATGTACCTTACCATTATAGTGGTAAAGCGCCACCATCGGACTATTGAGTTTGCCGGTAGTAAGTCCGAAGAAATGATGTCCGGCACCCTGACTACGCACTTTTGCCATGAACATACCTGATTCCTGTGCAAAAGCCTCTTTGGTATTCATCACATCGGATGTATAGTCAAATACATGCTCGATGAATCCTTTTTTCTCATCCCATGCGATAGCGAGTTTGCTTTCTTCGCGTGTCTCAAGGTCCATACGACCATCCACAAAGAAGGTATTTTTTCCTCCGTTGTATGCCTGACGCTCGGAAGTACGGGAATGGCCATCTCTCATTGCGGGATTAGCATAGCCGAAGCCCGCTTGCCAATTCTTGGACGAGGACATATCATCCTCAAAGGAAGGACGGAAGAGTTCAGCCCAATCAATTTTCTCCTCGCGCTGGGTATAATAGAACTTGATATCATCGGAGTTAGCCAGTTCCAGATAGCGTTGCTCGACCTTATATTCCTCGGAGTGTTGCCATCGTTTGGCATCCGCCCAGAGCGCGTGTCGGGTTTGGAAATCCTCCGTTTTCACCTCTTTCTCCAGTTCTGCCAGTTGGCGCAATTCCGGCGAATTAAGCACCTTCAGGTAGTTTTTGTAATACGACGAGTGGTACAACATGTTGTAGGTACGGATCTCGCTTGAGCGCAGACATTCCTTCACGCTCTTGATCTTCGCAAAATCCTCTGTCTCGCGGAATCGGAGGAAAGCCTGGAAAGTAGGATCTTCCAGTGCTTTTCTATACCGGCGGATACTACGCGAAGTCACCAGACGCTCGTAAGCAGTCATTTTGCGTCCCTCGTCTGTATCTTGATACTTACGATTGATAAGTTCTTTCTTCTTTTCCTGGAAGTCCGAACTCTCCACGATTTTTTTCAACTTTAGGTACTCCGCCAGTTCTGGTGATTTCTCAATCAAACGATAGCGTTTTACACGCTCTTGCATGTCGTGGATAGTTTTCTCGAACGCTTCTGCCGAGAGCATTTTGCCGGTTAATCTGGCCGTAAACAGGTTCATAAAAAGTAGAAGTTATGGTTTATTATTTATGATTTATTATTTTCTCATAGAGTTCGTCAAGTGTATCGACAAAAACAGGTCTATATGCTTCCTGCTCAGGAATAAAGCGAAGGCGACGCATATACTCAATCTGCTGTTTGAGCGGTTCATAGAAGCCTTTGTAGTTGAGTACGAGGAGCAGTTTATGATGTTCGCCTACGATCCCCGAAGAGGTAGCATCCATCATTTCGTCGAGCGTCCCGTAACTACCCGGGAGGCAGACGATCACATCCGCCATATCCCGTATTGTCTGCTTCCGCTCAGACATTGCCCGTACCCAATACAATTCGTCGCAATTCTCAGCTTTGCGTCCGCTTGCTACGATTCTCGGAGGGATTACTCCGATCACATACCCTCCAGCAGCCTTTGACGCCTCGCTGGTTCGCGTCATCAATCCTCCCGTAGCACCGCCATAGACAAGCGTGTGGCCTTGCTTCGCAAGCCATGTTCCCAAGGCATCCCCCAAATCCAGATACTCCTCCGGGATACTATCTTTCGCCGAACAATAGACCGCAATTTTCATTAAGCATCGATATTTGCGTAGGTTGCATTCTCCTCGATAAACTCGCGACGCGGCGCTACATCGTCGCCCATCAGCATAGCGATAATACGATCCGCCTCAGCGGCATTCTCAATCGTGACTTGCTTGAGCACACGGCGTGCAGGATCCATCGTAGTTTCCCAGAGTTGTTCGTCGGACATCTCTCCCAGACCTTTGTATCGCTGGGTCTTGATCTGCCGCTCGTCACCGCCTCCGTAGTTTTGGATAAAGGCCATGCGCTGCTGGTCATTCCAGCAATACTCACTATAGCTTCCTTTTGAGCACTTATATAGCGGTGCGCAAGCAATATAGAGGTGGCCTTGCTCGATTACCTCTTTCATATGACGGAAGAAAAGGGTCATAATCAGGGTAGCGATATGGGCACCATCGACATCGGCATCGGCCATGATAATCACTTTGTGGTAGCGAATCTTCGAGAGATTGAGTGCTTTCGGATCCTCTTCGGTACCGAACGTGATACCAAGAGCAGTAAAGATATTGCGCACTTCCTCAGACTCGAACACCTTATGCTCCATTGCTTTCTCTACGTTGAGAATCTTACCGCGGAGCGGCAGGATAGCCTGGTGCACGCGATCACGGCCGGTCTTAGCCGTACCGCCTGCAGAATCTCCCTCGACAAGGAAGAGCTCGCACTCCGAAGCATCTTTCGACACACAGTCTGCCAGTTTACCGGGAAGACCGCCACCGGAGAGAGGCGATTTGCGGAGAACGGACTGACGTGCATTACGGGCAGCGATACGTGCCTGGGCAGCCAGAATCACTTTCTCCACAATCTTTTTCGCATCGTCCGGATGCTCCTCAAGATAGTTCTGCAAAGCCTCAGCCACAGCGGAGGAAACCATACCTGCGACCTCGGAGTTACCGAGTTTGGTCTTGGTCTGGCCCTCAAACTGCGGTTCAGCCACTTTGACGGAGATAACCGCCGTCAGACCTTCGCGGAAATCGTTCGGATCGATGGTCGAGTTACCGTCCTTATCTTTCAGTTTGGCTTTCTCGAGCATCTTGCTTTCCTCGGCGTATTTCTTCATCACACGCGTCAGAGCAGCACGGAAACCGGCTACGTGAGTACCACCCTCAATGGTATTGATATTATTAACGTACGAGTGTACATTCTCGTTGAAATCGGTGTTGTAGATCATCGCCACCTCCACCGGTGTACCGTATTTGTCGGTATTGAGATGGATTACCTCACTGATGAGCGGCGTACGGGTACCATCGATATAGCGCACAAACTCCGAGAGTCCTTTCTCAGAATAGAAGGTCTCGCGTTTGCAGTTACCTTCAGCATCTACAACACGTTTGTCCTTAAGAACGATTTTAATTCCCGCATTCAAGAACGCTAATTCACGCATACGGTTCGCCAAAATCTCCCAATGATAAACGGTCTCGGTGAAGATAGTATCATCCGGCCAGAACTGCACGAACGTACCGGTCTTACGTTGCTCCCAGTTACCGGTAGCCTCGGCCTCAGTGATCGTATGAACCGGGGCGAGCGGTTTGCCCTTTGCGTAGTCCTGGCTATGGATTTGGCCATTACGGTAAACCTCCACATGCATGCGGCTCGAGAGCGCATTCACACAGCTCACACCCACACCGTGAAGACCGCCGGACACTTTATACGAATCCTTGTTAAACTTACCACCGGCATGGAGGACTGTCATTACCACCTCGAGAGCCGATTTATGCTCCTTCGGATGCATATCCACCGGAATACCACGACCGTTATCCTGCACGGTAATAGAGTTGTCCTCATTGATATGCACGGCTATTTCATCACAGAAACCGGCGAGCGCCTCGTCGATAGAGTTATCGACTACCTCATACACCAGGTGGTGCAGACCTTTCTGCGAGATATCGCCGATGTACATCGCCGGTCTCTTGCGCACCGCCTCTAATCCCTCGAGCACTTGAATACTCGAGCCATCATACTTTTCTTCCATCTTATATTTTGTGTTATTTTAATCCAAAATCTCCATATGTGCACGCGCGTTTGCGCACTCGCGCACACAATTCGGCTGCAAAGGTACAAAAAAAAATTGACATACACAATAGTGTATGCCATTTTTATGCATTTTTAGCCATTTTGACACAAATACGACCCCCAAAAGGTGTATTTTATGCACCGATAGCGATTGATTCAGGCTGGTGAAGCGGAGTGATGATTTTGGTCATTTCGCGGCGTTTCTTGGGATGGACGGGGGAGAGGAATAATTGGTACACACGATGACCTTTATAGAACATCCGATCGGGTTTCGTTTGCGGTCGGCACATAACCCAAAAGCCGCACTTCTCTGCTTCGGGCAAGGTATTGAGGCGCCCTGTCATTATGAAACTCTCTTCGCAATGAAAGATGACTTCTATGGCTGTACGAGAAGTGCGTTTTCGACGATGCACTATTTCGGCGCCAAGTAGTTCTTTGAGGCGGAGGTAGAAACGATATAAAACCGGGTGTATGTTGCAGTTCATGATACGGATCTTTAGGGGGCAAAATTCAACTTCACGGGATAATATATATAAATATATATTATAGGTATGGGTGGGATACGACATTACCCCGATGCGATACCGATAAGACCCTTATGCGCTATTTGATAAAGTCAATTAGTATTTCATTGTAGAAATATTTGCTTAGGCGTAAATGGAAACGGGGTGAATGGTAGGCGATGAAATTGCTATTATCGGATTCGATGGGAGACAGTTCGTCCCAGAAGGCGTTGACAAAGGCATCTTGCCATTTGGGCCATTCCTTATTATAAAAATCATAATAGTTTATATTTTGACGTTTGATGTTCACATATTCCACAATGCCGGTAGAATCATTAAACGCATAGGTGCGCCACAAATACGAACTATCCGATAATAGGGTATAGTATTGCTCTTCGTCCATCGAAACACCTCCATAGACCTGTTCGATACTATCGATTTGTGCGATCGTGCGTGTTGGCAGATCGAGCATGGAACGGATCATCGGGATGGTAGGATCTTCTTGTGTTACAGACAAAGAGCGATCGGGGAAAAGGAAATAAATGAGACGGATAGAACGCCCTTTGATATGCAGGATACCTTGGCGATTATTCGAATCCGTAAAGGTCAATAGAAGGGAATTCGGATGATCCAATTGGTTTAGCAAGGTAGAATAATCGTCCTGCAATGAAAGCGCACCCAGGTGATATTCCAACTGAAAATCCTTTCCGTCGAAGGCATATATTCCCGTGTTTCCGTCGATATACATCGCCAGCATCAATTGGTCATCCACCATAAAGGCGCCGTGAATGATCGTATCTGCTTCACCCCATTCTATTTTAAATGCATCCGTTGACCAAAGGACCTCTTGCGTTTGCGCTCCATTTTTATAATACAAGTATTCATCTTCCCATCCACCTGTTTTGGGCAGGGTCATTAGGCGACCGGAAGTCGGGTTCGTAATGCGTGCAATCGAGGACTGGCTGACAGTAAGAAAGACCGAATCCTGAATGAATAGCGCACGGAGATATCCCGGTTGGTCAAAGACATATTCACTGTTTTTTTCAGTAAAACTCAGATAGTTACCCCATTCGCCTACATCTACATAATTGACATCCCACTCTTTGGTTTGCGCCAAGGGGATGAACCCTTCTCTTGGCGTTTTTGGCTCCTTGGACGTTTTGCTTAGCTGCCCATCGGTCGTGATACAAAAATGATGATCCTCACCCATTTGGTAGCCATAATGAGAAAGACCCGTGTTGGCATTCACCGTCACATATATATTTCCCTCTGATTCCGAAGGGGAATAAACACTAAAATACGGCTGGAGACTTACCTCCATCTGTCCGATGAGAGACACCGTGTCACAGGTCATTTGCCACGAATCATTTTCAGCGGCAGACTCCGTTACTTGCGTTTTGCAAGCTGTCAGGCAGAGACAGGCAAGGAAGATGGGAATGAAGCGTTTCATAGTGCTATTGTAGTTTGAAATTAACGGGCACGGTGTATCTCACGGGAGCATATTTCCCCGGGTCGCGTTTCCAAACCCATTTGGGCATTTCAGAGATTACACGTACCGCTTCCTCGTCAAACTCAGGGTAACCCAGCGAACGAATGACCTCAATATCCGTAATGGAACCATCTGCCTGCACTAAAAATTGTACAATGACGCGATCTTCAATACTATCTTTTACAGCCTGTTCCGGATAGTGCACGTTGTTTGACAGATATTCGAATAGTGCTTTATGTCCCCTCGGAAACTGGGGCACAGGAGGTAGTCTATCTACAATATATTCTTCTCCATCAGAATCAACAAAAATAGTATCTTGCGCTTGCGCAATGAAGGGCAAGAGACATGAAAGGAGAATGGGGACGAGACGTTTCATAGGTATTGCATTAAAATTCGCTGCAAAGGCTGTATTAAGCGTTCATTTGGGCTCATACATTCGGGAACATGCCTATGATCTTTCGCAAATAATCAGGGTCTGCGAAATCGCGGAAACCGGTATCTTTTTGGTTGAGGGGTGCGATAGCTTGCATGTCAGCATCGGAAAGTGAGAAATCGAATATATCGAAGTTCTCCGCCATTCGCTCTTTGTGGGTTGATTTCGGTATTGCCACGATTCCCCGTTGGACGAGCCAGCGAAGTGCCACCTGCGCTGCCGATTTGCCATATTGAGCGCCTATGCGGGCCAGAACAGGGTTAGCCAGCAAATCATCCGATCCTTGTCCAATAGGTCCCCAAGCCATCATCCGGGTGTCATACCTCGCCATCTCCGGGAGTATGCCGTTTTGCTGGGAAAGTACGCAACATTGAAGTTGGTTAACAGCAGGTTTGACATCCACCGAGGAAGCAAAATCATAGAACCGGCAGGCCTGAAAATTGCTAACTCCGATAGCGCGTGTTTTACCGTCTTTATAGGCTTTCTCCATTGCTCTCCAGGAGCCGAAAACATCGCCGTAGGCCTGGTGAATCAGAAGCAAGTCGATATAGTCTGTCTGCAGTTTGCGCAGCGAGGATTCGATACTCTTAGCCGCACGTTCTTCGCCGGCGTTGGTGATCCATACCTTGGTTACGATAAAGAGTTGGTCTCGCGGTATGCCGGACTTGGCGATCGCGGCACCGACACCCTCTTCATTTCCATAGGCCTGAGCCGTGTCGATTAAGCGGTATCCCACTTGTAATGCATCGCTCACACAGCGCTCTGCATCCTGCGGCGGCACACGGAAAACGCCGTAGCCCAAGAGAGGCATCTCAACGCCATTATTCAGTTTGATCGTTTGCATGCATTATTGATTGTTAGGTATTACTCTTCTTCCGGCCTCCGTCATCAATCCTCGCTGCTCGAGTTCCGCGCAACGACGTATATTGAGTTCGGTCCAATGACTATTCTTGCGTCGCGGGGAGAGGCGTTGCACACCACGTCCGTCGGACAGCCTCTTGTAGGTCGAGTCTATCCATCCGAAGCAGAGCGCTTCTTCGACCACATGCAGATACGGGATACAATCCGTTCGCAAGATTTTCGTGCGGCAGGTCGTCACCCAACATTCTTTGGCTTCCTCATGGTTCGTCATGAGCCATGTGCGTAACTGGTCGCGGTCGGAGAAGGGTAAGAAATTCGTCATTCCAAAGACCGATTAATTCCGGATAAAATGCATGGGCTGCCATGCTTCTCGTTCGGGCAGTTCGGGTGCGTTCTCTCCGCGTAGTCCGCGAATCATCCAAGCGAGGTTGTGCGCGAGTGTACGCATGGTCTGCATACCTTCGGTATCTTGTGCCGCTTGTCCTTCTTCGCGGCCATACGCAATATTC
The DNA here is from genome assembly GCA_002395805.1 of Bacteroidales bacterium UBA4295. GTDB lineage: Bacteria > Bacteroidota > Bacteroidia > Bacteroidales > Paludibacteraceae > Colicola. The sequence continues at coordinate 2,000 of DGVB01000032.1, read as the reverse complement.
CAGTACTGCGAAGTAGCGAGCGGCATGTTCATCATCTGCATCGGCATCTGGAGTGCCTCGAAAGCTGCTGTAGCACCGCCGCGACGACAGATGGTAACGGCAGCTCCGGGCTTGTTTTGCAGGTTCGCTCCATTCGAGAAGAAAGCGCGCTGCATGATCGCGAGCAGAGCTCCGTTGGGCTGACCATAATAAACCGGAGAGCCAAAAACAAATCCGTCCGCCTCAGCAAACTTGGCGGAGATAGCGTTGCACACATCGTCATTGAAGATACATCGTCCGTTGCCTTTCGTTTTGCAAGTACCGCAAGCGATGCAACCGCGGACAGGTTTGTTGCCGATCCACACGATTTCGGAATCAATCCCTTCTGTTTGAAGCGTCTTGGCAATCTCGCTGAGGGCAGTAAAGGTGTTGCCGTTCTTACGCGGCGAACCGTTAATCAAAAGAACTTTCATACGGCATGGTTATTTGTATGTTACCGTCTCGGAGAGCGGTTTGCGGCTGAAATGGTGGTCAGAAGGTTTAGCTCCTTCTGCAGCATAACCGCAGGGTAAGAGGAAGGATGGTTTATGGTTAGCCGGCAGATTAAAAGCCGCAGCCACTTCAGCGGGTTCAAACCATTTCACCCAGCAGGTGCCGAGACCAAGTTCAGTAGCCTCCATCATCATATGCGTGCCAACGATGGAGCAATCCATATTACCGGAACTCTCGCCATCTTTCGTCCATGCCAGATCGGTATCATAGCAAACGAGGAACACCACGGGTGCATGGTATGCACAGCGGGTCAACTCATTGATCTTGGCGATGGCTTCCGGAGATTGCAACACATAGATATGTTGCGGCTGCACATTCTTCGCCGTCGGAGCGAGACGCCCGGCTTCGAGGATGGAATCAATTTTGGCTTGCTCTACCGGCGTTTGGGCATATTCACGCACAGCAAAACGCGCACGTGCCAAGTCCATAAACGAGTTTGACTTTTGTTCATTTTGTGGAGCGCAGGCTGCGAACATAGCCGCTACACAGGCAAAAAGAAAGAATTTTTTCATACTTATTTTTTCAATATCGAGTGCAAAGGTACAACAAAAAATCCGAATGTGCAAATTATGCGGGATTTTTTTGATAACAAAAAAAGAGCACTCGCTCAGGAGTGCTCCGTTCTTCGCAAAGGATGCCATGTTATGAGATGGCGATTTGGCGTCCGGTTTTGCCTTCTTCGCGTTTGAGTTTCGGCAGTTCGATGGTCAAGATACCATCTTCAACCTTAGCGCTAATCTTCGACTCATCCACGTTGTCCGGGAGCGTGTACTTCTGTTCGAAGTTGGTGTAAGCAAACTCGCGTCTGAGGTAGTGCGAATGTTTGTCTTCCTCCTTGTGCTCGAACTTGTTCTCAATGGCGACACACAGGTTGTGGTCTTCATCTACATGTACTCTGCAGTACTCTTTCTTAACACCCGGAGCGGCCAACTCAACTTCGTAAGCGTGCTCGTTCTCTTTGACGTTAACTGAAGGTGCCACATTGCTTGCGGTGTTCAGCATGTCATTGTCCAAAAACTCATCAAATACTGTTGGGAACCATCCGTTTGTCGGCAGCCAACTGTTTCTACGATACATTGCAGGTTTCATAATCAATCCTCCTAAATTTAGTTAAACATTTCGAAGCGTAGATTACGTTTTGCGTTGTTAGCGTAGCTTGCGTACTTTGCGTTTACACCCTATGAGAGGCAATAAGCGTGCCAGGGTCAAAATCTCTGCCAATATGTCCATTTTTGTGCCAAATTGTCCATCGGCTGCAAGTTTGTCATTCCGGTGTTACCCGTTGTGTCATAATCTAATATTTTACTATTTCTCCTATCGAGGCATCCAGAAGGTGGATATTGTGTCGGGCAGCAATGTTGCGTGCCACGCTATCCGGCTCGTACCACGGGTGCATAGCAAGGGAATACTTGTCATGGTGGACGGTAAAGACCTGTTTGGCTTGAAGATCAAGTATGACTTTTTCGAGG
>DGVB01000010.1 GCA_002395805.1 Bacteroidales bacterium UBA4295 | reverse complement strand
TTTATTACGGCGAGGAATGTCTTCATTACGACGAGCAGCAAGGTCAGCCGCAGGACCTCTCCGCTTCGCTGGGAAACCTCGCAGGCATCTATTCCTCCGCAGGACGGCAGGATGTGGCGGAGGAATACCTCCGGCGTGCGATAGATATAGAGCAGCAGCTGCTTAAAACAGAGAAAGAGTATTCCCCCAAATCCCTTGCCGTGCGGCAGGCTATGTTAGGCGAAGTGCTTCTCTCCAAGAGTGACGCGCTGGCGGATTCTGCCAAAACGGCTACGCTCCGCGAAGCCTTGTCGCTGACAGAACAGGCTCTGCAGACCGACCGCGCACTCGGAAGAAGACTCCAGGAAGGCATGCGGCTCGCGCAGCTCGGACATATATACGAGGCATTGGAGCAACCCGCCCGGGCCGGACAATATACGACGGAAGCGCTCCTCATCGCCCGCGAAACGGGCAACAAAATGACCGAAGTGCTCTGCCTTCTGCAGTTAGGCCAGTACCGCGAAGCTGCCGACCGGGCGCATGAGTTCGGATTCAAGAAACAGGAGTACGAAGCCTGTGACCGTCTCTACGGGCTTGCCAAAGCTGCGGGACGCAATGCCGAAGCGCTGCAGTGGCTTGAACGCGTCAGAATACTGTACGACACCCTGCAGAATGAAGACACCCATCGTCAACTGGCTATCGCCCAAGTGGCGTATGACACCTATCGCAAGGAGCGCCAGCTGGCGGAGCAACAGCAGCTACTGGCCCTCAAACAGGCGCGAGAACGGATATTGGTTCTGATGCTCTTGTTGCTCATCCTGATCGTCGCGTTGCTGACGATGGTAGCCGTGCTCCTGCGCCGGCGCAAACGCGAGATAGAAGCCGTTGCCGCGTACCGCGAGAGACAGTATTCCATCCTGGCGCACGACCTGACGAACCCGATGGTGGCGCAGCAGCAGGTGCTCAGAATGCTCTTTAATAACCATGACAGCCAAACACCCGAGCAACTCCGTACTATCCTCGGACAACTGCTCGCCAGCAGCGATAACCAACTCGCGCTTCTGCGTAACCTCTCCGAGTTCACGCGCCTACAGCAGGGACAGCGTCCTATGACGCCTACGCGCCTTGACCTCAGCAGTATTGCCGTCGAGATGATTGCGGCTATGAAATCGATCGCGGACCTCAAAGGAATCCGGATTATCAACCGCTGCGACCATCTCTACGTCATGGCCGATAGAGACACATTGCGTACCATTCTCAGAAATCTTATCAGCAATGCCGTTAAGTTCTCGCCCAAAGAATCCGAAATAGAGATCGGCACCGAAACGCCCCATTCCCTCTACGTGCGGGACAAAGGATGCGGCATGACGCCCGAACGGATCAACGAGATACTCCATTCCTCCGCACGCGTCGAACCGACTATCGGCACCAACGGAGAAAGCGGTACTGGCATCGGACTGCTGCTATGCCGCGAGTTGATACGCCTCAACAAAGGAACGCTGGATATCCGTTCCGGCAACGGACAGACGACCTTCAGCCTGTCGCTGCCTGCCGCTGAACAGACGGAGAACGAACGATAAAAAGGTAAGGTATGAATATAGGTATATTGGACGATCATGAATTGATCCGCATAGGGATAGCCAGCGCGCTGGCGCCTCTGCCGCACGAACTGACCATCAGCGTCGCTTCGGCAGACCAGTTATTCGATGCCTTGACCGACGGCAAACCGTGCGACCTGCTCCTGCTGGATATTCTCCTGCCCGGTACCAGCGGCGTGGATGTGGCGAAAAGGCTGCGGACCGAATATCCCGATATCAAGATTATCGTGCTCTCCGTTGAGACCCGGGAATACCCGATTATGCAACTGATGAATATCGGTATCGACGGCTATATCAGCAAAAACGCACCGCTCGAGGAAGTGCCGCTCGCTATCAATTCCGTCATGGAGGGAGTGCCGTTCTACGGACGAGACATGGCGGTACTGATTCGAGATATAGTGGATGCGAAAATGAATAAACGCACTTACGCCATGCTTACAAAACGCGAGGTACAGATCATTGAGGCATGCTGCGCCGGCAAATTGGGCAAAGAGATAGCCGAGGAATTCCATATCTCCCTGCGCGCCGTAAACAGCCATAAAACCAATATATTCAATAAACTCGGTATCTCCTCTTCCGTCGAAATGGTACGCTTTGCCCTCGAGCACGGGATTATTTGATTTGTCTGCCAAATTGGCAGTTATTGCGTCTGTGGCATAGGATTTGATACGTCATAGACGTAATTTTTATGCATATGAGTAAGAAAAAAAATACAGAAAACATCGAACAGACAGAAGCGCAGGATGCGCTCAAAGAGGCGCAGGAACGAGTGGCTGAACTCGAAGCGCAGGTAGCCGCTTTGGAGAGCGACAAAGCCGACCTGGAGGACAAAAACCTTCGGATGATGGCGGAGTTTGACAACTATCGCAAGCGGACCAACAAAGAGAAACTCGATCTGATGGAGACCGCCGGGGAGCGGATCTTTACCGACATGCTGCCCCTTATAGACGATTTCGAGCGGGCAAGAAAGGCCTACCCTCAGTCCCTCCCTGAAGGGAAGGAAGCAGAACTCCAGTATGAAGCGTTAAAAGGAGGGTTGGACCTGATTTATCAGAAGTTCCTCTCCTTCCTCGACAAACAAGGTGTGCATGCTATCGAGACCGAAGACGCCGATTTCAATACCGACGAACATGAAGCCGTTACCACCTTCGCCGCCGGCGAGGAGAAGAAAGGCAAAGTGATCGATTGCACCCAGAAAGGCTACAAACTCGGCGAGAAGGTCATCCGCTTCGCCAAAGTAGTGGTGGGCGAATGATTAATGAATAATGAATAATGATTAATGAATTAATGTTTAATCATTGAATAGTATGGCAGAAAAACGAGATTATTATGAGGTACTCGAGGTCCCCAAGACCGCGACGGCCGAAGAGATAAAAAAGGCTTACCGCAAGAAAGCCATCCAATACCACCCGGACAAGAACCCGGGCGACAAGGAGGCTGAGGAGAAATTCAAAGAGGCGGCGGAAGCCTATGAGGTGCTCTCCGACCCGCAGAAACGTGCCCGTTACGACCAGTACGGCTTCGCCGGCATGGGAGGACAAGGCGGATTCAGCGGAGGCGGCATGTCTATGGAGGATATATTCACCCATTTCGGCGATATCTTCCAGGGTGCCGGATTCGATATCGGAGACATCGGAGAGATGTTCATGGGCGGCGGACGTTCCCGCGGACCGCGTCAACGCAGAGGATCTGACCTCAGAGGCAAAGTGACGCTGACCCTCGAGGAGATAGCTACCGGATGCGAGAAGAAGATCAAAGTGCGGAGACTCGTTGAGTGTAAGGACTGTCACGGCACCGGTTCGGCCGACGGCAAGACCGAGACCTGTCCTACCTGTCACGGTTCGGGACGTGTCACCCGGGCGCAACGGGGTATATTCGGAATGATGCAGGTGCAGTCCGTTTGCGACACCTGCGGAGGAGAAGGACGGATTGTTAAGAACAAATGCTCCAAATGCGGCGGACAGGGTGTCGTGCGCGAAGAAGATATCATCACCGTCAATATCCCTGCCGGCGTCATGGGCGGCATGCAACTGACCGTCCCCGGCAAAGGAAACGCTGCGCCCAGAGGCGGCGCGCCCGGCGATCTGCTGGTCATGATAGAGGAAGAGGAGCACAAGGATTTCATCCGTCAGGACAGCGACCTGATTTATAACCTGTTGCTCGATATGCCTACTGCCGTTCTCGGCGGACAAGTGCAGATACCGACACTCACGGGAGACGTCAAGATCACTATCACCCCCGGTACGCAACCCGGTAAGGTGCTGCGGATGAGAGGCAAAGGTCTGCCGCGGATTGACCAGTACGGCCGTTCCTACGGTCAGGGCGATTTGCTCATCAACGTAGGCGTCTATATCCCCGAGCGGCTCAACAAAGACGAACGCAAACTGATAGAGCAACTCCAGAACAGCCCGAATATCGCTCCGGGAGCCGGAGACAAGAAGAGTTTCTTCCATAATCTGTTCGGCAGCTGATGACCTTGCTCCAGGCCATAGTCATAGGGATCGATACGATCGCCTCTTCATTCTTTGGTCAGTGGTATCAAACCACTGACCTTGGTCATTATTTGGATAACTATAATGACTACACGGTCTATGAATCAGAGACTACCGGCGAATGGAACCTCGGCGACCGGCAGATTTTCTCTATTGCCGGCAATTCCTTCCGCCAGAATAAATACCACCTGAACGGCATGCGAATAGACAGCCGTTTCGAGGTAGGAAGTACCCTCCTTCATACCCAAATGGACCGTACTTCGCTGGCGCTGGACTACCACGACGGCGAATTGTTCTTTACCGACGAGGCCTTACAGCGCCAGAGCCTGCGTCTCACCGGTAATATCGGCAATTTGGGCGGTATCTCCCCCGGCACTCGGCAGCTGATCAATCTCTTCCATTCCTCCGGCGAGGAACGAACGATGGACCGACGTCCGATAGACATGCGCAATCATGTCATTGGCGCCGGTACGGCAGATGCTACTTTCGCTATCCCTGCTTACGGCAGATCCTATTACCAGCATGCCTATGTCCATTACGGCCGGAGGCAGTTGACCGCCTTTGACCGAACCGGTATTGCCGGTATGTACGCTGCGCCGTATTATCGCGCGCAGCTGGACGGAGAGATTCCCCTCAAAGGACAGAATACAGCATCCGGAGTACAGACCGGTTTGCATTATTTCTTGGTGGCGAACGGACGCTCGGACTACGGCTCGGAGTTGTATCTCAATCGCAACGAACAGGCGCAGCAGCAGGCCTACCAGGCGGGACTATATAGCACTACGGCTTTTGCTAATCATGGAAAATTGGTTGCCGGGCTGAGTTATGAACTGAATACGCTTCGGCATGACACCCTGGATTTTGCCCGCAATATATTGGATCAGGACGGCGAAGCTTTTGATCCCTGGTATGCCGACGGACGGCTGCATAGCGTGAATCTCTCCGTGCAATACGATCAGCCATTGCTGTCATGGCTTCGTGTTCATGCCGAGGGCTATAACTCGCTGCTGCATTTCCGGCCGACGACCGAAGCTTGGTCCAATGCGCTCTATTCGCAATCTATCGCAGATGCCGCTCCTACACCGTTATATACCACTTTCTGGCATTCTTCTGCTTTCACCTCCGGCCTGCTGGAGAACGAAGCGATGGTGATAGCTGATTATTATCCTGTGAAAGGGCTGCGGCTGTACGGCCATTTGGGCGTCTCGTTGGATGGAATAGTATTAGGAAAAGGACGGTCTGTTGTCTCGCCTAATGTGTTAGCCAAGTTCGCGCTGGAGTATCAGCCGGTCTGGTGGTTCGGTTTCGGTCTCTCTGTCAGTCACCATCGGATGTCTTATACCTGGGATGAAGTGCGCTACCTGAGTGCCGACTATATGTCCGGCGAGATGCGCTATGCGGATAACACGCTGCTGGCTACTACCGGCGGCGCGTACCATACGCCTCAGAAAGGACTGTGGAGGAAGCAACCTTCCTACGCCGTGCTCGATCTGCCGATACGGTTTACCTTTGGTAAATCCCGCCGCCACGAGATAGCGATCCTCTCTTCGATCCGCAAATATTATCATCAGTGGTTTACCGCTTTTGCGGATGGCGTGAACGCCAATATGATAGAGCAGGACGGCGTGTATTACCTGCGCGAAGGAGAGAAGCGTTATACCGTCACCACCCAGCCTCCGGACCTCATGTCCTCGCGCGCGGGCGGGCGCACTCCTTATTATATGTCCAATACGGTCAAATATACCTATCGCGGCCGCAAATGGCATGTGATGGCTTCGTGGCAGAGTTATCTGATGGCGGGACTCAGTACCTTGGGCAACGGTCCGCTCCATAATAATATAGGCGCCCTCTCCGAATCCTCCGCGAATCCCAATACCTACGTGGCATTAAGCGAAGGGGACAAACCCTACCAGGGCAACTGCCGACTGAATCAGGACAAGTCCTTTATCCTCCGTCTGCAGGTGACTTATAATGCCTGCAAGTATTTCTCGATAGCGCTGAACGGCAAGTTCAAAGACGGACAGCCTTTCTCTACCTTCACTGCCCGCCCGCAGACCGTCAACGGGCACGACCAGGTAGCCTTGCTCCATTCGGACGCAAAGGGAATAAATATGGCTAATAATGCCTTCGGAAAAAGAGAAGATGCGTTCTTCAATTTCGACCTCCGTGCTACCGGACGTTGGTGGGTTCGCGATATACCGATGTCGCTGGAGGTGCTATGCTATAATATCTACGATTTCGGCACGGCTCTCACGGAATATACCTTCGACGCCTATGATCATCCCACTTATCCGCATTGGACGAATGAACGGGGTATAGCATCCATGAAGGACAGCCGAACCTCCATGAGTCTATGCATCCCTCGCGGGCTGCTCGTCACCCTGCGAGTCGGTTTGGAGAAGGAGGAACACTAATCCTACCGCCCAAAGGGCAATGCCGCAGAAACGGCCGAACATACAGTCCGTACACATATTGAGCAGGAACAGGGTAGTGAAGAGGATGGCGGTTAGCCGTCCTTCTTTTTGTGCGCAGATAGGTAAGGAGAGCCATGCGAGCAGGAAAAGCAGCAAGCCCGGCAGACCTATTTCCATCAGTTCCTCCAGATATTGGTTATGCGGATGATAGCCCATGTAGACATAGTGGTCGAACCCTGCCGCCCGGTACTTCTCCCGTAGATAATTACTGCTCTGCCCGGCACCCAAACCGTGCGCCAGATACTCCTCCGGGTGCTGCAGCGCCGCTCCCCAGATATTTAACCGGATGTCGTGGTAATAACTGAGCTCCCGCATCTCTTTGATATCCGATAACTCAAACTCCTGCATTCTCGGATGCAGATGCAGCAATCCGGCGCCTACTACCACTCCTGTCAGCACAATAGCTATGCCGTACCGCCGGCGTCGTACTGCCGGCAGACTGCATATAATCCCGACGAAGAACAATGCCACGGCGGAGAGAATAGCCTGTCTGCTTCCCGTCAGCGGAATAGAGGATAGCATCACTGCCCATAATGGCAGCAACACCGCCGGACGTTTATAATACATCCGGAAAGCAATGATGGCGCCGAAAAGTTCGACGGAGCAAAGGAATAGCCGGTGCTTGAAATGCGAGATATTCTCTGCGAAAAACGTCCACCATTCTTCGTGTTGAATCCAGGGCTCCGGCAAATTGAAATACGGCACCCATTCGGGATGGTAAAACAAGGCGGCCATAAATGCCATATAGGCCGGCAGCGCAATGACACAGCTCGCAATCAGCACTTTGCCTAATGTCTGCCAGCGATAGTGCTCGTTCAGACCCCATAGACCCATCGGTATCATCAGTCCGAAAGCCAGATACCGCTCCATCTGCCAGGCCCACGCCGCATGATCCGGAGACCAGAAGAACGAGATGGCTTTCCAGGCGTACCACAAACCGAAAAGGACAAACGGAATCCACAATTTACTGTTGGCAATCTGAGATTTGAGATTTGAACGCTTCAGCCATCGTCCTTCCAAAAACCAGCTGACGACCCATAGTACGCAGGCATAGCGCAGGAATATCTGCGGGAAAGGCAGCAGTGCCACTACAGCTAATCCTAAACAGTAATGGATGCGACCGATAATATTTTGGTATTGATTCATAGATTAGTTATTCCTTGTTTGATATGTTTGCTCCACCGGTGCTCAATGATATACCGTGCATCCTCTTTATAGTCGTCACCCATCGCCTCGGCGTAAGCCTTCGCCATAATAGCCAGCGCCTCCATGTCTATATTGAGCCGCTCGAAATTGCGCAGCCTCTGTTCGCGACTCAGATGCTTGTAGAATCGTACGCGGTTCAAATCAACAATCTGGATGCGTGTGCCGTCCCGGTTGAAAAGGATGTTGCCGCCCGAGTAGTCGCGATGCAGAATGCCGCGTTTATGCAGCTTCGCGGTGAACTCACCGATTCGCCAGAGCAGCTCCGTACGGTTCGGATAGTCCGGTGCATTGATCAGGTCGTTGAAGCATCCGAGACATAATGCCCGCTCGCTTACATACCAGCTCTCGCGCAGAATACCGAACACCTTCGCCTCGCGGTATGCCACAGGTCTGGGCGTGAAATCTGTCCCTAACCGCAGGGCGTATTCGTAACTCCGCTGTGCTTTGCTTTTGGCGAACCAACCGTACCAGATCCCTTTCAACAGGGAAGGAACGGCGAATTGTTTGATAACCCATTCGCTGCTCTCACGGATAATATTGCGTTTGCGGGAGATAATCCATCCGAGGTCCCAGTACCGAAAATCTCCTACCTGTTTGTATCGCCGAAACCAATTGAGAAATTTGCTCCACGACCGCATATAATGCAGCGGTCCGCCGAGGTATCGCTCCATATACGGCATATGGCGCTCATTCATCGCATCCACGATAGCGCGCTTGTGCTTCTTGGCTGTATGGCGGCGCGAACCCGGCAGCACGCGGTAATACAATCCTACCTCGTCCAGCCGTATATACCGGCCGCCTACCTCCATCAGACTCAGCCAGAAATCCCAGTCCTCCCGGTAGATATTCTCCCGACAGAACCCTCCTACTGACATCCATTCTATCCTGCGGAAGAGCGACGAGATATGGATCATATTCTTCCTTGCCAGCAATTCGGGACTGTATTCCGGCAGTTTCCATTCGCCGCTTTTGGCACCGAAAAACTCCGCCCGGCAGCCGATGATATGTACATCTTTGTCTATCGCCTCTACGGCATGCTCGATATACGTCGGTCCTATCTTGTCGTCTGCATCCACCGGCAGAATCCATTCGCCTTTCGCCTCTCGGATGGCATTATTGCGTGCCTCGCTGACGCCGGCATGCTTCTGATGCAGCACACGTACCTCCGGATGGCTTGTGGCAAAATCCTGCGCAATACGCAGACCGTCGTCCGTACTGGCGTCGTCCATGACGATGACCTCTATCGGACGATAGGTAGAGGCGACAATACTCTCCAGCGCTTCGACAATATACGGCGCAGCGTTGTACAGGGGCACTATGACGGATACTAATGGTTTCATATCTTATCGCGGCGTAGCGTGAGTTTACGCCAGTAATACAATATCGGATTCGTATATTTGAGTAGTTTCCAGGGACGGCTGGAGTGGGGAGTATGCAGCACCGGGTTGGAGACCTGCAGGATATTCGTAAATCCTATCTGGACCGACAGGTGACTGATAAACACGTCGTACCAGTTTTTTGCCGGATCCAACTGCTCAAAATCGTACGCCCGCAATAGTTCCTTGGTCAACAGGGTGCAGCAGAAAGAAAGTCTCTTCTTGCATTCTCCGTCCGCTTTCCACCGCCGCGCATATTCGTATGGGAAATTCACGTTCCCTTGCTCGTCTGTCGTCACGGCCGCTACCATGCCGACAGGTTTCTCTGCCGGTGTCTTTTGCCCTTCTATCAATCGATCGATTGTCTTCGGCCGTATGACCACGTCGCTCTCGATGATCACCAGAGATGCATTCTTCGCCAGCGCCTTCCGCTGCGCATCAATGAGCACCGTGCGGTAGTTGGGCGAAGGATGAGAGGTCAGTTCGCTCAGATGCACTACCTCGATGCCCGGTTCTGCACCCAGCGCATCCAGCCGTAGCGCATTCTCCGGCTCCGAGTTGTCGTCATAGACGCAAAGCGTATATCCGCTCGCTACTATAGCACGGATAGCCTGTTCTGCTTTATCGATTGCGTCTTTGACGGGCATGATAATATGTACTGTTTGGTCGTTTACCATGTAGTTAGTATTCCTCTTTTGCTGATGGTTATCTGTGCGCCGAAGTTATTTCCCCATTGGCTGCCTATATCGGCTGCCAGGCGAAGCCCGAAATTCAGCCCCCAGGCTTTCTCTACATATTTGCGAACCTCCACGAGCAGCGCGGTGTTCTCACTCTGCATGGCGCGGGAGGTGTTGTCATTCCCGTAATTGCGGGCATAAGAGGCTTTGACGCGGTATTGAAAACCGTAGATGTCGCCCCGCACACCGAAATGATGCACTCGCACACGGCTGTTTTTCGTTTGAATGGCCCCGTCCTCATTATAGAGAGGCGAGGTGATGAACGGTGTGCCCATCGTGCGGTAGAAATAGTTCCATCCGTTCTGGAACATACCGTTCCTGTAGTATTGGTCATTGCCGGCGTAGCATAGCCCGTCGCGGTCGTGCCAGGGACCGGACTGATCGGTGGTATTGAGAAACTCGTAGGTCACTCCTTCGATGAACGGCCATCGGGTCTGTTTCATACTGATGCCCCATAAGCCGTCGGCGATATTCTTTCCCAACCCGATGAATGCGAAATTATCTTCGAAGAAATTCTGCCAGTATGCGCTCACCTCCCAGCCTTTGCCTTTCGCCGTGAGCATCAACTGCTGGCTGCCTACGTGATTTCCCTGCGCATTCAGTTGGTCGATGCGTGTCGTACCGCCCGCTTTGGCCATGAATACATTCATATAAGCGTCCCACCCGCTGCCTACATCGCCATAGACAGGATGAATACCGCCCCATTGAGCCGCATGGTGAAACTCGTAACTGAGATTCACCGGCAGACGGCCGCCGAAGCGGAAACCGATAAACTTATGATGGATATAACTTCCGCGCATGTAGATATTATCCGCCTGCCAGGCATGCGTCAGACCTCCTTTGACTTCAAAATACCCGTAACACCCGGGGAAGGGGATATACCGGTCAAAACCGATAGTGATCCGTGGCAGGGGCTGACTGTTGCCGGAGAAAACCATACTACCCATACTCAACGCCGTATCTTGCGTCTCATAGATCATAGGCTTGATTCCCGCTGTGATATCTACGATATACAACCGCACATGGGCATAGAGTTGATTAAAATAGCCCGTCCCGTATCGTCTCTGGATCTCGAAAGCACTGCCCGGGATAGGACTTTGCACACGACCCGTTAATTGAACTCCGAAATCATAATCCCACCATCGCTCCGGATGAACGGCTTCTTTATAGATCCCTGCGGTCAGATTGCCGGAGAAAGGACTGCTGCTGACGTCGCCGTATGTATTGCTCTGCAGCCAGAAAGGAGCAAACTTACCGCTCGAGGCAACAGCGCTGACGCCTGCCGTCCATCGCAGCGTGTCTGCACCTGCGGACACTCCGTCTTGGATACCCGTCGGCCAGAAGCGCCAACTCAACTCGCGGGCTTGTACACCCGCGCAGAGCACCAGTAATATGACCGCTATCTTATTCCTCAAAATAGTATAGTTTGTCCGATAGTTGCCATTCCTCGGTCTCGCCCAAACCGATAAACACTCTCTTGCCGATGGCAAAAGAGACATGGTTCATCATCCCTTCCGGCAGAAGAGCGACGAGAGACCATGAGTCGGTCTGCGGGTCGTATCGGCGAATGTCTCTTAATACTTCGCCGGTAGTGTTCACGCCGCCGTAGTGCATGCCTGCGGAGAGGTAGATATAGTCTTTTGTCGCCGCAGTGGCGGCTATAGTACGTGTCCTGCCCGGTACTGCCGCGCGCTTCTCCCAATGCGTCCCTTCAACCAGTTCCCCCCACCAGTTCAGACTCTCCCCGTAGTATCCGGTGCCCATGAAATGGCGACCCTGGCATGTGCAGCCTGTGCCGCCGAACGAACGGGTAGGGTAGCCGTGGAAAGAGACATTCACATCGATCGAATCCCAGCGGTCGGAGGCGATATCGTAGCGGAAGAAATCCCGCCGATAGTTCCAGCAAAAACCGAAACCTACATACAACTCTCCGCTGCCGACAAAGGAAGTGGCGCGGTCGGTATAACTGTTCGGGTAGTCCGCCAGTTGTCTCCATTCCTGCGTTGCCGGCGTGTATTCCCACCAGTCCTGCAAGTACGAACTGTCCTGACTGTATGTGCCGGAGAACCCCAAACCGATATACACTTTATCATTCACCACACAGGAAGTCGGATTCACGCGAATGCTTAGTGGCGTTTCTCCTAAGTTAGTCCATTCATCCGTCGCCGGAGTGTACCGCCATAAGTCATTCAGCGAATGTCCTTCTGCGTCTCTGCCGGCAAAAACATATGCTTGACCGTCCACTACAAAGCAGGTCGAAGAAGCACGCGGTGAAGGCATCGCGGCGCACTCATGTAGTACGACGCCCGTATCCGGCTCTTTCGTGCATGCCGAAAACAGCATCGCTACGAACAAAAATACTATGTATCTTTTACCTTTCAACCTCTAACCTCTAAACTCTAAACTTTCAACTTTCAACTTTCAACTTTAAACTTTAAACTTTAAACTTTAAACCCATCCTCTATCATCCGGTGAATGTATTGCTGGATATATGCCTTCAGATAATCCACCATCGGAGCTGTCCGTTCCGGTGCAATAGTCCCCTTAATATTCTCTTTCAACTCCTTGTCTTCCCGAAAATCATATACCGCCACTACCTGCTCTCCGTCGAATTGAACCAGCAAACTGTCCGAGAAAATCTGATACAGTGGCGCATTGTAGCATACTGCGTAAGGATGCCGCTTGATATCCGTCACCGCGTCTTCACCGAATGCCACAAAGGGTTCGTCATAATCCACATACATCAGTACCGACGGCATAATATCCGTCTGGCTGATTACGCCTTCACGCTGACCCTTGAAAAAACTGCTGTGCGGGTGATAAAAAGCTATCGGCACTTCATACAGCCCCTTCGCGTTTGTATATTCGGGCGTCTCTAACTCATTCGTGTGATCCGCTGTGATCACAAATAGTGTCCGTTCAAACCATGGTTGCTGGCTGGCTGTCTCAAAGAACCGCCGCAAAGCATAATCTGCATACCCGATTGTTTTATGAATTGGCAATGAGCCCTTTGGAAAGCTATCCTTGTATTGCGCCGGCACTTTGAACGGATGATGGCTTGAAGCCGTAAAAACAGCCGTCATGAATGGTTCTTGCATCGTGCTCATCGTCTTGGCATAATACTGCAAAAACGGCTCGTCCCATATCGCCCAGGTACCGTCATACTCGCTCTTGTCGCCGAACTCATCCATGCCGTAGTATTGCTCAAATCCCGCACTCCGGGCATAAGCCAGAAAACCCATACTGCCGTTCGGAGCGCCGTGGAAGAATGCCGTCTGATAACCCTTCCGTTTCAAACAATCTGCGATGGAAGAAACGCTGTTCGTCGAATAGGGAGTAACGATATACGGTTCTATCAGACTTGGAATAGATGATAAAATGGACGGCATGGCGTCGATGCTCTTTCTGCCCGAAGCGAACGAGTATTCGTACGTCAGAGACTCTGCTAACAGACTGTCCAGAAACGGCGTGTACCGGCCGATATATTCCTTGCTGAACGACTCTAAAATAATCACTACGATATTATCCCTTGTCCCTTGTACCTTGTCCCTTGTACCTTGTACCTTGTTCTCCGGATTCATGTGTTGCGGCAATTCGTCCGCGCTGAAATACTGCGGTTCTACATACCGCGTGTTCTCCAGCGATTTCATGAGCGAAAACGGAGTATTCAGCACTAACGCTGTCTCCCGCGGAGTATTCACATACTGCATCGCATTGCTGATAGTGATAGGCCGGGTGTATCTTCCGAATCCGCCGCGGATACCGATCACCGAGAAATAAATGCTCACTACAAAAACAACCCATTGAAATATGCACTTTATAAGGGTTAAGTGCTGGTCAAGTACTGGTTTTGTGCTGTTAGGGGTCTCTCTGAAACCCCAAAACAAGACTGCCAGAACGGCTAAACCGAATAGTGTTACATACCAGTATTCAAAAATCCCTTGGCCTAAAATCCGCCATAAGTTGTTATCGTTCGCAAACTCCGAGAAGAAAGTGCAGGTCGTCCGTCGGTCCGTAAAACGGATATAGACGATATCGATCATGTTGACGAGAATACCTAATCCGTTTGGCACCAGGAAAAGCCATTTCAACACCTGTTGATAGACTTTGTTCTCCCGCCATCCTAAAGGCAGAGGGAGCAATTCCCCGATGATATAGAGCGAACTGAGATATAGCACGGCGGTTAAATCAAACCGCATTCCGCCGGCCATCATCTCCCATAGATGCGCACCGCTTACGTTAGGAAACATCGCGCCGTTGACTGCGTAGCAAAAAAGGCGCATACTGCTGTATAGCGCCATTATGAGTAGCACATTGCATACCACTACCGTCCACGGATGTCTCCAAAGGGCTCTCACTCCACTCTCGTTTTGCGTTTCAATTCAAAATCGCGGCCCAGATAATTCTGCCGCACAACAGGGTTGGCTGCTAACTCTTCCGGTGTGCCGTGGAAGAGAATCTTGCCTTCAAACAGCAGATACGCACGGTCGGTGATCATCAGCGTCTCATCCACATTGTGGTCCGTAATCAGAATACCGATATTCTTGTCTTTCAGCCGCCATACGACATCCTGGATTTCCTGTACGGCAATCGGATCCACGCCTGCGAAAGGCTCGTCCAGCATCACAAATTTCGGCTCAATAGCCAGACACCGCGCTATCTCTGTCCTACGTCGTTCGCCGCCGCTCAGGCGGTCGCCTAAGTTCTTGCGAACATGCGCGAGATTAAATTCCTTGATCAGCTGCTCCAGTTTCTCCGCCTGGTATTCCTTGCTGAAATCGGTCAGCTCGAGCACCGAGCGGATGTTATCTTCTACCGTCATCTTGCGGAATACACTCGCTTCCTGCGGCAAATAACCGATACCCATCTTCGCGCGTCGGTACATCGGGAAAGAAGTGATATCCTGGTCATTAAGAAATATACGGCCGTTGTTGGCTGCCACCAGACCTGTCGTCATATAGAATGTGGTCGTCTTGCCTGCTCCGTTCGGACCCAGCAGACCTACAATCTCGCCTTGTTCCAACTCGATGGACACATCGTCCACTACGGTCCGTTTGCCGTATTTCTTTACTAAATGTTCTGTCCTTAGCTTGTCCATAATGTTAGTTACCTGGTCGTTAGCGGATTATCACGTATCCCACCTATACCTATAATATACTACGGATATTATCCTGTGATTTTTAAATTAGACTATTAAATTAGACTATTT
>DGVB01000037.1 GCA_002395805.1 Bacteroidales bacterium UBA4295 | reverse complement strand
TTTTAAATATACAACGATTATTTCGAACGATTATTTTGGAATTTATCGGAATAAAACTTCCAAAATCTTCGGAGTGGATTTATTAAAAAGTTCGGAGTAAAATTATAAAAATCTTCGGAATTGTTTGTATATGTGGGAAATTTGTTGTAATTTTGCTGTGATCGGAGCGTCAGTTGATGCGACTTACATATTCATAACTGACGGAGTAGTGGCCAAGGAAATAACTGAGCGTGACGACAACGCCTTCATTACTGAAGTTCCAGATCCCTTCACTCTCCAGTTCCACCCATGTATCGGTAGTTAAATCATGCGCTGCAGGATAAAGGTATACTCCTGCAGCCGGGCTGCTGCCAGAAAGGGCGAAAACATCATTCAGGGTGCAAGAGCTGGACCCGCCCGGTCCTACTACGGGGCTAATGTCTAATTGTTCTCCAGATGCGCTAATGAAATTGAGTTTGAAGTCAGCCTGAGTAGTGTTATTAACTATTCGGAAAAAGTATTTGTTATAACTCATACCGCCTACTTCCGGCGGGTTTTGCTCGTTCTTGCAGCCTGCGAGCAGCGTTGCGGCTGCCAATACTAAGAATAATCGTTTCATATATTTTTTTTAAAAGTAAATCAAAAACGCGCTCGCCGGTCTTGAAAAAAACCTATAAAACCCTGCGACTTAAAATAGTTTACTATTTTGGCCTATGCGGCCTTGAGCGTACTTGTTTGCTAATACGCGCTCACAAGCGAGCTTGCAGCGCGGCTTACCATCCAAATCCGCAGCAGCGGATGCTGCTAACAATACTAAACTATTTTTCGTCACAGACATAAACCTAAAAAAGGTTTTTATTTATGAGACCGTCGGCTTACAAAAATACGGGCTTTATGCCCTCACAAAAATGACAAAAACCCTTGCGGCGTGTAGCAATTTTGCACACAAAATTACAACATTTTTTTGAGATACGCAAGAAAAATCAAAAATCTTGTCAGAAAAACTTGCCGGAAGGTGTGACAACGATACCTCTGTAATCGTCCGAAACGGGACGTCCCAGGATGTCGAAACGCATCGTGTTGCTTCCGGGAGTGCACTCCGACTGATCAATCGCCGTATTCGTACCGTCCCATTCTTCGATCAGGATATCATCTATCGTAGCGGAGAAAGCACCCGTCTCGGTTGTAGTGAGAACGACGGAAACGGCATCGATACAGTCTCCCGCGAAGGATAGCGGTATATAAGCCACCAGGCGCGAGAACGAACCGTCCACGGAATCGACGGAGGTGGTGATCGTTTGTCCGGAACGCATGGAGAGCATGATTTGTATATTCTCTCCTATACCGGCAGCAGCCCGGAAAGCCGTCAGACGCATCGGCCGTGTGACCTCGATACGGGTTTTGGCGAACCGGTACTGATAATGCGCGGAGGCAGCAGCCGAACCTCTGACGGAGAGCGCATACTCGCCCGTACGGGCAGAGGAGCGGACGATCTCGCAGACCGCATCGGTAACATGGGTGCTGATGATCTGCTGCGGCAGATAGAGACACGGATCGATAGGGAAAGTGCCGGTATTCTGCGGCACATGATTGACATAGTTATAAGGCGTAGTGCGGCTCTCAAAACTATTGCGATAGAAGACAGGTCCGAGGCTGTAAGGAGTAGCGAAAGCGGTATCCTTGGCACCCTTCAGCATCCGCGCGGCATCTCCCGCCAGGCGCAGATAGAAATCCGAAGAAAGCCATCGTCCGTCCGCCGAAGTGGTCAGAAAATACGCATCGGCCGGCAGCATGGTATAGTCGGTAGCCGCCGAGAGCAACGCCGTGCCTTCGTCATACTCATCAAACATAGAGAAATACATATTGGTACATCCCGTCTGACGGATATTCTTGGCTTGCTCCCAAAGGAATGAACCCGCCTGCCGCGGTGCCTGATTAGGCACACCCGTATTCCACGTAGCCCATCCGAAACCCGGGAAGAGAGTAGGCATATAACCGATATGAAGCGAGTCGCAATAATGCTTGTCCTGGCGCTGGAGAGAGAAGAAATACTGCGCCTCCTGGAGATTGCTGAACCGTCCTACGAGCCAAGGCGAGAGCATGTCATAATGCTTGTAGACTTCCTCAAAACTCTCCCGGTTAGCCTGATCAGGCTGCGACGGTCCTTTGGCATCATTGCGGTTCTCCCGCCAGTAAGTAGGCACACCTCCGATGACATAGCATCCGCGGCTCTTGAGCCATTCGATGAGCGCAATCGTCTCCGCTGCCGTACCAGGATGATTGTCCGTGAAACCCGTTCCCCAGACCTGCACAACCGGTTTGCCGTTGACCGTAGCATAAGCAGGCGATTGCGTGAGGGAGTAGTTCTGCTCGATATTATAGACCCAGTCAAAACGAATCAGATCCGCCCAGGTGGACTCCAGACCGTTGGAGGTGATGTCATAGCAGATATAGAAGAGCCGGCTGTTATTCTCCGCCTGGCTGCGGATGGAAAGGAGCGTAGCGGCAGGATTATTGGCAATAGTGCGCATCTCGGGTCCCAAGAACCGCTGAACCGCGACTCCGTCTATGCCATGCTGCTGCATGAGGGCAAAATGCTTCGCGATAACCGAAGGCGAAGCGGCATTATAGAGTCTCGCCGGTTCTCCGTTTCCGAGATCGGCAAAACCCGTCTGCGCCAGATCGGCATCGTCGTAGAAGGAGATATCGGGATAGATCTCAAAAGTATGATTGTTGGGTCTGGGCCATCGCGTACCGTCCGGAGCTACCGCATCGTTTCCCCAATGATGCCAGAAATCATACCGTCCCGCTACGCGGAACCAAGCCTGATAACCAGCAACCGACTTGCCGACAAACTCCGAATAGGCACTTCCTCCCGCATGCGGGCAGAGCGGTTCGGAAAGCGGATCAAGCGTTCCGTTATACACCTCCACGCGAGCGATATAGTTTCCTTCGTTGATGCGGATGTCGCCATGGTTCTGCGCATCGCGCAGGGAAGCATCCGTGACCGCCATAGTAACAGTTATCCATTGGTCGGAAGCGGTTTTAGCGACGACGCACGACTCATAGTTGCGATTGCCGGTAGCATTATACTGCATCCTCAGTTCTCCCGTCCCGCGGTCGAGATAGGTGATCTTGAAGACCAGCGTATCCATCGTGGAAGGAACAACCGTCTTATTGATACGGAAATAGAGGAACTTGGAGGACGGCACATAGACGCACTTGCGTCCTGCTTCGGTTTGGATAACGGTATAGGGTTCGTCATTCGGATTTCCGTCGCCGCTCCGGGTCATATTGAGCGCCTCGGAAGGCGTGTAATACGCAAGAGGAGTAGCCGGAACAGCAGCCCGAAGGGGACATAAAACGCAGTTAGCCAGAAGCAGGAGAGTGAATAAGCGAAAGTGTTTCATGATGGGTAGCGAATTTAGTAACTTAAATAACCTTGCAAAATTACAACTTTTTTTCGAATTGTGCAAAAAAAAGGAAGCATACTATATCCTGTTATTAAGAAATGATATACTATAATTAAGAAAATACATAATTTTTAGATATATCGTTTGCGATATTAAAATAAAAGCAGTACCTTTGCACTCGATTTCAGTCGTGTGCGATATAAATGATAAATTGATTAATGGTGACGCGGCGGAGCCGCTTAATGGTGGAATGGTGAAATGGTGGAATGATTAATGGTGACGCGGCGCTTAATGGTGGATTGATAATTGATAATTGAATTACAAAAACAATACAAATATGGCAACTATTTATGATTTCAAAGTCCTCTCGAACAGAGGCAAAGAGGTAAGTCTGGCAGACTACAAAGGACAAGTGATTCTGATCGTCAATACGGCATCCAAATGCGGTTTCACGCCGCAATACGACGGTCTGGAGGAGTTATACAAGAAATACAAAGACCAGGGTTTCGTGATTCTCGGTTTCCCCTGCGACCAGTTCGCCAATCAGGAGCCTGGCAGCGACGAGCAGATTGAAGAGTTCTGCCGTCTGAACCACGGTGTGACGTTCCCTCTGATGGCGAAAAGCGACGTGAACGGCGCTAACGCCAACCCGCTATTTGAGTATCTCAAATCACAAGCGCCGACGGAGGAATACAAAGGTCTCAAAGCCAAAGCCGCTCACGCTATGCTCAAACGTATCAGCAAGAGCGTAGAGAAAGAGAGCGATATCCTGTGGAACTTCACGAAATTCCTCGTTTCCAAAGACGGCAAGACGATCCAACGCTTCGCGCCGGTAGCCGAACCCAAAGATTTTGAGGCAAATATCGTAGCGGAACTGGCGAAATAATGTACGAACAACTGAAATTGGACAACCAGCTCTGTTTCCGTCTCTACACGGCGGCGCGGATGATTGCGGGTGCGTATAATCCTTATTTTGAACAATTGGGGATTACGTATCCGCAATACTTGGTGTTGCTGGTGCTGTGGGAAAAAGACCAGCAGCCGGTGAACGATATTGCGAAACGTCTTCTGCTAGAGACGAACACGGTGACTCCGCTGCTGCAGAGGATGGAGAAAGCGGGACTCGTGAGACGCGTCAAAGGAGAAGTGGATACACGGCAACGGATCGTCTGTCTGACTCCTCAGGCGATTGCCATGCGCGAGCAGGCAAAAGAGATACCGGCTAAACTGGGAAACGAAATAGGCAAATATGTCTCTATGCAGGAGTTACAGGCTATGATCCCTGCGTTAGACAAACTGATTGAAGGATTGCAACAAACCAACAAATAAATCATACCATTATGAGCAACTTATTCAGAGGAGCCGCGCTCTTTATCGGCGGCGCATTAGTAGGCGCAGCAGCTGCCATGTTATTAACCCCGAAGACAGGAGAGGAAGTACGTCAGCAGATTGCTGATTATGCCGAGGAAGCCAAGAAACATATGCAGGATTACTGCGACCAGTTGAAACAGGATCTGGCAGAGGCCAACGCCGCAGAACAGACAGCAGAACCGAAAAAAGAGGAGGCATGAGTATGGAGAGCGAGATTGTCGAGCAGATCAAGAGCGAGTTGACGGAGTACGGCAAGTCGGTAGGCGAAGTAGGCAGACTGAAACTGATAGGTATCATCAGCCGTTTGTTAGGCTTATTCCTGTTGATCTTTACCCTGTTACTTTGCGTGCTGGCGTTATTCACTTTCGGCGCCGTAGCAGCTATCGACGCGATGTCGGCATACATGCCGGTTTGGGCTGCGGCTCTGATTATCGGCAGTACCTATATCGTATTGATCATCATAGCGATAGCATGCCGCAAGCAACTGTTCATCCATCCGTTCATCAAACTGCTGAGCAAGGAGATTCAAACGGAGGAAGAGTTGGCTCTCAAGACCATGGAGGCAGAGCATCATGCGGAACTGCAGAGCGTGCGCATGGAATGTCATGTGGAGAACGCGACGCGGGAACTGAATTTCTACATGAACCTGTTCAGCCGCGTGTGGAACCTGATCACCGGTAAGATCCGTAAATAACTATGTTTAGTCGTCTATACGGAGTATTACTGCCGTTTTTTGTCAGTTTTCTGTTGGCCTATGTGCTGGACCCGATCGTTGTGTTTATCCAGACCAAATGCCGCGTGCGCAATCGCGCTCTGGCGGTGGTAATAACGCTGGTGTTGGCGGTCGGCATAGTAGTTGGCGCTATCGCAGCATTGCGCAAGCCGGTTATGGATCAGGTGAATACCGCTTGGGCGGGATTCCAGAACTATATCGCAACATTCGATATCAACCAATACATGTCTGCCGAGACCCAGGAGAAACTGCTGCAATGGCAGGAGGAATGGGACTGGAAAAGCGTACTGGCAAATCCCGAACTGACCTCTTCGATCAAGGAACTGCTGCCGAAGATCGGCAACTGGATCACCGGCGGACTGAGTTGGATGAGCGAACTGCTGGTAATCTTCATCGGGTTTATGTACCTGATTTTCCTGATGATCGATTTCCCCAATATCCGGGCGAACTACAGCAAGTATATTCCGCGTAAGATCCGCCCGAGAGTAGTAACGATGATGGGCGATATAGACCGGAATATGAACGCTTATTTCCGCGGCCAGGCGATGGTCGCTACCTGCGTCGGCGTATTGTTCGCTATCGGTTTCACCATCATCGGCATGCCGATGGGAATAGCGATGGGATTGATCATCGGATTGCTGAATATGGTGCCATACATGCAGGCATTGGGCATTCCGCCGTGTATCGTGTTATGCCTGATTCAGTCGGCTCAGACCGGCCAGCCTGTATGGCTGACATTGCTGCTGATGGCGGTAGTGTTTATCGTCGTGCAGAGTATTCAGGATATGGTGCTGACGCCCAAGATTATGGGCAATGTGACCGGAATGAGTCCGGCGGCTATCCTGCTGAGTCTCAGTATCTGGGGAGCCATATGCGGCGTGATCGGTATGATTATAGCGCTTCCGATCACGACACTCATCATCTCCTATTACGACCGCTATATAGCGAATAGGGGTGTTGCCTCGCGAGCGCATCAGGATGACTACCGCGGAAGGATCAGGAAACCAAAGAGCACCTAAGCGGACATAAAAAAGAGGACGATTACTTGTCCTCTTTTTTTGTGGCGTCTTCGAATTTCACATCCTCGATGTTGTTCTTTGCAGGCGCAGCCGGCATGATCAGCATCAGAATGATGTAAAGAAGAAGTCCGGGAAAACCGGTAGTGAAGATCGCCAGGATAGCGTAGATTGCGCGAACGAGCGTAGGATCTACATCAAAATACTCGGCGATACCGCCGCAAACGCCTGCCAAGATCTTATTGGAAGAGCGAGTCAATTTCTTTTCTACTGCCATAATTGTATCTGTTTTTTAGTGTTTGTTTCCAAATTTCATACTACAAAAATCATACCACTACAAGCCCAAATGGATGCGAAAACGCATACCCCAATGAATTTCCGGCGAGAGGGACCAGATAGAATAGAGATCGCATACCCGTAGAATATTGCCGATTCCGACGCCTATCTCGGCATAAAAGGAGTGACCCGGGTTGAGATGCAGCAGGGAAGGGTTCTGTTTACTCAGGTATCCGTATGCTATTTTGGCTTCGACCAGTTCGCGCAGATGGAGCCACCGGATACCGGGAATGAGATTGAAGAGGATGCCATGGCCGTTCCATTCGGTTTGCAACGCTACGTATTTGTCAGCGAGCAGTTGCCGTCCATGCAGGAATGTGAAGCGGTAAGGATCGTAGGCATAGCCTTGGTTAGCAGAGGCCTGCCAGAGAAAAGCGTCAGGAACCGTTCCGAAGACAGCACCTCCCTGGAGCGCATAGTCGAGTGTCCCGCCCATGCCGAGATTTGCGTGCTGGGTAAGCATGACACGCAGGTGGGCGTACAGCCCTTCGTCCCAATGGCCGGTTTCGAACCCTAAATAGAGTACGGGGTATCGATTCGAATAGGCATAGCGGCGCATGAAGAATCCGTCGTATTTGCGTTCTCCCCAGCTGAGACGCGCAATAGCGGAGAGCGACTGATAAGCGTATCCTTCCTGCCATCCGGCGCGAATATAAGCGTGCGTCTCGAGATGCGGAGTCCAGTCTGCAAACCAATGAAACTGGATTTGTCGTTGACGGATAGCCGTGTTGACATAGAGGCTGTCGCGATGCAGGGCTTCGAAGGCATAGGCCGTGAAATCAAAATTGCCCCATCCCATAGAGTTCTCGCGCAGCAGGCGGTCGAAATCATCCACTTCGGACCAGACATATCGGTCGTTATACTCCAGTTGCATGATGTTTTTGCGAGCGGTAGGCAGATTGACGGAGATCCGTCCCATCCCTTTCGGCGAGCGACCTTTGATACCATATCCGACGGAAGCCTCCAAAGAGACGATTTTCGAGAACCGTTCGTTGGTACGGAAAGGCAGACCGAAATGGACTCCTTCATGGGAGTTAACCTGCAGAATCTCCTCCACATGACCGATATCCACCGGTGTGCCGGTAGGGATATATCCGGTCGTGGCGACAGTAGCAAAGAACTTCGCGGTTCGTACGATCGGCAGCGAATCAAGGGCTGCAAATGCGGAGTCGGAAGAGGGATCGGCTTTGCCTATAGGACCGCTATCGCTGTAAGACTGCTCTGCTGTAAGACCGCTCATGTCGTTCGCTGCCGGATTACTCAAACTCGTATTGATGAGTAGGGTAGGAAAGACGGTACCGGCTTGTTGGGTTTTGATGGCAAAATCGAGGAGCGCGGAGATATGTTCGTATGCAATCGTGCCATCCGGCAGGAGAGATTGCGAGATATGCAGGGTGTTGACGTAATTGACAGCCACTTCGGCCGGCACATATGCCCGGATGGATCTGAGCGCAAACGTAGCGGTATCAATCACCATTTCTCCGTTGAAAGTGGCGTAAAACGGATTTCGTGTGCGGAAATGGATGGTGTCTTCGCCGATCAAATAATAGCGGTAATAGAGGTTTCCTGAAGTGGCGAGAGGCGAGAGGAAGGCATGTCCCATAAGCGAGACGGAAGGGGCATAGAAATTGAGATTTCCTTCCCCGCCGAGAAGCGAAGAATAATCGGTGGAGGTGAGGATCAAAGCCTGGGTACGTTGGTCATTCGCAGGAATCATCTCTTTACCGCTGAGTCGGAAGGACTGTGTCTCGCGGTAGAGCGGCATGATATAGGTGGAGTCTTCCTGTGCGATCATACCTGCTTGCAGGCTGCGCCATAGCGCGCGTCGGAGGTGTTTTTTGTTGATATGCGATATATAGAGCGTCTGTTCCCGTCGGGCGGTAGTGGCGTTCTCCGGATGGAGGGTTCGGTCGTTTTCCGGTCTATGCGCACGCACTTGCCGTAGCAGTTCGAGGGCAGGGTTTTCGTTCGGGGCTACCACCACTTCGGTAAGTGTAGCTACTTTCTCCCGCATCGCCACTTGCAGGCCTGCCATAGCTCCCGGCTCGATATCAAACCGCTGGGTGTAATAGCCGACGGCAGAGAAGATGAGTTGTGCCTTAGCCTGCATATCTACGCGCAGGGCATACGAGCCGTTCTCATCAGAGGTGGTGCCGATCTTCGTCCCGCGGAAACGGATGTTGACATTCGGGATTGCTTCGCCTGTGGTCTCATTCACTATTTCGCCCACGATAATAGTCTCGATCGCGAAGCAACGAAAAGTACAAAGCGACAAAGTACAAAGTACAAAGAATCCTATGCGAAGTTTTCCAAACACTAACCTTTCAATTTGTTCTCCGGATGGCATTGCAGGATGGCTTCGCGCAAATCCTGTACGTCCAAATGCGTATAAATCTCGGTGGTAGCCAGATCTTCATGGCCAAGGAGTTGCTGGATGACACGCAGATCCGCTCCGTTCTGCAGCAGATGGGTAGCAAACGAATGGCGTAGGGTGTGCGGCGAGACGGTTTTGGTAATACCTGCCTCTGCGCATAGCCGCCGTACGATCGTAAAGACCATAGCTCGCGTGAGCGGCCGACCGTACCGGTTAACGAAAGCAATATCGCGCGATTCGGGCTTGAGCGGCCATGTAGCACGCTCTTGCATCCAATAACCGAACCACTCTTCCGCTACCGGAGAGATAGGTACAAGCCTCTGTTTGGAGCCTTTGCCTTCGATCAGCATGTAATGATCGGAGAGATAGATCTTGCTGAGTTGCAGATTGACCAGTTCGCTTACACGCAGGCCGCTGCCGTACAGCATCTCCATCATAGCGCGGTTACGATGTCCCTCATTGGAGGAGAGATCGATTGCCGCCATCATACGGTTCACTTCGTCCAGCGTCAAGACAGTAGGCAGATGTTTGGATTTACGCGGCCCTTCCAGCAGTTCGGACGGGTCTTGCACAATATAATCTTTGTACAGCAGAAACCGAAACCAGGCATGAACACCCGCCAGAACACGGGCCTGAGTAGCCTCCGATTTAACATCTTTAAAAGCATCAAAGATGAAATCCTGCAGCTGGTCGAAAGTCATATGCACAATATCCATCCCATGCTCCTCACCATAGGTGCGCAGTTTATCCAGATCCATCTCGTATCCCTCAATGGTATTCTCCGAATACCCTCGCTCCAAACGCAGGTAGGTATGGTATTCGCGAAAGAGTTGGTCTTTGTCTTTTAACGGTTTTGCCATGGGATGAGCGTGCCGGCGAAAGAGCATTGATACGTAGCTTTGCCGCCGTAAGTATTGCGATAATAGAGGGTGAAAAGAAGGCTGTCGTTGCGATAAACGAACGAACCGGAGTCCACTAACTGGATGTTCTTTATCTTGTCCTCCTCAATATTCAGAATATATGCGCCATGCGGATAACCCTCGTAGCTGCGGCCCGCAAGGAATGTGAAAGGTTCGGCTGTGTTTGCAGACCGATATTCTCCTTCTTCCAGGAGAGAATCCGGCACCAATACATCCGAGAAACAGAGATTATATCCCGTTCCCTGAATACCATTTTCCTTCGTCAGCTCCAGTCCGTCGGAATAGAGATCGAGCATGATGACTGCTGCGGCAATAGAGTCATAGCAATTGCCATAGGCTGTGGTATAGGCTGTGGCATAGGTCTTAGGCAGACCGCGATAAGCCGAAGGAGAGGAAGGTCGGCAGGAGATAAAAGCCAAGACTATCCCCGCCAAAACAGGAAGAATAACTATCTTTTTCATGCGATTTTCATTTTATGAGAAGGATACCACGCCGCAACGAATCCCAAAGCCAGTACGATCACAGCGACCAAGAGAATATCCCACGCTTGGACTTGTACAGGGTATGCGGAGATGACATATTCGGCGCCATCGCCCAGAGTGAGCCATCCGAAATGTTGCTGTCCCAGGCACAGGAGCACCCCTAAGATCAGTCCGGAGAGTGTACCGAGCGAAGAGATAAACCATCCTTCCAGCAGGAAAATACGGCGGATAGTAGATTCGCCGGCTCCTAAATTGGAGAGAATACGGATGTCCTCGGTCTTATCGATGATAAGCATTGAGAGCGAACCGATGATATTGAAACTGGCAATAATGAGAATGAAGACCAGCAGCAGAATCGTCAGCAGTTTCTCAATGCCTAAGATGCGGAAGAAATCTTCTTGCTGTTCGTATCGATCCAGTACTTTGTACTCTTTTCCCAAGAGATTTGCTATCTGAGATTTGAGATTAGAAATTTTCACTCCTTCCTTCGGCTGGATGCGAAGGGCAGTGGCGGTATGTTCGTCAAAATCGAAGAGCCGTTGTGCCAACGGCAGCGAGACGAGCATCAGTTGGTCGTCATACTCCAGTTGGTTGACCGCAAAAGTGCCGGCAATGAAAGCATGTTCGTGCCTGAGCGATTTATCCGGTCGCAGCATATTGATCCGTCCGTTGCGCTCGGGAGCATAGAGATGGAGCGCTCCTGTGAAATGGGCGTTGATGCCGATCTGTGCAGCCAGGCCGCGTCCCAGAACAGCGCGGTCGAAGGCGCCGTCCCAGACAGAATAAAATCCGTCCGTGATGATAGAGTCGATATGCGCGGTAGAGGTGAATAGCGAATCGACGCCCATGACGCGCGCGGGCAGTTGGTGATCTTTGTATCGCACCAGCGCCGTTTGCTCCAGTTGCATAGAGACAGCCTCTATGTCTTCGCGCGCGTATAAAGAAACGACAGGCTCTGCGTCCGTACGCAAAGTCTGTCCGTGTGCGGGCACTACCATCATCGCAGGATCGAACTCAGAGAACATATGCTCTACGAGCACTCCGAATCCGTTCATCACGCTGAGCACGCATATCATAGCTGCAGTAACGACAGCCACCGCAGCCGCACTAATACCGGATACGATATTAATGGCATTATGTCCTTTCTTAGAGAAAAGGTATCGCCAGGCGATATGGGATTCAATGCGAGAGTAGTTCATCAATGCGCTCCATACGATCTATAGTGTCGTCCAGATGGAAGACGATTTCAGGAATAATGCGCAATTGGTGACGTTCCAATGTGCCAAGTTCACCGCGGAAGCGATGACAATTCTCGTCTATAAGCGCCATAGTCTCCTGTACTTTATCCTGCGGGAAAATAGAGAGATAGATGTGCGCAATAGACAAATCAGGCGACACGCGCACTTCGCTAACGGAAATCAATGTTCCGTGAAGCGTGCGCGCGTATCGCAAAAGGATGTCGCTCATGTCTTTTTGAATCAGACGAGCGATCTTGTGTTGTCTAGTTGACTCCATTAAAATTTGTGGCGTCCCTCGTCAGCTACAGTCAGTTTCTTGCGACCTTTAGCCCGGCGTGCAGCCAATACTCGGCGACCGTTAGCGGTAGCCATTCTCTCCAAGAAGCCGTGTTTGTTACGACGCTTGCGTTGGGAAGGTTGGAATGTACGTTTCATTGCTCTTTATTGTATTTATGTCCTCTCACGAGGACGGGTTTACACAAAATGGACTGCAAAAGTACTACTTTTTTTTGAATTGACCAAAAAAATTTGCATTTTTTTTGCTTTTTATATGCATTTTTAGTCAAAAACCTCCATTAATACCTCAATTGATTTGGGCTCTTGCCATGTTTCTACGTGTTCAGCGAAGTATGCGCAAAGAGATCGCAGTTGTTCTTGCCGGGCTTTTCTGGAAGAAGGTAAAACCGGTTCTTCCTCCATCGCAAAACCGAGTTTGGCAGCGAAGTCCATTAGAAAACGGAGATGAAAATTCCGAGGGTCTGAGGTCTCATCCAGCGTTTGAACGGCTTCAGTAAGGAAATTATACATCGGCTCGTCCGGCATCGGATGGCGAAGCACATGATAGAGCACTTCGCTGATGAAAAGCGCAATTGTTCGTTTATAAGGATCCGTATCAATAGTGCGCGGTACGTATGCCAACTGCGCCGTGCGGATTGAACGTTCGTCCGTGGTGATCTGCAGCAGAGAGAGCGGAGAGTATCGTCCGGCGGTGTTTTTCTTCCCTAATCCGTACACCATATAGTTAACGCGTCCGCCTGCGCGCGTATAAGCATGGAGGAGGTGCGCTTTGTCCGAGTGCGGCTGAAGCGACAGTACTATCGCATCAGTGGTGGTCAACATAAAGGGAGTCCAGGAGTTCGCCGTCTTTTAGAGAAAAGACGCGGAACACCATTTGTGATTGATGATTGATGATGGATGGCTGGTCGTTGGCGACAGTTAAGACGCCATATACCGGAATAGTGTCAGATACTTCGGCATTTATGTGTTTGCGTTGTTGTTTAGGTTTTCCTGCCGTATTGAGGACGACGAAAGGCGTATGGCGCATGTAGCTATGGTCATGTCCGGCTATCACCAAATCCGCTTCACCCAGCGCATGGCGGAAGGCAGAATAGACCATCGGATTAGCTCGTCCTTTGCCGACAGAGAGCACAGGATGGTGCATCATCACTACCACATAGCGATCCTGCGCTTCTTTCTGCAATTCGCGGAGCCATGTCAGGGTGCGTGTGAGATAAACCAGCCGATTCAGCGGATTCGTGTCAATAACGATGAACCTCAAATGAGGCAGGTCCACGAAATAACTGGCTCCAGGCACGGCTTTCGGTCCGTTAGCAGGGTAGGTGAACGTCTCGCTCCAGAGAGGAGAGAGCGTCTTGTGTAGTCCTTTTGAATACTCATGATTGCCGGGGCAACTGATGACCGGGATATTCGCCAAAGCGCTGCGGGTCCATTCGCGGAAGAGGAGTTGCTGATAATAATGTTGTCCCCTCTCCATCCAGTCGCCGGCCTGCGCTACTATATCCGCCTGCGGCACCCGTGCAGCAAGGGAATCATAGTCAGCGGAGGTGAGTTGGCTATGGATATCTCCGAGAACAAGTATATCCAGAGACTCCGGTGTGGAGTCCTGTTCAAAAGCGGGGAAGACGAAGTGCATTTCTTCGCCTCGCCATTGGGGTTCAGCAGGTATGCCGAACCATGCTTGCCAGCGGATGGCGCAGATAATAGCGCCACCCGCTAACAAGACTATAGGTACTATGATTTTAATCCACCGGCGCATTAGAAGGGCAGATCGCTCGTGCCATCAGCGGTTGCGTCAAACGGATCAACATTGACCGGAGCAGCCGGAGCGGCAGGAGCGGCAGGAGCGGCAGGAGCTGCAGGTGCAGCGGGCGCAGCCGGAGCGGCAGCAGGCGCAGCGGCCTGTGTCATATCGCCTTGCTGGATTTTCCAAGCACGGATAGAGGTATACCAACGGCCGTTGAACTCACGGCTCTCGATGTCGAAAGAAACGGTAACGAGTTGGTCCAGTTCGCACGGGTTCGCTTTGATACGGTCCTCGCCAAATACCTCAAAATGCACTTTGCGGGGATAGTTCTCTACGGTCTCCAGTACATAGCCTTGCAGTTTCCAAGGATTGCCGTTTCGTCCCACGCCCTCTTGCAGGGGCAGAACCTGAACAATTTTACCTACTACTTCCATGACTTATTCTCCTTTAATAGCAGCTACACCCGGGAGTACTTTGCCTTCGATGGCTTCGAGAAGCGCACCGCCTCCGGTAGAGATATACGATACTTGGTCAGCGAGACCGAATTTGTTAACACATGCAACGGAGTCACCACCGCCGATAAGCGAGAAAGCGCCTTCTTTGGTAGCCTCTGCGATAGCAAGACCGATAGCACGGCTTCCGTCGCAGAAATTATCGAACTCAAATACGCCTGCAGGACCGTTCCAAAGAATAGTCTTGGCGCCCTTGATAGCGGCAGCGAATCTCTTCTGTGCCTCAGGACCGGCATCCATGCCTTGCCATCCCTCGGGGATTGCGTCTGACGGGAAGACTTTTTGGTTGGCTTCGTTCTTGAAATCATCGCCGCAAATAGCATCCGGAGCGAGCACGAGTTCTACACCGTTCTTCTTAGCCAGTTCCTCAACGCCGAGAGCTACATCGAGTTTGTCGAGCTCTACAATCGAACCGCCGATTTCGCCGCCGTGTGCTTTAGCGAAGGTATAAGTCATACCGCCGCAGAGGATCAGTTTGTCCACTTTGCCCAGCAGGTTCTCGATGATACCGATTTTGGAGGATACTTTCGAGCCGCCCATGATCGCTACAAACGGACGTTTGATGTCTTTGAGGATAGCATCAACAGCTGCTACCTCTTTCTCCATGAGGAAGCCGAGCATCTTGTTGTCCGCGTCGAAATAGTCAGCGATGACAGCGGTAGAAGCATGTTTGCGGTGAGCAGTACCGAAAGCATCCATGACATAGCAGTCTGCGTAAGAAGCGAGGGTCTTAGCGAACTCTTTCTGGCGCGCTTTCATCTCTTTCTTAGCGGGCTCGTAAGCAGGATCCTCTTTCTCGATACCTACCGGTTTACCTTCCTCTTCCGGATAGAAACGGAGGTTCTCGAGCATCAGGACCTCACCCGGTTTGAGTGCAGCAGCTTGGTCCTGCGCTTTAGCGCAGTCCTCAGCGAACTGAACGGGACGTCCGAGTGCAGCGGCAACAGCGTCAACGATCTGGCTGAGGCTGAATTTAGCCTGCACTTTGCCTTTCGGTTTGCCCATATGGCTCATGATAATAAGCGCACCTCCTTCATCAAGGATGTGTTTGAGAGTAGGCAGCGCACCGCGAATACGGGTGTCATCAGTGATTTTACCATTCTCATCGAGTGGCACATTAAAGTCCACACGAACGATCGCCTTCTTACCGGCGAATTTGTAATCTTTAATCGTCATAATGTGTATATTTTAGTTTGTTAATCAGTTGCTATTTATTCCAGTTGATGGAGTTGAGCCGGCCGCGATAGACATCGCTATAGGTCTTGGCGGCATCTTGTCCTCCGAATAGGTAGACATATTCGCCGCGAACGATAGCTGTTTGTTTCTGGCGTGCCTGGTAAACCTCCGGCAGGCTGTTTTTGGTAGAATCGGCTTTCTCCCAACTCATACCTTCGTTATAGGAGATGTATATATCCCGTCCGAAATATTGCATGTTGTCATCCACGCCTCCGAACATCATCAGCGCTTCGTCGTATTCCACGACAGAGACTCCGGTAAGTGATTTAAATGCCGGTCTGTCTATTGAGAATTCCTCCATCCGGTATGTACCATTCGGTTGGGGATGAGCGGAGTATTCAAAATTCCACCTTGTATTGAGCGACCGTCCGTTCTCGGCGAATCCGCCGATCACCATTGCCCTCTGGCGTTCGCTGGCGCTCTTGAAACAGACGGCAGCAAAATCGCTGACGGGGAATTCTCCAACAGGGTTTAGACCGCTCGGCCGCAGGTTCTCGTCCTCCCATATCTCCAGTTTGTAGTTATTCTCTGTGCCGGTGAGGACCCAGACGAGTTTATTCCAATACATGACCATGGTCACTACGTTTTTCGATACGGTGTGGGCATTCCATGTGATTCCGTCAGGGGAGGTGTATATTTTGTTGTCCTGGCCGTAATAGAGTGTGTAGCCGTCGCTAATGATTTGTCGCACTCGTGTGCCGGCAGGCAATCCGATCGGGTCTCCAAAATCGGTCCAAGAAGCGCCATCAGCAGACGAATACGCCTCCAGATCAAAACCATTGGAGGTGATCATAATGAATTGGTTGTTCAGTTCCACCACCTTTTGCTCGCTGTCGTCCTCCGGATAAACGGCTTCAGTGAGACGATCCCATGTGAAGAGATCCGGATCCACCTGATGTACGGTAGGCCGAATCTCATAGACCTTGGTTGTAGAGCGGTCGGCAGAACGGATAGTCAGGTAGATGGGGCGTTTGGTAAAATCCAGCGTATCGTAACCGGTTAAGGCAACCGTAGTATCCGGAAAAGAAAGAACCGCTGCTCCCGGAGTGGCTGCGAAACTGAAGCGCGGTACCACATGATTCAATTTGGTGCCGTATAGGATAGAGTCCTTATTCCAAACCAAGCCGGTATCCAAACGCTCGTCTACCGTGAATACGGCGGCAGCCAGCCCCGGCATCGAGTCCACCTTAGCGAACGCGAAACCCGATAACTTGGCTACAGAAGATAGCGTTTGTGTATTGTTAGCGCTGTCGCATGAAGTCAGAAAAATAAGGAGTATTCCTATAAATATGTTAAAAAATTTGCGCATTTCGTTTTTTTTTAGTACCTTTGCGGTCGCAAAGGTAAAAATCTAAATAGTCCTATGTTATTTGAAGCTCAAATCCATGATTTCAAAATGTGGTTCCCCTGGTTTCGTATTCGTCGCGAGCAGGGGGCGCTTCGTGCTGTCGTAGAGCAGCAGCGTCGTATGATGACTCCCGAAGAGGTGGCGGAACAATCGGCTATGATTATTGCCCAGTTGGAGCAGATGTCTGCTTTCCGCGAGGCCAAAACGGTGCTTCTCTACTATCCGATACATAATGAGGTGGACCTTCGTCCGTTGCTCACCAAGTATGCGGGTGAAAAATTATTTCTATTGCCTGTAACCCATCGTCACTCGATGGAGGTTCGTCCGTATGACGGCGAGGATATGATGCGCAAGGGCCACTTTGGTGTGCCGGAACCTCAGACTGCGACCTATAAGGGTGCTATCGATTTGATTCTTGTTCCGGGCGTCGTGTTTGACCATCATCGTCACCGTATCGGCCGTGGAGGAGGATATTATGACAAGTTCCTGTCGCGGCATCTTCATGCCAAGAAGGTAGGTGTCTGCTATTCCTTCCAACTTAAGAAGCACGAAATCCCTCATATGATTCGTGAACCTAAGATGGATCGCGTGGTCACTCCTCAGTTGACCATTGGATAGTCGGCTGGCTATCTTGTATTCGTTTAAGCTCTCGGTCGCTCTCGGCTGAGAGTTTTCTTTCGCCCTTGCGGTAATAATAGATGACGCCGTACAGCTGGCATTTCATCATCTTGGCATAGGGCAGCTGGTCCTTGTAGAAATCCTCTACGAGATTCCATATATTGAGAATGATCTCGTCTGCCTGCGCGCGCAGCGGCTCCAGGTCTCCATGCACGCGCTCGCTATTCTGCACATGGAAGGTGTGCTGGCGCTGGTGTTCGCAGAAGATATCATAGTGTACTTTTACTTTGTTGATGGCGGGATTGTAGATCGGGAATCCGCCGTTTGCCATTCGTTTCTGCTCACCCTCAATGATTTTCTGTCCCCATTCGAGCAGATACTCTTCGGTAGAGAGATCCGGCACTACGTGCTGATGCGGGTCAAGACCATACAACAGTTTCTGCTCTTTCTTAATCTCTCCGCGAATCACAGAGAGGTTGAGCACCTGGATGAAATGGGAGATATACATCCGGGCGTTTTGCACAATATGGCGGTATTGCTTATTGGCATTGACAGAGGTCTTGTAGTTGTCTTTGGATTGCATCACTACGTTCTCAAAGGACACCAGAAAACGCTGTGCCTCGCTCAGCACTTTGTACGGAATGACTTGCTCGGTATAGTCGGCAGTTTGCGCACGCTGGATAGCGTTTTGCAAGGCATGCAGGCGAGCCAGATCTGTGTTGGGTAGTCGACGATAAGGCATGTTGTTTATTTACGATTTGACGATTTACGATTTACGTGTTGCTAACTTTTCGGCTAATTCTCGCAGTCGCTCGGTAGCATCATTCTGCGGCAGACGGTCGAGTTGCGCGAGCGCGAGAGAGGTATGTTCCTCCATAACGGTCTCGCAGGAAGCGCGCACGCCGAGACGATTGTATATCTCTGTTACGGCAGCTATCTTCTCTTCGTTGCAATCTTTCGCCATGAGCCATTGCAGCAGTTCTGCTTTGCTCTCCGGATCTGCGGTCTCCAAGGCCGTGAGGAGAAGGATGGTCTTTTTATTGCAGCAAATATCTCCACCGACGGCTTTACCGAAAGTCTTCGGGTCGCCATAGACATCCAGAATATCGTCCTGGATCTGGAACGCAAGACCGATATGCAGGCCGTATTGATATAGCGCCTCCTGTTGGCTCTCATTGGCGCCGGCGATGTAGCCGCCGATGCGCATGGCGTTCGCCAGCAGCACAGAAGTCTTGAGCTCAATCATATGCATGTAGTCGTCAATGGAGGGCTGGCTCATATGCTCGAAATCCACGTCGAGTTGCTGTCCCTCGCAGATGCCGGTAGCCATTTCGTTGAACCATTTGAGCACTTTGGGCAATTTGTCCACCGGCACATCCGACAGCAGTTTGTATGCCTCGATGAGCATCTGGTCTCCGGAGAGGATTGCCGTGTTCTCGTTCCATTTGACATGTACGGTCTCTTTCCCGCGGCGCACGTCAGCATGGTCCATCACATCGTCATGCAGTAGCGTGAAGTTATGGAATACCTCGAGCGCCAGCGCAGCCGGGAGTGTCTGCTCAATCGCATCGCCGTTGATGAGTCCGCCGTTGACGATCAGTTCAGCCGCCGTCAGGGCGAGGGTAGGGCGCAAACGCTTGCCGCCCGATGCGAGGGCGTATTCAATCGGTTCGTACAGACCCCGCGGCTCTTTCTGCCAGTTGAGGGATGCTATGGCTTTGTTGATGTCAATCATAATTTGTTTTCAATAATATCTGTGAGTACGTCTTTGATGTCGAGTCCTGCTGCGCGCACTTGCTGCGGGATGAAGGATGTAGCGGTCATACCCGGCGTGGTGTTCACCTCAAGAAGATTGAGTTGGACGTCGTTGAGATCGTTCCCCTTCCCTTCAGGGAGGGTCGGGGTAGGCTTCTTTGTGATAATCCAATCCACACGAATGATCCCTTGCGCCCCGATGATGTCGTAGAGACGAAGCGTCTCGGCTTGTATCTTGTCGCGTACGGCATCAGGGATGCGTGCCGGGGTGATCTCGTCCACCTGCCCTTTGTATTTGGCGTCGTAGTCGAAGAACTCGTTATGCGTCACCACTTCGGTGATCGGGAAAGCAACCGCTTTCTCTTTGGTCTTATAGACGCCGCAGGTCACTTCCGTGCCTTGCATGAAAGATTCGCAGATCACTTCGTCTCCTTCCCGGAACGCCCGTTCAATAGCGGGATAGACATCCTCGACGGTCTTCACTTTGGTGCAACCGAAGGACGAACCGCCTATGTTCGATTTGATGAAACAGGGCAAGCCCAAGGTGTCGGCTATCTTCTGTGCGTTCGGCCATTTCTGTCCGGCGCGGAGCATAAGGCTGTTGGCGATATGGAATCCGAAATAGGAGAGGTAGTGGTTGCAGGCGTATTTATTGAACGTCAGCGCCGCGGCGAGCACACCGCAACAGCTGTACGGGAGTCCGATCATGTCCAGATATCCCTGCAGAATGCCGTTTTCTCCCGGTGTGCCGTGGATGGTGATATACGCGAAATCGAAGGTGTGCTTCACGCCCCCGCGCGTAAAAGAAAAATCATTCTTGTCGATAGGTTCGCCGGCCTCGGTGTGCCAGTTTTTGCCGTCAAAGACGACGATGGTGATGTCATAGCGCTCCTTGTCCATGAAGGAGTACAAACCGGCTGCCGAGCGCAGCGACACGTCGTGCTCGCTGCTATCTCCTCCGGCGATAATTGCTATATTGCGTTTCATTTTATTTGGTCTTTGTACTTTGTCAATTTGTCCCTTGTTTGATGGCAATCACGGAAAGGTGCCCCGTGCAGTTGACCGAGATACCGGAATAGGAGGCTACACCCAATATGTCGGCATCCCAGACGAGTTGGTTGTCGGTCAGCGTAGCTTTGTCGTACGACAGCATCATCTGGATGCTCAAATCGCCTTCGGTATAATTGGTAGAACCCTGCTCCAACATCAGCTGGTTGCCGGTTACTATGGCATGAATGGAATCTTTCTCGCCGAGAATAGCGCCTACGATGGCTACTTTGTTGTCTTCCGCTTCTTTGGCAATCGAGAAACTTCCTTCTTTGTTGAGAGGAATAGACATCGGCTTCACACCGGTGGACGTGAATTCTATATTCCCGTTAGAAGTGTAGTCATATACTCCGACAAAAGCGTCGCGCGGGTCGACGGGTGCACCTCCCTCAGGCGGATTCTCATTTGTGCAAGCCGCGAAGCCAAGTACGAATACCGCGATAGCCAATATGTGTTCTTTTACTCTCATATTACACCTAATTTAAAATCGGCTACAAAGGTACAACAAAAATTGCACATACGCAAATTTTTGAGCGAGAAATTTTAGCAAATAGAATAATTTATTCTATGTTGGAGGGATGAACATAGACTTGGATGCTTGCATATAGAGGCTATGATCAGCCATACAACAAAGGGAGCAGCCCTGCTAAAATTATCGCTCAATGTTGCGTATGGTCTGCAGGACGCGAAATAATCGTGCCCTTGCGGCTAAGAACGTAGCTACGGGCTGGTGAAGAAGCCAATTGACTTTTGGCTTCGAAAGGGAAGGCAGGCGGGGAGCCTAAGCCGACCGAGAACAAAATACAAAAAGGCAGATGTCCGAAGGTACAACAAAAAAACGCCCTAAAACACATTCATTCGGTATTATATACATAGTATATAATACTAACGTGTTAGATACTAAAAATTAGTGCGTGATAAGTGCGTGATAAGTGCGTGATAAGTACGTCGTTAGTGCGAGATAAGTGCGATATTTTCGGTATCATCTCCTTATATATACTGACAAAAAAAGCGGTGAAGTCTCCCTCACCGCTCTTCTTTCTTGGTCGTTACGCGGGATGCTATCCCGCTTGACTTTGTCTTTTGCTACGGAATAGTATTCCGCTTTCTTATCTCACTTCTTGTCCCGTTACGGTATAAGTCTTCTCTCCGCGGAGGATGATC
Source organism: Bacteroidales bacterium UBA4295 (assembly GCA_002395805.1). GTDB lineage: Bacteria > Bacteroidota > Bacteroidia > Bacteroidales > Paludibacteraceae > Colicola. Next base: position 139,652 of record DGVB01000037.1, on the reverse strand, counting down.
ATTTGTCCGTTCTGCAGCACTTTTTGCGGAGCAGAGGAGGAATGAACGCTTATTATTCCTTGCGGTATATAGTTAAACCTGCCAAAGATGTTATATCCCCATGACGGATTCGTCAGTTGCAGCAGATACTCACCCGACTCTGTGATTTGTATCGTCACTTCATCGCGGAATGTGTTGGACTGTAGTGCTTTGTGTTGCGAAGGCATTTGAGCCGGGGCTTCATGATTCAACGAATAGGTGATATCTACACCCATATTCTCATGAATGGTCAGTTGATCGCCCTGCAACGTCACCACCACTTGGTTCGGATCCACGGGATCGACAGTCGAAGAACCCGGGTCGTCGCCGGTATAGGAGAACAGCGGAATAGTGTCGGAGGGAGCATATGGATCATAATTATATACACAACCATATTGTTCGCCCATGTCAGACACATAGACTTGCTCGCCGTTTTTGTAGGCGCAGAGGACTAACTGCCCGCAACTGCATGCACAATAAAAACAATCCATCCCTACAGGACCTGTTTCCATTCCGACTCCTTCTGTCCAAAAGACAAGAACTGTATCTATGGCATCGCTTTCTGCATGGACCAATTCCGCTGCAAGAGTAAAGACTCTGGGGCTGGTGTTTGATATTTCTGTGATGGTAGCGTTTAAACCATTCGGATACTCCTTCGCAGGGCCGCCAAACCAAAGATTAGTCAATCTATCCCCCACTTTAGCATTGAAGTTATAGAGCAAATATTCATGTGTGCTGCCTGCCGGAATATAATAAATTTTACCATATCCTTCTTCCCGCATAGCACCTTTGTATTTGCCGTTTTCTTCCAATCGCGCATAAGGTGTAAAGTTATAATAACTGGGGTATGCGATAATAGTGTCCTTTGTCAAACGCTGGGTTACTGTATGGTAAATCTCCTCAGGCGATGTAACCAGACCCACTTCCATTACATTCCATGTGTCGCAAAGGGAGTATGGTTTTGTTGAAGGGATACCGTTAAATTCGCAGCCATACCGTTCTGATTTAGAAGATGAATAGACTTGCTCGCCGTTTTTGTAGGCGCAGAGGAGTGTGTAAACGCCTCCATCAGCCGCGCAAGGCGGCGGGCAATCTAGTCCACATGGCTCTTCCGGAGAACCGACACCTTCTATCCACGTTGTATATAACGGATAGTTCTCGACACCCTCTTCCGTGGTGATAAAGCCTGTGCTCAAAACGAATGTTCTTGGGCTGGTTTCCTGGATCGCCTCAACAGTCATCGTCCAGCCGTAGGGGTAGTCTTCCGGATTTCCTCCAAGCCACACATTGTTCAGTTGATCACCTTCTTGTGCGTTAAAAGCATATAAAAGATATTCATGCGTGCTGTTCGCCGGCACATAATAGATGTCTCTATTGGTTCCTTCACGCATTGCTCCTTTATAATGCGTATAGGGTCCTTCTTGTTCCATCAACTTGACATAGTTCACATCTTGGATGAGAGTATCCGTTGTTAAGCGATATATTAATGTTTGCAGTCTGCAATAAATTCCGACACAAGAAAACGGCTCATGTAGCACATTCCACTCGTCGCAGAGGGACGGGAGTTTGTTCTCTTGTTGGTCTGAGAAATACTCAACAGAAAGTTCATTGAGGCTGCTGATTAAAAGATAATCGAAACTGCCGATTTGATAAGGAGTGCCGGATGCTGTTGCTTTTAATGGCAGAAGATAGATTGCAGGGACGGGAGAGGTTTGTATCTGCTCAAGGAAATCGGCTACTTGCTGATTTTCAGTAGTCAAATAATAGGTCTTGTCGTTTGTAACGATAGCCTCCGTCAAACAGGTTGGGCAATCTTCGCCCGGTTCACAGGGAAGGGGCAACGCCTGAATGGTACCACTGACAGTGGTATATGGTTGGTCCATGGCATCCGAAAGGGGTCCCATACACATGGCATTACTCAATGTCCACACGCCGGCTGCTATCGCAAGCATGAGCGAAAAAATCATCTTTTTCTTAGCCGCAAGGGCACGATTAATAATATTCTTCATAATATGGCTGTTTTTTGTAGTTTGTCTTGTAATTGTCCGCCGGAGACGCCGAGTTTACGGGCGGTAAGGTCTTTGAGTTTGCCGATACTCTTGGGTGAGCAGTTGAGCATTTCGGCTGTCTCCTTGTGGCTTAGACCGATGAGGACGAGTACACAAATACGGATGTCCTGTTCGTTAAGTCCTTGTGCGGACAGTTTGGCGGCAAAGGCATTAAAACGCTTGTCTATCTGTGTGCAGAAGGATTGAAAATCAGTCCATTGCAGTTCTTGCCGAAGATCTTTTGTTTCTTGCAGATGACGGATATTCTGCTCCAATTCAAACCGACGTGTCTGCTCAAACTGCGATTTCTGAGTATGTAAACGGTGTTGTTTCTTCGTAACAAGTGCTGCCCACACCAACAGTCCGAAACCTAAAACGACGAGCAGAATGATCTTCCACGGTTTTGTCTTTTCTTGTGGCGCCAAATCCTGTTTGAGTATCTCCACCGCTTTCGTCAACTCTCCATGTCGCTCTTTGATGGCATTCTGTGTGTCTGCGCGTAGAGAAGCAAAGTTTCGGAGGGTCTCCTTGTCCGCCGATGAGTCATTATGCGTCAGGATATAATAGAGGTCGTCCAACGCAAAGAGGTTCGTCGTTTGCGGCAGGAGCAATTGCGCATAATAAGTAGCCGAATCATCCATCTGTAAATAGGAACATGCCTGCGCGCGTAGCGTGAGAAGGTAGTCATTCGCGGGCGGCGCGGTATAGACGAGCACCGAGTCATACTCCTTTCTGAACAAGCAGGCTGCGGCTTTGGTCTCGATGATTTTGTCCGTTAGTGGCGGTCGCGGATAGCAGCGTACGGCGGAATCGACCAGCTCTATAGCCGCCTCTTTATTTCCCATCGTCGCCTGTTCCCAAGCCATGTTGTTGAGCGCGTAGGCATATGCAAGCGTGTCTGCGGCTTTCCGGAAATGTTCGGCTGAAAGGGTATATACCTCAAACGCCGTAGAATGGTCGTTGGCTTGGCGGCACATGTTCGCCATGTTTGACAAGATGCGCCCTAAAAGTACTTCGTCATCTGTTCCGCTATGCGCAGCCTCGATGAAAGCCTGCATGGCTTCCACCTGTTTGCCTTCTTCACGAAGCGTTTTTCCTTGTTCGTACAGGGTAAGCGGGTTGCTCAGCAGCAGGATAGATAATATGGTTGATACAAAAGCGAACATGGTGTTTTTCAAATCCGGTGCAAAATTACTGCTTTTTTATGACTTGTGCAAGAAAAAGGCTTTGAAAAAAAGAATCTGCAAATCGCTTAAAATCAATATATTAAAATATATGTTGTTTGAAAACGTGCAAAATGTTCCCCGAAATCACTCAAAAGAGAGGTACGGAGCGATTCTCTGCAGGTCTTTTTCGGACAATTCATGGAGAGTCCGAAGGTCGTCAAGCGAGGTGAGATAGACGTATTTCCTGCGAAGGGTGTAGATTGCCTTCGCCTGCTCGAAACGAAGATACGGATGTTGTGCCAGTTCCGATGCTGTGAGAGAGTTAACGGGGAGAAGCTGTATATCGCGGCTGTCCGCCGTGAAATGATGCAGCAGCGTGTCGAGCGAGAGTTTGGCGAAAGGTTCGTCGGTTAGTTGTTCGGGGCTGTAGTACCCGCCGAGTTGCTCGCGGTATCTGACGATTTGCACCGCCGTATAACGTCCGATCCCGCGTATATATTGCAACTCCGTTGTGTCGCAATGGTTAAGATCGAGAATCGTATCTTTCTTGATCTTTTTGACGAAACGTATACCCATCGAGTCCCGCCAGAGCGAATCGGCAATACGCATGGAGTCCCATTGTTCCTGCCGCTCTGTTCGCATCGAATCCCATCGTGCCTTTCGCTCAATCTTCCATTGCTCATGGCGAAGAGAATCGGCTACGAAAAACGAGTCATAACGCGCTTCGCGTTCTTCTTTCCATTGCACAAAACGCAGCGAATCCGCCAGACGGATGGAGTCTTTGCGTTCCGCCCAGGATTTCTTAGCCGGTTTATCGGGAGGTGTATTGTCCGGATGATTCGATTGCCGGATAGCGACGAACAGCCAGCCGGCCAAGGCGAGAGTGAAAAGAATGATTGCGCCGAGACGTTGCTCGCGTGCGAGAATATGCCAGTCGCGTTTAGCCATTCGCAGTAAGGTCTATGGTACCATCAGCGAGATGGGAAGTGACGACATCGCCCGGATGGATGTCAGAGACAGAGCGGATGACTTGGCCGTTTTTTGTCAGCAGCGAATAGCCCATCCGGTAGATTCGTTCGGGATTGCAGGCAGCGAGACGTTGCTCCAGCAGATCGACACGATGGCGGCGGATGAGAATCTGCCGCTCGGCGGTTCTTGCGAGACGCAGGAAGAGATTTTCTATACGTGCCGATTGTTCGTCCAGACGATGGATGAGCCATTCGGCTACGGCAGTAGGTGTCTTGAGCGCTTCGTGGGCGACGAGATCGAGAATAGAGATGTCGCGCGTATGGCCGATGCCGGTGAGAACAGGCAATTCGTACTGCGCACAAACGGCGCATAGTTCATAGTTGTCGAAGCAGGAGAGGTCCGTTGTAGCACCGCCGCCTCTTATTATTACGACGCAGTCATAATATTTACCATTTGGACATTTACCATTTACCATTGAGATTTCTTCTAAAGCGGCAAGGATGGAACGGGCAGCTGTCTCGCCTTGCATGGTCGCGCCGAAGAGGGTGGTCTCGAATCGGTATGGCGAAGCGTCCAGTTGGTGTTTGAAATCTTCGTATCCGGCGGCCTGCGGTGAGGAGATGACGGCTATCCGGCGGATGAGTGTAGGCAGAGGCAGCAGTTGCTGGGCGTCCAGTAGTCCGTCGGCTTTTAGTTGCGCAATCGTCTGTTGTCTCTGGCGTGCGATGTCGCCGAGCGTATAGGAAGGATCAATACCCACGATAGACAAACTCAACCCATAGACAGCGTGATATTGGATCTCTGCCTCCACGAGTACAGACATGCCGGCTTGGAGCGGTTGTCCTGTCTCGGATTCGAAATAGGCCATGAGTATCTCTTTATTTCCCGCCCAGCAAGTAGCGCGCATCTTGGCGGAAGCCCCCCGTCCCCCTGAAGGGGGAGAATCGATGAGGTCGAGATAGAGATGCCCTCCACGTTCGGAGAGGGATGAGATTTCCGCTTTCACCCAATAAGAAGGCGCCAGACTGTCGTCCAGCGCTTCACCGATCAGGTAGCATAATTCAGAGAGAGTTAGTGGCGCCATGGATCGCAGAGGATACAATGCTCTTCCGGCTTGAAACCGAAGAGGAAAGTGACGCGGACGCCGACGAACAGATTGCGCTGCCAGAAGGATTTGGCATCTTCGGAAGAGAAGATATGATCCATCCGATAGGTGGAGAAATCATAGATTGTCTGATCCGGAAGGCCATAGAACTCATTCTTGGTGCCCGGACATATATTGAGCATGCCGAATTCGGCGAATGCGGCAAAACGGATTCGCCCGTCCAGCCTGTCAGCCGGCCGCAAACGATAGTCCCTTGCCGACTGACGGGTGTTATACTCATATCCGATCTCGGCATGCGCCATGAGGTCGAATTTCAGTTTGAGTTGCGTACCCGTCCGTTCCGCCGGTACATCTTTCCGGAAACCATGGTTGTCCATCTCTTCCCATATTCCTACATACCGCTCGTAGAGACCGGAGGTGGAGATGAGCATCTTCTGGCGTGTATCCCCCCAGAAGGCATAATTGGCATGTACGCCGGCCAGGAAATAACCGATGCCCTGCGGTCCGAAGAAATAATGGCCGAAATAGAGCGGAATCTGGCCATACGCCTGTTGCGACACATCCTGACGGTCGGTGAAAGCATGTTTGAGCGTGAAAGAAGCAGGATTGATGCCGGACCATGTATCCGTCATATTCGGATGGTAGATAGCCGTGTCCGCTACATTCGTGAATACTTTCTGGTACGCTACACCGATACCGGTCTGAAGCAAGAATCCGTTGTACTGGAACTCATAAAGCAGATGGAACCCGGCAGCTCCACCTCCCGGCGTTACCTTAGCCGCCGGCATATTGCTGACAAACGAAGACCATGAGCCCTCCAGCGAGAAGCCGATCAAATGATGTGTGCCTGCGTACTCGTCGGCATGCAGACCAAAGAGCACGTCCGTGCTGTTCTCCACGTCTTTGGTGGAGAAGCCTCTCTTGGACGCCAACTCTTTCTCATGCCATTCATTGGCCGAGTAGCGTCTCTGCGCCCATGTCAATGCGGGCAGCAGGCAGAGAATCAGAAGGATGATATGTCGCAGTTTGGACATTGCTCTCGTACAATTACTTTAACAGCTCTATAGGGTTCTTCCGGAGTGTTCTCAGACCATAACTGGATGATATACATGCCGGAGATAGCGGGCAGTTGGATAGGTGTGGCATCAGCACGGAAGAGTCCCTCCGAAACAAACTTGCCGTCGCTCGTCGTGATACGGTACATACCATCCTTACGCGACAGGATATACGCAATAGGATTGGCCGTGAGGATACATGTCGGTGTGACAGCGAGGTAACCCATCGTAGGAGCGAAATCATTATTGATCGGGTTTGCTATCGCCTGGATCTCGCAGGTTGGGAAGGCCTCTGTCTCCTCCGTACGAGTCAGCTCGACATGGTAGTAAGCACCGGGTGTCAGTCCGGTCGGGATATGGAGATACGGCCTCGTCTGACCGACGAGCATCGAGTCGCCTTCATACCACTGGTATTCAGTCCAGGTGTAGCCTCCGTTGTAGTTCTCATTCAGGATAGCGATCACGTCTCCGTGGCGCTGCTCCAGCAACCAGTTAGGATAACTCATCATAATCTCCAGCGGGAAAGTCATGAGACTGTCGGAGAGGCAGATACCGTTCTGGAACGCTATCGTAGCATGATATTTATCCGGTCTTGGATAATTCTCTTTTTGCTCGATAACAGGCGTAGGAATATACAATTCGTATTCCGTACCGGCTCTCAGATTAGGCGCTATGAGGATGTCTTCCTGGTCGATAAATCCGGCCTCCAGCGAAGCGGAGTCATAACGCACCGTATAACTGAGCGGCTGGAATTCGCCGGAATAGGTATAGCGGATCGTATAGGTGAAATCCTGTCCGGCATCGTTGATACAAACAGGCTCCGGCGTAAGGGCTACCGTCGTAGGCGGTATCGCACGAAGTGTCAGTTGGTAATTAATAGGACAACCCCAGTAGTTATCATGCCTGAAGGCGTATACTCCGCCTTCCGTCCATTGGTACTCCAGGAAAGAATAGGTCTCGCCGACGCAGATAGTGTCCGTCCAGACAGAGTCTGCGCTTGGCGCTATCATCAGATGGAGATACATGACAGAGTCACACCGGCCCACAACGGTATGCGTCCGGATCGTGTCGTAGAACTCCTGCGGTTTGTCCCAGTTGCGCGAGTCTGCTATCTCGGCATTGTAGTTGCGGCCGTTCCATTCAAACTCATCGCCCGCGCACTTGGTTGCCTCTACCGGTATCTCATACGGCTGATCAACAAAGATATGGAGATAATAGGTGGAGTCGCAGCCGGCCGAGGTGGCGCCCAAGATTGTGTCATACAAGTGCATGGAAACCAAGGAACTATATGTGACACCATTGGTATAATCATTGCCGTCCTTGTCTTTGACAACCCATTGGAACTCATCGCCCGTACAGATAGCCGTGTCGGTATAGAAATGATAAGCAGGTTTGACCACCAGATGCAGCGTATAGACAGAGTCACAGCCGCAGGACTTGGTTCTCAGACTATCGTAATAGGTGTACTCTCCTACTATATCGGTCGGGATAGAAGAGACCGGATTGCCGTTCTCGTCCCGCAGCGCTTCGGTATGCGGTTTGGTCTCTCCCGGGCTGATCCATTGGTAAGGATCGGACTGACAAATCGTATCATATTCCACGAGCGTAGCACCATAGAAAGGCATGAAAGTCAAATCCAAGTGGTGTTTCTCGCCGCAAGGATTCGATTCGTCTTTATAGTCCGCCTCTACATAGGTCAATCCTCCCGGGCGATAATAAATCTGCTTATAATGCCACCAGATCGTATCGTTCATACACAGAACCGTGTCATACTGCCAATAGCCGGAAGGCATGACTTCCAGACCGAGCACATAGACCGAATCGAAGGTATGCGTACCTACCGTATAGTTCACAGAGTCATAGTAGGTACCCGTTCTCTGTTCATTCATTTTGGTCAACGTGCGCCAGTCATAACGTGTGTTGGAGCAGACAGCGGTGTCGAAATGGAACTCATAGGTCGGGAATACAAAGACGGAGTCATGGACGATAGAGTCGCATCCGTTAGCCGTGCGCAGGGTGTCTATAAAGAGGTATTCGCGCATGATACGCCCGTCCGCTACCGAGTAATCAACCGGCGTACCGTCATCGTATTGATGGAAAATCTCACCGGAGATCAGTTCATGCGTATGCTGGCGGGCATATGTGTCGCCGCCGAAATGCCAGGTAGTGTTGTTATCACCGATGGAGTCGCGCTTCAAGGTGAACTTAATTTCACAGATCGCTATCCGGACGTAGTGTACACTATCGCAGCCGTATTGCGAAGTATTCACCACAGAGTCGTAATGGCTCTCTCCCTCGCTGCGGTCGATATACACCACGCTGTCATATTGCTGTTCCAGTTCAGCAGGAGAAGTGCCCGCTGCCGTATAGTCGAAGTCATAGCCCACAAAGAGTGTTCGCGGCTGCGTGAAATGGGATATCGTGTCGTTCGAAGCCATAGGTACAGGATCCGTCAAATCGACATAGCGGCTGTTGTAGGTAGGATGAACGACCAGCGTCAATGTCCAGACGCTATCGCAATGCATCGGCTTAACGGTATGGGTCTTGGGATTCGTATAGATCGTGTCCGTCAGCATTGAGTCGACGATTTGTATCGTGCCGTACCGGTCGGTAGGAATCTCTGTGATCGGACGTCTGTTGTAATAGAGATGGTGTTCTACGCTGTTGTCGTTGCCCATATGGCCGGTCCAGCGGTACTCTTCGCCTTGGCATATCTCGCCGTTGTCCGTGTACTCGTAATTCGGATATGCCGTCAGACGCAGCACGTAGATCGAGTCATAATTGAGAGCCGTTTTCAGACTGTCATAATAGATCTTTTCCTGATACGGCGCCGGCAGATCGGTAATCTCAATTACTGTGTCTCTGCCGGTTATCGGACTGGTAATCACCCAGTTATACATTCCGCAGTTGGCACATGTTGCATCGTAAATCGTATCGCGGAACACTTGTCCGATTCTCAGTTCCATGGTACGAACGGAGTCGCAGGAATGCGTACCGATCGGTTGGGTCGTGAGACGGTCAACAACGGTTTGCTCGCCCGAGCAACGGATCACTTCTAATCCGCCCGGATTGTCAAAGACAGCGGTCATACCCGCATAAATACGTCCCTCCCAATGCACGGTATCTTCGCTGGACATCGTGTGCGGCACGTGGATGTCATGAGTCGGCAGAACGACCAGCGTACGATGGATGATAGAGTCGCAGCCATGGATGGTTTCTAAGTTATCCACCAGTTCATACGTTCCCGGTCGCTTGAGATATTGGTTTGGCGTGTTGTTCCAATTCTGATGGGCTGCACCCTCCCAGACATAAGAGAAATTGCCGTTCAAAACCTGACAAACGGTATCGTTCAGTTCACGCTCATTTAGGAAAACAGGGTAAACATAAACATTATGCTGTACCGAACTGTCACAATGATGCGATGTATAATCTTGATGTTTCAGGATATATGGATCCGGGCTTGCTGTCCATGTGTATGTTTGACCATAGAAAGTATATACTTCGTTTTCGCAAATGAACGTATCTTTAGGTATCGCATTACGTGTCGGATAGAGGTCTATGTGAAGCGTGAAGATGGAATCGCATCCATAACGTGAAACGGTGTCGCGACGTGTATCCAACGAAGTAGTAACCGTTCTTGTCGGCACGCCGGCAGGCAATGTGCCTGTGAATTTTGTACCTACGAAGAGGGTGTCTTGCCAGCGCAAGGTATCATTGTCGCAGAGAGGCCAGGTCTGAGCATCGGAATACGGCTTGCCTACAGTCAGTTTAAGCACACAAATGGAGTCGCAGCCGGTATCGAAAGTAGGAATGGTCTCTCGGTACGTGAATATACCATCGTGGGTGACAGGAATATCTACGTTCGGATGGTTAATCCAGTTGTATTTCTGGTTCGTAGCAGTCGGATCCCAGCAGATGGTGTCGTATGTCATCTGGTCCTTATATACCGTATCTACGATAAAGGTCACTTTATCCTCAAACGAACATAATTCCTTTTTTTGTCCGTCTACTACCCCATAGACATGTACAGTACCGATCACTTCATAAGGATGATTGCATATCTTGCCGTCGGAATTGAAGGTATGGGTAAAGTCCATGTTTTGGTATGTATAGGTATGGCCTTGGCAAACGTGGAAAGGACCATGCTCCTGTCCGTCATCAGAAACGAATTGAAGATTGAGAATATTGCGCACTGAGTCGCATCTTCCATCCGGGCATTCCGGACAGTTGGCATAGCGGATAGTGTCGTAGAAGGTGTAAACGATACCTTTCTGCATGGTATCGGCACTGAAAGAATGGATGATCCTGCCGCTACCTTTCTCTTTCCAGTCAAAAAGCGGACCGGTAGACATACACTGGTTGACTGTCTCGATGTTTCTGACGAGTTTCATCACCTTCAGATGCAGTTTCAGCACGGAGTCGCAACCGTTGAAAGTGGGGCAGTGCTCCAGAAACTCGCGATACTCCGGTGTGCTCATACAACCTACAGCACGCAGGGTGTCGTACAGAACCGTATCTGCAACCGGCCAGCTGTTGTTATCACTGTATCGCTTGAAGAACCTGCCGTATTTTAAGAATTTCGTGCCATCCTGACAAACTACCGTATCTTTTTCCTCAAAATATGAGGAACAAACAAATATTCTGATAGTGCTCAGGGAATCACATCCGCCCATAGAAGTGTACTGACGCGTGAAAGTATAAGGCCCCCCGGTGCCTATATTGTACTGCCATCGATTCGGATTATGAGCGCTTGATTCGGTAGCAATGAAAAGCGTTGAGTCTTTCTGAACAGGATCGTGCAGATTCAGGTCCTCTTGCGAATAGAGGCTGTCGTAGAAGAATTTGATCGTGTCGCCGATACACATCACATGCCATGTGGTGTCGTTGTACTGGCGCATGACGCGTACTACGGTGTTGAACGTGTCGCGATCCCATTTCTCTTCCGGGATTTCGCAGAAGACAGGGGAGTGGAATACGATACCGCGCACCTCGAAATCCTCAAACGGCTCCTGTTTCTCCGTAATAGGAAGCAGATGAAACTGATGCTCCAGTTCCGGGCGGGAAACATTATCCGGCAACTGCTCAAGAGGCTCGAAGTAAGTGGAACCTTGAATAGAGGCCTCAATCTCCCATTTTACTTTGGACCAGGGCTGATGGGTGTTAATCGGGAATTTGAGTATCGTGCTGTCGCAGACAAAGATAGAATCCAGCAGGTAGGTACCGTCATCTTGCAGCGTCTTGTCCAAGTACCATCCGCCTTCAGTGGCACTAACCGCATGTTCCTGCCATTCGGACTCGCGCACCGTGTATTGCGGACCGTTATCGAGCAGGAACAATGAGTCCGGATGGGGAGTAAAATCATAACCCACGGGGTAGAGGTAGGTTTGACCGTCATTCATACCGTACACATATCCCGAGAAACATTTCTCCGGCGCAGTAATGATATATGATGTGCCCTGAGTAGGGTTAATAGGAATCTTCGCTGTAGAATAACCCGGCGCAATATTAGAAGGAGAGAAACTGCTTGCAATCGAATTACCGTTCATACGGATGGAACCTACGTTAGCCGTCTTGGCCCATAGTCTCATCTCATGCGTCAGGTTGCCGTCGCCGCCGTTGTAGGTGGCGAAAATAGTGGTGTCTGTCAGATATTCCAAAGGAGGAATGATGGTCATGGACGGGTCGCCTTGCAGGTGACGTACCCCATCGATGTCATCGTACGGGTTCGCAGCACCTGCGGAGGAATGCAGATAAACCTGAATCGGTTTGTCGGCCTCGATATACATCGCCATATTATCCAGATTGCCGGCCAGAGGAGCTTTGACTACAAAAACCGAGTCTCCTTGCGCCGGTAGGGTAATGGAAGAAGTAGTAGAGCGGGCACCGCGTTGATTTGTGATGCTGACGTTGGTGTTGTCATTCAGTGCTGTGACATGAACCTCGTTATACTGGGTGTATAATCCTGTCATAGGAACGAGAAACTTCATTCCCCATTTGGTGACCGGCAGCAACTGGTCATACGCATGGTCTTTTGTATTTGCGTTTTGATTCGGGATGGACGCTACCTGGTTTCCGCTCCAAACAGCTATCGGCTGGTCGGCACAGATAGTAGAACCCGACAAGTCAATGATATCATTTGGAGCCTCAGGATCCGGAGCTTTGGAACGAACGATATATATCTGCTTCGGACCGTTCAGGGTTATTGTCATCGGTTGTGGAACAGGATTGCGGCTGCTTACTTTCAGATCCAATGTTACGGTTGTAACCCCCGGCTTGGTGGACATCACTACGAATTCAGTAGCCATCTCATCCGCCTCGGCGGTTTGGACGATATACTCATTGCCAAGCGCTTCTACCGGCAGGATATGTGCTCCGTCAAAACATAGTGTTCCTTGTGCCTCAGTACCGCATTGGTTAATGGAATAGAGCGTGAATTTCTCGTTGCTACTACTATATACGCGGATACCTTTGTTCAGTGGTCTTTGTTCCTCGCCTGCTGTAATATTCCAGTAAACTTCTGCCGGGTCAACGGTAATTACATGAGACTGACCCGGAATCAAGATATACGGTCCGTCAGTCCGACCGCTGGGATATTCCACTTTGATGGAATTGCTATGACGCGTGGAGGCGATTAGCTGCAGTTTTAAATCGGCATCCGTAGGGAGACTACCGCCGTTCGGCAGCCAGGCCACGAAAAACTCGCGTCCTTCGGTGGTTGTAACGTCTGATAACTGTTTAGGCTGAGTGGTTTGCGCCCATAGAGAATCGCACCAGCTTGTCGCCAGAATCAGAAACGGTAGTATGTACAGCAATCGTTTCATTGGATCTCTACGCCCGCAGCCGTGTATGTACGCTTGTTTTGAATAATATAGAGTTGTCCGTCACGCAACACTTTCTGACGGCTGACTGCCGAAGGCAGAATGCTCTCAATCCCTTCTACGGGGTACAGGTAATCCGGATTCTCCTGGAAATAAACGCGTACACCGTAGCACCGCAATTGTTTGGGACAACTGATCGTCACGCTCATAGCGTCAATATTCCGAATGACCATTGCCGGTCGACCTTCCACGTCGAAATCTAAATCGGTCAGATACTCGATCTCACCATGGTCGCAAGTAGCGCTAAAAGCCTTGCGCACAAACCCGTCTATCTCAAGTCCTTTGATAGCCTCGGTTGCCGTAAAAGTAAGGGTATAATCTGCGTTGCAGTTGAAATAAGCCTCGGTCGTGTCGGTTGCTTTGATGATCGATCCCTGACCGCAATACACCAGGATATTGTTGCTGATAAAGGCATATTCGTTCTTGAAAAATTGGGTGTCCGGTACGTTCACGACAGTCGGCTCTGTATAGGTATAGTCCGCTACCAGATCTTCCTCCGTCGGCAACTGGATTTCAACAGGACCGATCACTACCTCTGCGCCGTTTACCACTACTTTCTGTATCCGTCTCTGACCTGTTCCTGTCAGGGTAAACACCACTTCTTGTGCGCTCCCCGTCCAGTGATCTACTTTCCAGTCGTTCTTGCCTGCCGCTTCGCCGCCGGATACCAAATCTCCTGTACTGGCGCTCAAACCGGTGTAGTTCTTGTTGCTCGCGCTGCTTCGGGCGCATACCAACTGAATGTCTTTCAATTCGTTACCGGAGATAGTAATGGTATTTCCTGTGTATAAACGCATCTCCGGCTGCTTGGTCTCGTAGTCGGTAGTTACTGTGGGATTATTTTGACCGTTGCCCTTCGCGATAGCCATCGTAATGCCGTCTTTCGTTTGGCTCATATCCTCTGACGAGGTAAAGGTAAACACGGTCTCTGCCCAGGCGCATGTCGCGAGGCAGATAATCATCCATATCCCCAATAATTTCTTCATTACTATGCGTACACCATTAAAACGGCTGCAAAGATACAACTTTTTTTTGATATACGCAAGCGCGCACATGTTTTTCTTAATAAATTATACTTTTTCTCGCGGCTGGACACCTATACAAAACCCGAGAAACAGCACGTAGTAAATCACTACCATTCCTAAACCGATAGATACTTTGGTGGTGCTACCGGGCAGACTCTCTATCCATTCCACGCTATGATTCATAGCCCAAGCCAGTGCCCGTGTAACCTTGCTGAACAGCACGCCGCACCAACTGCCGCCCAAAGCGATAGAAACCAACCCGCAGGGCACCAAAAAAGCGGCTATCGGCAGCACAATCAGGTTCGTCAGAAGAAAATAATTGCTAATCTGGCCGAAATAGTACATCGTGATAGGCAAAGTCCCTAACTGTGCCGCAAGGCTGACTAAAATAATTCCTCCGAAATATCGTGTGATTTGGGCTCCGATTCCCTTCCTTATTAAGAGAGGGAATGGGTAGGCTAATAGTACCACTATCGCCGCCGTCGCCGCAAAACTGAGCTGGAAACTCACGCTCCATAAATCCTGCGGATGTACCAGTAAGATCAGCACAGCCGCCGCGGCTATGGTGTTGAGAGAAAAGGCTTGCCTGTAGGCCATCCGACCGACTTCAAAAATCGTCACCATCAGTACGGCCCGAACGACCGAAGGAGTCATGCCCGTCAACCATGCGTATCCCCACATGGCCGAAATAACAATCGTACTCAATGCGCATCGCCCTAATCGGTTTTCGTACAACGGTTTATAACGTCTGCCTAAAGTGAGCAATCCTATTAAAATTCCATAGATGATACCGGTATGCAGCCCGCTTACTGCCAGTACATGCGCAGCGCCGGAAGCCTGAAAATGGCGTTTCAATTCCTTATCCAAATCTTCCTTGTATCCTAAAGTCAAGGCACCTGTTGTGGCTAACTCGTCGCCGCTCAATCCTCCTGCTTCCAACCTGCCGTATAGCCGCTCCTGCATGGCATTAGGCGCTTTCTTTGTACCGTATTTCGGCGGCCTCTCTACAAAAAGCAATATTGCCGCCACCAGCGGCAGCAGCAATACGATCATCGGATATGCTCTTATTCTATCGCGCATGGATGTTTTAACGCGCTTGTACTATACAGGTACTGGTTATATCGTATCCCGGTACAACCTATAATATACATAGTATATTATCCCGTGATTTTTAATTTTTCATTAACCGGATGGCCTCTTCCGGATCTTTCGCACCGAAAACGGCACTTCCTGCTACCAGCACATCTGCACCGGCATCGAATAGTGCATGGGCGTTCTCTGTGTTGACTCCACCGTCTATCTCGATCAACGTCTTCAGCCCGCGGCGGTCTATCTCTTCGCGGATAAAACGGATCTTATCCATCGTCTCCGGAATGAATTTCTGCCCGCCGAATCCTGCAAAAACGCTCATTAGCAATACCATATCCACTTTGTCCAGGTAAGGCACCAGACGCTTCACATCGATATCCGGATTGATCGTCAGACAAGTCCGAACGCCTTTCGCTTTGATCATCTCCAATGCAGGCATCGGATCGTCCACAGCCTCCAGATGAAAACCTACCGACCATGCACCTGCGTCGCAGAAACGCTCCACGTATTTCTCGGGATGAACAATCATAAGATGCACGTCCAGCGGCTTCGTGCAATATTGCTTGAACGGCTTCATCAACGGAAAACCGAACGATATATTCGGCACGAATGTACCGTCCATCACATCCACATGCAGCCAGTCCGCCTCGCTGCGGTTGATCATCTCTAAATCCTCTGCCAAATGACCAAAGTCTGCTGATAATACACTAGGAGCTATTAATCTCATATCTTAAATTACAAATTACAAATCACAAATGCTCGTTTTTAACGAGCTTGTACCCTTTATACCGCACGGCAATAATCTCATAGTTCGCAGGTCGCAGAAATTGCCGTAAGTGATTGATATACACGCCTAAAGATCGCGCTGTAAAAGCATTGTCCTCTTTCCATAGCGCTACTAAAATTCGGTGTTTGTCCACCACGTCGCCTTCATGCCGGCATAGCATTAAAAGCAAATCGCTTTCCCTCGAGGACATATGTTTGCCGTCAAAGGTCTGATGTACGGCGTCAAACACTTTGCCGTTTAATTCGAATACCTTCTGTTTGTTTTCCTCCAATGCCCGTACCCGCCGCAGGATAGCTTCTATCCGGCATATCAGGATATCCATCGTAAACGGTTTGGTCTGGTAGTCGTCGCATCCCAACTGAAAAGCCCGCATCTGGTCCTCGCGGTCGGTACGGGTCGTTAATACAATCAAAGGAATATTCGGTAGCCGGTGACGGATATCTTTGAGCAACTCATAGCCGTTCATCCCTAATCCCTGCAACTCCGTCAGCACGATATCCCATGAGCTCTCCTTCAGACATTCCTGTCCTTCGCGCCCGGTATGTACCACATGCGCCTTGTACCCGCGGCTGACCAGATAGTCGTTCAGCACGGTAGAAAGGCTGATGTCACCGTCTATTATCAGGATTCGTGTAGCCATGATATTCAAAAATCCGCCGCAAAGTTACGAAATAATTTGCATATATGCAAAAAAAATTGTAATTTTGCACCGCATATTTGTGGAAATGCTATGAGCAAAGTACTTTTGATTTCTACCGGAGGCACCATTACTATGGTGCGGGACAAAGTGTCCGGAGCTTTGGTTCCGGCCGATATGGAGACCTTCAAGGCATTTATGCCCGAGCTTTTTGAAGGCAGTATTCATGTGGATATTCAGGCTTTCTCTCCGCTCTTGGATTCTTCGGATGTCAATCCCGACTGTTGGGTTAGGATGGCGAAAATGGTCTATGACCATTATGACGAATACGACGGCTTTGTGATTCTGCATGGCACCGACACGATGTCTTATTCCGCTTCGGCCCTCTCTTTCATGCTGGAGAATCTCTCCAAACCTGTGGTCTTCACCGGCTCGCAGTTGCCGGTAGGCGTTCTCCGCTCGGATGCCAAGGAAAATCTGCTGACAGCGATTGAGATAGCGGCGGCGCAAGACGAAGAAGGCAATGCTATCGTGCCGGAGGTGACCATTTATTTCGAGGACCGGCTTTTCCGCGCAAACCGTACTACAAAACGCAACGCCGAGCATTTCTCGGCTTTCAATAGTTACAACTATCCTGCGCTGGCGAAAGCCGGTGTACACATCACTTACCAGCCGCATCTGGTTCATTACAGCGATCCGAATGCGCCGCTGAGGCTCCATACTTCCTTTGATTGCAATGTGGCGGTGCTCAAACTTTTTCCGGGAATACAGCAGCCTGTCGTGCGCGCGTTGCTGCGCACACGCGGTCTAAAAGGAGTAGTGCTGGAGACCTTCGGCGCAGGAAACGCACCTACCGACAAATGGCTCTACCGCGAACTCAAGTCGGCTGTAGATAAAGGTATTGTTATTGTCAATAAGACGCAATGCAACACCGGTTCGGTAGAAATGGGTCTTTATGCCGTTTCGCTCAATCTGATGAAGGCAGGGGTTCTCTCCGGACACGATATCACGACGGAAGCCCTGCTTACCAAGATGATGCTTCTCTTCGGCGAAAACCCCGAAGACACGGCAAAGGTTCGCGAATTGCTCGGCAAAGATTTATGTGGAGAACTAACAATTGATTAGCATATGAAAAACTTACAACCTCAAGGTTTGTGGAATTGTTTCTACAGCCTTACCCGGATTCCGCGTCCCAGCGGTAAACGCAAAGAGATTGCGGATTTCCTTGTTAACTACGGTAAATCACTCGGTCTGGAGACTCTCCAGGACGAAATCGGCAATGTTCTCATCCGTAAACCGGCTTCCCCGGGAATGGAGAACCATCCGGGTGTTATCCTCCAGGGACATATGGACATGGTGCCTCAGAAGAACGGCGACAAAATCTTTGATTTTGAGAAAGATGCTATCCAGGCCTATGTAGAAGAAAACGGAGAGTGGGTTACAGCCGACGGTACGACCCTTGGTGCTGACAACGGTATCGGTGTGGCTACAGCGATGGCTATTCTGGCAGACAAGAGTGCCGTTCACCCGCCCTTGGAGGCTTTCTTCACCATTGACGAAGAGACCGGAATGTACGGCGCGAATGCCCTTCAACCCGGATGGCTCAAGGGCAAATATCTGCTGAACCTCGATTCGGAGACCGAAGGAGAACTCTATGTGGGATGCGCCGGAGGTGTGGATACGACGGCTACGTTCTGCTACCAGGAGGTAGAGACCGAAGAGGGCGACATCGCTTTGAAAATAGAAATCAAGGGCTGCAAAGGCGGTCACTCGGGATGCGACATCCATCTCCAGCGCGCGAACGCTATCAAACTGCTCTTCCGTGTGCTCAAAGAGGCTGTGGCTAATTACGAGGCACGCTTGGTATGCGTAGAAGGAGGCTCGCTCCGCAATGCTATTCCGCGCGAGGCGTCAGCTGTTATCACGATTCCGGCGGATAGCTATCAGGACGTGCAGGATCTCATCGACCGCTGTGAAGATCTATTCCTGAGCGAATACGACGGAGTGGACGGAGGTATTACCTGTACAGCCAAAGAAGTAGAGTGCCCGAAGACCGAGATGCCGGAGGAGATTCAGGACTATCTCATCCATGCCATCACGCTCTGTCCGCATGGTGTTTACCGTGTTATCCCCGAGGCGCCGGACATCGTCGAGACCTCCAACAACCTCGCTATGATCTCTACAAATACCAAAATGGTAAATGACCAAATGGTACATGTCGTTGAGGTTTGCTGCCTTACCCGTTCGTCGGTGGAGAGCCGTAAAGAGGAACTGCAATCGATCATTCAGTCCGCTTTCTCGCTCGCCGGAGCCGACGTACAGTTCAGCGGCGCATACCCGGGATGGAAACCCAATTTGAAGAGCCAACTCCTCGCTACGATGAAAGCAACGTACGAGAAAGAGTTTGGCGCATCGCCCCGTATCGTTATTATTCACGCCGGCCTCGAATGCGGTATCATCGGAGCTAAATACGACGGAATGGAGATGATTTCTTTCGGCCCGACGATTGAGCACCCGCATAGTCCCGACGAGCGCGTCAATATCGCTACGGTACAGAAATTCTACCAATACGTTTTAGCCGCACTCAAAGCATTATAAACGAAAAAAGGCAGCCGTCAAGGTTGCCTTTTTTTTTAACTTTTAACCACTTACTTGGAAAGCAGTTCAACTGCTTTCTTTGTGATTTCATCGTCGCGCTCGAAGAGCGGGAAGAAACCCTCGTCGCCTAATATATTGCGAACTATATAGGCATTCAGCAGACGCACCATGAGCGGTTTGGATTTGGCAATCTCCGCTTCATTCGGTTCGACGCCTTTCTCTTTGGCAAACGCAACAAACTCGCGCAGGATATTTTGTTTCAGCAGGTATTTCTCCAGCGATTGCCAGTCTTTGTATTTGCTTAACTCCTTACGGTGTTGGTCCGTATATTGGTATGCAAACTGATACGTATAAGCCATGTTCACGCACTGGTTGAACCAAGGTGTATTCAGCGTGGTGTCTCTGCCTACGAATACATCCGGCATGATACCGCCGCCTCCGTGTACGATTCGTCCGCCTTTGGTGCGGTATGTCGTAGTATCAGCGAAATGGATAGAGTCGGCGGAGTAGAACTCGCCATGCTCAAAACGCTCCAGCAAGTCTTTCTCATAATCCTCCTGGTCGCCTAAAGTATAAGGCTTCTGAATACAGCGTCCCGAAGGCGTGTAGTATCGTGCTACGGTCAGGCGCACGGCACTGCCGTCATCAAACGGCATCTGCTGTTGAACCAGACCTTTGCCGAACGAGCGGCGGCCTACAATCATTGCCCGGTCGTTATCCTGCATGGCACCGGCGAAAATCTCACTGGCGGAAGCGGAGAAATTATCAATCAGCACGACCAGCGGCGTTGTTTTGAATCGTCCGCCGCCGTTTGCATTCGCTTCGTAGCGCGGATAGGCGCGACCTTCGGAATAGACGATCAGATCGCCGCGTAGCAAGAACTCATTGGCCATCCGGATAGCTTGCTCCATATAGCCGCCGCTGTTTTCGCGCAGGTCCACAATATAACTTGTCGCGCCTTTTGCATACAAGTCCGCTAAAGCGGAGATGAACTCTTTATAGGTTGTCTCGCCGAACTTGTTCACCCGTACAAAACCGATTTTTTTGCCGTTTTGCTCAATGATAAACTTTGCATCCACGCTGGTCACAGGAATGTCGCCGCGAGTTACGGTGAAATAGAGCGGCTCTTTCGTACCGGCACGTAGTACACCGAGCTTAACCTGCGTTCCTTTGGGACCGCGAAGCGTCTTCATTACCTTCTCGTTGTTCATCTTTTTGCCTACGAAAGCACTGTCATCGACGGAAACCAGTTTGTCCCCGGCCAGTACTCCGACGCCCTCGCACGGACCGCCGGCAATGACGGCTACGATGCGAACCGTGTCCTGCTGGATGGTGAATTGTACACCGATACCCGAGAATGAACCCGCTAATTCGGAGTTCACTATTTCCAGATCTTCTTTGGGAATATAGG
Organism: Bacteroidales bacterium UBA4295; assembly: GCA_002395805.1. GTDB lineage: Bacteria > Bacteroidota > Bacteroidia > Bacteroidales > Paludibacteraceae > Colicola. The sequence goes on along the minus strand of DGVB01000037.1, from coordinate 118,866 downwards.
CGCTATGCGGATCCAGTTTCTGTACCAATTCGCTCATCACTTCGTCTGTGATGCTGTCAATGTCCAGATCATCCACATAAGCCGTTTCCATCAACTGCAGCAGTCGGTCTACTTTCGATTGCTCCAACTGCCATGTGCCGTTCTGATAGATGATACGCTGTGCGTTCGCTTTCTGGCTCAATGCCATGCCGATGATGATGCCTAAGACCACGCCCAGCACTGTCAAGGTTGGTAAAATAAACTTCTTCATCCTTCTTCCTTTCAGTTTAGTCCTTTAAAAACTCTACCTCCACGCCTGCTCTCTTGAGTAACTCTACGCCGTCCATGATACGGTATTCCTCGCCGTAAACGACGCGTTTGATGCCGGACTGGATAATCAGTTTGGAGCATTCCAGACAGGGACTTGCAGTCACATACAGCGTTGCGCCGTCGGAACTATTGTTCGACCGGGCTACTTTGGTCAGCGCGTTTGCCTCTGCGTGCAGCACGTACGGCTTGGAGACGTTATTCTCGTCCTCGCAGATATTCTCAAAACCCGAAGGAGTGCCGTTATAGCCATCAGAGATGATCATCTGGTCCTTCACCAGGAGTGCACCTACTTTGCGGCGCACGCAATAACTGTTTTCCGCCCATGTACGTGCCATTCGCATGTACAGGTAGTCGCGTCTTTTTTGCTTATCCATAACGTTTTAACTGCTTAACCATTTAACAGCTTAACACAAAACTCCTTTACATCAATGCCGTCGAAAGTGCCGCTCGACATCATCAGCAGGGCTACATTCTGAGCGCTGACGGCTGATAGCTGACGGCTGACAGCTGCCTGCAAGGCTTCGCTTTCGGTAAATACCTCCACATTTTTCGTGCCAAACGCTTCACGTACTTCTTCCGCGGTAATAGGAGTGAGACGTTTATGCTCAATCACTTTGGGGTTGAAATAGACATAGGCTACATCCGCTTCAGCCATACAGCCCTTGTATTGTGGCAGAAAATCCGCCATCAGGCTGCTGAAGGTATGGAGTTCCATGCATGCCACCAGTTTCTTATCCGGATAGCGCTCGCGCACGGCATTGACGGTCGCTTTCAGTTTGGAAGGCGAGTGCGCGAAGTCTTTGTATGCTACGGAACTCTCCGTCTCGCAGATTTTCTCCAAACGGTTCGAAGCACCGGTGAACGTACTGATCTCGCGGTAGAAATCCTCCGGCGCTACACCGATGCAATGGCATGCCAGCATGGCTGCCTGCAGGTTCTGCATATTATGCCGTCCGAAGACCTGCATCGCTACATTTCCTTCATAGGCATCGTATGGTATACAAGTGATGTCTTTGCGTGCATCCCCGGCTATCGCCCGCAGGTTCTCGTCGCCCTTGTAGTAGATAAAACTGCCGTCCGGCTCAATCGAGTGTACGAATTTGCGGAATGTATCTACGTATTGCGGGAAGGTTGGGAATACATTGATATGATCCCAGGCGATGCCTGTCAGGATAGCTACATGCGGGTGGTACCAAAGGAATTTGGACCGCAGGTCGAGTGGGGAAGTGAGATACTCGTCGCCCTCAAAGACTGCGTATTTGGCGGTATCGGAGAGCCGCACCATCCGCTCGAACCCTTCTATCTGTGCGCCTACCATGTAGTCCGCTTCTATACCCAAACGGTTCAGCACGTAGAGAATCATGGACGTTGTGGTCGTTTTGCCGTGGCTGCCGCCAACGACGATACGGATCTTGTCTTTCGTCTGCTCGTACAGGTATTCCGGGAAGGAGTAGATCTTGATTCCCAATTCGCGGGCACGGATTAACTCGGGGTTATCTTCGCGGGCATGCATACCGAGAATGATAGCGTCAATATCCGGTGTAATACGCTCGGGGTGCCATCCCATCTCGTCCGGCAGCAGACCTGCCTCGCGCAAATGAGACAAAGCAGGGTCGAAGATTTCATCGTCCGACCCCGTTACTTTGTATCCCGCCTTGGAGGCAACGGCGAGTGCCAAGTTATGCATCGCCGCACCACCAATAGCTATAAAATGGATTCTTGTCATATTGTATTTTATTAGGGCCCCCGAGGATTTTAATCCTTGGGGAGAGCGTAGTTCAATACGTAGCGTAATTGAGCGGCTATGCCGCGAGTCACGCAAGTATTAGAACAAGCGGCCAAATTCTTCGTGCGAGATCTTCTTTTGCTCAATCTTAACGATACCTTTCAGAGCCTCGTAGATCTTGTTCTCCGCTACGCGCTCTACGATGCCGCGGAGTTGGTTCTCCTGCTTCAGCATCTCGTTGGCGTAGTTGGTCAGATACTGGTCGTCAACGTGCATCAGACCGTATTGCATGAACTGCATGCGGGCTACTTCTTTGGCGTAAGCCTCTACGTCCTCTTTCTGCACGTCAATCTTGTATTCTTTCATCAGCTGGTCTTTCGCCAGATGCCATTTGAGTTCTTCCAGCATCTTGTCGAAGTCTTTCTCCAGCTCTTCTGCCGTCATTTTCTCGTTGGTCTCAAGTACCCAGCGTTTGAGGAAATCAACCGGGAACTCGATCTTCTCCATCTTCTTCATGATAGCCTCTTTGGCGTCCAGACCGAATTTGTATTTACTGTCCTCGGCCATGTTGGCTTCAATCTCTGCCTTCACGCGTGCGCGGAACTCTTTCTCGTCTTTCGGAGCGTTCTCGCCATAAACTTTGGTGAACAGTTCCTCGTTGAGTGCAGCGGCTGCGTGGCGGGTGATCTCCTGAATCTCGAATGTGAAATCGCTTGTCAAGCCGGTAGCCTGCTCTTTGGTGATGCCCAGCATCGAACTAACTTCTACTTCGCTGCCGTATGCTTTGGCCGGGTTGAAAGTTACTACATCGCCTTTTTTTGCGCCGATGAATTTCTTCTGCTGGGTTTTCTGCTTCATGTAAGCGGGATTGAGGATAGCGCCTTCTTTGACGATCTCGCCGTCCACTTGTTTGGCAATACCTTTCACGATGTCGCCTTCCGCGATCTCCTCTGCCTGGCTGTACTCGCCGAAACGCTCGCAGTAGGACTGAATCTGGTTGTTCACCATCTCGTCGGTTACTTCGATGACATATTCGGTTAGTTTGTTCTTCCCGGTTAGTTTGGCGTCAAACTCAGGAGCTACGGCGATATCGAATGCGAAAACGAAGGTCTCTTGGTTGTCCATGTCAATCTTCGGAGTCAACTCGTTATTAGGCAGCGGATCACCCAAGATATTCAGTTTGTTGTCCTCGATGTGCTTCTGCAGACCTTCGCCAACTTTCTTGTTCAGCACGTCAGCGAGAATACCTTTGCCGTACATTTTCTTTACCAGACCGGCGGGAACCATACCCGGACGGAAACCCGGCATTTGTGCTTTGTGGCGTACTTCTTTCAGTTGTTTTGCCACTTCTTCCTGATAGTCTGCCGGCTCGATTGTCAGCGTCACAACAGCCATCAGGTCTTTTAATTCACTTTGTTCAATCTTCATATTATAATAAAATTTACGATTTATTCATTTACGATGTACGATTTATGTACGGTTTATTTGCGTCGCGGTTTATTTACGATTTAACTTTGCGCCCTTCATCCTTCATCCCCTTCGTAAATCCTTCGTACATGGTACATTTGTCCTTCGTACATAGTTTACGCTCTTCCTGCGCGCTTCCGCTCCAGTTCATCGAGAATGATCTTGCGGATACGCATTGCATGCGGGGTTACCTCTACATATTCGTCCTCTTTGATATATTCGAGCGCTTCCTCCAGACTCATCTTAACAGGAGGCGGCAGGACGGCTTTGTCGTCTGCGCTCTTGGAACGCATATTGGTCAGTTTCTTGCTCTTGGTGACGTTGATGACGATATCGCCTTCTTTGGCGTTCTCGCCTACTACCTGTCCTGCGTAAACCTCTTCTTGCGGTTCGATGAAGAACCGGCCGCGGTCCTGTAACTTGTCCAAAGCGTAAGCGTAAGCTGTTCCTGCTTCCATTGCAATCAGACTACCGTTGTTGCGTTTCACGATCTCGCCTTTCCAGGGCTGGTACTCCAAGAAACGGTGAGCCATGATGGCCTCGCCGGCGGATATGTTCATCACGTAGGTACGCATTCCCATGATACCGCGGCTCGGAATCGTGAACTCCAGATGAACGCGGTCGTTTACCATCTCCATCTTGGTCATCTCGCCTTTGTGGGTGGAGACGAACTCGATGATCTTGCCCGAGCATTCCTCAGGGGTATTCACCGTCAGGGATTCAACCGGCTCGCATTTGACGCCGTCGATCTCTTTGATGATCACCTGCGGCTGGCCTACTTGTAGTTCGTATCCCTCGCGGCGCATGGTCTCGATGAGAACAGACAGATGCAGCACGCCGCGGCCGAAGACGCGCCAGCTGCTCTCTTCAGCGCCTTTCTCTACGCGCAGCGCCAGGTTTTTCTCCAACTCTTTGTTCAGCCGGTCCTGTATATGGCGGCTGGTGACAAATTTGCCGTCCTGGCCGAAGAACGGGCTGTCGTTGATGCAGAATGTCATACTCATCGTCGGCTCGTCGATAGCAATCGGCTTGAGTGCTTCGGGGTTCTCTGCATCGCAGATAGTATCGCCGATTTCAAAACCGTCAATACCGATCATGGCGCATATATCGCCGTTGCGGACCACATCGGTCTTCACGTGTCCCATGCCGTTGAAAGTGTGCAACTCTTTGATCTTCGTCTTGATCATAGTGCCGTCTTTCTTGGCAAGGGTGACCATTTGGCCGTCTTTGAACTCACCGCGGTGCACACGTCCGATAGCTATTCGGCCTACGTAGGAATTATAATCCAGCGAAGTGACCAGCATCTGCGGGGTGCCGGGGTTCTCCTCCGGAGCCGGGATATACTCGATGATAGCGTCCATGAGGTCGGTCAGGTCGGTGGTCGGTTTGCGCCAGTCTGTACTCATCCATCCTTGTTTGGCAGAGCCGTAAAGCGTCTGGAAATCCAACTGGTCATCCGTTGCGTTGAGGTTGCACATCAGGTCGAACACCTCTTCCTGCACCTCGTCCGGCCGGCAGTTCAGTTTGTCCACTTTGTTGATCACTACAATAGGTTTGAGCCCTAACTCCAGCGCTTTCTGCAGCACGAATCGTGTCTGCGGCATAGCGCCCTCAAAGGCATCTACCAGCAGCAGCACGCCGTCTGCCATATTCAGCACACGCTCTACTTCGCCGCCGAAATCCGCGTGCCCCGGAGTGTCGATGATGTTGATCTTCGTACCCTTGTAGTTGATGGCTACGTTTTTGGCGAGGATGGTTATTCCTCTCTCGCGCTCCAGATCGTTATTGTCCAGGATCAACTCTTTCGGCTGGTCGCTGAATTCCGACTGCTGTTTGCTGACCACATTGGCTGTGTACAGCATCTTGTCCACCAGCGTTGTTTTGCCGTGGTCGACGTGCGCGATAATAGCTATATTTCTAATGTTTTGCATATCCGTTTCTTTTCATGCCATAATACGGCATTATAAAATCGGCCGCAAAGTTACGAAAAAAAAATGAACTGCGCAAGTAAAATTATATTAATTTTATATTTGCTAACTACGTTTTGCTAACTCGGTTTGACAATTTGCTACAATAAGGGCGTTTGTACTGATAATTTGTCAACCCGACTGCTCATTTTGTAGAAATTTATCGCTTTTTTGGCGAAAAATTTGCAGAAGCCGGCAAAAGGCAGTAATTTTGCACCGTTTTTCGATGACGCCTGCTCTCAAGGTACGCAGAAAACGCGGGATGCCCACGCATTGGCGCGAACGAAAAACAGGTATTAGTCTATTAAAAGAAAGGAACTAACTATGAAAATGTATTGGTATAAGGTTAGTTATCTATTGACATTCTGCTGCCTGATGGCAGGATTTACATTCGCGGACGCCGCAAAAAGCAATGATAATTTTAATGTTCGCTTCCGCGAAAACACGCTGGTGGTAACGTCCACCCAAATGGAGGAAGCACGCATCTATTCGATGCAGGGCAAACTGCTCCAGAAAGAGCGCGGAAACTTTATAGAGTTTGAGTTAGATCGCGGTACGTACCGCCTCTATGCCAAAGTAAACGGCGAAACTATTACGCGCCGAATTGAATTAAGGTAACAGTCTGTTTAAGGTACAAATTTTGTGGGGTGCGCGAGCACCCTTTTTTATTTCGCTGCGCGGATATATAGCGGTATGGAAATCGCTAAAAAGACCAGATTCGGCAGCCATGCCGCCATAAACGGACTCATTACATTATTGACGGAGAAAGTCGTTGATACAGTGGAGAATAGGATATATGCGGCTGTCAGCATGATACCGATACCGAGGTTCTTGCCCATACCTCCGCGCACCTTGCGGCTGCTCATGGTCACACCCAGGAGCGTCATGATAAACGCGCCGAGGGGCGACGCCCAGCGTTTATGGTATTCCACCTCAAAGGCTTTCACGTTTCCGCTGCCTCTCTCCCGCTGCCGCTGCATGTAATGCCTCAGTTCCGGGGTGGTCATTTCATGGGCTTGCTGGGCGGTAATAAACAATTCGTCCGGGACGATAGGCAGGGTGATATCTTTTCTGTTGCCCCGCTCCAGACTCTCGCGCAGGCCGGTGAATGTACGCTGGGTATATTTATCCAGATGCCAGTTTTCCAGCGAATCGTAGTAAATACGGTCGGCGGTGGTACGCTGAACGAGTGTTTTGCCTTCAAACTGCTCTATCGAGCACCGGTATCCGATGCCCGAGCGGCGTTGGAAAGACTCGATATAGAGAATGGTACCCGGTTGCACTTCCATCTGGATATTACGGGCGTTCTCGGACGTGAAATGCTCGATGTATTTGTCCGTGAAATGCAGCATCCTCTCCGAACTCTTCGGAATGATCCATCCGCCCATGAAGATACCGAGAATGAACAGAAGCGCGGCGGAGAAGGCGTATGGCACCATCAGCCGGTGGTAACTCATGCCGGCGGCATGCATGGCGATAAACTCCGAGTTACCCGCCATCTTGGAGGTAAAATAGATGACGGAAATGAAGATGAACAGCGAGCTGAACATATTCATATAATACGGAATAAAGGGTAGGTAGTAGTCGAAAATGATCTCGCGGAGCGGCACCTGGTTCTCGAAGAAATCGTCCATTTTCTCCGTCAAGTCAAAGACGATGGCGATAGACAAAATGAGCACGATTGAAAAGAAAAACGTGCCCAAAAACTTCTTGATAATATACCAGTCGAGTTTCTTCATTTTATCTTACAGCGCAGCGGTCTTACAGCAAAGCGGTCCTACAGCGCAGCGATCCTACAGCCCCAAGGCGGTCATAACCTGTTGGTTATTCCCGGCAGGACGGACGCTTTCCATGCGCTGAAATCACCGGCGAGGATATGTGCGCGTGCCTGAGTGACCAGATCCAGATAGAATGCCAGATTATGGATAGATAGAATCTCCAGTCCCAGCATCTCTTGCGCGTGAATCAGATGTCTCGCGTAAGCCCTTGTGTATGCGTGATCGACATACGAAGTGCCGCTTGGATCAAGTTCCGTGAAATCGTCCTCCCATTTCTTGTTCCGCAGGTTCATGACGCCGTTCCAGGTGAAAATCATACCGTTGCGGCCGTTGCGGGTAGGCATCACGCAGTCGAACATATCGATACCTCGCTCGATAGCCTCCAGTATATTCCACGGTGTACCTACGCCCATGAGGTACCGCGGTTTGTTGTCCGGCAGGATATCGTTGCAAACCTCGATCATGTCATACATCACTTCGGTAGGTTCGCCTACGGCGAGTCCGCCGATAGCATAGCCGTCGCGGTCCAGATCACGCAGTCGTTTCGAGGCTTCTTGCCGCAGGTCGGTATAGGTGCAGCCCTGTACAATAGGGAAGAGATGTTGCTTATAGCCGTATAGATCTGCTGTGCCGTCGAAACGGGCGATGCAGCGGTCGAGCCATCGATGGGTGCGCTCCATTGAGTCTTTGGCGTATTTCTTATCCGCTGTGCCGGGGCAGCACTCGTCGAACGCCATCATGATGTCTGCGCCTATCTCGCGCTCAATGTCCATCACGCTCTCCGGCGTGAAGAGCAGTTTGCGTCCGTCGATATGGCTGGAGAACCGCACACCTTCTTCCGTCATCTTGCGGATGTCGGTGAGCGAGAAGACCTGAAATCCGCCGCTGTCGGTTAGTATCGGTCTATTCCATCCTTCGAACCGATGAAGGCCGCCGGCTTTATGGAGGATCTCGGTGCCCGGGCGGAGAAAGAGGTGGTAGGTGTTTCCCAGAATGATCTGGGCTTTGATATCCTCCTCCAGTTCCTTGCGCTGCACACCTTTGACGGTGCCGACGGTACCTACAGGCATAAAGATCGGCGTGAGTATATCGCCGTGGTCGGTATGTATCACACCCGCTCTCGGTCCTACGCTCTTTGCCTCGCTATGTAGTTCGAAAAATGCCATCTATTTGTTTATAGTATATAAAACCAAATAAAATCTTTTGAATGCTTTTGCGCTTCGCTCTTATGTACTTTGAGGCTAATAACTCTTCGTAAGTAAACTCCCGGATAGTTCTTCGCTTCAAACTCCAGACTCTACCGAGTCAAAGCATTCAAAAGCGATAAATTTAGATAAAATTCTCAAAACATATACATCGTGCCATCCTGGTCCAAATAATAGTGTTCCGATTGCCCTTTTACTGGTCCGAAATTATATAAGATGCCTATTTTCTTACCAGTAAGCCGCATATAGTTCCATAATTGCTGTCTATGTTCAATACATATTTTTCTACGGCTTTGCATTCAACGATTATACTTTCGTTAATTAGGAAATCCAAATAATGCTTATGAGGAATTTTCTTGCCGTGATATTCTATATTGAAGTAGTATTCTCGTTGGTAAGGTATCTGCTTTTCATCAAGCAAAATCTGTAGCGCATCTTGGTATATATATTCATTAAGGAATGCGCCTAAATCAGAATGTACAGTCGTCAAGCAACCATTTATGGCATAGCATTTTTGTTTCAGATCATTCAGCCATTCCGGATGGTTGTCTATAACAGTTTTAATGGTATATGCCATATTTTCAGTGTACAGGATAAATTTATTTCCTTTTATTGCTTTTGAATGATTTTACTCGTAAGAGTGGTGTTTTGGATGGTAGGGCAGCTTGTGAGCTCGCTCACAAAGACGCACTAACAGGCAAAGCACCGGAGCGCTATGCGCTAAACCATTCAAAAGGTTTTAATATCTTTTTATTTACAATTTGTTATTTACAGGAAACACGATGGCGGGTTTGAAAGCCTTCGCTTCGTCGGGCGTCATGAGCGCGTAGGCCATGATGATCACGGTATCTCCTACGTTCACCAGATGCGCGGCAGCGCCGTTGATACAAATGCAGCCGGAGTTGCGTTTGCCGGGGATGACGTAGGTCTCCAGCCGCGCACCGTTGGTGTTATCTACTACCTGTACGCGTTCGCCGGCATAGATATTGGCAGCCTCCATGAGCGCTTCGTCAATAGTGATCGAACCGATATAATCGAGGTTAGCCTCGGTTACCTGTACGCGGTGAATCTTTGATTTCAGTATGTTTAAATACATATTCCTCCAAATTACAGCGCAAAAGTACTGCTTTTTTTTGATATGCGCAAGAAAAATCAACGATTTTTAGTCAAAAGTCGAAAGTAGAAAGTCGAAAGCCACAAAATTTTTGAAAAGAACTACATCTTGCGCAGCCATTCGCAGAAGAACGGATCTTCTATCTCATAATGGTCGGTATAGATCACGTATCCCATTTGCTGCAGCCGTTTGAGTGAGCTATAAAGCGTGCTGGTGCGGTATTCGCCTGTCTGGAACGAGCCTTCTTTCGCTAAACGCAGTAGCAGCCATTTGCTGGTTCGCTTAAAATTCATCCATATACGCTCATAATCCAGATTATGGGTGAGGACGATTTGTTGTACGGCTGCCTCATGTACATTTTTCTCCTCGGGTTGCAGAATTCCTATTTGCCACATATGAAAAGCCAATTGTTGCGAATAATAGGGATGACAATCCGTGTAATCCAGTACTTGGCGGGACAGTTCGGCTGCTTTGTCCTTAAAGACAGGCTCAAAACGCGTCCGGAGGTATTCATCAAATTCTGTCCTCGGTAATTTCTGTAGTCGCATCAATTCTCCAAAATGATAGAAGGGAGATTTGACGTTCTCAAAAATATCGGTCATCATACTCTCTTGACTTCCCAAAAGGATATAGTTGATATGTCGCTGCTGTTGCATGATAGCTCTTAGTTGTTTGTCTAATGCCGGGGCAATCTCCAAAATCTCTTGGAATTCATCCAAAATAACGACCAGTCTGTCCTGCTCAGTATGCATGTTTTCAATCAACGCTAATACATCTTCCAATAAAACCCGCTGGTCTTGAGTAGGTTGGAATCCAATCTCGAGTGCGCCCGTCAGTTGATTCGTGCTAATAGTTGGGATCACACGGAAACGCAATATCCATTGGCGGAGTTTCTCCATCGGATGAATGCGGTACACCTCGCGGAGCAGCTTAGCCGCAAAATCGGAAAGTGAAGTGACTTCCTGCAAATTGAGATTGATGTACTGCCGTTCCGCTTGTTTGACCGCTTTTAATACCACGCTGCTTTTTCCGAAGCGGCGAGGACTGATTAATACGAGGTGGTTTCTACTCTCTATAAACTGGCGGATGTACGCTACCTCTTTCACGCGGTCTGTAAAGAATTCATTCTCTACTATTGATCCAAATTTAAACGGATTTTCCATATAATGTACTATTACGAAAAAAGTCGTTACGAAAAAAGTCGTAATAAAAATTCGCTGCAAAAGTACTGCTTTTTTTTGATATGCGCAAGAAAAAATGTGTTTTTGCACCAAAAAGAGCCCTGAAAGGCTCTCTTTGTTCTTGTTTTGTATAGTATGTACTATGATTTTGTAGTCTCTTTCGTTCGCATGGCGTTCGCATCGCGAACGTCATAGTACGGTTCGTGTCCGGTCTTTATTCCACGCGGGCTCCGCGTGCGTCGTACATCTTGCCGTCGCGAACGATATAGAGGATACCGTCGATCATCACTTTGCGTACACCATTTTCACCATTCATCAATCCACCATTCTCTATATCTGTCGGAGTATTCTGTACCGGCGAGATCTCGAGGAAGAAACGGTTGGTGTATTCTCCAGCGGAGAGGGTGACGGTATAATCCAGCGCCGAGAGGCTTGTACGGACATTGGCTTCCGTATCAATGAGGGTGATACCGACTCCGTTGGTGCCCTCCGGCATAGAGAAAGTGTATTCGCCATCGCTCTTGATATATACGCCTACCGGCACTACTGTTGTTTGGACTGTTTCCAGAGGCATGGAGTTTCCGGCTACCGCTTCCGAACCGATGAAGGTGTAGATATTGGCCTTTGCCCATTCCATGCTCTTGCTCATATCATAGCCGAACTCAAATCCGGTAGTCACTTCCTCCTCATTGGACATGCGCACGTAGGTACGGTCTGTCATTTGTTCGTTCTGCTGCAGTTCCAGGCACCATTCATATGCGTTCGGAACATGTCTCTGACGAGCTACGATAGAAGACGGATTTACGCTTGCTGTCCATGAGACATTGCCATAATATTGCACGGTATAAGCATGCATAGCATGGTAGGTGAATCCGGTAGCGGAAGTAGGCGTCAGCGAGTTATCCGCCGAGTTCCAGGTATAGAGGAAATTCGGGCCTCCAAAATGTCCTGTAGCCGGATCTCTTGGCGTTGTTTGCCACTCGGTGTTAGCGAAGTCTACATTACTGGTATTCACGTATGTCGGAACGCCCATGATATTCCAGTGGCTGTCGGCAATACGTCTGTCACCTTGTGGTGTGTTACGATTAATAGTGCAAGTGTGTGCTTCCAATTCGGCTGTTACTGTTCCGGCGGTGATATCCGGCAGGTTTCCGCTGGACGGGAAGAAGAGCTCTGCCCGTTCGTTGTCGTTCCGCCATACATCGGAGGTCTCGCCCAACATATCCAAATCAAGCGCCAGGATGTAACCTTGGTTCTTTTTCAGAACTACACCGTTGCGGTTTGTGATAAATCGCCAATAGGTAGGAGTATCTTTCCAGAATCCGTTAACTGCACGGCTTGCTCCATCGTAGTACTCCATGATCCAATGAATGCCGTACGTACCGAAACCGAATACCTCATTCAGGTTTACGTCGAACGGGAAGGAAACATAGAATATATCCCGCTCATAGCGCGAGAGCGGCGCAGGCAGAGGGGCGTGTCCATCTGCGGTACTCTTGTTATTCAGCGTCCATTTGTTGAACCGCATGACAGCATAAGCGGTTTTGATATCCGTGATAGAACCCATCTTTGAGTCTTTCTCACTGAAGGTTAATTGCTCAATATCGCCCTGATGCTCACGGATAAACATCACGTCGGCATTGATTGCCTTCTGGTCAGAAATCTCTCCGCTTGGCAGATAGGCAGCTACCAGACGGTCGGTCTTGAAATCATAGATCACACGTACTTTCACAGCTGAGCCGGAGCCGGTAACCAATTGGATAGCATTACTTGCGTCCCAAGTATTATTGTTCTCTCCTTTGAAATAGAAGTATGCGTTGTTATACTTGGCGTATAGTTTTACGAACGAACCCGGGACAGACTGCACGGTAGTCTCGTAGATCCAGTTCTCGTCATCAATGAATTGGATGCTGTGATCCTCAACTCCGTTGTTATTTCCGGATGTTAAAGGTGTACCTGATTCGGAAAGCAAATTGTTTGCAGTTCCGCGGAGAACGAGGTAATGAGAGCCGTTCTCTTTCGCCGGAGACAGATATGCGCGGTAGATTTCATTCGTATGTCTATGCCACATGAATCGGATATTTGCTTCATGAGCGAGATTTCCAGATCCGTTTACATGATCCTTATCTCCGCCCCGGTAGGTTTGCTGAATCAAGGTATCGGAGATACACGGGCTATAATCGTTCGCAACAACAAACTTGACGTTTGTGTTATTGCCGACGAACTTCATCCAATAGTGGGTAAAATCGCTGTTTTTCTCGGAGTATTCCGAATATGTCATTACATGGTCTGCCGAGCGGTAGTTGTCCCACTTGTTATTGGCAGCATCGGTACGGATATAGAAATTACCGGTGTATGCTTCGACATTCTCAACAGAGATATTGCCACTTCCGTCCATTGTCAGACAGATGTTATATACACTATCTTTTGTGAGACTGCTGAGAGAAGAGGTAATATTCGTTCCTGCGCTCCAACTTAATGTTCCGGCGCTTTCTGTTGCTTGCTGAATCTTCAAAACAGGAGTGCGACCCGGACGGACGAAGAAGGAAACAGTATCTTTACCCTTGTTTACTTTTGGTACTACATCTGAAATTAGAGGCTTCGTTTGTACCCCATCGCTGTAAACAAGGCGATAGTCTCCCGCTGAGGCTGGATATTTGACTGTTACATTCAGCAAACCGTCTGTTGCACAAGTAAGCGTGAAAATATATTCACCGGTGACATTCGTGGTAATACCTGTCTGTTTTTTGGATGTGTTATCATATGTCAAAGACTTGGCGGTAGAGGCATTAGCCATCGTAACATCCGTTCCTGCGTAATAATACAGGCCACTGGAGCGATGGACCTTAAAGCCTAAGGTAGTTCCTCCGGTTAGATATACTGTAGTAGTAAACGGCATACCCGGAGTATCACCTTCTTCGAACGAGACAGATTTATCGTACGAACCGCCTTTAGAGAAGAATATATCTACGGAATATCCGGTACCTCCGCTGTATTTGGTCCAATAACCTTTGTTGTAATAATAAGCTTTGGTGTTTTTTGTTACCTTCTCTTGGCTAATCGGGACGAACATCGGAGTGCCCGTACTAAAACCTTCATTGTTGCCTTTGGTAGGATAAACAACGTCGCACTCATAGAAGTTTTCTTGATTTGTTTTGTTGATATTGGTAAAGGCTACATGGGTTGTAGCAGCAGCGGCTCCTCCTGTAATACCTGCTCCGTAATCCCAATAATAGATATCCGTTTCGCCGGGAACAAGAGTCATCTTGCCTTTACCGATACAATTAGGACCGGTGGCACCGGCACCATTTGAGTCATCCCAATATCCGGATGAATTATAGAAGTATACGTGGATATCATCTCCACTCCATCCCAATGTATTTTTGAAATAGATGAAGTCCTTCTTGGTATAAACGACAGTTAACTTGCCATCATAAACGGCTTTAAACTGAATTGTACGATCCGTTTTCTCTCCGTCAACAGCTCCATTAATGGTAATGCCGTCTCCGGCTTTCCATTTGGAGAATATATATCCGAACGGATCTTCAGGTGCTGTGATTTCCGTCCACTCCAGCGGCTTGCCGTTAACGGAGGTGGAGGATGCAATCTCTTCGTCGCCGCATTTGTACTCAACGGTAACGGTGTGATCTCCGGCTACTTGGAAGTTCATCACTTGTTCGCTTAGTAAAGTGCCATCGCAGTCGTCGAGATGCAGTTTGGCTTCTACTTTGTAAGTACCCGGTGCAGTCGGAGCGTTAAAGGTTATTTTGTTTGTGCTTGGCTTAGTAAGTCCCGGTTGCGGATCCAGCGGGTTGCCGTTGTTGTATAATACGCGCCAGCACAAAACTTTGGTTCCCTCTGTTACTGCCGGAGCGATAGTCGCCGTAACACCTACTTCAGTCCCCGGCGCTACTATCGGGTTATCAAATGTCAAAGCAGTAATAACAGCTTTCTTGAAGTAAGCATAGAGGGTAGCATTGTCGGCATGTACCCAGTTTCCGCCGCTGATAGTGTCGCCTGCTGCAGCTACCCAATTACCCGAAGGATCAATGAAACGTCTGCCGTTTCCGCCTGTTTCGCTATAGTAACCCATGAAGGCATATCCCGCTGCGGCTGTAGGCATAGTAGCAACAGGCATTGTTTGGTTATAGGTCGCTGTTACGGATGCATCGCCGCCGGAACCATAACCCGTACCTGTACGCGTGAGCGTAATAGTATAGGTCTTCGGCACAAACTTCGCATAAACCGTCTTATCGTCGTCAATGCTGCTTAATGTCATGGCATTCCCGGCAATGGAAACATTTGTGCCTGCGGTATATTGACCAGTTGTGCAACCATCATTATCAAACCAACCGCTGAAGTTATAACCAGTGTTTGTCGCTGCGGTAAAGGTTACAGAAGCACCATCCGCTACAAACTTACCGCCTTTTACATCATTGCTGGAGTTATCCACCGCAGTAAACGAACCTCCGACGTTATCGTCCTGACCTTCTGTCTTCTGTCCGGAAGTAATGAACAATGAGGTAGGATAAACTACGGCAATTTTCTTGTCCGTCAAGTTCCAATTCAGCGTGTAAGTACCCGCTGCGGCAGAATGAATGAAGACGCTTTGTGGTGATGAAGTTGTTGCAACTGTATATTCAGTGCCGCCATTGGCGTAATGTATGTCTTGAGTAGCAGAACCGCCATAGAAAGTACTTTCCTGACGGTCATACACCTTAATCTCATAAGTAGTGTTAGCTGCAAGAGTGACGGTCTTATAACCTACGTCTTTGGTGCTAACTTTAGTATAGCCCGTAAAGAGGTTTGTGTTATAGGCTGACCATCCGCCAAATGGATCATTGGGCGTACCCAAAACCGACCATCGCGGACTGAAATTAGCTTGGAGGACGGAGGCGGCGGTTGCCTTTACAGTTGTGGTAGCTGCGCTTGGAGAAGTAATGGTTAATGCCCCTGAACGTTGCTCCCAACTATCAAATTTATATCCAATATTAGGTGTAGCAGTGAAATTTCCGGAAGGAGTTACTATATACGCATTTTGTCCCGCAGTAGGATCAATACTACCGAAACCTTCTGCATAGGTGTTAACCCAATATGGATCTTCAAAATAGATTGCATAATAACTCTTAGTCTCCGTAACAGAAGTGAAGTAGTGTTGCGAAGTCGAAACCCGCTTTGAATAATCATCTCTGGCCGGGTTCTCTTCTGTGTACCAGCCGTAGAACGTATAATGTTCTTTGGCATTTGCTGCATAGAGGTGGATAGTGGTACCGCTCGCGATTTTTGTACCAGAGGCTATATCTTTGTCCCCAATTTCTCCGGTAAAGTTCGCCCATGGTGCGGTTGATTGACCTTTTGTGGCGCCTACTGCGTAGTTTATAACATACGAGGCAGGATAAGTAACGCCAAATTTCTTAGTGGATTTATTATACGCAAAGGTATAAGAACCACTTGGGTAAACATCCGCCTTCAATTTTATGTTATTACTAGGAGTGGCAAGTGTTACATTACTTTCTGTACCTGTGAAGGTCTTATTTGTGTGACCATACCAACTACCATTGTCTAAGACTTTGAATTCGTAGTTAGTACTATTGCCATCTATAGCTACAGAATAGGAACCATCGTTTCCGGTAAAGGCAAGGTTGCTGGTCTCTGTCCAACTATTGAAACTACCGGAAACGGCATACACCTCCGGATAAGTAATAGTTACAGCAGGATATGTCCCTGAATAATCTACTTTAAATTCGTATGTTCCTAAAAGTGAGGGCGTAAATTTGAGGTTATTCCCATTTCCATCTCCAGAATAAACGTTCTTGGTTGATGTCTCTGTCCATTCAAGATAAGTACTTCCGGTAGAATAACCATACCAAATATCGTCACTTGCTCCATTATCATCTACAATTTTGAACAGATACGTTCTCTTGGAACTTATAGTCACCGTCGCATATACAACACTCTCAGCAGAATGTCCACTTGCCTTCTGCATCATAGAAGTATTGCTGACATTCCAACCATCAGGGAATATCTCATAGCCAGTTTCATTTAGCCCAACAAGGTGCCAACGAGAACTACGATCTTCCTCATAGTTAGCTACAACGCTTGCTGCGGCTCCATCGCCATTCGAGCGAATGGTAATGGAAGTAGCTGTGGGTGCGCCGCCGTCTGTACGTGTACAGTTGGTAAGCGTCCAACCGGCAAAGGTATAGCCTGTTCCGGCGGCAGTTGCGGAAATCTCACGCGTGGTAACATAACCCACATTTGTTGCCGAACCGGAAACAGTCGGCGATGCATAACCTGGATTACCTGCATTGTAACTATTGGCTGTCGAAAGAGTGGACATTCTCTCCGTCCATTTGGCGTAGAGGGTAAAGTTGCTCGTCTTTGCGGTCGCGCCAATTGAAGAACCTGCTGAACTTGTACAAGATGCATCCGTGTACCATCCTCCGAAGGTATAACCGGCCTTTGTGCCATTTACTAAAGCAGTTGCTGTTCCATACGTGTGAGTCGCTGGTAGTGAGCCCTCATTGTTTCCGGAATAAGTAACATCACCTTGATCCTTGTAGGTTATCGTATATTGGTCGCCGGCAAAATTTGCGGTGATGGTATAACCTGATGCAGTTGCAGTAACGGTTGTTGTAGCATTGTTAGCATTGGCCACCGATGCAGCTGCATTGTTGGAAATCCAGTTTACAAAGTGATAATTGGTATTTGCTGTAGCAGTAATGGTCGGATGTACATGATTATTATTGGCATAGACAGTTCCCGACGGGCTTACAGAACCATTTGCACCGGCTGAGATAGTGACAGACTCGGCAATCTCAACATTTACGGTTACAGGAGAAGAGGTACAAACAAGTTGACGAGCACTATTATATAATTCCACAACAAGAGTGTTCGACCCTGTGAGAAGGCTACCATTCATAGTCCATGATAAGGTATTACTTGCCGCAGATTGCTCATCCGGTGCATAGTAGGCGGTTTTTGCAGAGTTACATACACGATAGTACCAACCAGTGCTTGCTCCTGTGGAAGAAATGTCAAGTTTGACTTGACCAGAGTTGGAACTAACATACTCGGGGCAAGTACGTGTGGCACTTACTGTTGCTCCTGAGGTGACGGTGATAGCCTGAGATATAGTCTCATCCAGAGCGCAGTAGTCTCCGCTGGCTGCTTTCTGGATGCGTGCGCTGATAGTTGCAGAACCTGCTGCTACGTAAGTGATGTAACCGCTACTACTTACGGTAGCATAGCTTGTGGCTGAAGAACTCCATGTTACAGTAGCTCCATCTGGCACATTGTTGATAGTAGCAGTCATGTTACCACCGGCTGCACCATTTGCCGGTGCTACATTCCAAGTAGGTGTCGTTCTGGCAATGCATTTTCCACCAAGTTCAGTTCCGTCGTATTTGTAATAAACATCGTCAGTAATAGTTATGTTATCTACTGCTCGACCACCATCACGGGCAACAACAACATGCTGAACCTCGCTCACATTGGTAAATGTATATTTGCGCCAAGCGCCATCTGTTGTGAAATCGCCTATATATTTAGTAACCCCAGCTAAAGCTGTAGAACCTACATAGGGATTTGCGGTGAGTACCAACGAATTAATTTGATCACTTGTGCAACCTCCTACATAGATATAAACCGTAATGTCTTTGACAGAAACAGCCTTGTAGTAAATGGTAGAAGTACTTTCAGTTCCTACTAAGGAGGAAGAACTATTGTTGATGTATTGACCATGTACTGTGGCACTTTGAAGTTCAGTACTTGTAATGCTTCCGGTGGATAATGTGCCGGATGTCTTCTTTGTGCCAGAGTTGAGCCAATAATTAAAAGTTGAATTAGCATCTGAATGTGCTTTTGAACCGCTAACGGTAAAAGTTAACGAGTTTCCGGATTTTACCAAATAGGGATCTTCAGAAGTTCCACTACCTGCCAAATATCCGCTTGTACTAACTCCAAAGCCACTTACGGCAGGAGGAGCAATTTTGTAGTTCAATGCATAGTTGCTTCCCCCATTAGATAACCACCAAATATCACCGCAATTAGATGCATCATCATTATCTCCCCATCCTTTGAAGCAATAGTTGAATGTGTAATTACCAGAAGCAGATGTTGGCGATGCTATTATTAAATCTCGGGTAATCGTAATTTGTTTATGTCTAGAATCGCTAACCCATCCATCATCATTCCATTCCGCCTCACTTCCCATCAAATACTCGGTATTGCAATCTCCCCCAGTAAGGTTATAATTCATTAAACCGCCACAAACATTGCCGTACTTAGAATAATCGTTGTTAAAATACCAGAAATATAATTTAACCTTTGTTATTTTAAGCGTAGCATTCAAAGGCGTATTTAAATCAGTAGATGTCGTACTAGTAGTTATAGTATTTGTCACTCCATTGTATGAGTAAGTCAAATCGCACTGGTATAAACCAGCATTATCTCCCCACACATTTCCGACGGTGAGGGTAAAAAGTGCTAATATAAGGACAAAACCCCGACTTAACCAGGACTTAACCCCGATCAAACCCTTATAAAGTTCACTCAAAATATTTGTGTTTTTCATAGTCATATTATTTTGCATTTTTGGTAATTCTCTTGATTGCTATTCCAGTGGCGAAAGCAGCGGCGAAAATCGCCAGGATCCAAGGCTCGCCGACAGGGTACTCATCGGCTTTGCCGGTTTCACCACCGATATCGAATCCTCTTCTCGGGCCGCCCGGAGCTTTGTTGGGCGAATAGGAAGCGCCTACTTTGCTCTGCTCGGATGGCGTAGAATTGTCAAACGGCTTATAGACCGTACCGCCATAGTTGCTGCCGGAGCTCATGATCTGCTGGCTCTGGAATTCCTGCTGGACAGGGTAGCTGCGCTCACCGAAATCCTGCGCGCAAGCATAGGCAAAGCCTATTAGGAGAAAAAGATATGTGATTTTACGTCTCATGGTACATTTTTCAAAAAACATGCAAAGGTACTAAAAGTAATTCGAATAAGCAAATTTTTCCACAAAAAAAGCGCAAAAATCTACATTTTGCGCCTAAATTGTGGTTTTGAAACATATAATCCCGAGCAAAATAAGACAAAAACCTTAAAAACCCTGCTCCCCGTGATGGCTATAAATCAAAAACGCGGCGGTACAACTACCCAAGTAGTCTAATTTTTTCCATATTGTAATGTGTGCTATTTCTGCATACTGCATAGGTTTTTGACTATATTTGTGAGCGTGGAGAAGTGCCTTGACTTGGCACTTCGAAAAGGGAAGGCAGGCGGGGAGCCTAAGCCGACCGAGAACAAATGTTTTTGTGAGTAGCCGACGGAATCTTCCGTCATATGGAGTCGGACATTCGGTAGCGGAAACTTGTTTACAGATGCCGGATGTACAACTACATGAGAGTGCCGTCAGGCTCGTAGGCTACGTGTTTTTGATTTACCACTTAAAATTATAGCCCACATTGCTGCGGGCTATAATAAGTACTTGTCGAACGCGAGACTAGATCCAGCGGACGTAGCAGAAGTCCATGCGGTGAGGCAGGAGTTCGTTCTGCGGATACATACGCAGGCCGAATTTCATGCCGCCGGCATAGTCGAGCTGGTAGATATTCTCGAAGAAGAGATGGCTGCCTTCGCTCTTCACCAATTTCAGCGGCTCTACTTCGTAGAGTTTGTCGTTGTTGTGGGTCGAAGTGCGGATGGCTACGAGCTCTACGCCGATGCCTTTGTCGTTCAGACCGTGGGTGTCCAGTTCTACCTGTATCTGAACCTTGTCGCCTACATTGAGGTTTTGCAGGTTTTCTGATTTGTAAACCACCTCTATCTCGTCCCAATGCTCTACTATGTTCTCTTTCCATGCCGCGATCTCTTTGGCTACCTTGTAGTGGTCCGCACTGAGGAGCTTGTGGCGTTTCGCCAGTTTGAAATAGAACTTGTCGAAATAGTCGTCCATCATACGCTTCATCGTGAAACGCGGAGTGATCTTGGTCACGGAGTTCTTGATATACTGGATCCACTCGGGGCTGTAGCCCTTGCTGTTCTTGGCGTAATAGAGAGGGATAATCTCGCTCTCTAACATCTGGTAGATAGTAGCCGCGTCGAGCTGGTCCTGGTGCGCCTGGTTCTCGTAGGTGCGTTTCTCCGTCAGCGCCCATCCGGCACCTTCTACGTATCCTTCGTACCACCAACCGTCCTTGACGGAGAAGTTCAGCACGCCGTTCATCTGCGCTTTCTCGCCGGATGTACCGGAAGCCTCGAGCGGACGGGTAGGCGTGTTCAGCCAGATATCCACACCGGAGATAAGACGTTTAGCCAGACGCATATCGTAGTTCTCCAGGAAGATGATCTTGCCCAGGAACTGCGGCATGCGGCTGATCTCGATGATACGCTTGATCAGACCCTGACCGCCTCCGTCTGCCGGGTGAGCCTTGCCGGTGAAGAGGAACTGCACCGGATAATTGGGGTTGTTCACCAGCCTCTCCAGACGCTCCAGGTCCGTGAAGAGCAGGTGAGCGCGTTTGTACGTAGCGAAGCGGCGACCGAAACCGATGATCAGGTTCTCCGGCTTCATCTCGCTCAAGGCGCGGACGATACGCGCAGGATCACCCTGGCTCTTCATCCAGTCCTCGCGGAACTGCTCCTTGATATAATCCATCATCTTGCGCTTCAGACCGATACGGGTCTTCCAAATCTCCTCATCCGGAATATCTGCGTACGGCTTCCACATCTCAAGGTTCGACTGGTCGTTGATCCACTCTTTCGGCAGATATTTCTTGTAAACCTTCTTCCAGTCTGATGCAGCCCAAGTAGGCATATGTACGCCGTTGGTGACATAGTCCACGTGCAGTTCCTCGGGGAAATAACCCGGCCAGACAGGCGCGAACATCTTCTTCGAAACCTCGCCGTGCAGCCAGCTCACACCGTTAGCCTCCTGGCAGGTGTTGAGGGCGAAGACGGACATCGAGAATTTCTCGGTGTTGTCGTCCGGATTGACGCGCCCCATGCCGATCAGGTCGTGCCATTCGATGCCTAATTTCTCGGCATACTCGCTCATGTATTTGTAGAACAAGCCCTCCTCGAAATAGTCGTGTCCGGCCGGAACCGGCGTATGGCAGGTGTAGAGACCCGAAGCGCGAACAACCTCTTTCGCCTCGTTGAAGCTCAGACCTTCCTCCTGTACCAGATCTACGAGACGCTGCAGACCCATTAAGGCTGCGTGACCCTCGTTGCAATGATAAACGTCCTTCTTGATACCCAATTTCTTCAGCGCCAGCATACCACCGATACCCAGCAGGATCTCCTGTTTGATACGGTTCTCCCAGTCTCCGCCGTAGAGCTGGTGGGTGATCTGACGATCCCATTCGCTATTCAGCTCGTTGTCGGTATCCAGCAGATACAGATCCATACGGCCGACAGCTACACGCCAGAGATACGCTTTCACCACGCGACCCGGGTACGGCACCTCAATCACCATGTTCGAGCCGTCCGCCTCTTTCACCTGCGTAATAGGCAGGTTGGAGAAGTTCTGCGCCTCGTAGTTGGCGATCTGCTGGCCTTCCGGACTCAGCGTCTGCGTGAAATAACCGTAGCGGTACAGGAAACCGATGGCGGTCATATCTACGTTGCAGTCCGACGCCTCCTTGATATAGTCGCCCGCGAGAATACCCAGACCGCCTGAATAAATCTTCAGCACATGGCTCAGACCGTACTCCATTGAGAAATAGGCGATACTCGGTTTTTTCTTGTCCTTCGGAGTGTCCATATAAGCGCGGAACTCGGCATACACATCGTTCAGCTGCTTCATGAATTTGGCGTCTTTCGTCAACTCCACCATCCGGTCATAACTCAGGATATTCAGCAGTACAACCGGGTTGGAGTTCGCGCGATGCCATGCCTCGGTGTCGATATAGCGGAAGAGATCTTTCGCCTCGCCATTCCACGACCACCAGAGGTTGTACGCGAGCTCCTGCAGTTTGCTTAAATCAGCCGGGAGGGTTGCATGAACGTTGCATTCTTTCCAAACAGGCTGGTTTACATTACTTACTTTAACTTTCATATTCATTGTTTTTTTTATGATTTTTCCATGCTTATACCGGTATCCCGGAGACCGGAATGCCGATAATTCTGCTTTCTTGGTGAAAAAGCGTGCAAAATTACTGATTTTTTTTGAAATATGCAAGAATTTTAGTAAATTTGCACCCGATTTTACGATTTTGTGTACTCCAATTAGCAATCTATGATAGACGAAAAAGAGATTCTCCGGCGGCGCGACATGCGCGAAGTGTTCACTTTTACCATCGATCCCGCGGACGCCAAAGACTTCGACGACGCAATATCGTTTGCGGTGAATGAAGACGGCTCGTATCAGGTGGGTGTCCACATCGCGGACGTGTCCCATTATGTCAAGCCGGGCACAAAAACCGACGACGAGGCGTACAAACGCGGCACGTCCGTCTATCTGGTGGACCGCGTCATTCCGATGCTGCCCGAGGAACTATGCAACGACCTCTGTTCGCTGCGGCCCGGAGAGGACAAACTCTGTATGTCCGTTATATTTACTATGGATCGCGACGCGCGCGTGCTGAAGCATAAGATCTGCCGCACCGTCATCCGCTCCGACGCACGCCTCAATTACGACGAAGCGCAAGCCATCATTATGGCAAATCAGACTGGCGAGACACAAGCGAGAGACTACCGGACAGGGATCAATACGGGAGCAAGTGCAGATCTGATACAGGCCATCTGTACGCTAAACGACATGGCATCCAAACTGCGTGCGGAGCGGATCGCTAACGGAGCTCTGACCATCGAGCAGGACGAGATGCGGTTTCATCTGGACGAGCACCATCATCCTATAGATATCTATTTTGAATCGCCCAACGAATCCCACCATCTGATAGAGGAGTTTATGCTGCTGGCTAACCGTACGGTGGCGCGAGAAGCCGGTTCGGGACGGCCTTTTGTCTATCGCGTACACGACATCCCGGATCAGGAGAAACTGGAGAACCTGAAGGTCTTCAAACGCAAAATGGGTTCCCGCGTGACACAGCAAACGATTGATATGCTGACGATTAGAGCACAAGCCAAGGCCGTTTATTCGACTTACAACATCGGCCATTATGGTCTCGCGTTCACCCATTATACCCATTTCACTTCGCCTATTCGCCGCTATCCCGATCTGATGGTTCACCGCCTTGTCGAGAAATATATCCTTACCGGCAAAAAAGAGACGCTCACCCGCGAGCAACTTGAGGAAATGTGCGAGCATTGCTCCGCCTGCGAACAGGAAGCCGCGCAGGCCGAACGGGAGTCGATCAAGATGTTCCAGGCGATGTGGATGGCGGATCATATCGGAGAAACGATGGACGGACATATATCCGGTGTTACCGATTTCGGACTCTTTGTCCAACTCGACGAATCGCGGTGCGAAGGCTTGGTGCATGTCGCCTCGCTCGGACAAAACGGCGAATACTGGCAATTCGACGAGAAAAACTACCGACTCGTCTGCGAGGGACATAAATCCTTCACGCTCGGAGACCCCGTGAAAGTAAAAGTGCTACGCGCGGACGTCAATAAGAGCCAAATTGACTTCGAATTGGTATAAATTGCAAATAAATTTGCACATGTGCGAATTTTTCTGTACCTTTGCAGACGATTTGAATACCCACATGCGGAAAATATTCCTGATCATAGTATTATTCGGTGCATTTGTCACTTGCGCGCACGCGGAAACCTTATTATTGCGTACAGGCGCACGCGTGAAGGGAACGATCGTCTTCCAGAACGAGGAAGTGGTCATTATTCGTGACGCGGAGGGTGCGAGGTTCCAATACCCCCGGGCCGATGTGGAGCAGATCCTCTCTGACGAATCGGAGTCACCCGGTGCGTCCGACGCGTCCGACTCGTCTGACTCTCAGGAGATTACAGCCACCAAGAAGGCTTCAATCCTGCTGGAGCTCGCCGGAGGCGCTGCGGTTATTCCCGGAGAGAAAGCCGGAGGTGCCGTTTCCGCAGATCTGCTCGTCGGATCCCATCATATAGGAGACAAACATCTGTTTGTCGGCGGAGGAGTAGGATATCACGGAGTGTTTATCGGAGAAGAGAAATATAATTTTCTGCCGGTTCAGGCTGCGCTTCGCATGCCGATGATGGAGACCAAACATGCCCCTGTCTTCGGCTTCGCTCTCGGCTATGGCATTGCGCTCAGCCGGGATTACCTCGGCGGCATCTATACCGGCGTGGATGTAGGATACCGCTGCCAGCTGAACCCCAAAACGGCGATCGCTTTAGTCGCTTTCGCGAGTTTCCAGCAGGCTAAAGTGCCGGCTACAACGACCATCGATGGCATGGAATTTACCAATAAAGCCGACCGCAATATAGTCTCTGCCGGCCTGAAACTGGGATTATACTTCTAAATATTCATTATTCATTAATCATTATTCATTGAAAAAGCTTCCCCGCGAATATAAAGTCTCCATCCTGCTCAATGAGAGCGAGATCAAGACACTGGACCGTTTCTGCGAGAAATACGGCGTCTCCAATAAGAGCCGCCTCATTCGCGAGACGCTCATGCGGGCAATCTTAAAGAAAATGGACAGCGATCAGCCTACGTTGTTCGACTAAACCACAAATCACAAACCACAAATAAAAAACCTCCCGACGGGAGGCTTTTTCATTAACCAAGGTAAGTCATCAGGATATGACTGCGTTGGCCGGAATTCAGTTTGCGGATTGCTTTCTCTTTGATCTGACGCACACGCTCGCGGGTGAGATGAAGTTCGTCTCCTATCTCCTCCAGCGTCTTTTCCGGTGTGCCGATACCGAAGAATTTACGCAGGATGTCTGCCTCACGCGGGGTGAGTGTGGCTAATGCACGGTTGATTTCGGTTGAGAGCGACTCATTAATAAGGCCACGGTCCGCATTCGGCGAATCCTCGTTGACCATCACGTCGATCAGACTGTTGTCCTCTCCTTCTACAAACGGTGCATCGACACTCACGTGACGACCCGACATCTTCAGCGTCTCTGCAATCTTGTCAACCGGCATATCCAGCATCTCTGCCAACTCTTCCGCACTCGGCTTGCGCTCGTGCTCTTGCTCGAAGCGTTGGAAAGCCTTGTTGATCTTGTTCATCGAACCTACCTGGTTCAACGGCAAACGAACAATTCGGCTCTGCTCGGCTAAGGCCTGAAGGATAGACTGGCGAATCCACCATACAGCGTAGGAGATGAACTTGAAACCACGGGTCTCGTCGAATTTCTCTGCCGCCTTGATCAGACCTAAGTTGCCTTCGTTAATCAAGTCGGGAAGGCTCAATCCCTGGTTCTGATACTGCTTGGCTACAGATACTACGAAACGTAGGTTACTTCTAACCAATTCCTCCAGCGCTGCGCGGTCTCCGTTGCGGATACGACCGGCCAACTCTACCTCACGGTCTACCGATATCAACTCCTCGCGACCGATCTCCTGAAGATACTTGTCGAGACTTGCTGACTCACGGTTGGTGATTGATTTTGTGATTTTTAATTGACGCATGTATAATAGTGATATACGATGTTTCTGTTTTTGGTCGGGATTTCTACGTAATCCCAACAATTTTTCTCCCCTTCTTGGGGCCCCCGGAGTAAACCGAAGTGATTTAGTCGGGATTTCTACGTAATCCCTGCTGCGCGCAGGGCGCTCAGCACAAACGTCCGTTCCGCTTTGTTTTACAAGCAAGCTTGACAACAAATCCGCACGAACGTTTGTGATCCGGTCGGGATTCGAACCCGAGACCCACAGCTTAGAAGGCTGTTGCTCTATCCAGCTGAGCTACCGGACCCGGAGCGTCTTCCCGACGGAACGGGAAGAGCGGCTTCCGCCTAGAAGGGCATAAAGCCACATAAAGGCAAAAAAGCCCGCAAAATTACTGCTTTTTTTTCAATTATGCAAGTAAAAACGGATTTTTTTGCGTTTTATACCCGCTTTTTAGAGCAGACTGTCAAAAAGTTGAGCTAAATCTTGCTTGCGGCAGGCTCCTACATGGCGGTTGACCAACTCTCCGTTCTGGAAGAATAGCATCGTCGGGATATTCATGATGCCGTATTCCTCGCAGGTATCGGGATTGTCGTCCACATTCAGTTTGCCTACTACCACTTTGCCTTCGTATTCATTCGAGAGCTCCTCCAGAATAGGCAGCATCATTTTGCAAGGACCGCACCATGCAGCCCAGAAATCTACTACTACCGGTTTGCCTGACGCAATCACATCCTTGATGTTAGCGTCCGTAATTTCTACTGTCATAATTTATAGTTGTTTGATGATTATTTTTTTCTGATTTGGTCTGCGCAGCAATATGTCTGTGATCGGATCTTCCAGATATGTCTGCACCGCTCTTTTTACCGGACGGGCACCGTTCTTGGTGTCGAAACTCTTCTCTACCAGCTGGGCGATAGCTTCGGCCGAAACGCTCAACTGATGCCCTTGGGCTTTCAGCCTCTCTTGCAGCAGCCCTACTTCTATCCGCACGATCTTCTCAATCGTCTCGCGGCTCAGCGGCTCGAAAGTGACAACATTATCGATTCGGTTCACAAACTCCGGCGGGAACTGCTTCTGCAGCGCTTTGAGCAGCATGTCGTGCGCACGCTTCTGATCCATCTCTGCAGCGCCGAAACCGATACCGCTGCCGAACTCCTGCAGCTGTCGTGTGCCTACGTTGCTCGTCAGCACAATGATCGTATTCCGGAAATCCACGATATGACCCTGTCTGTCCGTCAGACGACCTTCGTCCAGTACTTGCAGCAGCACATTGAAGATATCCGGATGCGCTTTCTCTATCTCGTCGAATAGCACGATCGAGTAGGGCTTGCGCCGCACGGCTTCGGTTAACTTGCCGCCGTCCTCGTGCGCTACGTATCCCGGAGGCGCACCTACCAGCAGACTCACCGTGTGCTTCTCCATATATTCGCTCATGTCGAACCGGATTAACGCATCCTTGCTGCCGAACATCTCCTCCGCCAGACATTG
Source organism: Bacteroidales bacterium UBA4295 (assembly GCA_002395805.1). Classification (GTDB taxonomy): domain Bacteria; phylum Bacteroidota; class Bacteroidia; order Bacteroidales; family Paludibacteraceae; genus Colicola. The sequence goes on along the minus strand of DGVB01000037.1, from coordinate 91,116 downwards.
CGCCAGGTAGGTCTTGCCGACACCTGTCTGACCCAGGAAGAAGAACGTGCCGATCGGCCGTTTCGGATCTCTCAGACCCAGACGGCTGCGCTGGATAGCGCGAACAACCGTCTCTACCGCTTTGTCCTGGCCGATCACTTTCTTGCGCAGCGTGTCGCCCATCGTGCGCAGACGCTCGTTCTCGGCGGTAGCTACTCGCTGTACCGGCACCCCGCTCATCATGCTCACTACGTTCGCCACATCGTCCGTCGTGATGATATAGGGAGTTTGTCCCTGTTCGCCAAGCGCTTTCTCCCGCGCATGACTGCGGGCGCCCACTTCGTCCATCACGTCAATCGCTTTGTCCGGGAATGCGCGGTCTGTGATATATCGTTCGCTCAGACTGACACAGGCGCGAAGCACCTCTTCCGTATATACCACATGGTGGTACGTCGCGTAGTGTTCGCTCAGCCGCTCCAGGATATGCAATGTCTCCTCGCCCATCGTAGGACGGACAGCTACTTTCTGAAACCTGCGCTCCAGAGCGCCGTCTTTCTCTATCGATTTGGCGTATTCGGCAGTAGTCGTAGCACCGATGCACTGTACTTCGCCGCGCGCCAAGGCCGGCTTCAGGATATTGGCTGCATCCAGCGAACCGGATGCATTGCCTGCTCCGATGAGCGTGTGTATCTCATCGACGAAAAGAATAATCTCCGGATGCGTCTGCAACTCGGTGATGACTTGTTTCATCCGCTCCTCAAACTGGCCGCGGTACGTAGTACCGGCTACCATCGAAGCTATATCCAGCGTCACGATACGTTTGTTACGCAGCGCCCCTGCTTCGTTATGTACGATGCGCAGGGCTATACCTTCTACTATAGCCGATTTGCCTACTCCCGGCTCTCCGATCAGAATCGGGTTGTTCTTCTTGCGGCGGCTTAAGATCTGTACTACACGTTCGATCTCCACCTCGCGGCCTACTACCGGATCCAGCAGCCCTTGCTCGGCTTGCTTGGTCAGATCATGGCCGTATTTGTCCAGCGCGGTTGTGGCGCTGTTCTTGCGTGTGTTCCGCTGAGGCTGCCAACTGCTGTCGTTCACATCCCCCATCGATTCAGACCCGTCTTTGGGCATGTCGGTCGAGTAATGCGGCTGGCCGTATAGTTCTACCAATTGAGCGTAACTGACTCCCCATTGATCCTCCAGATAACTGGCCGCACGATTGATCTGCTCGCGCATAATAGCCATCAGCAGGTGCGCCGAATTAATCACATCGGTTTGGTACTCGCGGCCGATTCCTTCCGCTATCCGCAAGATACGCTCTACCTGGGCGCTGCGGGTTACAGGCTCTGCCAGCGTGTGCTTTTCTACGCGCAGCGCTTTGTCCAACTGTATCTTGGCCTGATCCGGCTCAAACTCAGCCTGGCGGAGTAACTCGAAGGCTGAACCTTCGCCCAGCCGGATAATAGCCAGCAGCAAATGCTCTGCCTCCACCGTCGGACATTTCAACCGCTCCGCTTCGTCGTGTGCGTAGTATATAATCTTATTTAAATTTTGTGTTACTTGCATGCTTTCCTCTACAGCAAAAATCGTGCTAATCTGTTTTTGTCAGTCTCTTTCTGCCAAAATGGCAATAACTTTCAACTATCAACTTTCAACTTTCAACTATCAACTTTCAACTTTCAATTATAAAAGTGCCATGCTACACCTGCTCTGAATACATCCCGGTTTGTCGGATAGCCCGGCATGGTCAGATAATTGGTATTGCTTCTCATAAATAAATGGTTCAGGTGTTGGTAGTGCGCAAAGAACCGCAGACGGATAGACCGTACGTAGAAACTGGCATATACGTTCATCCATGGATAATTGCCCACTTCGGTCGTCTGTTGTGCGGCGAACATGCTTGTCGCCGGACAGAGTACCGGCGCGTGATAGCGCGTGAAATAGCGTAGATCTACACCGATCTGGGCATCCAGCGCCCTGAACCATGTGCCGTGATAATAGAGCCGATGCTGCAATATAACCAGCGGTACAGAAATCACACTGTCGTTGGTCGAGTGCTGGATGACAGCCCGGTTCTCTAAATTGATCCACGGGGTCGTCAGGTCTAATCCTACATCGCCCGTGATGATTTGTACATTACCGTTATACTGCCGCGGTTTCCAGTCTGCCGCGGAGATATAAATAGGGTTGGTCTGGTTCTCGAAACTGAAATCAATCCTCGGTTTCAGCCATTTATAGAGATAACTGATTGTCGCTCCGCCCATGAAACGGTAGGTGAAACCGAAGTTGTTATCCCATCGGAGATGGTTGGACCGGAAGTGCTGTAGATACCAATTCGGCGTTTCGCTCTTGGCATATGCCCGTGCGGAGATCGCCAGCGGATATTTGCCGGCCATGAACTGTGTCTGCAGCTTGCCGTTTACGTCAAACTCGCCGATCTTATACCCCAATACGCATACTTTTCCTTCTACGTGGTACCGCACGTTCGCTCCGCTGTGCTTGTGGAGAGCGCCGCCGACGAATGTGTTGTTGGTCCATTTGTACCGAGCCTTGGAGGGCAAATCCAAGATGGCTCCGCCTTTTGCTATGCTTTCCGATATGTACGGATCGTAATCCTTCTCATACGGAGCAAAATAATTAAAGAACCGCTGGCACTCGTTCATCGCGAAAGCGGTGATACCGAATTTGAGCTTCGTGTTGTACGCTTCGCAGAATGTTACCGCTATCGTGTTGCGGATTGTCAGCACGTCTGTCGTGTCGTTCGTTTTGCTCGTGTCGTAATACGTCGTGTCGTAGAATCCCTGATTAGCGCTTTTCTCTATATAGCGCCGGTTGGAGTTGTTGGTCTCGAAAATATGACTGAATGTCATCAGCGGCACATACTCCACTTTGATGGTGTCTTTCTTCACGCGCCGGCCGTCTTCTATCACCATGATAGAGTCGTGATACTCCCGCGGGTTAGCGATCGAATATTGGTTGTGCAGGTATCCGCTCAAATACCGGAAACCTGTCATGGCATTCAGCCGGACGGGCAGGTCTTCGGCGCTCAGACTGCTGCTTAACTGCGATACGTCTCTCAATCCTCCGTTGTCAAACGAACTCAACCGGCTCCAGCCGAATGCGGCATGCATGCTGTAGTGTGCTCCCGTGTAACTGCCCCATACGCTGCCGCGGTATAACTTGCCGGCTGTGTTCTGGTAATGACCCATCGAACTCAGATAGTCCATCTCCAGACCCAGGTTCAGACGTTTGCCGATATTGCCCGTGAAAAGAAAATCAATGTCGTTCTCCTCGTGCCCCGTCACAAACCCTTTCTTGTAGGCAACGGCAGAGTAGGGCGTCGTGGTATTGAAATACCGCTGCTGCTGGGGCGTCACCACATAAGGCGTCAGACTCCATGCAAACGGGTCGTCTATCGTCTTCAGCCGGTCTTGTACTACACGGCTCTCTATCGGCGACACCAGCACATTGCCGTTGGTCGCGCTGCTGATCGAGTAGAGCTGCTGCACATCTACGTCGTGATAATTCAGCATCGTCGTGTCGGTGAAGGGAATAGTATCCGCTACGGCGCTGTAACCGGGCATCTGCCAGGTATGTATCACCGTCTTCACACGGGGCTGTTTAGCAGCGGCCGTTACGGTCGCTGCTAACAGCACTAATACTATGAAAATCCGTTTGTTCAATCTATATCACTCACCCTTTATCCCCTCCTTTTAGGGAGGGGGTAGGGGTAGGCTTTTATTTCTTCGCCTTTTTGAGCTTGGCTTGCAGTGCCTGAATCTCCTCTTCCTGATTGCGGATCGTCTTCAGCAATTCGTTCAACTCCTCATTCTCAATAGTCGTCGGATATTGCTCTTCTACGCTCTGCAGGAAATCGGACAGCACATTCATATAATTGATGAACGCATCGTATGCGGACTCGAATTGTGTCTCGCCCTGGTCGATATGATTCATGTAGTGCAGGTAGTTCACGTCCTGCAGACGAAGCCAGTTGGTCTTCAGGTTCTTGTCCTGGCATAGATGAACGCGCTCGGCTACTGCGTAGAGTTTGTTCAGCGCTTCCTGCTGCAGGTCGTTGCCGGTATAAACGCTCAGGTCTTTCGCCTCGCCGCTCCATGTCAGAGGATACGGACTTGACAGTACATCCTCTGCTGTCAGTTTCTTCGATGCCTCCGCCGGAGTCATGAAGCCCATCTCGCGCTCCAAGGCATAGTACGGCAGAGCTTTCAGGAAATCGAAAATGCCGCTTCCGGCGTTCTGACGGATACCGAAAGTCTCGGCGCCTACCCATATATTGATGATATCTTCGCCCTCAGGCAGTGCTTGCAGCTGGTTGGCGTATTTCTCTGCGTCAATCGGGAAATTAGCCCATCCCGGATCGGAGAAATGGAAACTCAACTCATCGCTCAGACCTGTGTTGCGAAGCATCACTTTCATCTTCTGAGCACCCGCGGACTGATACATCTTGTTCGGGGTCTTCCAGCTGATCACGTGCTTGGCGCCTTCCGTCAGAATGGTCTTGTAACCCATCTTGTTCAGTTTATAAGCCGTCTCGTCCGTATAAAGCAACTCCGTGTTCCATACCGTCTGAGCTTTTACACCGAAGATAGACTCCAGCAGCTCGCCCTGCCGTTTCAACTGTTTCTTGAATTCCTCTTCGTTGTACTCCGATGCCAGCGAATAGGCATACGGGGTGGCGAGGAACTCTACGGCTTTCGTTGCCGCCAGCTCCTTCAGGATATCAATCATCTCAGGGTTGAACTGCTCGAACATCTCGATCATGGTTCCGCTGATGCTCAAGGCGCAGTGGAATTTGCCCTTACTCAGACTGATCATGTCTCTTAAGGTCTGGCAGAGTGGCAGATACGAAGTCTGTACCAGCCAGTTTACATGCTCTTCGGTGGCCATGTCATCATAGTAGTAATGATCATGTCCGATTTCAAAGAAACGATAGCGCTTCAGACGATACGGCGCATGCATCTGGAAGCAAAAACATATATTTTTCATAATACTAATTTTTAATTCGTAATTTTAAATTTTGAATTACAACGTATGGTTGATCACACCGTCATAGATTCTGCGCACTTTCAATCCTGCGTCAGACCATTTGATATTGTTCACTTCGGCCATACCCAACTCATGCAGGCTCTTGTACATCGCTGGATATTTGACGATTGCATAGATAGCGTCCGCCATCGCGTCGATGTCCCAGTAATCGGTCTTGATCGCATGCTGCAGAATCTCGGCGCAGCCGGATTGATGGCTGATGATAGACGGACAGCCTACCTGCATCGCCTCCAGAGGACTGATACCGAACGGTTCACTCACACTCGGCATGATATAGACGTCGCTCATCGCCAGCATCTCTTGTACTTGCTTGCCGCGCATGAAGCCCGGGAAGTGGAATTTGTCTGCAATACCGCGTTTGGCTACCAGATCGATCATCTCTTCCATCTTGTCGCCGCTGCCGGCCATCACGAAACGAACGCCGTCCGTCTTGCTCAGCACGCGCGCTGCGGCTTCTACGAAATACTCCGGACCTTTCTGCATCGTGATTCGGCCGAGGAAAGTAACCAGTTTGTCTTTCCGCTCCGGCTTCGTAAACTCTTCCGGATGAGCCAAAGGCTCAACGGCGTTGTGTACGGTGCTCACTTTGCGCGGATCAATACCGTATTTCTCGATCACGGTGTTCCGGGTCAGATTACTTACGCATATGATATGGTCCGCTTCCTCCATGCCGCGTTTCTCAATAGAGTAAACGGTCGGATTGACGTTACCGCGGCTGCGGTCGAAGTCCGTTGCATGGACGTGAATCACCAGGGGCTTGCCGCTGATATGTTTGGCGAATACACCCGCTGGATAAGTCAGCCAGTCGTGGCTGTGGATAATATCGAAATCCAGACTGTGCGCCAGCACACTCGCTACGGCCTCGTAGTTGCCGATCTCTTCGATCAGGTTGTCCGGATACCGACCGGAGAAACCTACACAACCCAACTCGTCCGTTCCGATACGGCGATAGTCGTAATTGATGCCGTCACGCAGGTGATAGTACTCTTCCGGACTCATCTTGCCGGCCATGCGCTCTTTTACGAAATCATAATTGACATCTTTCCATACAATAGGCACACTGTTGGCTCCGATAATACGCAGGAAACTCTGATCCTCGTCACCCCATGGTTTAGGGATAACAAAAGTGATTTCCATGTCGGGCTGTTGCGCCATTCCGCGAGTCAATCCGTAACTCGCTGTTCCCAAACCGCCTAAGATATGAGGGGGAAACTCCCAACCGAACATTAATGCTTTCATTGTTGTGCCTCCTTTCCTTCGCTTTCGACTTTCGACTTTTCGCTTTCGACTATCTTGTATTTCTTCAGCGTGTCCATCACGCTGATCACGGCTGCTACGCTCGGAGCGTAACTCATGCCGCCGTGGCCTTTGTAAGGCGGGTTGCCGTCGTACATCTCGTTCAGAGTGCCGATCGTCAGCTGGTCCATTTCGGCTTCGAAACCGACTAACAGGCGCTCCATGAAACTGATTCCGCTGTATTTATATACGTTCATGTACGCACGCGCATAAGCGGCGATCGTGAACGGCCATACCGGACCGTTGTGGAAATTGCGGTCGCGCTCTTGCTGGCCGCCGCGGTAGATGGGACGGTAGTCGCCGCTCTTCGGACTCAGCGTACGCAGACCCTTCGGCGTCAGCAGCTCTTTCGTGCATATATCTACCACTGCCTTCTGCTGTTTCTTGTCCAGCGGGCTGTAGGGCAGGCCGGCTGCCCATATCTGGTTCGGACGGACCTCGCGGTTCTCGTAGTTGTCGATTACGAAATCATTCAGATAAACGCCGTTCCAGAATACTTTCACGAATGCGTCTTTGGTGATCTCAGCCTGGTATTCCATCAGGTCGGCGCTCGTCTCTTTGCCCATCTCGCGAAGCATCTCTGCCGTGAAACGCATTGCGTTGTACCACAGCGCGTTGATCTCTACTACGTAACCCGTCCTCGGTACGATCGGCCATCCGTTTTCTGTCGCGTTCATCCATGTTGCCGGCCTGCGTGTGCCATCTACCCAGAGCAGACCGTTCTGGTGCAGTTTGGCACGGGGATGGTTCTGCTTGCGGTACCAGGTGATGATATCCAGACATAACTGGCCGTACAACTCTGCCGCCTCGCGCACCGTATACTTATGCGCGTATTTCTGGCATGCGCGGATAAACCAAAGTAATGCGTCTGGCTCGTCCATGCCTGTCATCTTCAGGTCGTGGATACGGCCGGACATGAAGTTCTGTATCTCCTCGATGGCAGTCTTGTTGATGATTGCGTCCCAGTATTCCGGACGGTCGATGTCTAACGTGCAGCTCGGCGTTGAGAAGAACGTATTGCGCGCGTCCGCGTGGAACCACGGGAAACCGGCTAACAGATAGCATTTGTCGCCTTCGCGTTTGTAGAACTGGCTCGCGCTGTTCTTCAGAGTCGAGAACATATCCTCGCGGCGGTTTCTACGCTCCAGCTCTTTCTTCCATGTAGCCTTCAGAGTGCTTGTCTTGCATTCTGTCACGCCGGCTGCGAAAATAACGCTCTCACCTTTCTTCATCGGCAACTCGAAATAACCCGGCACTAACAGATCCTCTTTGTACGCGTATCCGCGCTCGCGCTCCTTGCGATAGACGATATCCTTGTACCACTGCGGATCATGATGATATTCTACCGCCTTGCTGAACTGCATGTACAGGTTCGGGAAACCCGGATACATCCGGTTGTAACGACCGTTTTCGCATTCGTCCATGTTCGGATTAGCCAGCGGATTCTCGTGTGTCAGCTCGTTCACGCTCCGGAATGCCAGGAACGGACGGAAACGCAATACTGTCGGGCTGCCGCTCTCCAGTAAGGTGTAGCGAATCAGCACGCGCGGTTCGAAACTAACCAGCATACGCTCTTTCTCCAATACCATCGCACCTACGCGGTAAACGGTCTTGGAAATGACTTCGCAGTCAAACTCGCGAATGTACTTGTGTCCGTTCGGACTGAAATGATTCTCCCCGTACTCGTGCAGACCTAAATTGAACTCTGCGCCGTGTTGGATCACCGTCTCGTCCAGTGAACTGAGCAGTACGTAGTTGTCTTCGCCTAGCTCCGGAATGGGCATCACCAATTGGCCGTGATACTTGCGGGTGTTGCAATCGACCAGCGTCGTCGAGTTGTACACGCCTGCACGGTTCGTCCGAATCATCTCTTTCTGAAGCGAACGCTCCAGATTAACAAGCACTGTCTTGTCAAAATTCAGATAACTCATGATTTGTGATTTAATATTAAGTAATTTATGTTGTTTATGTTTTGTTTTTCTTACAGGCGCAGCCGGTCTTACAGCAAAGCGGTCATACAGCATCGCGGTCTTACAGCGGCTCTGCCGCGGTCAGCTCCCATGGAGCTACAACTCGCTCACAAACTGCTTGATCCGCTGCTCCTCGGACTTCTTGCATACCAGCAGGGCACCCTTCTCCTCCGCAATAATCATATCATCTACGCCTTGCACGATCACTTTCTTGCCCGGCTCCAACACCACGATATTACCCGTCGCTTCGTAGAAATGAGCCTCGCTGTGCAGACTTACATTGCCCTCGCTGTCCTTCTCGCTCAGCTCGTACAAACTGCCCCACGTGCCTAAATCGCTCCAGCCGAAACTGCTCGGCAAGACAAACACATTATTGGCTTTCTCCATGATGCCGTAGTCAATACTGATATTCGGACATTTCGGGAAAATCTGCTCAATAAACTTCTCCTCTTTCTCCGTTCCCATCAGCAACTCGCCCTCGCGAAAACGGTCTGCCACTTCCGGCAGCAAATATCGGAAGGCCTCGCTGATAGTCTGCAGATTCCAGATGAAGATACCGCTGTTCCATAGAAAATCGCCGCTCTCCAGGAATACTTTAGCCATCTCTAAATTCGGCTTCTCCGTAAATGTCTTCACCGGATAAATATCTTTCAACTCTCCACTTTCATCTAGACGACTTCTTTCAACTTTCAACTTTAAACTTTCAACTTCATTCAGTTTGTCCGCTACAAACTGAATGTATCCGTATCCGGTCTCCGGTCTCGTCGGTTGCATACCTAAGGTACAAATAGCCTTGTTCTGACTCACAAAATCAAACGCTTTGCTAATCGTCTGCCGGAATTTGTCTTCCTCTAAAATCAAATGGTCGCTGGCTGCTACCACGATATTCGCTTGCATCTCCGGCCGGCTCCAGTCTTGGGTCTGGGCTGTCAAACCGGCTCTTTTCAAACATATGGCACGGATATGTGCGGTCGCGTACGCGATGCAGGGCGCCGTATTCCGCCTCGCCGGCTCGCATAAAATCTGCCCCTCCGACAAATCCGGTACTTGCTCTAATATCATTTGTTTATACGCTACGTTCGTCACGATAAACATATTCTCTATCGGTATCAACGGCCGGAAACGGTCCACCGTCATCTGAAGCAAACTTCTGCCTGTGCCGAAGAAATCCAAAAACTGCTTCGGCTTCTCCTCTCTGCTGAACGGCCAGAAGCGGCTTCCCACACCTCCGGCCATAATCACGCAATAGTTGTTTTGATTCTCTTTCATTGATTTGTTAATGTGTATAAATGGTATGTAAAGGTTAAATAAGGATCAAATAAGGGTTATATCGTATCCCGGTATACCTTATAATATACTTTGTATATTATCCCGTGATTTTAAATTTGTGACCTCTTCTCTCTACTTCAAAAAGTGTGCAAATATACAACAATTTTTCCATATGTGCAAGCGCGCGCGTACTTTATTTTATAAAAAAGCACTTTTTGACCTGAAAAATAAACTTCTTTCAACTTTCAACTTTCAACTTTCAACTTTTATTTGTACCTTTGCATCGTAATTTGGAATAATATGGGCTTTGGGCTAAAAAATAGAATATTCATTATTCATTATTCATTATTCGTCTCGCTGGTCTTGGCGTGTGTTTCCTGCGGCAACGTATCTACCCCGCGTCCTTACGGCTATTATCGGATCACTACGCCCGACACCGCCTATACGGACTTTCAACTATCAACTATCAACTATCAACTCTCAACTCCCCCTTCAGGGGGCTGGGGGGCTTATCCCTACACCTTTGCGCTCTCAAAGAATGCTGTCGTGCAACCACGTACAGACGTGGACGAACCCTATTGGATCAATCTCTTCTATCCGACCCTGAACGCTACCGTCCATTGTTCCTACAAACCTGTTCGGAATAACCTTCGCGAATTGACCAACGATGCCCTGGAGTTTGTGTACCGCAATGCCTCGTTCGCCAATGCTATACCCGAGCAGGATTATACCCATCCCGAAGCGCACGTGTACGGAGTGCTCTTTGATCTCGAGGGAAATACCGCCTCTTCCTGCCAGTTTTTTGTAACAGACTCCGTCCGCCATTTCTTCAGGGCTTCGGTTTACTGCAACTGCCCGCCGAATGCGGACTCGCTCGCTCCTGTTTATCAATACCTCCGCACAGACATCATTAAAATGGTCGAAACATTCGAGTGGACGAGATGAGAACATGAATGAACAAATGGTAAATGGCAAAATGACAAATAGAAAAGCCCTCGCGCTTCTGCTCGATCCGGAGAAAGCGGATCTGAATGTTCTTCCGATTACCTCGGAGGTGCATCCTGATTACATCTTTGTCGGCGGCTCTACGGGTGGCGATACGACGGCTTTTGTCCGTGCTCTGAAATCACAAATCACAAACTATAAACCACAAATTCCCATCGTTCTTTTTCCCGGAAATTCGTCACAGTTTACACCGGAAGCAGATGCCGTTCTTTTTCTCTCTTTGCTCTCTGGAAACAACCCCGAATATCTTGTCAGTCAGCAGATTAAGTCTGCACGTGCAATATACGATTCGCAAATAGATTTCGTCCCTACGGCCTATATCTTGATTGATGGCGGAGTGGAGACTTCTACCATGCGTGTGACGGGTACCAAACCGCTTGATCCGAAAGACATCGATCTCATTGTAGATACATGTATTGCCGCGGAACTGATGGGCAAAACGGCAATCTATCTGGAGGCGGGATCCGGAGCTCTTAATCCTGTTTCCCCGGAGATCATCAAATCCGTTCGTGAGCATACTTCTGTTACGCTTATCGTCGGAGGTGGTATCCGTACGCCCGAAGCGATGAATGCCGCCTATACCGCCGGAGCAGACATAGTGGTCATCGGCAACCACTTTGAATCCCATCCCGAATCGCTTGCGGACTTTGTCCGCGCCAGTTCTACTAGTTTGTCTAGTTCTACTAGTTTGACTGGTTCCTCTACCGACGAGAAATATATGCGTCTGGCGCTTGCCGAAGCACAAAAAGCACTTGCGGCAGACGAGATTCCTGTCGGTTGTGTTATTGTCTCGCAGGGGCAGATCATAGGCCGCGGACATAACTTAACCGAAACCCTGTCGGATGTCACGGCGCACGCTGAGATACAAGCAATCACGGCAGCGGCTCAGACACTTGGAGGCAAATATCTGCCGGATGCCACGCTCTATGTCACGGTCGAACCCTGTGTCATGTGTGCAGGTGCCATAGGCTGGGCGCAGATATCCCGCATCGTCTATGGCGCGCCGGATCCCAAACGCGGATACGCTACCTATTCGCCGCGCGCTTTCCATCCCAAAGCAACAGTCACTTCAGGTATCCTCGAGTCTGAATGTCGTGCCCTTATACAAGAATTCTTTAAATCCAAACGATCATGATAAAATGGCTGAATGGCTTATTTAATAGCCGGATGGTAAATGCGGAAATAGCGCATAGCAAGACTGCGCGAACGATTTTTCGTTTAAGTATCTTTGTGGTGCTTGCGGTTGTTGTTGTACTCATGTTTCCGCGCTATAACAATGCGTTCCGATATCATTACGAGGTCGGAAAACCTTGGGGTTATACCACGCTGACAGCGGATTTTGACTTCCCGATCTATAAGACGGATGAGCAGCTTGAGAAAGATCAGCAGCAACTCCTTTCCACCTTTGCTCCTTACTTTAAATATATCCCGCGCGTACAGCGCGAAGTGAAAGTGGTGCCGCTCGAAACCATGGAATGGCTACAGAAAGAAGGCTATTCGCGTATCGCAATCCAGCAGACCAAATATCCTGTTTCGGAGGTCTATACCCCCATGACGGCGCGTAAGAAATTCGGTTATGACTGCGCTACCAATTTGGTGCTTGATACGGCTCGGACGGAAGATATGCGTGCCAAACTCCTGGCTACTGTTTCCCCTACCCAGGGTCTTGTGCAAAAAGGAGAAAAAATTATTGACAAAGGGGAAATAGTCACGGAGCGCAATTATCAGATTCTTCATTCCCTGCGCCGGGCATACGAAGATGAATCGCTCGGGCATCGCCAGCGCACGCTCTCTATCTTCGGAGAAGCGATGTTGGTTACTCTTTTCCTTTGCCTCTTTGTGATTTATCTGTATGTGTTCCGCATCGCGTATCTGCGAAGCGTCGCTACGGTCTCGTTCTTCTGCCTGCAGATGTTTATCGTCATTGCCTTGGCTTGTCTCGCCTTGCGGTTCAATCTCTCGGTCTATCTCATTCCTTTTGCTTGGGTGCCGATACTGACGCGTGTCTTCTTTGATTCGCGGACAGCCCTTTTCCTGCATTTCACGACAATATTGATTACCTCTATTGTTGTACCTGCTCCGGTAGAGTTCTTCTTCATCCAGATAGTGGTCGGAATGGTGGCTGTCTCGTCGCTTAGTGATATGACCCGACGCGCACAACTCTTCCAGACTGCCGCATGGATTTTCCTCGCGCAGTCGGTAGCATATACAGCCCTTACCTTCGCGCAAGCAGGTGTCTGGTCGTCCATTGATTTGTGGATGTATCTCTATTTCTTCATCTGCGGCTTGCTCACAGTCGGCTGTTACGGCTTGATTTATATGTTTGAGAAGATGTTCCGTTTCATCTCGTCCATTACGCTGGTCGAACTGACGGATATCAATTCCGAACTACTCCATACCCTCGCCGAACGTGCTCCCGGTACTTTCCAGCATTCCATGCAGGTCTCCAACCTCGCTGCGGAAGCGGCTAAAGCGATCGGGGCCAATGCCCTTCTCGTGCGTACCGGTGCGCTCTATCATGACATCGGGAAAATGACAGACCCGATCTATTATGTCGAGAACCAGACCGGTTCGGAAAACCCGCTGCTGAAGATGGATCCGCGCGACGCGGCACAGGTGGTCATCTCTCATGTCACCGAAGGTGAACGGATCGCCCGCAGAAATCATCTGCCTGAAGTGGTCATCAATTTTATTACCACTCATCATGGCACCTCGCTGGTTCGTTATTTCTATAACACTTATTGTAACTCACATCCCAACGAGAAAGTGGATGAAACCCTCTTCCGCTATCCCGGCTCCAAACCTACTACCAAGGAAGGGGCGATTCTGATGATGGCGGATGCGATTGAAGCGCGCTCACGTAGCCTTTCCGAATACACGGAAACGGCTATCGCAGAGGCGGTTAACCAGATGATTGATGTACAGATAGCGGACGGCCAGTTTGCTGAGACGCCGCTCTCCTTCAAGGATGTCGAGGATATCCGCCGTGTATTCATCTCCCGCCTCGTCGCTATGAACCATCATCGTATATCTTATCCTACATTAAACAAGTAATGCAAGAAAATCTTACAGGCGCAGCCGGTCTTACAGCGCAGCGGTCCTACAGCGATAGTGGTCTTACAGCGAAGCGGTCAGAGCGCCACGCGCTCTATCTCGCGCCTATGGAGGATGTCACCGATCCGGCGTTTCGTATGCTTTGCAAACGCTACGGTGCCGATCGTGTGTACACAGAGTTCGTCAATGCAGACGCACTCGTTCGAGACATCGCCTCCACTACACGCAAACTTACTATACATGATGCCGAGCGGCCGGTGGCTATCCAGATATACGGACGGGAACCCGAAGCCATGCGGGACGCTGCGCTGATAGTAGAGCAGGCCCACCCGGATTTTATAGACATCAATTTCGGATGCCCTGTCAAGAAAGTGGCGGGAAAAGGAGCAGGAGCCGGACTCCTGCGCGACGTGCCGAAAATGCTTGAAATAACGAAAGCTGTCGTCAATGCCGTCCATACACCTGTTACCGCCAAAACCCGCCTCGGATGGGATGAAAGTGACTTAACTCCCAAATATAATCCGCTTGGGCTTAACTCCCTTCCCTTTAGGGAGGGGGCGGGGGTAGGCTCGTCTTCCTATTTTATCGTCGATTTGGCTGAAGCCCTCCAGGACTGCGGTATTACCGAACTCGCTATTCACGGCCGTACACGTTCGCAGATGTATCGCGGCGAAGCGGACTGGACCCTCATCGGAGAAGTGAAAAACAATCCCCGCATGCATATACCCGTCATAGGGAATGGCGACGTGTGTACGCCCGAACGTGCGAAAGAATGCTTCGACCGCTACGGTGTGGATGCCATCATGATCGGCCGTGCTACGTTTGGAGCACCTTGGCTCTTCGCAGAAATGAAAGAGTTTCTCTCTACCAATCCGGTCTTTCAGTCCGAAGGACGGTCTTTCAGTGAAACGGTCTTTCAGCGAAGCGGTCTTTCAGCGGCTCCGCCGCGGTCTATGGCGGAAAAGGTGAATGTTCTAAAAGAACATGTGCTTTACGCCATACAGTGGTGCGGCAACGACGAGCGAAAAGGTATCATTCATTCCCGGCGCCATTTTGCGGCTTCGCCGGTATTCAAAGGACTCGCGGATTTCAAACAAACCCGCATCGCTCTTCTCCGTGCCGAAACCAAAGAAGAAGTCTTCGCTATCATGGACTCCATCGTCGCTCAATGGGGCGAAGAATAAAATGTTTTTTATGTTTATGTCTTTTGAGTGTTTTTACCCGTAAGGGTATGGGATTTTGTTGTAAAAACGAATCGGAAGCTTGCTTACAAGGCGTTTTGGGAACGAAAGCACATAAATCGCGTAGCGATAAAACATTCAAAAGGGTTTTATAGTTTTTTTTTCTTACAATGAGAAAATTCTTTGATTCCAACGCCCTCTGGCTCTCGATGCTCATCGGAGCACTTGGCTATAAACTGTTCCTGCCGCTGGCACCCACCTTGCCGTGGCTGATTTTCTTTATGCTCTTTTTTACGTTCTGCAAAGTGAATCCTCTGGACCTCCGTCTCCATAAATGGCATTGGGCGGTGCTCTTTGCGCAACTCTTCTTCAGTTTCGCTACGTATATCTTGGTCATTCGCCTTACCGGAAATGCCGTACTGGCGCAAGGGCTGCTCATGTGTTTTATCATGCCGACCGCTACGGCGGCGCCTATTATAGCCGGCAAATTAGGCGGTTCGATCCAAAACCTCACCACCTTCACGCTCCTTTCTAATTTTGCTACGGCAATCATCGTCCCCGCTACCTTTCCGCTCATCAATCCGGCGGCAGACATGACGTTCTTACCTGCCTTTCTTTTGATTCTTTCGCGCGTAGCGCCGCTTCTCCTCGGACCCTTTTTCTCCGCCTGGCTCCTGCGAATCGGTTATAATTACTATCAGCGCAGAAAATATCTTTCAGCGAGTGCAACTCGCGGTCTTGCAGCGCAGCGGTCTTACAGTGATAACGGTCTTACAGCCGAAGGCGGTCTAAAGGAGTTTGCTCTGCCGCCTAGGCTGGCGCAAACTCCTTTTTATTTGTGGGTCGCTTCTATTATCGTCCTCTCCGCGGTAGTAACCCGTACGGTCATAGAAAATATTCATTATTCATTATTCATTATTCTTTGGCTTCTAATATCCTCTTTCTTCGCCTGCCTTATTCAGTTCGGGCTTGGCAAACTCATCGGCTGGTGTCTGCCTGCCGCCAGTAAGGGAACGGACTATCAGGATGTGCTCATCAACCCGGCGGCGGCTCCTACAACCATGGCTGGCGTTTCCTCCATTACTGCCGGACAAGCGTTCGGACAAAAGAACACTTCTCTCGGCGTCTGGATGGCAAATACGTATCTCGATCCCATGGCTTCTTTGGGAGCGGCAGCGTATATTATTTGGCAAAATATCTTCAATTCAGTCCAATTAACTATCGCCGCGCATAAAAAATAATTTTTTTATTTGCACATATCAAAAAATTGTTGTACCTTTGCACCCGGAAAAAATGCTAGTTTACTAGATCATTTAGTTTGACTAGTTCGCTATATATACATTTTATTAATTAACTTTTTGTTTAACTAAATTTCAAAAATCATCATGAGAAAACTATTCTCTTTGATTGCTGCCGTGCTTTTCGCAGGCAGCATGATGGCTGAGGCCGAGACTATCTTTACCTACAATGGTAAGGGCGTTACTACGGCTGAAGAAATTGTGAAGGCAGGTGGTACTCTGACTGTCTATGGTGGCAACACGAACATCGTTGCTGACCAGAAGCAAAAGGGTAACATGTGTATCAAGATCAACAAGGGTTTTACCAAAAGTGGTGTTTATTACTACATGGCTATCACTTTGGATCAACCGCTTCAGGCGGGTGACAAGATCACGACTGCTGCTTTCCGTACAGGTAATTCGGACTGTATCTATGGAATGGACTTCAATGCTGTAGCTGATTCGGCTTCTGCTACGGATGCTTGCCAAGTTCTGTTTGACAACAATCTGCAGATCTTAAGTAGCGACGGCGTTCCTGCTGACACAACGTTCACCGTTCCTGCAGAGGCTGCTGGTGCGAGATTCATCCGTCTCTATCGTAAGAGTGGTAGTACCGGTCTCTGGATTGCTAACTTCACTATTACTCGTGAAGGTGGCGTAACTCCTCCGGAACCCACATGTACTTTGAGTGATTTCCTCGGCAATGGTTCCGGCAATGAGGATTACACAAACCGTTTCAAAGTTTGCTTGCCGGAAGGTGTAAGTGTTGTTAACATTCAAAGCAGCTTTGGTACAGAGGCTGGTATCTATTTAACTTTCCCGGGTGCTGACTTCGGTGCTATCTCATTGGATGCTACTCAATATGCAACTCAAGGTGCCGGCATGTTGCTCTATGTTTCTGCATTCCTGAGTGCTGCTGAGACCGAAGTAACCGTTGAGTGTGGTGGAGTAACATACACCATCACTGTTCTCAATGCTAATCCTGAGACTACTCCGGTTGTTCTTCCAGATCCGACTAACTGCGCAGAGGCTCGTGAAGCTGCTCTCTCCGTCGAGGCAAACAATGTACCTTACAAAGACAGTACAATCTATTCTATCCAAGGCTATGTAACTGAGATCAAGACTGCTTATAATGATCAGTTCCATAACATTACCTTCTGGATGGCGGACGCTGCTAATGGAGGCCAAGTACTTCAGGCTTACCGTGCTGCATGTGCAAGTGCTGATGAGGCTCCGATTGTAGGTGACAAAGTAACTGTTACCGGTGCACTGTCCAAATATAATAGTACTCCGCAATTCATGGCAAATAGTACATTCGTGATTGATGAACATGCTACTCCGGTTGTTCCGCAGAACCTTGGCGAGAAGACAATAGCTGAGTTCTTGACATTGGCTAATACGGTTGATACATGTGTTATCACCGGTGTTGTTGCTAATATTAAGACGAATGCTGATGGCTCGTATAACAAGTATGGAAACTTCGACCTCGTTGACGGTGATGCTTCTGTATATGTTTATGGTTTGTTGACCGCTGCTGGCGAGGCCCAGAAGTTCCAGGAGATGGGTGTTGACGCAGGTGATACGCTGACCGTTAAAGCTGTTTATAGTCTCTACAACAACGCTCCGCAGGCTAAGAACGCTATCTTCGTAGAAGTTAAGAAAGCTGCTGTTGAGCCGGAAATCAACTACTATGTGGTTGGTTCGATGACGAGTTGGGTTATTAACGCTGATTACAAACTCGCTGCTAATTCGGCTAATGAAGGTGAGTTTATGGGTGAGTTTACGTTCGAAGCTAACGCTGAGTTCAAAGTTGTTAGCAGCCTTGACGGTTTCAACGTTGTAGACTGGTTCCCGACGGGCATGGAGAACAACTATCAAATTACCGAGGCTGGCGACTACACCGTTTACTTCCGTCCGGAAGGTGGTGTTGATGGCTGGCACGAAGGTTATATCAACGCTGTAAAGAAAGAGGCTCCGATCGTTCATCAATACGAAGTAGCTGAGGCAATCGCTGCTGGTCTCCAGGAGAATGATGAAGTCCTCGTTCGCGGTATCATTACCAGAATGGAATTCAAGGGTGCGAACTTTGCTAAATACGGATCTGTCAACATCTACGTAGCTGATGCTACCGGAGCAGAGGGTGAGTTCGAGTTCTTCAACTGCTACTCCCTCAATGCAGATACCTTCCGTACTTCTATCCCGAACTATGACCCGGCTGACAAAAACTGGGCGCAGTTCAACGAAGTAGCTGACGCTAACGGCAATGCTATCCACGTTGGTGATACCGTCATCGCTTTCGGTAAGTACAAACTCTACAACTCTACACACGAACTCAATACCGGTTGCTACCTCGTGGACATCAAGTCTGCTCCCGTCGCTCCGGCTGACACGATTGAACTCGTCTTCGACAATGGTGGAGTAGATAACTACTACTATGCTAATTATGGCTCTACCGACATCCAACTCTACAATATTCCTGTAGTGGGTGGTCAACTCCAAGGCGACGGCGACTATATCCAACTCGAAATCTATCCTGCTGATCCGAACGACATCTCCGGCGAGTATTCGATCGAGGATGAAGGACTGGATGATTACTATACTTACCTCATGCGAGTTAATGGAACCGACACGACAGAGATTGAATTCGTTTCCGGTAGTATTACTGTAAGCGTACAGAATGCCAATAAAGAGACCAGCTCGGCTGACCTCACTGTTCAAGGCCAATTGATGACGGCTGAGGGTGATGTTTACGTAATTGACACTACGCTGAATGTTTACTACAACTTCGTCCTCACTGAGGAAGAGAAGTATCAGAATGATGAGGCTGAGGCTGAGTTCAATTATAATTTCGATACCTATCAGTTTGGAGCGATCAACGAAGTGGTTGTTGGAGTTATGGCACAAACAGATGAGGCTGGAATCGCTCTGGCGATTATCCTGCCGCAAGGTCAGACCGAATTGACAGCAGGCACTTATGAGATTTCCGTTACGCCGATGTATGGTACTGTAATGGCAGGTCAGAATACCGAAATGGGTATGTCTCCTTCCTATGCAATGACAGCAGATAAAAAACTCTGGTTCCTCGTTTCCGGTACCGTTACCGTAAATGAAGATGGTTCAATCGTAGTTGACGCGCTCAACTCGAACGGCAAGGCGATCAAGTCCACGCTGAACCACCTCCAGGGTGAGGGTATCGACGAGGTCAACGCTGCTGCTAAGGCTACGAAGTCTCTCAAGAACGGTCAGCTCATCATTGAGAAAGCCGGCGTTAAGTACAACGCACAAGGTGCTGTAATCCGCTAATATAGCTTCGGCTACGTATAGCCATCCGCCAAGCTTGGCGGATCAAAAAAAAGAGGGTGTGTCGCGCGACACACCCTCCTTTTTATTATGGCTTATTTTCGTAAAATAGTAAAAAAAATCATTTTTCTCTTGCATATATGAAAAAATATTAGTAATTTTGCCCCGCAAAATTGATGGATATAGGCCATTAGATACTATTGTAGAGACAATAAGTATAAGCAAAACTATACTTTTTAATTAACTAACATTTATTAACTAAAAATCAAAGTATCATGAGAAAATTTCTCTCTCTCTTTGCAGCGGTGCTGGTAGCACTTGTTGCAAACGCAGCGGTGATTAACATCACCAACGGAACTCCTGATGCACTCCGTATGGCGCTCGGCGAAGCCGGAACAGGGGACATCATCGAAATGGCTGCAGGTACCTATGTGGAGTCTAACTCCAACTACATCGCTTTTGACGGCAAGGAAGTTATCGTACGCGCTGCTGAAGGTGCTGAGGTGCTTATTCAACCCCAAGTGCCTATTACTATCGCTAACGGTGCTCTCGCTAAATTTGAGAACATTAAGTTCGATGCCTCGCGTCTTGTTGAACTCGCTACTTGGTATGAGCATCTCATTTATGCGACAGATGCATCGGCTAACAATCGTCTTATTATGGAAGGTTGTGAACTCTACGGCTTCAATCTTAACAAGAGTGCTATCTATTGCTCTACTGCTAACGCATTGGATGCAGTAACTCTCAACAATTGCTATATCCACGATTGTATGAAGAGCATTCTCTTCGTTGAAAATACAGCGAATGCGATCAACGTACAAGTAACCAATTCGACCTTCGCTAACATCTCGACAAACACCGAGAGTTATTGGGCTGGTGTAATGGATGTACGTGCTTCCGGTGCTAGCCTGCTCGTGGATCATTGTACGTTCTACAACGTAATTCCGATGAACACGGATTACTCTTGTGTTTCTAAGATTACGCTCGCAAATGGTGTTACGTCCAACTGTATCTTCATGCTCCCGACCGCACAGGATAATATCCGTGCTATGCGTGGTGTAACTGCTACTAACTGTATTACCTACAATTATCTGAAGGATAGCGGAACCGGTATCCATAGCTCTGTTACTAAGAACAATTGTGTTCAGGCAGACCCGCTCTTCGTGGATGCAGCTAATGGTAACTTCACTCTGGGTGAGGGCTCTCCTGCTCTGACGATGAATGATGGTCAGCCTATCGGTGACCCGCGTTGGGTTGCTGCTCCGGCTCACACCTACACGGTAGCAGGTAGCAGTACAGATTTGTTCGGTACCGCTTGGGCTCCGACAAATGCCGCTAACGACATGGCTCTCGTTGAAGGTCTCTACAAGTGGGAGAAAACTGAAATTACCCTTGCTGCAGGAATGATTGAATTTAAGGTTTGTGAGGATCATGGATGGGATGTAGCTTATCCGGGTAGCAATTATCAGTTAAATATCCCGGAGGCTGGTATCTATACCATTACTATTACTTTCAACGCAGATTCTAAAGAAGTAACTGCTATAGCTACCAAGACCGGTTCTGCAGAGGTTGACCCGACTGTTTCTATCAAGGGCGGCTGGGACGGCTGGGCTGCTGAGGTGGCTTTCACTCTCGCTGATAACAAAGAGACCGCTACCGGTGCGCTGAATATTGCTGAAGCCGGCAACTATGAGTTCAAAGTGATTCTGAATGGCAGTGACTGGCGTTCGAACGGTTATACCTACCATCGTGAATTTACCGGTGCAGACGGTATTACCGGAAACGGTGATAACATGGTTCTTCAGGCTGATGCAGCAGGTGAATATACCATCACTTGGACCTTCGCTACCAATGCACTGAACATTACCTTCCCGGCTGTAGCTCCGCAACCGGTTGACGAGTGGGCTGAGATTAAATTCGCAGAGGCTGCCGCTGCTAATGACATCGCAGAGGACGCTGCTTATGCTGTTCCGGGTACGGAATTCGCTCTTACGCTCCATGATGCCGGTAACAAGATGGTTATCGATGGTAATGACTGCCGCTTCGGTACCGCTGAGGACTACGTAATGTACAACTTCCGCATCAAATCAGGTGGCGCTTCTTCTTCTACCAAGAACTACTTCACGCTGAACATTCCGGAGGCAGGTACACTGCGTCTGGCTCCGCGTACCGGTTCGAACTCCGCTACCGACCGCGCTCTGGTAATTGCCCAAGGCGAGACCGAACTGTACAACGCTGTTGTTCAAGAGTCGCAAGCTATTGAGGTTCAAGAGGGTGAGAATACCGTTAAGGTTTATCCGTATGTTGATGTAACTGTTGCTGCCGGTGAGGTTCGCGTAAGCTACACCGCAGGTATGAACTTCTATGCATTCGCATTCAAGGCAGGTGGTGATGCTCCTGTTGTTCTTGATGCTCCGGACGCTGCTCCGACTGCTCCAACTTATGAGAACTATCAAGTACATGCTGCTTATTCCGCTACCTACAATGCTGACTGTAACTTCGGCGAGTGGGAATCCGGTACTGTTTACACCCAAGAAGAGTTCGGTAAGAAGTACGTAACCAACGGCGCGGGTTACTTCGGCCTTGAGTTCGGCGGTATGAATTGCTCCGAAATGGAAGCTCTCCACCTCGACGTATGGATTGCTGCTGACGCTTCTATCCGTATCGTACCTATCCACGGTGGTACAGAAGTGGGCGTAACGGCTCAACTCGAAGGCCAGAAGTGGAACAGCATCGACATCGCTCTCTCTGAGTTCGAAGGTGTTACCAACTGGAGCAATGTTTACCAGATCAAGATCGACAATGCGTCGAACCTGACCTTCTGGCTCAACAATGTTTACTTCTATACAACTCAAGAGAAGACCGTTGACCTCGTTGACGGCTACTACCTCATTGGTAACATCAATGGTTGGGATATTCACAACCTGACTGCTGATCATCTCTTCGCTGTTAATCCGGCTAACGAGGCTGAGTATATTCTCCACTATACCCTCGCTGAGGGCAATGAGTTCAAGGTGGTTTCTGTTGCTTCTAACGCTATTGCTACTTGGTATCCTGGTGAGGCGGGTAACTATGTTGTTGACTTCGCTCACGCAGGTGAGAAAGACATCTATTTCCGTCCGGACTATCAGGGTGGCGAAGGCTGGCACGCAGGCTGCATCTACGTAGCTGCTGACGAGAACGCAAATCCGTACGAGACTTGGTTCGCAAGTGGTGACTCGTGGAACCAAGAGACCGAGTCTTACCTTGAGTGGGACGCTGAGGCTCAAAAGGCTACTGTTCATATCAACGTGGATAAGTACGGTCAATGGCGTGCTCAGGTTAAGTATCACGGTCTCGTTGCAGAAGAAGGCAAATGCTACCACGTAGCTCTTAAGCTCAAATCAAACAACGCGATCAGCAACGTAACCATCAAGTACCAAGACGACAAAGAGATGATGTACGTCAACAACGCTGCTCTTGAGGCAAATGTTGAGTACGCATTCGATCAAACCGCCGCAGGTATCGCAGGCGGTAACGGTATCCTCGTTCTTGACTTTGGTTTCGCTCACGCTGGTGACATCATCGAGATTTACGACGTAGTGATCGAAGAAACAGAGTGCCCGGCAATCGAGCATACTTATACCGTAGCAGGTGGTAGCGCTGACTTGTTCGGTACTACTTGGGATCCGGCTAACACCGCTAACGACATGACCAAACTTGAAGATGGTACCTACAAGTTTGAGAAGACTGAGATCACTCTTCCGGCAGGTGCTATCGAGTTCAAGGTTTGTGAGGATCACGCTTGGACGCATTGCTATCCGGCAGAGAACTATTCGCTCGCTATCCCGGAGGCTGGTGTTTATACCATCACCATCACCTTCAACCCGGAAGGCAACGTAGTAGCTGCTGAGGCAGTGAAGACCGGTGACGCTCAGGTTGATCCTGTTGTTTCGATCGCAGGTTCGATGAACAGCTGGAATGCATCGGCAGATGTTATGGTTCTTGCTGAGGACAAAGCAACTGCTTCCCTCACACTCAACCTGGCAGCACAGACCTATGAGTTCAAGGTTGTCCTCAATGGTGGTGACTGGCGTTCGAATGCACAAGAGTTCACGCGTGAGAGTGCTACAGCTGCTGATATGACTGGCAACCTGGATAACATGCATCTCGTTGCTGATATTGCTGGTGATTATGTATTCACATGGACCTTCGAGACCAATACCTTGTCTATCGCATTCCCGATCGGTGCTGGTATTGACAACACGGCTGTAGAGGCTAAGGCTATCAAGCGCATTGTAAACGGACAACTCCGTATCGAGATGAACGGCGTTGAATACAATGCACAAGGTCAGGTTGTAAAATAACCTAACGATAACTCTTCTATTAGAAGAGCAACAAAAAGAGACGTCCTTCGGGGCGTCTCTTTTTATGATAGGGGTTGTTGATGATTATAGTTCCGATAAGGAAGAAAGTTTCAGGGAACTGGCTGATTTAATTTTGCCTTTCGCTTTCTCGGTAGCTGCTTTCAGAATCATCGGAGCGATCTCAGTATTATCGTGCCATCCGGTGAATTGCTCTGCACCTGCGCCGATAGCGAAAATAGGTACGGCATGTGCACTGTGCGCGCGGGTCGTCCAGCCGACATGGGCTTTCGAGTTTAGCAGCGCAACACCTGCCTCGCCTAATTTGTTGATACTCTTGTACATCGTCTTGGTATCTTTGGCTTTGCCTTTGAGGACCGCTTGATAAGTCGCCTTCAACTCTTTCTCTTCATCTGAACTGACTTTGACAGCCTCCCATAGACCCAACTGCTCCTTGTATATCTTCTTCACACTATCCCAACTCGGCTTCTTGTTGTTCTGGAATAACTGCGTAAATAAATCGCTCAGCGCTCCTAATGAGCATTTTTGGTTCTGCAATACATCCAGATGCAGCGTGTAGTCGCTGTTGCCGAGCGCCAAACCGCCTGTCTCATGGTCGGCTGTCACGATGATTAGTGTCTCGTCCGGATGGGTTTTGTAGAACTCATAGGCTATGCGCATCGCTTCGTCCATATCCCATGTCTCGCCGAAAGCGGTTGCGGCATCGTCGCTGTGACAGGCATAGTCGATCATTCCGCCTTCTACCATCATAAAGAACCGCTCGTATCGGCTGTCCAGGAAAGGAATAGCGGTTTCAACGATCTGCTTCAGGGTCAAATCTCCTTTCTTGCGGTCAATAGCGTACGGTAAATTATCGCCGTGCTTGGCGCCTTGGTCGTCAGTGCTCTGCACTAAGATCATTTTCTCGGCGTTCTGCATTCTAACGGCTTCTTCTATTCCATGTGCAATCGTGTATCCGTATAGCTCGGCATTGCGGTAAAGATTCAACTCTTTGTTGTCTTTCTTTCCCTGCGGGTGGTGGAAACCGGCGCCGCCGAAGAAATCAAACTTGGACTCCGCTAATTGTTGTCCTATTTTATAATACTGATCGCGCTCGGGTACGTGCGCGTAGAAAGCTGCCGGAGTGGCATGGTCGATAGCGACGGTCGTCATAATACCAACGCCCCAGCCTTGCTCTTTCAGTTCTTCCGCGATGGTCTTTAGGTATCCTCCCTTCTCGTTCAAACCCAGCGTGCCGTTCGTCGTCTTATGACCCGTAGCCAGACAGGTTCCTGCTGCAGCTGAGTCGGTGATACCGTTGCTTTTGGAGTAAGTGGACGCATGACCCGAGTAAGGGAAGGTGGTCATAAGAGTCTGCACGCGTCCCAGAGGTTCGCCTTGAATAGCGGAGCGGTACATCTCTGCGCCTAATACTTGGTTGCTGCCCATACCGTCGCCAATGAAATAAAATATATACTTGGCTTGGCCGAAACAGGACATAGTACTTAATACTATGCACAATAGAATGATAAATCGTTTCATATAGGTAAATTTATTTGGTTGTTTTCTTTTTCTTGGATGCTTCCCGTTGGGCGGTTTTGCGTGCGCTCTGTCGCTGTCGTTTGCGTTTTCGCGCCTCGCGCTTCTTTTCTGCTTGGTGCGCTTCCCGCTCCTCTAATGTCATATGAGGCGGAGGTTCTATACCTTGCTCCCGCAGCCGTTGGTCCTGTATCTCCTGCTGGTGCTCGATCATCCGCTCTTTCTCTTCGCGCACCAGTGCCTCTACCTCTTGTTTGGATAGTTGTTCGTGAGCCTGCAGATCTTCATAAATCAAGAGCGTTGCCCAGGCGTCGGTGGATGCATAGCGTGCCTGCTCCGGTGTCAGATGGCTGTTCTCCCAATTGGTCAGCTGCTGTGTCTTCAAGATTTTCTTGCCGAAACAGATAGCGAAAAGTTTCTGCAGACCTAAATCAAGAATGCCGTACTGCGCCACTAATTTCTGGATGTCAATGCAGTTGGCCGGTGTGAAATTGCGTCTCCGTCTCAACCCGTTTATGTCGTCTTTGAAGGCCAGACCTACCTTGCATATCGCTTCGTCAGCGAAGAAATCGGCCAACTCTTGCGGCATCCCGATATGCGTCAATCGGAATAGATAACATCGCTCGTGGCTCGCTATCTGTACCAGCGCCGTAGGGTAGTGTATCCCTCTCTGAAAACTAGGACGGGCTTCCGTATCTACGCCTACTATCTTCTGCGTGCGAAGATATGCAATCGCGTCAGCCACTTGATCCGGCTGATCGACTACCACCACTTCACCTTCAAACGCCGCTACCGGCATCCATTGAAGCAAATCTTTACTGATATGATGTGTCTGATATCTCATGGATTGCGCGCAATACCGATAATACTTTGCGTCCCCAATGCTCAAAAAAGGCTTGCCGGCAGAGTACTACTGCATCATTCATAACAGGTTCTTCTCCTGTTTGGAAAGCCGCTGCCAGATCTTTCAACTCCTGATAGATATCCGCTATCCCCTCAGAGATATAGGACGTCTGTACTTCGTCGGTATATACACCGCGGTCTACATACACATCCAGATACGCATCGTCTGAACCTAAAAACTCACGGACGCCTACCAGCGCAAAATTATAGTCCTCTTCGGTTACAAACCGCTGCGGTTCATCCTCCATCATCGTCTCGGTTTCCTCCAGCAGCCGTGCCCTGAGATAGAGCACCGGCAATAGACGTGCAACCTGCTCCAGCCATTCGTCTCGTTCATGCTCGTTGATCTTTTCTATCAATAAGCAGGTCTGAGCAGCAGCCGTCACAAAAGCAATCGTACTGTCTTGGTAAATATATTGTTTCATCCTTATATTTAAGAAAAATCATGCAAAGGTAAAGAAAAATTTTGATATATGCAAGAATTTTAGTAACTTTGCGCCAAAATTCCGAAATAGGAACATCTGTAACAGGCATTTATAATATCAATTAATTCTATAAATCAAACGACAATGAAAAAGATTCTCTTTTTAGCCTTCATGGCTCTTGGAATGAGCGCTATGGCTCAGCATGTTACTCCGCTGTCTATTCAACTGGCAGACGTGAAGTTGGATTCTCTCCGTACGCTGTACATCAATGAGCCGACCATGTATCGCGCTGCTTTGGAAGTGGTAGCACAGAGTTTGGCGAAAAATGCAGAGGAGATTAAGGCTGCGAAAGCAGAACTTAAGGTAGAGCAAACCCACGGAAAAGAAATGGCCAATTCCATCAAGGAGGCTACGAAAATGGCAGCTTCGCTCAAGAAACTGTACACCAAAGAGGAGTCTGAACTCAAATCCATGCAGAAAGTGGTTGAGAAGCAGCAGAAGACCCTCAACAAGCAGAAAGAGTTGAATCAATCTACCCGTGACAACTACCTGCTTTTCCTTGAGAAACAACAGAAAGAGTTGGGGTATTCGCTCCGCGAAGTAGCAGATCGTCAACGTGCTATTGCGGATCTCGAGACATCTATCCAGAATGGTCAAACGCGTCTTCAAACCTACATTCAGGAGACCCAACAGAAAGCTTTGGATCTGGCGCAACTGGAAGCTCAACTCAAAGAGAAAAACAATACCCTCAAGGCAGAGCAGAAATCGGCTAAATCGCTGCAACAATGAAAGTAATTAATCTCTCGGAACAAAACAGTGTTCTCAATACTTTCCTCAGCGAGATTCGCGACGTGAATATCCAAAGGGATCCCCTTCGTTTCCGCCGCAATATTGAGCGTATCGGTGAGTTCATGGCTATTGAGGTAAGCAAGACACTGGACTACCAGCCTGCAGAAGTGCAGACTCCGCTTGCTACCGCTACCGTCAATACAATCACGGATCAAATCGTTTTAGCTACTATCCTGCGTGCCGGAATGCCGCTGCATCAGGGCTTCCTCAATATCTTCGACCGCGCAGAGAACGCCTTCCTTAGTGCCTACCGTCGTGTGGGAAGAAACGTGCATGGTGAGGAGCAACTGGAGATAGTAGCGGAGTATCTGGCGGCGCCGATTATAGAAGGGAAGACGCTGATCGTAGCCGACCCGATGCTGGCTACCGGCATGTCGATGGAGGTGGGCTATCTCGCGTTGCTGAAACACGGCAAACCGAAGCATACCCATCTTTGCTGCACCATCGGCACACCCCAGGCTGTGGAATATCTGCGCAAAGCCCTCGACGACCGCGAAGATGTCACCCTCTGGTGCGCAGCGATCGATCCGGTTTTGAACGAGAAGAAATATATTGTTCCCGGTCTGGGTGATGCCGGAGACTTGTGTTACGGAACTAAAGTGCATCTCTCCGATCGCTAATTTTAAATCGTATATGGCTTTTCTACCTGCCGTCGTCCTGACGGCAGGTATTGCAATACTCTCCCTGATGGAAAGTCCGTATGTTCCGCAGGCGCTGAGTGCCAAAGACAAACTGATTCACGGCGCGATGTATATGCTTCTTGCTATCAGCTGGATGGCGCCGGTCTGCAGACGTCTCCCCTCCCGTATCATGCCGTATATAGGTGTATGGACGGGCGTGGTGCTGTACGGCGCATTGATGGAGATTCTGCAGCGATTCTGTACACTCACCCGCTCCGGCGAGATGGCGGATTTCTATGCCGATGCTATCGGTGCCCTTCTCGGCCTTGCCCTCGTCGCGTTGCTTTCATTTGTCAATAGCCGTTCAACGTTAAACATTAAACATTAAACACTCCTTCATATATGACATCGCCCTCTCGCTGCTCTGTCGCAGTCGGCTGAGGCGGGCATTACAGTTAATCGACCGCTATGGTACGGCCGAAGAGGCTTGGCGGACGCTTGACGAACCCGAGATGAAGGAGAGTCTCGCTCGCGCTGAACAAGAGGTGGAGTGGATAGAGGAGCACGGGATAAAGGTGTGGACCTTAGCGGATGAAAACTACCCATATCGCCTTCGTCAGTGTCCGGACAGACCGCTCTTGCTTTATAGCAAGGGCAATATGCATCCTTCAGACGGACATATAGTTTCCGTCGTTGGCACGCGGCAACCTACCCAGCGAGGCAAGGAAATGACGGAGAATCTGGTGCGCCAACTCCATGAGCAATTGGAATCGGTGACGATTGTCAGTGGTGGAGCTTACGGTATAGATATAGCGGCGCATAGAGCGGCTATTCAATGCGGGATACCAACTATTATCGTTCCCGCTCACGGCCTCGACCGCATCTATCCGTATCAGCATAGACCGGAAGCTGTAGCATCGCTGGAGAGAGGAGGTATATTGACTGAATTCCCCTCGGGTACAGAACCTCTCGCGGGCTATTTTGTACAGAGAAATCGTATTGTGGCTGGTTTGGCAGATGCTGTAGTGGTAGTAGAGTCGCGCGAGAGAGGAGGAAGCCTCATTACAGCGCAGATGGCGGTGGATTATAACCGCGAATTGTTTGCTTTCCCCGGACGCCCGACAGACACTTCTTCAGCCGGATGTAACAAACTTATTCGTTGCAACAAAGCTGCCCTTATTACTTCTGCTGAAGACCTGATTGATGCTATGCAATGGACGAGACGCAACACTTCGGCGCAATTCGTTCAGACGGAGATAATAGGATTGAGAGATGATCTCACTCCGCTGCAGCAGAACCTCCTCACGAAATTGCAGGAAGCCGAGGAGGGTATGCATATCAATTTGCTGGTGATGGAGACCGAAAGACCCTATAGCGAGGTAGCTTCGGATTTGATGATGCTTGAACTTCAAGGCCTCGTTCGTTCCCTTCCCGGTGGAATTTACCGCTTTGTGCGATAAAAAAGCAAAAATATTTGCATAAATGCAAAATTTTTTGTACCTTTGCACCCGCAATATTAAAGTAACGCGTTATAATATGGAAAGTTTCAAAAAGTATTTAGGAGTTATTCTCCTGTTGTTAGGCGTTGTATTTCTCGTGATTTACAGATGTGCGCTTCCTCACAATTGGTTGCTCGTCACGGCAATGGTATTGGAGGTGGCAGGTATTCTCGCCTATATCTTTATCAATAGGAAGGCATAATTCGAATGGCAGGTCAAGGCGGATTCAATGATGCTGTGAAGTATCACTTGACGGGCATGTACCAGGACTGGTTTCTGGACTATGCTTCGTATGTGATTCTGGAACGTGCTGTGCCGGCGATTGAGGATGGTCTCAAGCCGGTACAGCGGCGTATTCTCCATGCCATGAAGACCGTCGATGATGGCAAGTACAACAAGGTCGCCAATATCGTCGGCCAGACCATGCAATACCACCCGCATGGAGACGCGTCCATCGGTGACGCTCTCGTCCAGCTCGGTCAAAAAGATCTGCTCATTGACTGCCAGGGTAACTGGGGAAATATCCTTACCGGCGATGGAGCTGCGGCGCCCCGATATATAGAGGCACGCCTCTCTAAGTTTGCGCTCGAGACCGTCTTTAATCCCAAGACCACCGAGTGGATGAAGTCCTACGACGGACGGAAGAACGAACCGATCCATCTGCCTGTCAAATTCCCGCTCCTGCTGGCGCAAGGCGTAGAAGGTATTGCCGTCGGTCTGAACTCCAAGATCCTGCCGCATAATTTCAACGAACTATGCGACGCTTCGCTGGCTTATCTGCGCGGAGAGGAGTTCCAACTCTACCCCGATTTCCCGACGGGCGGAGTCATTGATGTCACCAAGTACAACGACGGCGAGCGCGGCGGATCGGTCAAGATCCGTGCCCGCATCCAGAAAGCGGATGACAACAAGACACTGATTATTACCGAGATACCTTACGGCACTACCACCTCAAAGATTATTGAGACCATTCTCAAGGCGGCGCAGAAAGGCAAGATCAAGATTAGAAAAATTGATGATTTTACGGCTGGTACGGCGCGTATCGTAGTGCAACTCGCGCCTGGGTCTTCTTCCGACAAGGCCATTGACGCGCTCTATGCCTTCACCGACTGTGAGGTCAATATCAGCCCTAATTGCTGCGTCGTAGAGGACAAAAAACCTATCTTTACCTCTGTCAGCAATCTGTTGCGCCTCTCTACTGACAACACCAAAGCTCTCCTCAAATGGGAACTTGAAATCGAGAAAGGGGAACTGGAGGAGAAATATTTCTATACCTCTCTCGAGAAAATCTTCATCGAAAACCGTATCTATAAGCAGGAAGGATATGAGAATGCGCCGAACAAGGAGAAACTGATCGCTTTTGTGGACGAAGCACTTACGCCCTTCAAGCCTCAACTCATCCGGGAGGTGCGAACTGAGGATATCGAGAAACTGTTCGAGATCCGCATGATCCGTATCACGAAGTTCGACTCTAAGAAGGCGGACGAACTGATGAAGGAACTGGAGAAGAAAATCAAGGCCTGCATCAAGAATCTGAACCATCTTACCGACTATACGATCGCTTGGTTTGAGATGCTCAAATCCAAATACGGAGAGGCGTATCCGAGACGTACAGAGGTGCGTAATTTCGGCGCTATCAATGTCAAAGCAGTTGTTGAGAACAACGAGAAACTCTATATCAACCGCGAGGAAGGATTTATAGGAACTGGGCTCAAAAAAGACGAGTTCCTCTTCAATTGCTCCGATATCGACGATATCATCGTCTTCCATAAGGACGGCAAATACAAAGTGATGAAGGTGGCGGAGAAACTATTCGTCGGTACCGATATACTCCATATCGCCGTCTTCCAGCGTGGGGACGAACGGACTGTCTATAATGTGGTCTATCGCGACGGCAAGAAGGGCACCTATTTTATGAAGCGGTTCAATGTCACAGGCGTCGCTAGAGACAAGGAGTATGATCTCACTCAAGGCAAACCGGGTTCCAAGGTTGTGTATTTCACTGCGAACCCCAATGGTGAAGCGGAGGTGATCAAAGTGACGCTCAAGCCCGCATTGCATCTGAAGAAACTCGAAGTATGCAAGGACCTTTCCGAATTGGCAGTCAAATCCCGTACAGCGAGAGGCAACGTCTTGACCAAATTCGAAGTCAAATCCATTACCCTCAAGCAGAAAGGCCATTCTACCCTCGGCGGACGCAAGGTTTGGTTTGATGCCGATGTGCTGCGCGTCAACTACGACGAGCATGGTATATACCTCGGCGAGTTCAATGACGATGACCGCATACTCGTCATCCAGAAGGATGGCACCTATTATACCACCTCATTTGACCTCACAGCTCATTTCGAAGACAATATCCTCCGTATAGAAAAACTCGCCCCCGAGAAAATATGGTCGCTTATCCAATGGAACGGCGAACTTAAATACTACTACGGTAAGCGGTTCAAACTCGATGACGCGCAAGCGAAAGTGCAATCCTTCCTTGGCGATGATAAAGAATCTCGCATAGTTGTTCTCTCCGACCGCGCGGAAGCAACCTTCCGTATTATTTTCGCGGATGAGAAACACGAACCGATGGATATCTTCATGGAAGAGTTTATCGATGAGAAATCACCGAAAGCGAAAGGGAAACGGGTCACGACCCTTGAGGTTACAGCTATTGAGGATATAACTCCAGAACCAGAACCCGAACCTGAGGTTTCTCCGGATGAATCAGGAGAAACCCCAGAGGAAGAGGGAACTATGGAAACGACGGAAGAATCTACGCAAACAACTTCAATAGACATCGACGGCGTCCCCATGACCTTCGAGAAACCTGTCGATCCTCAATTGGATTTATTTTGATATGCAACTTATTTTAGGAAGCCAGTCTCCGCGCAGAAGAACATTGCTGGCAGGTTTAGATATCCCTTTTACTGCAATCTCCATTGATGCCGACGAGGCATATCCCACAAATCTCCAAGCAGGCGATATACCTTATTTTATATCGCGTGCGAAAGCGCGCGCGTATGAGAGTCAACTCGCAGACGACCAACTTCTAATTACTGCGGATACGATTGTCTGGCTCGAAAATCATATGCTCGGCAAACCGCACAATGAGGCAGAAGCTATTGCGATGTTGCAGCAACTGCGGAACAAAACGCATCAGGTCTATACAGCCGTGACATTTGCGCAAAAAGGAGCAGCGATGAAGACTATAGTTGATTGCACGGACGTGACGTTTGGTGATTTAACGGACGAAGAGATTCAACATTATGTTGCGCACTATCGTCCTTTAGACAAGGCCGGCGCTTATGGTGTGCAGGAATGGATAGGATACGTTGCATGCACGGCGATGAACGGCTCTTATTTCAATGTAATGGGCTTCCCGGTTCATCTCGTTTATCAGGAATTAAAAAAGCGCGGCTTCTAACCGCGCTTTTTTATAATCCCTTATAATCCTCTTACGATGCAGATGCTATACAGCATTCCGATCAACATTGTGAATTTTACCACCTGCTGGCAGGTCTTATAGTCGCTTGGGATCTTGGCTGCCCATAACAGCCATAGTGTGCATATCATCGGTGTTACAATACCCAATGCAATATATCGCGTGCTGAGACTCGACCAGCCGATCGGGAAGGGAAGCACATGGTACCATAGATGTCCGACAAGGGCAATTGTCAAGACAATCAAACCTGTCACAAAAACCTTCGTCCACTTCTCTCCCCATACAACCGGCATGGAGTGGCATTCCAGTTCGCGGTCACCCATTTGGTCCTGCATATCTTTGATGATTTCGCGTATCCAGGTCAGTAGAAATGCAAACAACGCAAATCCTCCGACCCATGCATAGATATCATGTGGGAGTGTGGTGTAAGCCAAAATAGTACCGTAGCGCAATTGCAAAATCGCCACATTCGCCATTGCTACTACCATCGGTGCCACACCGGCTAACAATGCAATAATCAGATTGCCGACCATGAAGAGCCGTTTGTAACTGCTGGAATAGAACCATAGCAAGCCCGGGATGATAACAAACAGGATGCCCAATGTCCAGCTCCGTAGCATACCAGCCGCCGCTATACCGCAAATGATTCCTGTTCCGCTCAGTACCATACTCAGGCGCATTGCCGACGGTTTGCTGATACTTCGTGTCACAATCAACTCGTCCGGACGGTTGATGCGGTCTATCTTGACATCAAAATAATCATTGATAACATAGCCGCCGGCTGCGATGAATACCGTCGCCAGCATAATCAGCAACAGGATATAACCGGGCAGTTGCTCCCCGAATGCCGCTTGATCCAGTATAGGGACAGTTACCCATTTCTCCATCAGCCATATTAGGGCTGCAAGAAACAGCAGATTGCTCCATCGCACCAGCCGCATTATGTCTTTAAATTGTTCCAAGGAAAATTATCAATTATAAATTATCAATCATCAATTGCTGAAAATCGTCTATCGGATTTTCAGCACGACTCCTTTCCAGGCTTGTAGCGTCAACTCAATCACACCGTCTGCTGTAAAGACCATCGGTAGTTTCTCTCCGCGCAGCAGGTCGGTTGCTGTGGTATGGGGTTTCTCGTCCATGCCAAGATATACGAAAGCATCGTTCGGAATACGAACCTTTATCTGTTGCTCCCGGTCGTGGAAATTAACCACGACCAACAGCGTCTCGCCCTTCGTATGCCGTATAAAAGCATAGTGCTGCCGTTTGTCGAACCCTTCACCCTGCGCGTACGTGATATCGTACATTTTGCCCTTTTGTATTGCTTTGTCGTCCCTTGCTATCGTCAGCAGCCGTTGGTAAAACTCTCGCAACTCACGCTGCGCATCACTTAACTTCCCACCGTCGAACTTACCCTTGTTGGTCCAAGCTTGAAGGCTCTTGATCCCCCAGTAGTCAAAGATAGTGGTTCTTCCGTCCATGCCGCTGAAGCCTTCCATGTCCATGCCTCGCTCCCCTAATTCCTGACCGGAATAGATCATTACAGGGCATCGGTTCAGCAGGGCTGCAACGATCATCGCCGGCTCGGCGCATCGTCCGTCTCCGCAGAAGAATCCGCTTGCTATACGCTGTTCATCGTGGTTCTCCAGGAAATACAGCATATGCTGCAGCCGCTCGTCGCCATGCTGCATCCATTGCGCTGTGATTCCTTCTGCCGCCCATCCCTTGCTCGTCACGCCGCGCAGATAATCGTACATACCTACTTTGTCGTACAGGAAGTCAAATCCTGCTGCCAGATATGCATCGTACTGCTTGGGGTCGTAACACTCGCCGATAAAGATGAACTTCCTGTATTTCTTCTTCACTGCGGCAATGGCCCAAGCGAAGAACTCCACCGGCACCATTTCCGCCATATCAACTCGTACTCCGTCGATGCCTTTGCCTGCCCAGAAGAGCAGTATATCGCGCATCTTGATCCACGTGTTGGGTATAGGGTCAAACTGCTTCTCACGACCTCCTTGGTAATACACACCGTAGTTCAGTTTCACGGTCTCATACCAGTCGGTGTCGCCCGGATGGCTCGTGAAGCAGTCGTTGCCTGTTACTTTAGCCGGATACTCTTCATAGCCCTGCAAGTCCTTGTTCATGGAGAATCTCTCACCCGGCAGGTAATAGAAATTATTCAGAGGCGAGAAAGCCCATTCGGGGTGATCTCCTTCTCCCAAATCCTCTACACCGGCAGGCTTACAAAGACTTTTATATTCGCGGCTCACATGATTCGGCACAAAATCAATAAGCACCTCCAGACCGGCTTCGTGCGTGCGCTGAACCAATGCTTCGAACTCCTGCATTCGTTTTGCTTCATTCTTTGCCAGATCCGGATCTACATCGTAATAATCCGTGATGGCGTATGGACTTCCCGCCAGACCTTTGGTGATGGCGGGGTGGTTAAGTGCAGCGGTGGCATGGCGGATAATACCGGTGTACCAAACATGCGTAGCGCCCAAGTCCCGAATGGACTCGAGCGCACGCGCGTTGATATCTACAAACCTGCCACAACCATTCTCTTCCTTTGTGCCGTTGTGTTTGCGTGTTTCGTTATAATTACCGAACAGCCGCGGGAAGAGTTGGTAAATAATGGGTTTATTTATCATTTCTGTGTTTGTGTTTCTCTATGGTAAGTCCGGGCGGCATAGAACTCATAGTGCCTATGCCGTCCGGTTGATATTATACTAAACTTGCCGTATCGCTGGCAATCATCAGTTCCTCGTCCGTCGGAATCAAAACGACAGTTACTTTACTTCCCGGCTTCGAGATGATACGCTCTTCTCCGCGAACTTTGTTCGCCTCTTCGTCCACCTCGATTCCCAGATAACTCAGACCTTTCATCACCTCCGCGCGGATATACGGGTCGTTCTCGCCGATGCCGGCTGTAAAGACCAGAATATCAATACCGTTCATCGCTGCGGCATAGGAACCGATATATTTCTTGAGACGGTAGATAAACATCTTGCGCGCCAAGTCTGCACGTTTGTTGCCTTGGTTGATGGCAGCTTCGATATCGCGACAGTCACTCGAAACGCCACTTACACCCAGCAACCCGGATTTCTTGTTTACCAGATTATTGAACTCGGCGGTGCTCAAATGCTCTTTGTCCATGATGAATGTAGCTGCTCCGAGGTCCAGATCGCCGGAACGGGTGCCCATCACCAGTCCCTCAACCGGCGTCAGACCCATACTCGTATCCACGCTCTTTCCGTCCATCACTGCCGTGCAGCTGCCGCCGCCGCCGATGTGAGCGGTCACGATCTTCTTGCCTTTCGGATCTACTCCTAAAAATTCGCATACGCGCGCGCTCACATAGCGATGGCTTGTGCCGTGGAAGCCGTAGCGGCGGATAGCGTATTTCTCGTATAACTCATAAGGAAGGGCGTACATATACGCGTAGTCCGGCATGGTCTGGTGAAAAGCCGTATCGAAAACAGCTACCTGCGGTACGCCCGGCAGGATCTTCTCTATCGCATCAATACCCTTCAGGTTAGCAGGGTTGTGCAGCGGAGCCAGATCAATACACTCAATGATTTGTGCCTTCACTTCCGGTGTGATGAGTACCGACTTGTTGAATTTCTCGCCGCCATGGACTACGCGGTGGCCTACAGCGTTGATCTCTTTGAGATCCTTGATGCAACCGATTTCCGGATCCACTAATTTCTCCAGAATGAGCTCGATACCTACGGTATGCTCCGGCATCGGTTTCTCGAACTTTACCTTCTCGCCGTTCGGCAGTTTGACTAACAGGAACGAATCCGGCAAGCCGATCTTCTCGATTCCGCCTTGCGCCATTACGGACTTGCTCTCCATCTCAAAGAGCTTATATTTAATACTGCTACTTCCGCAGTTCAATACTAAGATTTGCATGATATTTATTTAATTGCTTGATTTGCTGTGATTACTACCATTTGTACGATGTCTTGTACTTTGCATCCGCGGCTCAGGTCGTTTACCGGAGCAGCAATACCCTGCAGAATCGGTCCTACGGCATCAGCGCCGCTGAAACGCTCAACGAGTTTGTAACCGATGTTACCAGCCTGCAGATCCGGGAATACCAGCACATTTGCTTTTCCTGCAACTTTGCTGCCCGGCGCTTTGGCGGCAGCAACACTCTCGATGAGTGCTGCATCAGCTTGCAACTCTCCGTCGAGAGCCAAGTCGGGAGCCATCTCTTTTGCCAATTTGGTAGCCTCTTGTACTTTGTCAACGAGTTCATGTTTTGCGCTACCTTTGGTGGAGAAAGAAAGCATCGCTACGCGCGGTTCTATACCTGCGATAGCGCGGGCGGTCTCTGCCGTCGAGATAGCAATCTCTGCCAACTGCTTAGCGTCAGGATTCGGATTTACGGCGCAGTCTGCGAAGAGAAGGAAACCGTTCTCTCCCAGATGCTTAGCCGGCGTGAACATCAGGAATGCCCCGCTGACAATCGAGCAACCCGGTTTGGTCTTCAGGATCTGGAAAGCCGGACGGATGGTGTCAGCCGTTGTGCCGCGCGCACCAGCCAACTCTCCGTCAGCATCACCGGCCTTGATCATCAAGCAGCCCAGATACAACGGATCCTGTGCTTTCTTAGCCGCCTCTTCCTCCGTCATGCCTTTTGCCTTGCGCAACTCGAACAACAAGTTCGCATATTCCGGCATCTTCGGATCATGAATCGGATCAACGATTTTTGCTTCCTTGATATACTCATAGCCCTTTTCGGCAGCCATACCCTTGATCTTTTCAGGGTCGCCGATTAAAATGAGCTGCGCAATCTTGTCTTTCAACAGAATGTTAGCAGCTTCCAATGTACGAGGTTCATCGCCCTCCGGCAATACAATGCGCTGCGGATTTGCTTTCGCGCGCGCAATCATTTGATTTAAAATGTCCATATGATTATTATACTAAATAAATGTTGTTCGAGAGGTTAATTTTAAAAATCACGGGATAATATACTATGTATATTATAGGGTGTACCGGGATACGATATAACCAGGACACGATCAGGATATAACCCTTATCAGTACTCCCATCTGATTTTATCGAGTGCAAAGATACGAAAAAAAAACGATATGCGCAATAGTTATTGTAAAAAATGTATTTTTTCTTTAAAATATTTGGTCATATGAAAAAAATGTTGTACCTTTGCACCCTGAATTGTGAATTGTTCTAAACAAACAACCTCATAATCGTATGAAGAAAAGCCTGTTGCTCATATCTCTTCTTTGTTTCTCGGTAGCCATGCTGGCGGCTGAGAAAGCAGATGATGTGAAAGGTGCACACCCGTATAAAGTGGAGGAAAATGAAGAGGGCGTGGCGGAAGAATTCGCTCACTGGTCGCTTACTCCGCATGTAGGTTTTAACTATTTTGACGGCGATTTCAATTCCGAGATGCAGCACGCGATTGCGATTCCGAATGCGGGTTTGGATTTGGAGTATTCGTTCACTCCGGTTTGGGGACTTGGTGTGAACTATATGTTCGATATGTACAATGTGACCGGCAAGCCCGGGTTTGACAACGCGGATACGTTGCTGAACGGTCAGATGCACAAGGCGTCTTTGTATGTCTCGATGGACTTCATGAATCTCTTCTATCCGCGGGCGAAGA
Organism: Bacteroidales bacterium UBA4295; assembly: GCA_002395805.1. GTDB lineage: Bacteria > Bacteroidota > Bacteroidia > Bacteroidales > Paludibacteraceae > Colicola. Next base: position 52,469 of record DGVB01000037.1, on the reverse strand, counting down.
AGAAAATATTCTCGGCTCATGCGATTGCCGGCGGCGGATATGCATGGTATAAGTCCACGAAATTGTATTATGATTCGCAATCGGAGCCGACATGGACGCGAGGCCATACGGCCGGATATATAAACGAGGACGGCGTGAATGCGCCGAGTTATATGACGGGTTATAAGGGCCAGTTGTATCTCTTTGGCGGTCTGGGTTTGGAATTCAATCTCAACCGTACGATAGCTCTCGGTATCCGCGCGACATACAATTATTTTGTGAATGACTACATCGACGGCCGTGGCTACGCAGGCCCCAATGCCCCAGCCTCGAAGAACAACGACGGTATCGTGGATGTAACGCTGAATATGCGATTCAAGTTGATGGCGGTTTCGAAGACCCACATGCGCAATATATCCAATACGGATGTATGGGAAAAAGAGGAAATTGCCGGTCCGCAGTTTATTCACGACACGCTTATTCTCAAGCATGACTCTGTCATCATTCGCGAGACCATCAAGCAGGTTCGCCAGAAAGAGCAACAACGCGCATATTACATCTATTTCGACCCGAACAAGTCGAATCTGGATGACAAGGCTCTTATCACGATCCAACAGGTGGCAGATGTATTGGCGGAGGATTCAACGCTCTATGCTGTCGTAACGGGCTATTGCGACAATACCGGTTCGGCTGCGCTTAACTATGCGCTGGGAGACAAGCGTGCAGAGAATGTAATCGGCGAACTTCGCGAGGAGCATCAGGTAAATGCCGAGCATATGTATGCAATGGGTCTTGGCAAACTGATAGGTCATCGCAGTCAGGCGGCTTATGGACCGAACAGACGTGCTGTGATTCGTTTGGTGGATAAACGTACGTTCGAGCGTATGAAAAATGATCTGGACGATAAGCGCGCTAATCGCATAATTGAGGAGGATACCAAGGCCGTAGAGGAAGCACCTGTTCCATTGAAAGAAAGTGCGAAGCCGGTTTCTGTAAATGAATATACTCAGCGCGGGAGCGAGGAGGTTGTTACCGAGAAAGGAATGACGCTCTCCAAACTTGCACGCCGATATTATAACAACACTTATTGCTGGGTTTATATCTACATGGCAAACAAGAGTAAGATCCCGAATCCGAATGCATTGGAAGCAGGTATTACCTTGTCAATTCCGGAGTTGACCCAACAGGAAATGCGCATTACCAAAGACCAAAGCTTAGTGCTCTACGGTAATGCCCGCCAAGGCAAATAAAGCCGAAAGCGAGGTCCCATAGCTCAGTTGGTTAGTAGCACCTGACTCATAATCAGGGGGTCCTTGGTTCAAGCCCAAGTGGGACCACGACAGGAGAATAGTCCCGCAACTATTCTCCTGTTGCTTTTGAGATGAAGAGATTAACTACCATATTACTTGTTTTGCTCTCTCTCTTAATAGGAGATGCGAGCGCTTACGCGCTCACGCCCGCCCAGAAGCGCGCGAAAGCGAGAGAGAAAGTGGAGCGTAAACGGGAAGCAGCCAAACGCAAAGCGGAGAAGAAACGTGCCGCTAAAGCGAAGGCGGCCAAAAAGCGACGTATCAAGGACGGTAAGCCTTTGCTCTACGTCTATTCCTATAATCTCAAGACAGGAGAACCGCTTCCTGCGACTCATATCACCCTGCAGGACGCGAATGCCCGGCCCAACAAGAAACCTAAAATCAACAAACCTACAGATACCAAGCGCGCCCGTGTGTCTAAAGGTCTCCCTGAAGGCCGCTACTGGACAGTAGCTGCAAAAACGGGTTACTTCACCTCCGACACGATATGGTTTATGCATAAAGAGGATGAGGATTCTCTCAAAATAGCTATTTATCCCGAGACGCGCCTCACCTTTACCGTCACCGATTCGCTGACATCGCGGCCTGTGGTGGCGAATGTGATCGTGCGAAATAATGAGCATCGCAAAGTGATGCAGACGACCTCGGATTCTCTGCATAATATACTGGCAGTACTTTTGGACGACAGAGTGCCGTATTATACCATAGAGGCTACGGCGGTGAACTATTTCCCGTTTTTGGATACTATTACAGACCCGACGCATTTTGACGGAGTGCGAATGTCTCCAAAGGAAGTCAAATCATTTGTCCTTCATAATATCTATTTCGCTACGGGCAAAACACGAATTCTGGAGACTTCCGAGCCGGCTCTCAATGAATTGTATCAATTCCTGAGCACGCGTCCCGCGCAGCGTATCCGAATAGTAGGGCATACAGATAATATAGGTTCGGATCGATCCAACCAAGTCCTGTCAGAGGGGCGATGCAGGGAGGTAAAACAAGCGATGATAGGCCGTGGGATACAGGCGGAGCGAATAGAGATCGAAGGACGAGGGGAACGTGACCCGATTGTACCGAACGACACAGATGAACATCGCCAAATGAATCGGCGTGTCGAAGTTGTACTGAGGTAAAAATAAAAAAAATACACTTTTTATTTGTGTATTTCAAAAAAAAGCAGTACTTTTGCACGCTTTTTGACTTAAGGGGTGTCGAGCCCCTTCCGGCGGAGGCCGGTTTCCCCGCTTAACGGGGACACCTCCGGGGCTATCTGGTTTTGACAGCAGGTAGAATGGTTGTGTAAGCACGCCGAGCAATGAGGCAATGCTCGTTAATCTCGCTTCAAAGCATAACTGGCAACACTTCTTATGCTCTCGCTGCTTAATCGAAGTATAGTAGATTAGCCTATTCGGGCGCAAGGCGCCTGAACGAGACGTCACTCCAAGCCGAGTCTGTGGGCTGAATGGATATAGTGGCGCAGAAATACACAGAATAGGGGTTGCAGGCTGCGATGCGGCTTCGAAAACAAAGCAGATAAGCCGGCGGTTGGTGGCTTGGGTCTTGCCACCGGACGAAAATGAAGGCCAAGATAAGCGTGTAGAAAGCACAAGTATTCCTTGTTTGGACGCGGGTTCGACTCCCGCTAGCTCCACAAAAGTGTATCTAACGGGGCACTAGCTCATCTGGTAGAGCGTAACGTTCGCAATGTTAAGGTAAGGGGTTCGAGTCCCCTGTGCTCCACTAAAGCAGACAGAATATGGCTGTAGAAATCCGCGAAATATCCACTAAACGCGAATTGAAGAAGTTTATTCAGTTCGCCAATGATTTGTATGCGGATTGTCCGTATTATTGTCCGCCGTTGTTCTTTGACGAGATGAATTGCTTCAACCCCGAGACTAATCCTGCGCTCGAGGTGTGCGAGTACCAACTCTGGATGGCATACCGTGACAATAAACCCGTAGGACGTATAGCAGGTATCATTAATCGCAAGGCAAACGAAAAATGGAACTACAAGCATGTCCGTTTCGGTTGGTTTGATTTCATTGATGATATGGAGGTAAGCAAGGCTCTGCTGGACACGGTTGCTATATGGGGAAAGGCTCGTGGCATGGATGGATTGAACGGTCCGGTCGGGTTCACGGATTTTGACCATGAAGGGTTGCTCCTTGAGGGATATGACTATCCTGCTGTGATGGCGTCGCTCTATAATTATCCGTACTACGTCCGTCATCTGGACGCTTATGGATTGGTCAAGGAAGCAGACTGGATAGAGATGCAGGTCTATCCTCCACAAGGATGTCCTGAGCGCCTCTGCCGCATTGCTGAGATTGTGAAGCAACGCTCGCATGTACATGTAGTAAAGGTTAAGAACTCGCGCGAACTCGTTCGCAGATTCGGTATCCAATACATGGATGTGATTGATGAGGCATACCAGAAATTGTACAACTTCCAGCCCATGACAGTGGCGCAGAAGAACTACTACAAGAATATGTATTTTCCGATCCTTAACTTCGATTTTGTTACCTTGGTGCTAAATGAAGAAGAGGATATCGTGGGAGTGGCATTGGGAATGCCGGATATATCAGATGCCCTACGCAAATGCGGTGGAAAGTTGTTCCCCTTCGGATGGTATCATTTGATTCGGGCGCTGAAAGCAAAGCAGATGAACTCCTTCAGTTTCCTGCTGGTTGCTATTCGCCCGGACTATCAGGACAAAGGTTTAATGGCGCTTTTCTTCCAGGACCAAATACCTACAATCAACAAATACGGTATCAAGATTCTGGAGACCACCAATATCTTGGAGACCAACACCAAGAATATAGCTAACTTTACGCAGTTTGACCATAAGTTCCACAAACGTCACCGTGCGTACCTGAAGTCAATCTGATTGTGAAAGAAGAGGAAGCTTTATATAAAGCTGCATTGGAGCGTTTGAGCGTCTATATCCGCAGCCATGAGTTGAGAGTCTCCGCTGTGCGTGAAATGGTGTTGGCACAAGCTTGTCTTTTGAAGCAACCGTTCACCGCTTCCCAGCTGGAAGAGTCATGCAGAACGGAACATATATCAACGGGCACGGTCTATAACGCGTTAAATCTGTTTGTGGAGGCAGAGATAGTTAAGATCTATGACCGCGGGTATGGCCAGACTGCAACCGAATATGAGTTGAATACAACTGCTTCGAGATCGCATATGCAGTTAATATGCCGTAAATGCGGCAGAAGGGCAACCTTTTATGATAAAGCTATCATGCGGTTGATCACAGAGCGCAAGTATGCGAACTTTAATATGCAGAACTACACACTGGTTGTGTACGGAGAGTGCAAAATATGCCGTCGGCTGGCAGTAAAGAAAAAATAAGGAATGACATCGCTATATTGGATATTATTTATAGGCATCGCGCTGGCGAGTTGGATAGTGTCCGCTTCGCTGGAGCGTAAATTCAAACGCTATGCTCAGGAGTCGCTTCCTATGACAGGGAAGGATGTGGCAGAGAAAATGCTGCGCGACAATGGTATCTACGATGTCAAAATCACATGCATAAAAGGCCAGTTAACCGACCATTACAATCCTGCTACCAAGACAGTTAATCTCTCAGAAGAAGTATATCGGGGAGCGAATGTGGCGGCAGCAGCGGTGGCCGCGCACGAATGCGGACATGCCGTACAGCATGCTACAGCCTACGGACCATTGGGATTGCGTTCAGCGCTCGTACCGGTGGTGTCGTTCAGCAGCAAATGGGTGACATGGATCATATTGGGAGGGTTGCTTCTGCTCGGCAGTGGCGCAGGTCAAATGTTGCTCTTTGTGGGGATTGGTCTTTATGCAATGATTACGCTATTCTCTTTCATTACCCTGCCTGTGGAAATGAATGCCAGCCAGCGGGCAGTGAATTGGCTGCAAGAAGCGGGAATAACGAATAGAGAAACAACAGCGATGGCGAGCGATGCGCTCCATAGTGCAGCTTGTACGTATGTAGTAGCAGCCCTCTCGTCTCTCGCCACATTGATATATTACATCCTCGTCTTCATGGGAGGAAGCAGAAGATAATTATCGCGTTATCGCGCGAGGCCCCGTAGCTCAATTGAATAGAGTGTCAGATTCCGGTTCTGAAGGTTCTGGGTTTGAGCCCCAGCGGGGTCACAGAGCAGAAGCTCGCACCGCAGGTGCAAATTAATATATTTGCCCAGCGGGGTCACAAAAGGCAGCCAAGTCGGCTGCCTTTTGATTTCTAGTAAACTAATTTCCTAATTTTACATCAATGATTATCGGGTCATGATCTGCGTACCGATGTTTTGTCTTGTCTTTCATCTTGTATGCCCCATGCGAATAATACCAATCAGCATTGATGTGCCAGGGACGCACGCGCACGATTTGTCTCGCCATGTCTGGTGAAGCAAAACAACGGTCCAGATAGCCGGTTTCACCTTTGTAACTATACGAATAATTTCCCGACCGACCATGTGGCAACATATCTGCATAGCCTGCCCGCACTATCGTTTGAATGGGCTCCTCCTGTGTATAGCAGTTGTAATCGCCTAATAGTAATATGTCTTCATCGCCAAAGGCCTCAGCGGCTTTTGGTAACATAGTTAATAGCGAATCGGTATTCTGCATTCTTCGCATATTAGTGTCATACTGGGTGCGGCCCGGTCGTTTTGATTTGAAATGATTGACACTGATGATGAACCGCTCACCGGAGGATGTCTCTTCAAAGGGCATGGCATACATGCGTGCCCGATAATGGCTGGCGGTGTCAGCATAAGCAGACATCCACTCTCCGCACGGGTGCACGCGTTCTGTATCATAAATGAAGCAACTGCCAATCCGGTCGGCATCAGCCATGCCTAATGACACAAACGCATATTTTTTTCCGCTCTTGTTGAGCGCCTCCACCAGCATTGCCGGTGCTTTGTCTCCTACCTGCATCTCGCATAGTGCGAAGATATCGGCATGCATTGCGCGTAGCGCAGCGGATAGTTTCTTGGTCTTAACCGCCAGTTGTTTGGGAGTAGTGCGTTTATGGGCATAGCCGCCTAAATCAGCAAAATAATTTTCGATATTTGCACCCACGATGCGCAATCCTCCTTTTCCTGCTCGCGGTAAGCGGTCTTTGGGGAGATGGTTCGTGCGAACAGATTTGCCTGTCAGTAACTGCCGCTCACCGGTAACGCGTGCTTTCAAACCACGCACGATATCGCCCGTCCGAACGTTATAATATTGGTTGCGGCAATGCAGAATAACACATGCATCGCGGTTATGTGCCCTTATGATTTTGTACATCGTACTGTCGCCATCTGCTAATCCTATAGCGCGTTCTTCGGGGCAGAAGAGCCGCTCCGGTGCCAAGATTAACGAGTCATAGAAATTGCCGCAGACTACAAGTGGGGTAGTGATCTTCACCATCCGGTTGGTGAACCGGCTCCAATGAGCCTGGAGTGTGTCTAAAGAAACACGCTCCACCGCGTGAACGGAGAGCGTGCTTAAAACGATGAGTAGTAAAAATATTTTTCTCATAGTGTTGCGGAGGATGGGATCGAACCACCGACCTTCAGGTTATGAGCCTGACGAGCTACCACTGCTCTACTCCGCGATCATACACCGCTTTTTCAAACGGGAGTGCAAAATTACTGCTTTTTTTTGACATACGCAAATATTTTTGCATTTTTTTTGCATATTTGCGAAAAAAAGCGTATCTTTGCAGCAAATTTCAATACATTCATGGCAAAATATATCGTAATGGCCGAAGAAGGCGAGCAAGTGCTGCTGGACAAAGCGCGTGAGCAACTGGGCTTGGATCTGAGGGATGCTACGCTTGTTTATACCGGTGTGGGGGCAATCAATATTATTCGTTCGTTGCAAAACTTGGACCGCGAAGCGGAGATTTATAATATTGGCTATGCCGGCAGTGCGAATTTCGATGTAGGAACTTGGGTAGAGGTGGCGGAGGTGCGGTTGAACCATCCGAATGTGACATATCCGGAGCCGGAGTTGAGGCTGATAGATGAGTCTATGGGAGCCGAACTGCCGCTGGATCATGATACTATCCGCGCTATCTGCTATACCAATACCGATTTCGTGCTGGCCTCGGATTATAAAGATTGTGTCTTTGATATGGAGTTGGCATTTATCGCTGCGCTGGGGTTCAAAAATCTGCACAGTTTGAAATATGTGAGTGATAACCTGTCGCTTCACGCGTACCATGAGTTAACCAACGGAGTGGAATGACAACTATCTATTTAAAGCCGCATAAGGAAGAGTCGCTTCGCCGTTTTCACCCCTGGGTGTTCTCCGGCGCTATCGCGAGAGTCGTATTGGATGCGTCGCATAAGTCTGCAGCGCCGGAAGAAGGAGAGATTGTCTCCGTTCGTTCCGCGACGAATGAAATATTAGGAGTCGGACATTGGCAGATCGGCTCTATTGCCGTGCGTATTTTGGCCTTTGGCGTAGAAACACTACCTCTTGATTTCTGGCAGGAACGAGTGCGTGCAGCGTACCAAGTGCGCGAGGCTATAGGCTTGATAAAACAGGATAACAATACTTTTCGTCTCATTCACGGCGAAGGTGATTTTCTGCCGGGGTTGATTGTGGATATCTATGCCGATACGGCGGTCATTCAGGCCCATTCGGTAGGAATGCATGTTTGCCGGAACGAGATAGCGTCAGCTGTCCTCTCTGAAGTGCCGCAAGTCCAAAATGTCTATTATAAATCCGATGATACTTTGCCTTTTAAGGCACCTGTTAAAGGCGATAGAGTAGGGTGGCTGAAAGAGCCAGCGGCTATCAGCCATCAGCAGTTAGAAGAGTTCTGGTCTATAGAGAATGGGTTGGAGTTCCGCATTGATTGGTTGAGGGGGCAAAAAACGGGCTTTTTTATTGACCAGCGCGAGAACAGAGCGTTGGTGGAGCGGTATGCGAAAGACAAGGATGTGCTGAATATGTTCTGCTACACCGGCGGTTTCTCGCTTTATGCCCTGCGTGGCGGCGCAAAAGAAGTGGATTCGGTGGATGTGAGCCAGAAAGCAATTGACCTTGTGAATATCAACGTGGCGCGCAATTTTCCGAACGCGAAGAATCACACAGCGGTCGCTGCAGATGCCTTTGAATACCTCAGTGCGCAGAAAGCAGAAGGGCGTACGTACGACCTTATTATATTGGATCCTCCGGCTTTCGCAAAACACCGAGACGCGGTCAAGAATGCCCTCCGCGGCTACCAGCGTATCAATGCTAAGGCGATTGAAATGATTCGTCCGGGAGGTATCTTGTTTACCTTCTCCTGCTCGCAAGCGGTGGATAAAGAGGCATTCCGGCTTGCTGTCTTCTCCGCGGCAGCCCAAGTAGGGCGCAAAGTGCGGATTTTGCATCAGCTCCATCAACCACAAGATCACCCGATAAATATTTACCACCCCGAGGGCGAATACCTCAAAGGCCTCGTCCTCTACGTGGAATAACAGTTTAACCGTTTAACAATATAACGTTCATTTATGAACTTAGTTTGTTTTGATACGGAGACCACAGGTCTCGACGTCCAGAAAGACCATATTATCCAGCTCTCGTTGGTAAAAGTGGATACTGCTAATTGGTCGGTTATTGACCAGCGGGATTGGTATATCCTGCCCGAAGGCAATTTTACTATTCCTGCAGAAGCGGAAGCGGTACATCATATCTCCAAGTCTTTTTTGCAGGAGAATGGTGTGAGTTTGAAAAGCATTTATAACGACCTCGTGGCTTTTACGAACGGCTGTGATATCTTGTCCTACAACGGCAACGGATACGATGCGCCGATTTTGTATTACAACCTCAAGCGCCATGGACTTTCTTTTGATTTTGACGGTCGCATCTGGTACGATGCGCTGGCGCTGGAGCGCGTGCATATGGAGGGAAAAATCGATCCCGAAACGGGCGAACGATACCATTGTAACCTGACAGCCGCATACACCCGTTATTACGGCCATCCGTTCGAAGGTGCGCATAACTCGTTGGATGATGTGATGGCTACTATCGAGGTTTTCAAAGCTCAGGTGGATGCGCATGGATGGCAATGGGCACAAAGGGAAGAGTTCGGATTTATCTCTTTTGACCGCTGGCTTGTCAAACGAGGCGATTATTACTATCTGAATCAAGGCGGGCATAAAGGCGAATCGATAGAGTCGATGCTTCGTATTGACCGCAGTTATCTGGAGTGGATTGTGGATAAATGCAAATGGACCGATGACCAGACACGGGGTATTATTGGTCCGTATATCGGTCGATACACTTCGCCGTTCGCTCCCGCAGCTTCCGCAGCCACACCTCTTACCCCTTCGCGAGGCAAAAAACGCAGTAAAGGCACGATAACTGACGCTGATTTGAGCCTTTTTTAATAAAAAATAGCAGAAAATCGCGCAAATATTTGCGTATGTCAAAAAAAAGCAGTACTTTTGCACCCGCTTTTGCTAAATGGTACATCGTAAATGACCAAATGGTAAATGACTCGGCCGGTTGGATGAGCGACTTAGTCAGCGGTCTGCAAAACCGTATAGAGCGGTTTGACTCCGCTACCGGCCTCCAAGCCGCCAGTATTTTGGCGGCTTTATTTTTTTAGAAAATTCCAGAGCGTCTTAGGTAATCATAGGAATCCTATGGATGAGGTAATAAAAGACATAACTTCGCAAGACTATAAATACGGTTTCACGACAGATGTGGAGACCGAAGTGGTGCCTGCCGGGTTGAATGAAGAAATCATTCGGCTCATTTCTGCCAAGAAAGGTGAACCGGAATGGCTTCTGGAATTCCGACTCAAGGCTTTCCGCAAATGGCAAACGATGTCTGTGCCTACCTGGGCGCATCTCGATATTCCCGAAATCGACTTTCAGGCTATCTCCTATTACGCTGCTCCTAAAACGAAGTCCGACAAGTCTGACTCGTCTGAGAATCCAATTGATCCCGAGATCATGAAGACCTTCGACAAACTCGGTATTCCTTTGGAGGAACGGGCTGCTCTGGCGGGAAACATGGCGGTAGATGCCGTCATGGATTCGGTTTCCGTCAAGACAACTTTTCGTGAGACGCTGGCGGAGAAGGGTATCATTTTCTGCTCCATCTCCGAGGCAGTGCGCGAGTATCCGGAGTTAGTGAAGAAATACCTGGGTTCGGTTGTGCCGCCTACCGATAATTTCTATGCCGCACTCAATTCTGCCGTTTTCACGGATGGCAGTTTTGTTTATGTACCGAAAGGCGTTCGCTGTCCGATGGAACTGAGCACCTATTTCCGCATTAACGCCGGCAAAACGGGTCAGTTTGAACGGACGCTTCTGGTGGCGGATGAAGGTGCATATCTCTCTTATTTAGAGGGCTGTACGGCGCCGATGCGGGATGAGAACCAACTGCATGCCGCGATAGTGGAGATCGTTGTGCATAAAGATGCGGAAGTGAAGTATTCAACGGTGCAGAACTGGTATCCGGGTGACAAGGACGGCAAGGGAGGAATATATAATTTCGTTACCAAACGAGGCATTACGTACGAGAATGCACGCCTCTCTTGGACGCAGGTGGAAACCGGCTCTGCTATCACTTGGAAATACCCGTCCTGTATCCTTCGCGGCGATAACTCGACGGCGGAGTTCTACTCGGTGGCTGTGACCAATAACTACCAGCAGGCCGATACAGGTACCAAGATGATTCATATCGGCAAAAACACACGAAGCCGTATTATCTCCAAGGGTATCTCCGCAGGTCACAGCCAGAACGCTTACCGCGGACTCGTCAAAATGGGTTACAAGGCGGAAAATGCCCGCAATTACAGCCAGTGCGACAGTTTGTTGCTCGGTGATAAATGCGGTGCCCACACTTTCCCCGACATGATTATCTCGAATCCTACAGCGACCGTCGAACACGAAGCAACAACTTCCAAGATTAACGAGGACCAGCTCTTCTACTGTCAGCAGCGCGGCATTGGCATCGAAGATGCCGTCGGACTCATCGTCAACGGCTACGCCAAAGAAGTGATGGACAAACTGCCGATGGAGTTTGCCGTAGAAGCCCAGAAGCTTCTCCAAGTCACCCTCGAAGGATCGGTAGGATAAAAGATAGAAGTAATTTGAAAACTAATGTAACTATGAATATAGACGATAAATCACCTAAGGAACAACATGTAGAGGAGAAGATTGATGATATTGTGCATCATATTGTGAGTCAGCAGACGGATGGCGATGAGTTGCCGTTACGTGTATGGGAGATGCTGAAGGATAATGCAGAGATTAATGCTATTCAGAGTTATGCCAATGTGGTGTCTATCACTCGTTTGGGATTTAATGACCATGGTCCGGTACATATGAAGATGGCATGTAAGAATGCGTTGAAGATGTTGTCATTGCTTCATGACCGTGCTATTCCTACTAGTTTGGAGAAAGAGAAAGCCGGAAATTTTGCTGATAGTGTGACGGCTGTGATGATGGCAGCTTTTATGCATGATGCGGGTATGACTATTGGTAGAAAGGATCATGAGTTATACTCCGTGATCATCACTCAGCCTATCATCGATGCGCTGCTTCGTGAGGTTTTGCCGGGCGATGATAACATCCTTCGTCGTACTGTTCTTCGTTCAGTAGCAGAAGAGTGTATTGTAGGGCACATGGGTACTCATCCGATCCATTCGATAGAGGCAGGTGTTCTGCTTATTGCCGATGGGTGTGATATGACCAAGGGTCGTGCGCGAATACCGCTTGAGATAGCTTCTAAACCGGCCGAAGGTGATATCCATAAATACTCGGCCAATGCCATAGAGAAAGTGCATATATCGAAAGGGCAAGATCAACCGCTGAAGATAGAGATAGAGATGAAATCGGAGGTGGGTCTATTTCAGGTAGAAGAAGTGTTGATCCCTAAGATCCAGTCAAGTCCCGCTAAACACTTGGTAGAACTATATGCGAAGATAGGCGACGAGGTGAAGCGATACTTATGATAAGTCGATATGCTCCGCTTGGACGGGGGAGGAGAGGAAATGGGATGCGGATTGCGAGAAACGATCCGCATTTTCTGTAGTTAGATAGTGGCAACTGCCGCCTTGGGAGAGTTGGGAAGTGTACTCCGGATGGCGAATAAGGTAGTCGGCTAAACTATGTGCTACTAAGTAGCCTTGCGAAATAACCTGTATATTGCCGACAGCAGGTGTGTTGCCGTGCTGTGAAGAAGCAAATCGTTTGCCATTAGCCCGAATCCATTGAGCGATCTTCGGTAGAAGTAGCGGATAATGGGTGCAACCTAAGACAAGCGTATCGATTTGCGGGTCTTTGGCGAGGATCTCGCTTAGATAGAGATCTACAAAGTAGTCAGCGCCTTCATGGCGATGTTCCCTATTCTCGATCAGCGGCACCCAAAGCGGACAGGCTTGTTGGGAGACAAAAAGGCCGCTTGATGCGGCCGAACCGCCCGAAGGTCTGCAGGACCGCGCCGAAGGCGCTGAAGGACCTGCGTTGCCTGAAGGACCGCCTAGTTTCTCCAGTTCTAGTACATAACTCTCGGAGCTGACGGTGGCAGGCGTGGCCAAAATACCTACATGGCCGGTTTTGGTGATAGCAGGAACAGCTTCTACGGTCGGTCTGATCACTCCCAGCACATTGCGCTTGGGAGACGGCTGACCACTGACAGCTGATCGCTCATTATACTGCGGCAGATCCTTCTGCTGAATGGTTCTAAGCGCCTTTGCACTCGCCGTATTGCAGGCAAGAATGACCAATGTGCAATCTTGCTCAAAGAGGTATTGAACGGCCTGCTTGGTGTAGCGATAGATGACATCAAACGAATGCGTGCCATAGGGGGCACGGGCATTGTCTCCCAGATACAAATAGTCGTATTGAGGTAACTCCCGTCGGATGGATTCTAAGATCGTTAATCCGCCATATCCGCTGTCAAAAACACCTATCTTTGCCATAATTGGCTGTAAAATTACTACATCTTTCACAAATATGCAAATTTTTCTTGCATAATTCATAAAATAATCGTATCTTTGCAGCGAATTGTTAATAAAACATTCAAATTTATGAAAAAAAGATTTCTTCTTGTTCTGGCAGCAGTCTTTGCCAGCGTAGCGCTTCACGCGCAGTTTATTGCACAAATGAGCTTACTCACACCACACTATTACCCGGGTGAAGTGTATTTTAAGGACGGACATGTAGAAGAGTTTGCGGAACTGGAACTGCCACGCGTCGGAAAACACAAACTGGGCGTGAAGAAGAACTCCGATGACAAAGGGCATACGGATATTGATGCAGCGGACATCATAGGTATCAAGATCTGGCACAAGAATTTTCCGGATAAGAAACACGTTCTCTATTATGTTCACGCACGCAAATCGTACATGCAGAGCGATCACCAGTGGGGCAATCCCGTTATGGGCAGCGCGTGGGGAGTCGTTTTCCAATGCGAGCAGAACTACCAGATGGATAAGAAAACAGGTGACCTTAATTTCGTGAAATTTGTAGGCGGAAATGCTCCGGATACCCCCACACTCTACTATTTGGTAAGACCGGGGTGGGAACAAGCAGAACTGCTCTTGTTCAACGGAGGATTCCCGCAAAAGAAGAAATCCGCAGAGCTCTTTGCCGAAAACGAAGAGATTGCTACGGCTATCAAGAAAGGCAAACTCAAAGGTTCCGATATGCAGTATATATTGGATGAAATGGCGGGTGACAAGAAGGCGGAAATGCCCGTAAAGGTGATCCCTGAAGAAGAGGCTGCTCCGGCGAGCAAAGCTGTTTCGGAGAAGGCTGTTCCGGAGACGAAGACAGATTCTGTATCGAATGGTGTAGTGGGTGACGACGAATAATTTTTTCTGATATGAAACGTATTTTCTATTTGGTAGCTCTGCTGCTGTGTGTATTGATGTCTGTTTCGGCGCAAGGTCTGCGCCATAGTGTTTGTGTGGTACAGCCGGAGTTCGCGGAGGCTGACCGAGCGTTCATGGCGGATTACTCTTTGTTCATGGCGCGAGCCGGAATGAGAAGTGCTTCGCGGGCGTTGACTGCTTATAAAAACGAAGGCACTTTCGGTTCCGGTGTCGTGGTGGAGCATGGTGGCAAAAAATATGTGCTCACCAACCTCCATGTCATCGGCTACGCCGATAAAGCAACAATCATATTCCAACTGCACGACAAAACAATCCGCTACGAGCATTGCGAAGTGGCGAATATCGGCCAAACGGACTTGGCTGCAATCGCCCTTCCTGCTGATTGCGAGATGATCGCCCTGCCGCTTTATGCCGGCGAAATAGAGGAAGATATGTCGATTGTAGCGGCCGGTTTTCCGGAATTGGCTAACAAACCGTCCTGGCAGCTTACACGCGGAAGTATTTCCAACGCCCGTCTGGATGTGGACAGCCGTGAGCATGCTACGCGTATCATCCAGCATTCCGCTTCGATTGATCCGGGAAGTAGCGGAGGACCGCTTTTGCTCAAGAATGCCGAAGGCAAATACGAAATATTAGGCGTCAACACTTGGAAAGCTTTCTATCGCGAAGGAGTGGGCTTGGCTATCGGAAAAGAAGATGTACAGACTTTCCTGACGACCTTGAGTCCGGCGGCTTTGAATGCTCATAACGAAATGGACCCCCTTCTCAATCTGTCTGGAGAAGATTGGCTTTATGTATTCCGCAATCTGCCGGATTCTCTTCAGAAAAATATCAAGGACTTGGATTGGCGTTTACCTTTGGATCCCGCTCTGCGCACACTCGCTGTCCGCGACAGCCTGGTGGTGAACAAAGGAAAAAGTGCCAAACATTTTGATAACTCCGCTCCGCGGGTTATTACGGATTTGGAAAACATCAACCATTTTTATCTGATCTATGATAATTATCTGGGCATGAATCAAATGGTGGGAATCCAGATCGGCCACGAGTGGTTTGGATTTCTGACAACCGGACTTCAAGTGAATGCTTTGCTGGCGGAGACTGAGAAATCAGGTACACGGACAGTTAATGCGGGACCTATGTTTGGTCTTTATCTGGGCGCGCAGGTGCCTATTCAGGTGGGGAAGTTTATTCTGGCTCCGCGTATCAACCAAAGTGCTGCTGCAGGTCCGTTCTTCAACGGCGATGCCTTTGATACCAAAGTGGCTATCACCACCGACACGCGTGTGGGCTTGGATTGGCGCATTCCGGCGGGATCGAAAGATTTTATTATCGGAGTTCACTATGACCTGAACTGGCTCTGGAATACCGGCACGCTCGCTATACAGCCGTACAAAACCATTTCCGGTTCGTTCAGTTTCAACCAATACCTGCAACATGGTGTTGGTCTAACCCTCGGTATCGCCTGGTAAGCGAGGCTTGGTTTTCCATTGCTTGAGAAATCAGCGGATAAGCAACCGATAGTGCAAGCCCCCGAAAATATCGCACTTACGACGCACTTATCACGTACTTATCTCGCACTTATCACGCACTAATTCGGGCTTGTTAATACGTTAGTATTATATACATAGTATATAATACAGAGAGAATGGGGATTTTGGTAAAATAGAGAGAGAATTTACCCCAAATCAATGTGCTCCGCCAGAACGGGGGAGGAGAGGAAGAGCGATGCGGATTGTGAGAAGCGGTCCGCATTTTCTGTGGTCAGATAGTGGCAACTGCCGCCTTGCGAGAGCTGGGATGCATATTCGGGGTGGCGGGTGAGGTAGTCGGCGAGACTCTTTGCCTCCAGATAGCCCTGGGAGATAACCTGAATATCACCGGCGGCAAAGCGTTTGCCGTTGTTCTTGATCCATTGGGCGATTTTCGGAAGCAGCAACGGATAGTGGGTGCAACCCAAAATCAAAGTGTCTATCTGCGGATCTTTCGCGAGAATCTCGCGGAGATACAAATCTACAAAGTAATCTGCGCCTGCATGTTGATGCTCGCCCGCTTCGATTAGCGGTACCCACATCGGACAAGCTTGCTGGGAAACAAAGAGACTGACAGACAGTTTTTCTAATTCAAGGACGTAACTCTCGGAAGAGACGGTAGCCGGAGTGGCCAAAATTCCTACATGTCCGGTCTTCGTAATAGCCGGCACAGCTTCCACCGTCGGCCTAATCACTCCCAATACATTCGCCGGCCTGCCGTTCGCCCTGCGTCCTTCTGCTCGCTCTGCGTTGATGAGCGGCAAGTCGTGTTGCTGAATGGTGCGGAGAGCTTTTGCAGAAGCCGTGTTACAGGCCAGAATGACCAGAGAACAATCGCTGTTCAAAAGATAATCGACAGCTTGAAGCGTATAGCGATAGATGATATCGAACGAGTGCGTCCCGTATGGCGCACGCGCATTATCGCCCAAATACAAATAGTCGTACTGAGGCAATTCGCGACGGATGGCTTCCAGTATTGTCAGACCTCCGTAGCCGCTATCAAAAATACCGATTTTAGCCATTTTCGGCTGCAAAAGTACAAAAAAATTTGGACATGTGCAAAAAAAAGTGTAACTTTGCACCGCGAAATGTAAATTTTATCCTTTAAATTTAAAATTACAGGCGTATGAAATTATGTAACAAATTCGCTGCAGAGTTCTTCGGAACGGCAGTATTGGTATTGGGCGGTTGTGGTACTGCTCTGTTCGGACATGTTGGTTTTCTGGGCGTAGCGCTTGCCTTTGGTTTGACGATCGTAGCTGCGGCTTACGGTATCGGCCACATTAGCGGTGCACATCTGAATCCGGCTGTCAGCCTTGGTGTTTTCGTTAACGGCCGTATGAGTGCTAAGGAGATGTTGTGCTACTGGTGCGCACAGATTCTCGGCGCTATCGCTGCTGCCGCTATCCTCTTCGGTATCGCTAAATCGGCAGGCATGGAAATCGGTACTTTTGCTGCTAACGGCTATGGCGATTTCTTCAATGCTGAGGACCTCGCAGCAGGTTATCTCCAGACTAATGTATGGGGTGCGTTTGCTATCGAGTGCGTGCTGACATTCGTTTTTCTGATGGTTATCCTCGGTGTCACTGACAGCAAGCATGCTAACGGTGCTTTCGGCGGTCTGGCTATCGGTCTGACGCTGACGCTGATTCACTTGATCTCAATTCCGTTGACCAACACTTCGGTTAACCCGGCTCGTTCGATCTCGCAGGCTATCTTCTCGGAGAACGCATTGGCTCTGCCGCAACTGTGGCTCTTCATCGTAGCTCCGCTCGTAGGCGCAGCTCTCGCAGGTTTGTGCTACAAATGCATCACTTGCGAAGGTAACTGCAAGAAATAATTAACGAAAATACAACATTTTTCGTAAAAAAGAATGGCATATGCTTGCATATGTCATTTTTTTGTTGTACCTTTGCAGCCGATTTTGTGCGCACTTGCAGAACGCGCGCATATGTACGGGTAAGAAAAGGCGCTAAAACCCCGTAAAACAAGTAACTAAAACATCAAAAATATACGTATATGAAATTTAATGTATCGAGTTCTAAACTCTTTTCTCAATTGCAGGCGGTAAGCCGCGTTATTAACAGCAAGAATGCGCTGCCTATTTTGGACGACGTGTTGTTTGATCTGGTAGGCAACGAGTTGAAATTGACCGCATCGGACGGCGAGACCACTATCCGTACTTCGGTAGAGGTGGACGGCGTAGAAGGAAGCGGCAAAGTAGCTTCCGCTGCCAAACTGCTGCTGGAGACGCTGAAAGAATTCAGCGAGCAACCGCTGGTATTCACTATCGACGAGAACAATTTCGCAGTAAGCATGGTTAGCCAGAACGGTACCTATTCGTTCGTAGGCGTGAACGGAAACGAGTATCCCGAGATGCCGGGAACAGAGGCAGATGCACAGACGTTGAGCCTGCCGGCAAACGTGCTGCAGAGTGCGATCGAGAAGACAATCTTCTGCACCGCAGACGACGACCTGCGTCCGGTAATGAACGGTATCTTCTTTGACATCGCAGCGGACAAAGTGACGATGGTGGCTACCGACGCACACCGTCTGGTGCGCTATACCAACAACGGCGTGGCTGCAGGGGTGGCAGCAAGCTTTATCCTGCCGAAGAAACCGGCCGGTTTGCTGAAGAATCTGCTGGCCAAAGAAGAGGGCGAAGTGAAAGTGACTTTCGGCGCTAAGAATGCCCGCTTTGAGTTTGCAAACACCATCATCGTCTGCCGTCAGATTGAGGGACGTTTCCCGAATTACAACGCTGTTATTCCGCAGGCTAACCAGAATATCGTAACTATCGACCGTCAGACGCTGATCAACGCCTGCAAGCGTGTGGCTGTGTTCGCCAACAACGGTACCGCGCAACTGCGTCTGGCACTGAGCGAGAACCAGATCAAGATCTCTGCGCAGGATATCGATTTCTCGACCAGTGCAGAAGAGACCATCAGTTGCGACTACAACGGCATGCCGATGGCTATCGGTTTCAAGGCTCCGTTCCTGATTGATCTGCTCAGCTCGATTGCAAGTGCGGACGTACAACTGAAACTGGCTGACCCTGCCCGCGCAGGTTTGATTCTGCCGGCAGAGAACGAGGAGAACGAAGATGTTCTCATGTTGTTGATGCCGATGCTGCTGAACGACTAATATGTATCGGTCCCTTACATCGGCGGAGATCGCGCAGTTGGAGTTGCAGGGTTGTTCTGCAACGAACTGGACGGAGATAGAAGTGGCGGAAGCGTTTGATGCGCAGTATGTGCATAACACTCGTTTCTCCGGCCGTAACCGTCTCGGTGCGTTTCACCGCGAGATAACTCTTCCGGGCGGCCTGAAGATCCACGCCGGCATCTATAACGCTACTTTGCATAATTGCGAAGTGGGCGATGATGCACATTTGTATAACATCCATAATTATATCGCCAACTACCGCATCGGCCGCGAGACCTGTATCGAGAATGTCAATGCGATCCTTGTGGACGGAAAAACGACGTTCGGCAACGGAGTGCGCGTGCCGGTGATGAACGAAGGTGGCGGACGCGAGATACCGATTTTCAATGAGTTAAGCGCCAGCTTGGCATACATCCTGACGCTCTATCGCCATCGTCCGGCAATGATTCATGAAGTAGAGCGGATGATAGACGCATATGCGGAGCAACAGGCGTCGGAGACAGGCTATATAGGCGACCACGTACGGATTCTCAACTGCGGTTCGATCAAGAACGTCAAGATCGGTGACTACGCGGAGTTGTCCGGTGTGAGTCGTCTCAAAAACGGAACGATCAACTCCAACGAAGCAGCTCCTGTCCGTTTGGGGAGCGGTGTGAAATGTGTGGATTTTATCATCGCTTCGGGTGTGGAAATCGGCGACAGTACGCTGGTGGACAAATGTTTTGTAGGCCAAGGTTGTATCTTTGATAAGCATTATTCGGCAGGCGAGAGTCTCTTCTTCTCGAATTGTCAGGGAATGCACGGTGAGGCGTGCGCTATTTTCGCAGGACCTTATACTGTCACGCACCATAAATCGACGCTCCTGATTGCCGGTATGTTCTCCTTCCTTAATGCGGGATCGGGATCGAATCAGTCGAACCATATGTACAAACTGGGTCCGATTCACCAAGGTATAGCGGAGCGCGGTGCCAAAACGACCAGCGACAGTTATCTGCTGTGGCCGAGTAAGATCGGTGCGTTCAGCCTGGTTATGGGGCGTCATACCCATCATGCGGACACGTCCGAGCTGCCGTTCTCGTATTTGATAGAGAATAACTCGGAGAGCTATCTGGTGCCGGGAGCTAACTTACGTACCGTAGGTACAATCCGCGATGCGCAGAAATGGCCGAAGCGTGATAACCGCAAAGACCCGCATAAAATAGACCAGATTAATTTCAACCTCCTGAGCCCGTACACGGTGCAAAAAATGTGGAATGGTCGCGAGGTGCTGAATGAATTACAGGCGCTGAGCGGTGAGAATACGGAGGTTTACGGTTATAAGAACTGTAAAATCCGCAACTCGTCTCTTCGCCATGGCCGCGAGTTATATACGATCGGCATTCAGAAATTCTTAGGCAACAGTCTCATCAGCCGTTTGGAGAAAAGCGAGTGGCATACCATAGAGGAAATCCGTGCGGCTTTGCGGCCCGATAGCAATATCGGCTTGGGGACGTGGGTTGATTTGGCAGGTATGATTGCGCCGAAGGACGAGGTGAAGAAACTGCTGGACGAGATAGAGAAAGGCGGTTTGACATTGGAAGATATTCAGGCACGCCTTGTTCAGATGCATGCCAACTACTATTCCTATGAATGGACTTGGGCGCTGGAGAAACTGGAGCAAGTATGGGGGTGCAGCGTAGATGAAGTGTCGAAGGAGCAAATCTGTACGACAATCCGCCAGTGGCAGGAAGCGGTGGTGAACCTCGACAGGATGGTTTATAACGATGCGCGCAAGGAGTTCGACCTCAATAGCCAGACCGGCTTTGGCGTAGATGGCGACCGCAAACAGGCAGAGGCGGATTTCGAAGAAGTACGCGGTAGTTTTGAGTCCAATTCGTTCGTCAAGGCGGTACTTGAGCATATTGAGCGCAAGACAGCGCTAGGAGAGAAAATGCTGAAGAAATTGAATGAGTGAAGCTAAACTGACCATATTAGGTTGCGGCAGTGCCAAACCGACCAAGACTACTTCCCCTTCCGGGCAGTGGTTGGATTTGTGCGACAAGTCATTTCTAATCGACTGTGGCGAAGGAGTGCTGCTGACGATGCAGAAATTGGGTCTCCGGACGGGAAGATTGTATAACATCTTTATTTCCCACTTGCATGGAGACCATTGTTTCGGCCTGATAGGTTTATTGACAACACTCGGCATGCTCAAACGCACGCAGCCAATGCATATCTATGCGCATCCGGATTTGGAGAAGCTGTTGACACCGCTGCTGGAGTATCATGCGAACGACCGTCAGTATGAGATTATTTTCCATTCGATCAATCCGCGCAAACATGAGGTGATCTATGAGGATCGGACTGTCAGCGTAGAGACAATTCCTCTCAAACACGGTGTGCCGACCTGTGGCTTCTTATTTAAAGAGACGCACCGCGTGAAGAAAGAGGACGGTTCGTTCGAACATGTGACTTGCAAACGCTATGCTTATTGCTCCGACACCCAGTACAGCGAGAAAATCGTACCGATCATAGAAGGAGTAGGGACGCTTTATCATGAGTCCACATTCCTGCAAGCACTGGAGGCTCGAAGCAAAGAGGTAAAGCACTCGACGGCAGCGGATGCGGCGAAAATAGCTTCGCTGGCAAAAGTGGGAAAACTGATTTTGGGACATTACTCCGCGCGGGTGGAAGATCACAGTCTGTTTCTAAAAGAGGCAAAACCGATATTCGAAAATACTATTCTCGCAGAGGAAAATGACGTAATAGATCTATAATGGCCAAATCCACTATTCAATATGTTTGTTCGTCCTGCGGCGCTAAAGCTCCGCAGATGTTGGGGCGTTGCCCGGTCTGCGGCGAATGGGGTACGTACGAAGAAGAGGTAGTTGAGTCGACGCCGAAGAAAGGTGTTGCGCCGCGAACGATAGGTGCGGCTGCCCCGCAGAGACTGCAAGATGTAGTGGCCTCCGAAGAGATGAGGATTGACATGCATAACGGCGAACTGAACAGAGTATTGGGAGGAGGATTAGTGCCGGGTAGTTTGGTTCTGTTAGGCGGAGAACCGGGTATCGGCAAATCGACACTGGCTTTGCAGGTATTGATGCAGATGGGCGAGCAAAAGACATTCTATGCTTCGGGCGAAGAGAGCGTGCGGCAGTTGAAGCTGCGCGCGGAGCGTTTGGCCGGGAATGCAGAGAATCTCTATATATCGTCCGAGACATCGCTGGAACGGATTCTGGATCAAGTGAAAGAGATAGAACCCGAAGTGGTAGTGGTTGATTCGATCCAGACTATCGGTACGGAAACCATAGAGGCTTCTATCGGTTCGCTGAGCCAAGTGCGCGAATGTGCAGCACGAATCATGGAGTTCGCCAAGTCCCGAAATGTACCGTTCATCATTATAGGACATATCAATAAAGAAGGTTCGCTGGCGGGACCCAAAGTGCTGGAGCATATCGTGGACACGGTGCTGCAGTTTGAAGGTGACCAACATTACATGTACCGCATCCTACGGGCGCAGAAGAACCGCTTCGGTTCGACGTCTGAGTTGGGTATCTATGAGATGCGTGCGGAAGGTCTGCGTGAAGTGAGCAACCCTTCGGAACTGTTGCTCTCTACTGCGCGCGAAGGTCTGTCGGGGATTGCTATCGCTGCGGCGGTAGAAGGCGTGCGACCCTTCCTAATAGAGGTACAGGCGCTCGTCTCATCCGCTGCCTACGGCACACCGCAACGTTCGTCCACCGGTTTTGACGGCCGGAGACTGAATATGTTACTGGCGGTGCTGGAGAAGCGGGTGGGATTCAAACTGCTGCAGAAAGATGTGTTTCTCAATATAGCAGGAGGGTTGCGCGTGCAAGATCCGGCGATAGATCTGGCAGTACTGGCAGCGGTATTGAGCAGTAATATGGATATCGCGTTGGATGCCGGCACATGTCTTTGTGGCGAAGTGGGTTTGGCCGGAGAAATACGACCGGTGACACGCATCGAACAACGTATCACCGAGGCGCAGAAATTAGGATTCAAACGCATTATGATCCCTGCGGAGCAAAAGGTGGATGCTAAACGGTTTACAATAGAGGTAGTGCCGGTAAAAAAAGTGACGGATGCATTCCGAATGTTGATCAAATAACGTAGTCTGAATTGAAAAAATATATTACAATAGCGGTTTTTTTATGCAGCGCTTTGGCTCTCATGGCGCAAGGTCAACCGTACCTGTGTGAAATCGGATTGCAGGGCGGCTGCGGCTACTATGTGGGAGATGCAACACCGCATATTTTTATGAATCCCCGTGAAGCATACGGTGTGCATTTTCGCTATAAATTCACCAAGCGCTGGGCCCTGCAGGCCAAAGTATCCGGCCAGCGGATAACGGGGCCTGATTATACCATCCGCGGAGAGAAACTGGATTCGAAATGGCAGAACCAAATGATAAATGCGGATTTAATGGCGGAGTTTAACTTCTTCCGTTTCGGAGAAGCCAATAAGTACGACAAACGTATAAAACCTTATACGCCGTATATCTTCATCGGTCTGGGAGCAGGTGTGTATAAAGATATGACAGCGGATGGCTCCACCAAATGGACGGCATCGGGCTATGTGCCGCTTGGTATCGGGTTTAAATGGAAATTTTATGATTGTGTGGGGCTGAATATAGCCTGGCAGCATAACATCTATTTCTCAGACGATATCGAGGCAAGGAATACGCTGAATGACAAGCATCACCTCAACGGTTGGAACTGGATGAACTGCGATTTAACGGGTATGTTGACGGCTGGCATAGTTTTTGAATTCGCAAAAGCGCCGAAGCCGTGCAGAATTTGTAACTGGTAGGAAAATGGAATATATAACACAAATAGACAAAGAACGCCTGCCGCGGCATATAGCCATTATTATGGATGGAAACGGCCGGTGGGCCAAGAAACAGGGTATGGCGCGTATGTTCGGCCACAAACAAGGTGTGGAAACCGTACATAATATTACCGTGGCTGCAACGAAGCTTGGAATCGAGTATCTGACGCTTTATACGTTCTCTACGGAAAACTGGAACCGGCCGAAAGAAGAAGTGGACGCGTTGATGACATTGCTGGTGGATACAATCGCCAAAGAGACACCGACTCTGATGAGCAACAATGTCCGTTTGGAGACAATCGGGGATATAAACCGCTTGCCGGAAGGTACCAGGCAGAAATTCCTGGGCTGTATCGAGCAGACAAGCCGTAACACTGGACTTACTATGGTCTTGGCGCTCAGCTATTCGGCGCGCTGGGAGATTACAGAGGCGATGCGTGAGGCCGTACGGCGTGCGCAGAACGGCGCTTTGAGAGCAGAGGAAGTGAATGAGCAATTGGTTAGTTCGCTGATGACAACCGCTAATATTCCCGATCCGGATCTGCTGATCCGCACCAGCGGGGAATATCGCATCAGCAATTTTCTGCTTTGGCAATTGGCATACAGCGAGTTGTATTTCTCGGATTGCCTCTGGCCGGAGTTTACGGAAGAGGAGTTTTATAAAGCTATTGTGGATTACCAGAAACGCGAAAGACGATTCGGGAAGACCAGTGAGCAAGTGAAGAATTAATAATTGAATAGAGATTTGCGTAGATTAATCTATATATTGTTTGCGGTCTTGCTATATGTGCCACTCTCCGCGCAGAACGACAGCGTTTCTGTGCCGGAATTTGAATATGGCATGACACGTAAGACGTACGAGATAGCCGATATCGCGGTTGAAGGGGCTGACAGTTACGAAGATTTTGTGCTCATCGGCTTCTCCGGTTTGGCGGTGGGAGACAAGATAGAAGTGCCGGGCGACCAGATTACCAAAGCTATCAAACGGTTCTGGAAGCAAGGTTTGTTCTCAAATGTCAAGATCAAAGCCAGCAAGATAGAGGGTAATAAGATCTGGCTTGTGATAGAGCTGGAGCAACGCCCGCGTGTGAGTGAAATACGGTACGAGGGAATGAAGAAAAGCGAGCGGGAAGACGTGGAGGTTAAAGCCGGTATACGACAAGGCTCGCAAATGACACCGAACTTGGAAGACCATGCCAAGACCGTGATTAAGAAATATTTCGCTGAGAAAGGTTTCCATAATACTGAGGTGCATGTGGTACAACGCAACGATCCCGACCATCCGGGATATGTACGCGTGCTGATAGCGGTAGATAAAAAAGCGAAAACCAAGGTGGGAAAAATCTATATTACGGGCAACGAAGCGCTGACGGATTTGCAGATCAACAAGGCGATGAAGAAGACGAATGATAACAATATTATCAATCTCTTCCGCACCAAGAAATTCGTGACCGAAGAATACGAGAAAGACAAGCAGGCAGTCATCGAGAAATACAATGAGTACGGTTATCGCGATGCCTATATCGTGGCGGATTCGGTAGTGCCGAACCCCGAAGATCCGACGCGTGTGGATGTATATATGACCATCAGCGAGGGCGACAAGTATTATGTTCGTTCCGTCAAATGGGTGGGAAATACAGTCTATCCGTATGAACTGCTGGACGCAACACTTGGTGTCAAACCGGGCGATGTGTACAACCTCAAGACCTTGAATGACCGATTGACGAATGACGACGATGCAGTAAGCAAACTCTATACTGATCGCGGCTATTTGTTCTTCAATGTAGAGCCGGTGGAGGTAAATGTGGAGAATGACTCGATTGATTTCGAGATGCGTGTGTACGAAGGCAAGCCGGCGACGATTAATAATATCAAGATTGTCGGTAATACACGTGTCTATGAGCATGTCGTTCGCCGTGAGTTATACACCAAGCCGGGACAACTTTACAGCCAGTCGGATATTATGCGTTCGCTGCGTGAATTGGCACAGATGGGTCATTTCGACCAAGAGAAACTGGTGCCGGATATTCAGCCTAATCCGGAAGAAGGGACGGTGGATGTGACGTACCAGCTGGAGACCAAATCGTCTGACCAGATTGAGTTCTCGCTCGGTTGGGGTGCTACCGGTCTGGTTGGTTCGCTGGGTCTGAAATTTACCAATTTCGCCATCCAAAACTTATTTAACAAGAAATCGTACCGAATTGTGCCGCAGGGCGAGGGACAGACCTTCTCCATTAACGCGCGCACGAACGGTATCTATTATACCTCGGCTTCTATCTCGTTCCTGGAGCCGTGGCTGGGAGGTAAACGACCGAACAGCTTGAGTGCCAGCATCTATTTTGCGAACCAAACCGGTTATTCGAGCCGTTACCAGAAAGCTTACCAGAACTTGTATAATACCTATTCGAACTATTACTACTACTCCGGCAACAGCAATTATTCCCAGCAGTTAGCGGAGAGTGAGGCGGACAAAGACAAGTATCTGCGTACTTTAGGTGTGTCTATCGGATATGGAAAACGTCTTCGCTGGCCGGACGACTATTTCACGTTCTACGGCGAGTTGAGCTACCAGATGTATATGATGAAGGACTGGCCGTACTTGCTGATTTCGGACGGTACGAGTCATAACCTGGCGTTGAATCTGCAAATCTCCCGTTCGTCTATCGACAACCCGATTTATACCCGCCGCGGTAGTCAGTTCACCATCGGACTGAAGATTACACCGCCTTGGTCGCTATTCAGCGGAAAGGACTACAGCCAGATGACCACTTCGGAGAAATACCATATGATTGAGTACCATAAATGGAAATTCTCCGGCAAAGTATTCACTCCGCTGACGAAGGATAGCAAGTTAGTCCTCATGACGCGTGCGGAGTTCGGCTATCTGGGGCATTATAACATCAATGCCAAATCGCCATTCGAGTCCTTCTATATGGGAGGTGACGGAATGTCGGCATATACCAGTTATTCGACGGAGTATGTGTCGATGCGTGGTTACTCATCGGGTTCGTTGACTCCGTATGATGTGACCACCGGACGTAATATGGGTTACCTCTATAATAAATTTACGATGGAGCTGCGTTACCCGATTTCGCTGGAGCAGAACGCTACTATCTGGGCGCACGCCTTTATTGAGGCGGGTAACTGCTTCTCGGATATCAGGGAATATAATCCGTTTAACCTCAAGCGTTCTGCCGGTGTCGGAGTGCGTATCTTCCTGCCGATGTTCGGTCTGCTCGGTATTGACTGGGGTTGGGGATTTGATGAGATTAACGGATCCAAACAATATGGCGGAAGCCAGTTCCACTTCGTCCTCGGACAAGAGTTATAATTTAAAAACACGCTATTATGAAAAGAATATCGTACATCGTACTTATGTCCTTCGTCCTTTGCTTTGGCACAGCTTTTGCTAAAGATCAGTCGATAGCCTATATCGACATGGCGTATATATTGAAGAATCTGCCGCAGTACGAGCAGGCGAATGAACAGTTGTCAATGCTTTCCAAACGCTGGCAGAAAGAGATAGATGCTGCCCAGCAGGAAGCACGCGTCATGACGACCAACTATCAGACGGAGCAGATTTTCCTATCCGAAACAATGCGGCGCGAACGGGAACAGGAGATTGTGAAAAAAGAGCAGGAAGTACTCGAACTAAAACGCAAGTATTTCGGGCAAGAGGGCGAATTGTACAAAAAACGCGAGGCATTAATTAAGCCGATCCAGGACGAGATATACAATGCTATCCAAGACCTGGCGAACGAGAAACGAATTGATATCGTAAAGGATCGTTCCGCAGACCCGGCATTGATTTACATGTCCTCCAAATTGGACGTCTCCGACCAGGTACTGCATAAACTCGGCGCGAAGTAACATATATCGAAATCAGACTAACGAGACACTAGCGAGAGACTAACGAACCGAGAGCGTCACGGGAGTAATACGAGAGTAAACAATAACAAAATAATACAAAACAATGAAAAAAATTATCATCACAATCATGCTGGCTTTGCCTATCATGGCCAGCGCACAGAAATTCGGGCACATCAACACGCAGGAGTTATTCTCCCAGATGCCGGAAGTAGCACAAGTGAAACTGAAAATGGACACCATCAATTCGCAGTATGAAACCCAATTGGCGTCTATGAACGAAGAGATTCAGAAGAAGTACCAGGATTATCAGGCACAAGAGGCTACGATGGCGGATGCAATCAAGCAAATCCGTCAGCAGGAGCTCCAGGAGATGCAACAGCGTATCCAACTCTTCTATCAGACCGCTGAACAGGATATCCAGAAGAAACAGCAAGAACTGCTCGCTCCGGTGCATGAGAAGATGACCAAGGCAATCAAGGCAGTAGGTGAGCGCGAAGGATACACCTATATCTTCGATACCGTTGCTTTGGTGCATATCGGTGCAGACGCGAACGACGTGACTCCGGCTGTGAAGAAAGAACTCGGCATTAAGTAATAATATGGCCGACGGATATCTGGAAAGCCATTATGCCGAGTACGAAAAGAAAAAAGCTGAATGGCTAAAGAAAAAATCAAAATTTTCCTACAACTATGGTAGAAAAACTTCAAAAGACACTTCGCGATAGTGCCGCGGCACGGTGGACGGTGCTGGTGCTGGTAGCATCGATGATGTTCTTTGCATATATGTTTGTGGACATCCTTTCGCCGCTGGCTTCGTTGCTGAATGATTCGCTGGGCTGGGATCAGGGTGTATTCGGTACTTATGCTGCCGGAGAGTACCTGCTGAATGTGTTCGGTTTCCTCATTATTGCCGGTATCATTCTCGACAAGATGGGAGTCCGTTTTACGGGATTGCTTTCCGCTTCGCTCATGGTCTTGGGTGCAGCAATCAAATTCTGGGGCATCTCTTGGACAGATGCCAATACGGTAGAATGGCTTAATGCATGGTGGCCGTCTATGCCGGGCTCCGCCAAACTGGCGATGTTCGGTTTCATGATCTTCGGCTGCGGCTGCGAGATGGCGGGTACAACGGTTAGTAAAATCCTCGCCAAATGGTTCAAAGGCAAAGAAATGGCTTTGGCCATGGGCCTGGAAATGGCGATTGCCCGTCTCGGCGTGTTTGGAGCCATGTGGCTCTCTCCGATGATTAGTCAGAAGTTTGCCGTTGATGGTGTCAACTCTATTACGGCGCCGCTGCTCTTTGCGTCTTCGCTTCTGGTCATCGGTCTGCTCAATTTCTTCGTCTTTACTATTATGGACAAGACCTTTGACAACCAATTGGTAGCCATAGGAGAAGCAACGGCGGAGAAGGATCCGGAGGACGAGTTCCACGTATCGGATCTCAAGCAGATTTTGACATCCAAAATGTTCTGGATCGTTGCGCTTCTTTGTGTGCTCTATTATTCGGCGATCTTCCCATTCCAGCGTTTTGCAACGAACTTCCTGGAAGAGACTCTTGCTATCTCGAATGCCGAGGCGGCAGGTCTGTTCAAATGGTTCCCGATATTGGCGATGGTATTGACTCCTTTCCTCGGTGCGTTTATCGATTATAAAGGAAAAGGAGCATCCATGATGCTTCTCGGCGCAGTAATCATGATTGTTTGTCATAGTGTCTTTGCGTTTGTATTGCCGGCTTATCCGTCCAAGACTCTGGCGCTCATTACTATTCTGGTGCTCGGTGTCAGCTTCTCGCTCGTGCCGGCATCCATGTGGCCGAGTGTGCCTAAGATCATAGACGAGAAAGTGTTGGGTTCGGCTTATTGCCTGATTTTCTGGGTGCAGAATATCGGTCTTTGCCTTGTGCCGCTGCTAATCGGCAAACTGCGCGTGGCTACTAACGGTTACCTCGTCCCGATGATCGTTTTCGCTTCTTTCGGTGTGCTGGCATTCCTGTTGAGTCTGGCGCTGAAGGTAGAGGACAAAAAGAAGAAATATGGATTGGAACTTCCTAATAAAAAATAAAGAATCCCTTGTCGTCACTACAGACAGCCGGAGGGTAACTCCCGGCTGTATTTTCGTGGCATTGAAGGGTGAGCATTTCGACGGAAACCAATTTGTGGAGCAAGCGAGGCGCGACGGAGCGGAGTATATCATCTCCGGCGAGAATGCGTTAGCCGAATTGCAGGATCTGGCGCGTGCATGGCGGCGCGAATTGGGTTTGCCTGTTCTTGGTATCACCGGTACGAACGGAAAGACGACGACCAAAGAACTCTGTGCCGCCGTGTTAAGTACCAAATACAATCTGTATTATACCCAAGGCAATCTGAATAACCAACTCGGAGTACCGCTCACCTTATTATCTATCACGCGCGCGCATGAGATGGCGATTGTGGAGATGGGAGCGTCGCATCCGGGCGATATCAAAGAACTGGTGGAGATAGCAGAGCCGAACTATGGTCTGATTACCAATGTCGGCAAAGCGCATCTGCAGGGATTCGGTTCGTTCGAAGGGGTGCAACGCACGAAAGCGGAGTTATACGATTTCCTGCGTGCTCACGGAGGTTTTTGTTTCAGAAACACGGACAATCCTTATCTGGCTACGATGGCGGGAGACCTGAAAACCGTTCCTTATACAACAGGAACAATGCCGGAAGGGACCCATCTGGTAGGCGGTTATAATGCGGAGAATGTATCGGCAGCGCTTTGCGTAGGTGAATATTTCGGAGTGTCCCGTGAAGCAGGATTAGCGGCTATACGCGCGTATGTGCCGTCCAACAATCGCTCCCAACTGATGCAGACGGAGAAGAATACCGTGGTGGTGGATGCCTATAATGCGAACCCTACCTCCATGCAAGCGGCAATCAATGCATTCAAAGGCAATTGTTATATTCTCGGCGCGATGCGTGAGTTAGGCGAATACAGCCATCTTGAGCATCAGAATATCGTGAACATGCTGCTGGAACGCAAGGCAGAAAAGGTGCTGCTGGTAGGCGAGGAGTATCAAGAAACGACGGCTCCGTATCCCGTCTTTGCCAATGTGGAGACGCTATGCGAATACCTGCAGCGCGAGCCGCTGAGCGGATACACGGTTCTGCTTAAGGGAAGTCGCAGCAACCAGTTGGAGAAAGTGATACCCTATTTATAGAATTAAAATCAAAGGAATCAAACAGTGAAAAAATCAGTTGTTTATACTATTTTTGCGCTTCTGCTCGTTTTGGTGGCAGTGCTGGCATATCTCTTCTTGAGCCAGCGTCAGGAGATGAACGAGATGGTGGAGCAGATGACAATCGAGAAAGAAGAATTGGAGGATGAGTATGAGGATCTGGCCATTCAGTTCGACGGCTATCAGCAGATGGACATCCGCAATGACAGCCTGCAGGACCTGTTGAGCCGCGAGCAACAGCGGGTACAGGATTTGCTGGAAGAACTGCGTACCACCAAGGCCTCCAACGCCCGCCGTATCGCCGAACTGAAGAAAGAGCTGGCGACGGTTCGCGCCGTGATGAAGGACTACGTGCGTCAGATTGACAGCCTGAATGCCACCAACGCCCGGCTTACCGTTGAGAACCAACAGGTACGCGAAGAGAATCAACAGGTTCGTACACGTAATGAGGAACTGACCCAGGCCAATACAGCGCTGACAGAGACCGTGACAAGAGCGGCGATGCTGGAGATCACTTCGTGTTCAATCACGATGCTGAACAAAAAAGACAAGAAAACGCGCATGGCAAGCCATGCCCGTAAGCTGCAATTTGATTTTGTGATAGCGAAAAACATCACCTGTACCCCCGGTCTGAAGGAGTTATATGCCCGTGTTATCACACCGGCCGGTGAGTTAATCGGAGAGGAAGAGAACAAAGTGTTTGCTTTCGAAAGCGGCGAAGTTCCCTACACGATGTCGCAACAAATCGAGTATAGCGGCGAAGCGTATAGCGGCATATGTTATTGCCTTTTGGATGAGGAGTATAAGGTGGAGTCCGGTTTCTATACGGTTGATTTCTTCTGCGAAGGCAACCTGATCGGGTCCTTCCCGTTTCAATTGAAAAAATAAAAAGCAGGTGACAAAACCCCTATATAACCCCTACATAACCCCTATCAAACCCCAATTGAGTGGCAGAAAAATGGTTAGAAGAGGTCAAGGAAGTAATTTTTTTTCGTAAAAACTTGCACAATCTAAAAAAAAGCAGTACCTTTGCACCCGCTTTTGGGGAAAGATGGCAGAGTGGTCTATTGCGTCGGTCTTGAAAACCGAAGTACTGAAAGGTACCGGGGGTTCGAATCCCTCTCTTTCCGCATGAAAAACTTTTCAATGCTTGCCAAGACATTCAAGGGCTTGGAGGAAGTATTAGCGCAAGAACTGATAGAGTTAGGCGCCAATGACGTGCTCATCGAAAGACGAGCCGTTTCTTTTAAAGGAGACAAGGCTCTGCTTTATCGCGCTAACTTGTGCCTGCGTACCGCTATCCGGATATTAGTGCCCATCGCATCGTTCAAAGCAAAAGACACAGACGCGCTGTACAAGCAAGTGAAATCGCTTGATTGGAACCGGTATATGACGGCAGACACCACGTTTGTTGTGGACGCAACGGTATATAGCGAGACCTTCCGTAATAGCCGTTTTGTCACCTACCGTGCAAAGGATGCTATAGCGGATTTCTGGATGGAGAAGGCGAACAAACGACCGAGCGTCAGTACCCAGGAGCCGGATATGATCATCAATGTGCACGTGGCGAACGAACAGGTGACGGTTTCTCTGGACAGCAGCGGCGAGAGTCTGCACAAACGCGGCTATCGCGTTGCAACAACCGAAGCTCCGATAAGTGAAGTGCTCGCGGCAGGAATGTTACTCATGGCCGGCTGGAAGGGCCAAAGCGATTTCTATGACCCCATGTGCGGGTCCGGAACATTGCTGATTGAGGCGGCGCTCATCGCCCGCAATATAGCACCGGGAGTGTTCCGCAAATCGTTCGCATTCGAGAAATGGCAGGACTTTGACGCGGAGTTATGGAGTGATATTTACAATGATGATTCCGCAGAACGCGAGTTTAACCATCGGATATATGGTTCTGACGCCTCCTTCTATGCCATCCGACAAGCTGAAAAAAACATCAAATCGGCCGGCGTACAGAAAGATATTGAACTCAAGCAGATTCGCATGGAGGAGATAAAAAATGACCAGAATGTCAATGCCCTGGTGATGCTGAACCCTCCGTACGGCGAACGCCTGAAGAGCAATAAAGAGATGGAAGATTTATATGGCGCAATCGGTTCGACTCTCAAACATCAGTTTACCGGCGCAACGGCATGGATCATCTCTTCCAATGCAGCGGCCATGAAATGTATCGGTCTTAAACCATCCAGGAAGTACCATCTGCTGAATGGCGAGTTGGACTGTCAGTTCAACCAATATGAACTATTTCAAGGAAAACGAAATGACTCCCATTTACATAGCTGATTATAATTATCCTCTTCCGGACGAGCGGATTGCCAAGTACCCGCTTCCGGAGCGTGACCATAGCAAGTTACTGGTCTATCGTGACGGGCAAGTGCGTGAAGACCATTTCTATAATGTGGGCGACTATATCGCTCCGGATGCACTCCTTATATATAATAACACGCGCGTGATTCAAGCCCGGCTGGAGTTTTATAAATCGACCGGAGCCAGAATAGAGGTGTTTTGTCTGGAACCATTGGAGCCGCATGACTACCAACTCTCGTTGTCATCCACCACCGGTTGTGTATGGAAATGTATGGTGGGCAACGCCAAGAAATGGCATAATGAGCCGATCGAACTGAAGGCCGGAGAATTTACTCTCCGGGCGTATAAAGAGCAAGTATTGGGCAATACGTATGCCGTTCGTTTTGAATGGGATGAGGAAAATGTTTCCTTTGCGGAGATACTGGATGCTGCGGGCGAACTGCCCATCCCTCCGTATTTGAACCGCAAGACCGAAGAGAGTGACAAGACGACGTACCAGACCGTTTATTCGCGTATTAAGGGTTCTGTAGCAGCACCTACGGCAGGCCTGCATTTTACGGAACGCGTGTTGGACGACTTGCGCTCGCGAGGCATAGAGACGGATGAAGTGACGCTCCATGTGGGAGCGGGAACTTTCTTACCGGTTAAAACTGCCGATGCAAACGAGCATACTATGCATACGGAGATTATTGCTGTGCCGAAGTCTGCAATCAAGCATATTGTTGCCAATCTGGGCAAAATAGTGGCAGTGGGTACTACGTCCATGCGTACGTTGGAGAGTCTTTATTTTATGGGCTGCAACCGGACAGCCAAGGTGTCGCAGTTTGAGCCATACGAAAAAGAATATACGATGTCCACGCGGGAAGCGCTGCTTTCTTTAATCGATTGGATGGAAGCTACGGGGCAGGAAACGTTGCACGCCGAGACCCAGATTATGATTAAACCCGGATATCAGTTTCATGTGGTGGACCAGTTAATTACCAATTTCCATCAACCTCAGTCCACATTACTGCTACTTGTTAGCGCCTTCGTCGGGGGCGATTGGCGTACTATATATGATTACGCTCTCTCTCATGATTTTCGTTTTCTGAGTTATGGCGACAGTTCCATATTAACACGCAAATGATAGATACCCATTGCCATATAGATGAAGAGGCTTTTGCGCCGGACCGCGAGGAAGTGATAGCACGGCAGCGGGAGAGTGGGGTGGAAGCCATGATAGTGCCGGGCGTCAACGCGGCATCTATCCAAACGGTATTGGAAGTCTGTCACGCACATCCGAATTACTGCTATCCGGCCTTGGGCCTTCATCCTGAAGATGTCAAATCCGATTGGGAGAAACAACTGGCAGTCATTGAGCAAGCTATCCGGACACATAAAGAGGAATTGGTGGCTGTCGGAGAGATCGGACTTGATTATTATTGGGATAAAACGTATAAGGAAAAACAAAAAGAAGTGCTCCGCCGGCAGTTGATATTGGCGCAAGAACTAAATCTGCCGGTGATTTTGCATAATCGCGAAGCAACAGAAGATATATTGGCGGTATTGCAATCTGTAATTCGCGATACTCACTTCGGTAATCCGCTTCGCGGAGTGTTCCATTGTTTTAATGGGAGCAAAGAGACAGCGCAGCAGATACTGGATATGGGATTTTATTTGGGGATAGGCGGTGTGTTGACATTCAAGAATTGCAAATTAGCGGAAACCTTAAAGGAATTGCAGATTCTTCATCCTGAGATGGAGATTCCGGACCGCCTCTTGTTAGAGACCGATGCCCCGTATATGGCCCCTGTTCCTCATCGTGGTGAACGCAACGAAAGTCGTCTGATGCGCTATGTTGTAGAGCGCTTGGCGATGGTCTATGAGTGTTCTATGGATAAAATTATCGCCAAGACAAATGCAAACGCAAGGCTGCTTTTTGGGTTAAAATGACCATTTTTTTGTAAAAAAATGTCTAAACTCTTGCGTATGTCGCAAAAAAGCAGTAATTTTGTAGCCGATTAGTGAGAAAGCGCCAATGAGCGCACAAAGGAGAGATGCTCGAGTGGTTGAAGAGGCACGCCTGGAAAGCGTGTAAACTCCAAAAGGGTTTCCGGGGTTCGAATCCCCGTCTCTCCGCAAAAAGGGGATGTCAAAATCCCCATTAACCGAAAACACAAACAAACACAAATAACTTAAATTAATTTTTTATTCTCATGAAAAAAGTATTTGCAACTCTTACGGTGCTGGCTATGCTGACCTTTGGTAGCGCAGTAATGATGGCACAAGAAGAAGCAGCTGCTCCTGCTGAGGAGGCTGCTGTAGAACAAGTAGACGAGGCTGCTCCGGTAGCTGAAGAAGTAGCTGCTCCTGCAGAGGAGGCTGGTGGTCTTGTAGCGCTTCACAAAACATTGAAGACGAAATTTATCGAAGGTGGTGCCGGCTTCATGGCGCTGACCCTCGTTACTCTCGTATTCGGTCTTGCTCTTTGTATCGAGCGTATTATCTATCTGTCGCTTAGCAAAACGAACACCAAGCAGTTGCTCGCTGACGTAGAGGCTGCCCTCAAGCAAGGTGGTATCGAGAAAGCGCTGGAGGTTTGCCGTAATACACGCGGACCGGTCGCTTCCATCTTCTATCAGGGACTGAGCCGCTATGATGAGGGTATCGACGTGGTTGAGAAAACCGTTGCTTCCTATGGCGGCGTTCAGCTCGGTCTTTTGGAGAAGAACCTCTCTTGGATCACCCTCTTCATCGCTATCGCTCCGTCTCTCGGTTTCTTGGGTACCATTATCGGTATGATCGAGGCTTTCGATAAAATCCAGCAAGTGGGTGATATCTCGGCTACCGTTGTTGCCGGTGGTATCAAGGTCGCACTGTTGACCACCCTCCTCGGTTTGATTATCGCTGTTGTTCTCCAGCTGTTCTACAACTATATCCTGAGCCTCGTTGAGGGCCTCGTAAATGAAATGGAGGATAGCTCGATCAGTCTCCTCGACATCGTAGTAGAGTACGACAAGGCTCAAAAAAAGTAATTATTATTGGTAATTGTAGATTGGTAATTGGTGATCGAAATGACCAATAACCAATGACAAATAACAAATAACAAATTAATTTAATTTTGAGCAATATGAAAAACTATAAAATGATTCCTAAGATTACCCTCTGGACTTTGCTGGGTTTGGGCATCGCGTTCATCGCGTTGTTCTTCCTCGGTGGCTCCAACGGTAGTCTCGAGGTAGCCGGTGATTTTCTGGATATCCCGCGATTCACCGATGCTTTCCTCATTTGGAACTACATCCTTTTCGGTATCGTAGTTCTGATCACTCTGGCTGTGGTTTGCGTAGAGTTTGCCAATAACTGGAAGACCAACCGTCGTAAGGCATATATGACCCTCGGCGTAGTTTGCGGATTCATCGTATTGGCATGTGTCTGCTGGTTCCTCGGCAGCCCGGAGAAAATCAACATCATCGGTTACGAAGGCACGGATAACGAAGGCTTCTGGGCTCAGATGGCTGACGCTGTTATCTACGCTTGCTATTTCCTCATTTGTGCTACTATTTGTACAATGATATGGGGATATTGCTATACTAAAAAACTGTCGAAGTAAATCACATTTATCATGGCAAAGAAAGTCCCACAGATCAACGCCAGTTCCATGGCTGACATCTCGTTCCTGTTGCTGATTTTCTTCCTGGTGACTACCTCTATGGATGTGAACCAGGGACTGGCTCGCCGTCTGCCTGCGCCTATTCCTCCTGATCAGAAAGTGGAGGACAAGGATATCAACAAGCGCAACTTGTTGGTTGTGAAGATCAACTCTGCTAACCAACTCATGGTGCAGGGCCAGTTGATGGATGTGAAGCAACTTCGAGAGAGAGCTAAGGAGTTCATCAAAAACGAACAGAATGCTGACTACTATCCTAAATTGGTGGAGGAGGATTTCGGAGCTCCGTTCGGCGTACTGAAGTACACCAAGGATCACGTGATCTCTGTTCAGAACGATGTGGATACCCAGTATCAGGCTTATCTGGATGTGCAGAACGAACTCGTAGCGGCGTATAATGAATTGCGTGAAGAATGCGCGCAGAAGTATTTCCACAAAAGCTATAACGAACTCGACGAGGATCAGCAGAAACAGATCCAAAAGATCTATCCTCAGAAGATTTCCGAGGCTGAACCTAAAAATTACGGTAACTAACATGGCAAAGATTCGTAGAAATGAGAAACGTGAGATGCCGGCGCTCAATACGTCGTCTCTCCCTGATATTATCTTCATGCTGCTCTTCTTCTTCATGTCTGTTACGTCAATGAAGGAGGTCACCTACAAGGTTCAATTCAAGAACCCGCAGGCAACCGAGCTGACCAAGCTGGAGAAGAAATCCCTTGTGCGTTATATCTACGTAGGTACGCCTACGGCTGAGTTCCGCAAGCAATATGGTGCAGAGACCCGTATCCAGTTGGATGACCAGTTCGCGGAGACGAAAGATATCGGCGAGTATATCATTAACGAGCGTTCGTCCATGAAAGAGAGTGAGCAGGGTTTGATGACCGTTTCCATCAAGGCTGACAAGGAAACCAAGATGGGCATCATTGCGGATATCAAGCAGGAGCTCCGCCGCGCATACGCATTGAAGATCAGTTACGCTGCTACCCAGCGTACAAGTTACTAATGAGTTCTATTCTCTTGTAGTCTAGGATTCAGGTAAGTTACTAAAACAATTAAAGCCATCCTTGAGGGTGGCTTTAATTGTCTTACTGTAGTTTTTTACCGATCACTTTTAACTCTCCTAATTGGAGGTATTTGCCTTTCTGTGGCTTGCCGTTGGAGTCATACCAAGGCAGAATACGTATATGCAGGGTTTGTCCTGCGGGGATGAGAATAGGTTGATCCAGAGTGATCATCTGCGGTTTGCTCTTTGGCAGTGCTGTGTTTTCGTAGATAGTGGTTACGTCTTTGAAATCCTCTCCGAACCCATAGTTGATATGCATGTTCATGCCATGTCCGCCCTTCACGAATACCGGCACCACAATGGATTCAATAACCATTCCTTTCTTCTTGTCTGCGGAGATGGTGTATTCAATGTATCGGTTCGCTACTTCGTCTATTTCGCCTGCAGGCCA
This sequence comes from Bacteroidales bacterium UBA4295, assembly GCA_002395805.1. Taxonomy (GTDB): domain Bacteria; phylum Bacteroidota; class Bacteroidia; order Bacteroidales; family Paludibacteraceae; genus Colicola. The sequence continues at coordinate 14,342 of DGVB01000037.1, read as the reverse complement.
ATGTCCGCTGGTAGGGATATAGCCCTTGGAACTATGCTTCATGTTGCGCACAAAAGTGGCGTGCAGTGTTTCCTCAAATCGTTTGCCTTTTGCTGCAAATGCTGCTTTCTTTCCGCTATCCTCGATATGCTGCGCGTAAGCGGCATAGGCTTGTTGGGAAGGAAAAACCAGCCATGGATGCATTTCATTCAGTTCCGGAGATTGGCTGATCAGTTCATATGCGAGGGAGGCAATCGCCATACCTCCTTCTGCCCCCGTGTGAGTCTTGTCGCCGCAATTGAAATAATGCGCCATACAGAAATCTTTCCCTTGCCGTTCCAGCAAATCTTGGCTGGCAGCGGTCATGTCGAGGAAAGGCACCCACATATCTTCCGCCACTTCCCGCATACACCGCACATAGTCCTTGTCGTACGTTCCTTTCTGGCGAAGCACGCGCTCCGCTTCCCGGCTGCTTAATTCTTTCGTGCCGGGTAACTTATGCCTTCCTTCGTCGTTGATCTTGCCGTCTTTGAAATAAGCGCGGCAGATAGGCGACATCAGGATCGGTGTTACGCCGTACTCTCGGGCTTCGTTGATGAATCGGTACAGGTATTGCTTGTACGTGGTGTTGGGTTCGGTGCCGCGCATATCGCTGATGGTGTCTTGTCCCTGCGCACGCATATCGCTGTTATAGACATAGACATCCTCGCCTTTGCATTTCTCGTCGTTATGAGCGAACTGGATGATCAGGTAGTCGCCCGACCGGAACTGTTTCTTTACGGACGGCCATAAGTTCTCCGTCTCGTAGAATGTACGGGTAGAAGCACCGGATTTACCACGGTTGTTGACCTCGACGGAATCGGTGTTAAAGAACGCTTGCAGATACATGCCCCATCCGCGTTTGGGCGTAGCAGCGGGTTTGTATTCGCTCATCGTACTGTCACCGATAGTGTGTACTTTGCGTTTTTCACCCCATACCGGGATGAAGAGCAGTATACATAGACTTAATAGTATAAGTTTCTTCATAACGGAATATTCATTATTCATTAATCATTATTGCAATACTCTGTTAAATTCTTTTGGTACAGGGGATTCGAACCGCACTGTTTTCTCTGTCACGGGATGGATAAAGGCTAATACTTTGGCGTGCAGGCAAAGTCGGTCGATCGGGGATGACTCATTACCATGACCGTATTTGCGGTCGCCTACGACAGGGCATCCTTTGGATGCCAGATGCACGCGGATCTGGTTGGTTCGGCCTGTCTCCAGATGGAGTTCGACAAGGGAATAAGCCCCTTCCCTGCCTTCCCCTGAAAGGGGAGGAGTGGTCCGTAACACCTTGTAATTCGTGATGGCGATATCGCCTCCGTCGTCCACGGGCGAGGAATAGACCACGGCATTGCGTTTGTCTTCTGTCAGCCATGTAGTGATTTTTCCTTCTCGAGGTTCAAGTACTCCTTCTGTGAGGGCAATATAGGTTCGTTCAGTGACTAAATCCCGCCAATATTCGCGCATGTAATGTTGTAGTTCTTCCGAGCGGGCAAAGACCAGCAGACCGGATGTCTCTCTATCCAGCCGGTGCACGACGTAGATGTTCGCGCGCGCGTTCTGTTTTTTTACGTACGCGCGCAGGATAGACATGACGGTCGTCTCTTTGCTACCGGAGGTAGTAGCGACGGTCAGCAGACCGGGTTGCTTGTTCACCACAATCAAGTCGTCGTCCTCATAGACGATCTTCAACTTAGGGTGGGTGAGTTGGGAATTGCCGCGTCCGGAGGATATGGTCACAACATCACCGACATGGAGAGAAAAATCATGTCGTGTCTGAACGGCATTACCTACTTTGACACGGCGTTGACCGAGCAATTGCTTTACCGAGGACTTGGCCATACCGCCCATCTTAGCCATGAGAAAGTCCATCAGTTGAGCAGGCTCTGCGACCTTTAAGACAGTATCTTGTTTACGTTTAATCATAATTATGCATTGTGAGTTTTCTTCAACCAGCCCATGTTCTCAGGTTTGGTGGCTTTGATCCATGCAATACCTGCCATTGAGTTGATTACCAGGAAGAACGAGAATAGTACAATAGAGAATATATTACCGAGCAGGATAAATAGCCCGATGCCTGCAATGCTGTATATAAACCAATAGATCCAGGAATCGGTTTTGCGATAAATCAACCAGTAGTTTGCTAAGAATGACGACGAAATCAGCAGTCCGTTCAGTAGTTTGACGGCCATATTATCAGTTAAGCCGTTATGCTGGAAAGCAAAGGTGGAGAGAAGATAGTCGCCTATCGTGATAAAGACGAGCATTCCTAAGGATAATGCCAACCTTGGCGAATCAAGAAACTTAGGCTCAAAAGAGGCTCCTCCTTCGTCTTTCGCGCGTGACCATTTATAGATCGACATCATCTGGAAGGGGATAAATACGCAGAAAAACAGGAATGTGCTATCGTACTGCTCTTGCAGCAAGAACTGGATGCCAAGTAATATGGACATCAGGATACCGGCGAAAAACCCGGTGTAGTTATGCGGGTCTCGTACTGTCAGAATATATGCGACGCCGATGATAGAGGCGGGAATGCCTACAACCCAGGCGGGGTCATGCCATTTTAGGAGGGTAATATTCGGGAAAATCATTTCCGCTACCCATAGGACTCCAATGAGTGCTCCGAAGAGGATGAAGGAGAGAATGAGATTGCGTCCTAATGCTTTCCAGAGAGTTGTGTTGTTCATAGCGATGAAAAAATTATAGTTTACTAGTGTACCGGTTACTAGTGGTTAATAAACAACAAGGGGCAAGCACATGCTCGCCCCTTGAAATACCGCAAGGATTACTTGCGAGTGCGATTGCCGTAGCGAGACATAAATTTGTCCACACGACCAGCGGTGTCCACGAGTTTGGACTTACCGGTGTAGAACGGGTGACTCGTGTTCGAGATCTCAAGCTTGATCAGCGGATACTGAACGCCGTCGATTTCGATGGTGTCCTTCGTAGCAGCCGTAGAGCGGCTGAAGAACTGAGTACCGTCAGACATATCTTTGAAAACTACTACGCGGTAGTTATCGGGATGAATACCTTTTTTCATTGTCTTACTTTAAACTTTAAATGTTAAACATTAAACTTTAATTACTCAGCTACTACGTTAAGCTTGATTTCTGCTTTTACCTCACGATGGAGACGAGCCTGCGCGGTGTGCTCACCCAGCTCTTTGATCGGCTCAGCGATGGTGATCACTTTCTTGTCGATAGCGATACCTTGTGCTGCAAGCGCGTCAGAGATGTTTTGGGTAGTAACAGTACCGAAGATCTTACCGTCCTCATTAGCTTTAACCTTGAGCTCGATTACTGTCTCAGCGAGTTTAGCCTCGAGAGCCTGAGCGTCTGCCAGCAGTTTGGCTGCTTTGTGAGCCTGTTGTTTCAGGGTCTCAGCCAGTTGCTTGCGGTTAGCCTCATTCGCAATGATAGCTATCTTCTGCGGCAGAAGGTAGTTACGTCCATAGCCGTCACGAACTTTTACGATGTCGTTCTTGAAACCCAGATTAGCCAGGTCTTGAATCAGAATTACTTCCATTTTCTTTCCTTTCTTGTTAGTGGGTTAAAAACTTATTTCATCATATCGGTTACGTAAGGCAGCAGAGCCAAGTGGCGTGCTTTCTTAACGGCCTGAGCTACTTTGCGTTGGAATTTCAGAGAAGTACCGGTAATACGGCGCGGCAGAATTTTGCCTTGCTCGTTGAGGAACTTCTTGAGGAACTCAGGATCTTTGTAATCGATGTACTTGATGCCGGATTTTTTGAAGCGGCAGTACTTTTTCTTCTTCTGCTCCGAGCCTTGCGGAGTCAGATAGCGAATTTCGTCATTCTGTGCCATGATTAAGCCTCCTCTGCGTTTTGTTGTTTACCTTTGCCACGACGTTTTTCCGCATACTCGAATGCGTACTTGTCAAGACGGGTCGTCAGGAAGCGGATTACACGCTCGTCACGACGGAACTCAGTCTCGAGGGTAGCGATTACTGCGGGCTCAGCATCAAACTGAAGAATGAAATAGAAGCCCGAATTTTTACCTTGGATAGGGTAAGCGAGTTGCTTGAGACCCCACTCCTCACGGTTCAGAATGGTACCGCCATTCGATGTGAGAAGATTCTCGAATTTTTCTACTGCCTCCTTTGTCTGCGGTTCAGACAAAACGGGAGTCAAAACGAAGGCAGTTTCATAATGATTTACCATTGTAGTAAATAGTTAATTTAAATTAGTTAATAATAGTATGCCTTCGCGCACAGCGCGCGAAAAAGCGTGCAAAGGTACTGCTTTTTTTTGATATGACCAAATTTTCAGGTGCTTTTTTTATAAAAAAGTGTATTTTTGCACGCTATGGTTAGCGATAGAAGGTGTTCTTTATGGCCTCTGAGCTCCGTAATTGGCTTTGGCTCCGAAGAGCTTGAGCGCTTTGTCGAAGTTGTATCGGTTACCGTACATCGAAACACGCCGCGTCTCGCTGCCCTGCATGTTCTGGCCCGTAGCGGCACGGAACTGGTTGGAAGCCGAGTTGCGGTTGAAACTCTGGCTGGAGGAGATGACCTTCAGGTTCGCTACGCCTGCCAGATAGTCCTGGTCAAACGCATCCAGCGCCGCATCGTTATCCGCCATCCGCAGGTTATTTTCTGCCCTCGGAAGGGTCTTCTCATCCACCATGTCTTCGATATCCGTACACTGGATATTCGTCCATTTGCCTCCGCCGGCAGACGGCAGTTGCAGGTCCGCAGCGTTGATATAGTAATAGTTGTCGTAGAGGTTGGTGACTCGCTTTGCCTCAATGACGCGGTCCGGTCCGGAGAGGACATGCGTACGGGCTACGGCGGCGTAGTTATTTCCGATAAACATATTATGATGTACATCCGCGTTGACGAGCGTCATGAACTCATAGCCGTAACCCATATCCTCCATATATTTGTCTCGGCACCAGGAGAAAGCCACGGTGTTGTGATGGAAATTGATATGCGATGCCTCGCCGTTCTTGTCGCCTCCGGCGATACGTACGCCGCCGTAACGATTGGAGAGGATGACATTATTGTAGATCTCTACTTCGCCGCAACGGGTATTGATCTGGATGCCGAAATAGGTGCAGTTGGCGATGAGGCAATTGCGGATAATCACGTTACCTGCTATCCATCCCATCGACCGGATACCCGGGTGCTCCACTTGTGGCGGGATAGCATCTACCATACGCCCTGTCTCAAAGGCCGCAGAGGGACATCCGTTGCGCTCGTCAGTGGGGTCATTGGGCATGTAGAAAGCTTCCAGACCCTGGTCTATCATGATACCGTCAATGATGATAGTTCCCTTCGGCTTCTTAGCCATCGCGTCGTCCAGACCGCTGATATGAATCAGACCCTTGGCGCCGTTGGTGCCTAACTGGTCCTGGGTAGGCTGGATGCGGGTGATGTATTTCAGCGGATTGCGCTCCGTGAAGTCTGTATTCCATCCGCCTTCGATAGTGACCCAGCTGCTGATCTCGATATATCCGGCATTCGCAGCACCGAGGAAATTACCTTCGCTCACGCGGATCACTGCGCCGGATTCGTTATTCTCCTTGATGATATTCAGCACCGCCTGAATATCTTTCTTCGCCGTCTCGACACTCAATCCGTCCGCGCCGCGGGATTTACCGTTGACGCTCACGTAGTAGATTTTCGCAGCCTGGTTCGTCTGCTGGCTCTTCTGTTGCGAAGGTTGGTTCGCGGGTGCCTGCTGTGTTTTCGGCTCGTCTTTCTTCTTGCCGAGTTGTTCCAGACTACCTACGATGCGCCCGAACTGCGCACTTACCGGCATGGCGGATAACATCGCCGCCAGGGTAAAGAAAATAATGCTTTTCGTTCTCATAATTGTATTGATTTTGAAGTTGTTATCTTACTCTCAGACCTCTTAGGTCGAAGACCTTGCCGTCGGGTAGGGCGATGTAAATCTGACCGTTGATCATATATTTGCGGGCCTTGTCCTGCGGGGTAGGAATCTGCTCGATGCCTTCGGGGTTATCTTCCAGCACGGCATCGAAGATCATATCTTCGGTGACGTAGTTATAGGCATCGTCGGCATATTCACCGCGTGCTTTCCATCCGCGGAAGAGTTTGCCTTCGGGCACTTCGGCTATGATATCCGGCGGGGTAGCAGCTTCTCCGCAAGTGATCTCCTGCGGCCCATACTCGCCCGGATTATAAACCTGCTTTCCTGCCAGATAGAACGATACATGATGTTTCTCACGGGAGACGGTGAGCAATTCCTCACCGCTACCTGCCGGCATGACAACCCAGTAGTCACCGGCATCCACGTCTTGAGATATACTATGCCATTGGAACTTCAGGCTGCAAGCAGTCACCTCTGACACGGCACGGATGGTATCTTGCGGACGTGAATAGAGCGTTTCTCCATTACCAGCCGTCATAGTTGTTCCGTTAGCGAGGTCGGATAGGGCTACGATATCACCACTGATAACAATCGGATAATAGGTATCAATGCGGGCGATGTTGAAATAATAATCCTGAGTTGAACCGCTAAAGCGAATACGCAGGCGGAAGTAGCGCGCACGGTGACCGTAATTATTCACTCCGGTAGGCAATACAGTTACATTGAGAGACTTGGTTGTACCTTCTGCAGCTTCTTCTTTTGAAAAATCAACTGTAGAAACGGCACTGCCAAAGTTTACTTCATCGGTCTCGTCATCAATCCAGGCAGCATCGAGGAAAGCGCGAGTAGCGATGGATGTCGGTGTCTTGACTCTTACATTGAAAGTGATATTTTCTCCTTGCTTGGCGATGGCACTTGTGCATGTCAACTCCGCTTCTATGCCTTCGTATTTATACCGCGCCCGAATCACTTGGCTGGTTCGGATATCGGTATAGGGCTTGTCCCATCCGGTGAAAGTCATACCGGCGTGGGTCGGAGGAGTAGGAGGTGTAGCATCGCTGCCGCAGGCTACTTTCTCTGTTTTAAGAACGGTATTGTCATAGTCGCGGAACTGCACTGTGTATTGCGTTGTCTTCTCGTTGAGCCACACGGCGCAAGCCGGCATCGTGAGCCGATAGTTCGCGCCCAGGTCCTCGAGCTGCACGGGTACATTATTGACCGTGCGCACGCTGTACTCTCCGCAGTCGCTTTTGGGCACAGTAATCTGTTCGCCCGGGCTGTAATAAGACGGTGTGCCGCTGTTGATCGTCAGCGGATACTTGAAATTGAGCGATGTGGATTGCTCTCCTGCTTTGCCGTCCGGGAGCCATAATGCCACGTGATAATACCGCGTAGCGGGCATGTCATCGTCGATGAAGGACTTATGGTAGCTCACGACCTTGCCTGCTCCCGCCTCGCTTGCACTCAACGTATAGTCATAGATCACACGCTGGTCGCCGTCCGGTTGGTCGGACTCCGAGAAAACGACCCGTGCCTGTCCTGCTGCCTGTACGGCGCAATTCAGCTCGATATCCTCACCGTATCTGACAGTGCTTGCCGGAGTGGTGAGTTCGAAGGTCTTCACCTTCGGGAGGTCACACTCATAATAATTGATTAGATAGTAGTTATAGGCATGTGCTCCACCTGAAACTAAAGTAGTTGGTTCATCCGGGTAATAATAACTATTATAGGTAGTAACGCCACTTATTTCATCCCTGGTGACGTATTTCGGATTTACAAAAATAATGATCTCCAGGCATCCCTTTTCAAGGGCTCTATTGATTTGTTGAGTTAAATCAACTGTTTGCACTCCGCCGTAACTATCTTCCGCCCAAATGGTTGCATTACTGCCTATAGCATGAAGGCTCCATATACAAAACCCATCCCAACCATTAGGATCCAGCCCATAGCCATAAGCACGAGAGCCCGATAGAATGGAAAATCGACATTCATCATGGTGGCGTGCATAGACAGAGACGAAATACTGACGATCGATGGCCATTGAGGTCTGGAAATTATCTACAAACCTGAATGTTCCGGTTTCCTGATTTAATCTCATGTCCGTCAGGTAGCGCGGCACAGGTATCGAATCGCCATAACAGGTCTGCGCCCAAGCACCGACCGCCATAATGGCAGCGACGATAGAAAGTAAAAATTTTCTCATAATCGTATTGATTTTGTTGTTTATCTCAATTCCGCGCCTTGCGCGTTATAGGTCTTGCCGTTGCGCTCGATGAGGAGAACGCCGTCCATAAGAATTTTCTGTGCGTCCCCTGTCGGAACTACGATATCTTCGATACCTTGTGCTGCTTTTACGTCAAACTCCTTCCATTGCTCTGCGGCCAGGTAGGAGCTTACGCTTTGATCCGGGACATAGAGCGGAATCGTTGTGTCCACATCATAAAAGACATCATCCCCCAGAGCCGGTGGATTGACGGCCTTGCAAGTGATAGTGGTCAAACCGGTGCAATACTCGAAAGCATAATCTCCAATGTTGGTGACGCTATTGGGAATCGTTACAGAAGTCAAATTGCTGCAGCTATAGAAAGCAGTACTGGAAATGATTTCTATTCCATCCGGTATGGTATATGCTCCGGAATAAGAGGGTGGCATATACGCAAAGACATGCGCATTATAAACAGGAGAGGTCAAACCGGTGCAGTAATAGAAAGCATAGTTTCCAATGCTTGTGACGCTATTAGGAATCGTTACAGAAGTCAAACCGCTGCAGCAATAGAAAGCATATTCTCCAATGCTGGTGACGCTATTGGGAATCGTTACAGAAGTCAAACCGCGGCAATACTCGAAAGCAGAACCGGAAATTTCGGTAACGGTATTGGGAATATCGAACGAGGTGACGTTCTTGCCTGCGGGGAACTGGTGGAGAATGGTTTTGTTTTTGTTGTAGAGTACCCCATCTACTGCGCTATAATAGGGGTTAATAGCAGATACCTGTATAACGGTCAGATTGGCGCAACTACTGAAAGCAGCCGTTCCTATCGTTTGGACACTGGCGGGAATAATGATCGTTTTCAAACCGCTGCAGCAATAGAAAGCCTTCTGTCCAATGCTGGTGACGCTATTGGAGATCGTTACAGAAGTCAAACCGCGGCAATACTCGAAAGCACCACCTGCAATGATTTCTATTCCATCCGGTATGGTATATGCTCCGGAATAAGAGGGTGGCATATACGCAAAGACATGCGCATTATAAACAAGAGAGGTCAAACCGGTGCCATAGAAAGCATTATTTCCAATGCTTGTGACGCTATTGGAAATCGTTACAGTAGTCAAACCGGTGCAACCATAGAAAGCATAGTTTCCAATGCTTGTGACGCTATTGGGAATCGTTACAGAAGTCAAACCGCTGCAGTTATAGAAAGCAGAACGGGAAATTTTGGTAACGGTATTGGGCAAGTCAACAGACGTGAGGTTTTTGCATCCGGCAAACGCGCAATCACCGATAGTGGTGTATTGGCTTCGAGAGTCTTTTTGAATCGATTTTATCTGATCTTTGTATTGCGCCCAAGGGGTTTCTCGGAATGAAGCGTAAACATTCATAGGGCCTGTACCGATGAGGTAGAGCGCACCGCTACCGGTGTTGAACTCCCACTCCATGTTTGTGCCGCAATCACCGTAGATAGTTTCTGCGGACAACATACCTGCTGTCAATACAGCGGTCAATAATAAGAAGATTTTTTTCATAATGGTATTGATTTAATTGTTATTGTTTTCTTGTAACCCGGCGGGAAACCAATCCCGCCGAGCTTTGTTCATTATGCATTGTGAAAATTTGGCTTGCCAAATAATCGTGCCCTTTAGGGCTAAGAATTGTGAATTGTGAATCACTTCACTTCCGCGCCTTGTGCGTTATAGGTCTTACCGTTGCGTTCGATATAGAGTTGACCGTCTTTGATGACCTTATTGGCTCTTCCCTTCAGGGAGGAGTCGGAGGTAGGCTGCTCTATGCCTTCGGTCCCCGGGATGGATTGGATATTAGTAAACTCTTTCCAAATATTGGCTTCTCCATAAGCCTTAACAGCAGAAGCGTGTACATAGAGCGGAATGGTCTTGTTCACTTGATTAAACACTCCTACTCCACATGTCGGTGGAGTCATTGCTTCACAAGTGATGGAGGTTAAAAAGAGGCAGTGTTCGAAAGCATAATTTCCAATGCTTGCTACACTGTTTGGAATGGTAATAGAGGTCAAACTGTAGCAACCATAGAAAGCTTCATATATAATTTCTGTAACGGTATTAGGAATGTCGAACGAACCGGTTTTTCCTGCGGGATATTGGCAAATCACAGTTTGGTTTTTATTGTAAAGAACCCCATCTTTCGCACTATAATACGCGTTATCAGCATCTACAGTTATACTGGTAAGCTGAAGACAAAAAGAGAAAGCACTACTTCCAATCGATTCGACGCTTGCAGGAATAGTGATGGTGGTCAGTCCGCTGCATCCGTGAAAAGCGGATCCCCCAATTTCTTTAACTGTTCCGGGTAGGCTGATAGAGGTCAAGCCAGAGCAATAAGCGAAAGCAAAATATTCAATGCTTTCGATGCTGTTGCCAAGCGTCAATGAGGTCAAACCTTCGCAATTCCAGAAAGCACTCGTATTAATTAGGGTAACGGTATTAGGCAAATCTACAGACTCGAGAGATGGGCAACCTTTAAACGCGCGTTTACCGATAGAAGTGTATTGACTCCGAGAGTCTTTTTGTATAGATCTTATCTGATCTTTGTATTGCGCCCAGGGCGTCACCTCAATAGAATCGTAATCGTCCATAGGGCCTGTACCAATGAGGAAAAGTGCACCGCTACCGGTGTTGAACTCCCACTCCATGTTTGGCCCGCAGTCGCCATAGATGGTCTCTGCTTGTAACATACCTGCTGTCAAAATAACAGCAATAAATAAGAAGATTTTTTTCTTAGCCGCAAGGGCACGATTAATTTTAAGGATAAAATTTTTCATAATGATATTGTTTTGAAGTTGTTATCTTACTCTCAGACCTCTCACGTCGAATACCTTGCCGTCGGGTAGGGCGATGTAGATCTGACCGTTGATTATATATTTGCGGGCATTGTCCTGCGGTATCGATATCTGCTCGATGCCTTCCTTTGTGTCTTTAAAATATGCGATGAACGTTTGTGGCTCTGTAGAAGTAATAACCCTCGGGTTGTCGGTGTTACCGTCAGACCAATGGTCAAAAGCAAATCCGTCATTCGCTTCGGCATAAAGTACCGCCACAGAACTTGCGCAATCGCCGGAGAAAGTAACCGTTACTTTTCCTTTCATTTCATCTTCGCTTATACCTTGGATAGCCACAACTCCGGTAAAATTAGTGAAATGGTTCCACTCCGTGCGATAGGATTCCAATGCGGAGCAAGGAACAGTTACTACCGCTGTTGTCGGAACATAATCAAACGCATCCTTGGCAGTACGGGGCGCGGTGGCAGGGTAAGCAATAATAGAAGATATTTTGTCATTATTAGCAAAAGCTTCTTTCCCTATAGAGTCAACTGCTTCACCGATAGAAAGTTTGCTGATTGGGAGTCCGATAAAAGTTCGTCCACCTATCAATTTAACAGAATTAGGGATTTGCAGTTCCCCTATTTTCTTGGTGTACGAACCGCAATAAGCAAATGCTTCGTCCGGGATTGTATCTAAATCGCTCAATATGATTCGTTCTGCTTGTACACACCAATAGAAAGCGTTTTTACCTATTTTCTTTACACCCTTGGGTAGATTGATAGCCCGCAGATTCACATTTTGTTGAAATGCTTCATCGCCTATACAGACCAACGTATTGGGAAATACAACCGTTTCCAAAGAATCGGCATGAGAGAAAGCCGCCTCTCCGATTGTTTCGACGCCGTCCAAGAAAATAACCGAGCGCAGGCTGTCACAATTCTGGAATGCTCCGGTTCCTATATTGGCAGCAGTAGTCAGTTCACGAACAGGCGCGCTAAAAAAAGCATAGTCCCCGATTTGCTCGACTGTTTGCGGCATAGTAACGTCAGCAAGTGATTCACATTTATCAAAAGCATAGTCCCCGATGGTTTGTAACTGTTCGCCGAGATAGGCCTTTCCCATTTGCTCACAGCCATAAAAAGCTGATTCTCCGATTGACTTGAGCGAACGGCCGGCGGTAAACTCTGTCAATGCCGTATTAAATCTAAAAGCCCTCGGATCGACATACTCCGCTCCATCCAAAAGGGTAACGGAGGTCAGATTGTAACAATTCTCAAACGCACTCTCTCCAATAGATGCAGAGGTTGTCAAAGAAGCGATACCGGTAGAATAAAATGCTTTGTTTCCAATTCGTTTGAGTGAAGAAGGAAGTTCTACTTGGGCTAATTTATAACAACCCTTAAAAGTCTCATCACTTATTTCTTCCACGCCGTCGTGTACTGTCAGCGTCTGTAAGTTATCAAGTGCACCAAAGAACACTTCTGGTTCGAGCACTTTGACTCCGCCACCAAAGGTAATGTTTGTCAGCGGACAATATGCAAAAGCCCGTTTTCCAAGAGAAGTGACGGCATCCGGGATAACAATTTCATTCATTTTATTTGACGCAAAAGCACCTACTCCGATGGAATTAAGAGTTGAAGGCAATAAAACATCTGCAATATTGTTATCAGCAAATGCAGTACCTCCGATTTCGGTCAAACCTTCATTAAGCGTAAGCGAGATCATGTTATTTGCCTGAAATGCACTAACTCCTATGTGCTCGACCGAAGCAGGAATATTAACCATCGCGAGTTGATTGCCGAAGAAACCGAAATCTCCGATAGCTTTCAAACTACTGTTAAGCATAATAAGAGAACTTAGTTGACAGTTGTAAAAAGCATAATCGCCAATAGAGTCCACCGACGCAGGAATGTCGATCGAAGTTATCGGTTCATCTTCCAAGATATGCGCACGCAACTTCTTCAAACCGGCAGGCAATGTAATAGATACCACTTGATTACTCATCACACCCAATAAATCCGTTACTGTATACGTCTTTCCGTTTTTACTGACTGTGTTCGGAATAACAATGTTTAAATCTGTGCTTAGCGTATAACTAATTACTTGGTATTCTGCCGTCATGTCGTCATCGTAACACCAACAAACAGCATTAAAACCATCACCGTAAATGTAAATAGCTGTTGATAAACGCCCCTCATCGGTTGGACCACTATAATCAATGCGTTCCGCCTGAACGGAGGTGATAGCCATGATGGCAGCGATAAATAAAAGTAAAAGTTTTTTCATAATGGTTGTTGTTTTGTTGAGCCTTTGACTCGGTTAATAGATGTTGTTTTTTTGTAACCCGGCGGGAAACCAATCCCGCCGAGCTTAGAAGCCTATCCTAAATCCTTCCCTAAAAGGAAGGACTTTTGCGCTTCCTGTTCCCAACACCCTTCCCTTCAGGGAGGGGCGGGGGTAGGCTTATCTCACTTCCGCGCCTTGCGCGTTATAGGTCTTGCCGTTGCGCTCGATGAGGAGAACGCCGTTGCGGATGACTTTATTCGTCATTCGTAATTCGTCATTCGTAATTTGGTCGATGGCCTGGTATTGGCTTATTGGGAAAATAGGCTGTTTGCCCCAGTTGGAGTTGTCCTTATAGGCTTGAACGGATCCTTCTGGAACGTACACATTAACTTTTCTTTTTTTGTTGAAAATATAAGTGTCCGATACTTCATTATAGTCCTTGTCATAGACAACAGGCGGCACTTCGGCTCTGATGATAAGGCTATTCAGCGTTTCACTATCGGAGAAGGAATTATCTCTCACAATATCAATGGTCGCAGGCAAATCAAGGCTGGTGATGTTTCTGTTGTAGAGAATTCTAAAGCCTATGCCTATAACAGGCCACATAGTAGGATGATTGCCCCAGTGAGGATACTCAACAGTATCCGGAACGATAACATGACCTGTTAACTGTTCTGAGAATGCAGACACTATAGCAAATGCATCGGATTTTAAATCTTGTAAGTAATAGCATATATCCCCACTCCATACGTTAGGAAGCGCATCTTGAGCACTCGCCTTTTGCGGCATGATCATGTTCAGCGAAACAATCGCTGCGAATAAAAGTAAAAATTTTTTCATAATGGTTGTTGTTTTGTTGAGCCTTTGACTCGGTTAATAGATGTTGTTTTTTTGTAACCCGGCGGGAAACCAATCCCACCGAGCTTAGAAGCCTATCCTAAATCCTTCCCTAAAAGGAAGGACTTTTGCGCTTCCTGTTCCCAACACCCTTCCCTTCAGGGAGGGGCGGGGGTAGGCTTATCTCACTTCTGCGCCTTGCGCGTTATAGGTCTTGCCGTTGCGCTCAATATAGAGTACGCCGTCGCGGAGTTTCTTTTGACTCTTGACTCTCGACTCTTGACTCGTAGGCTGCTCTATGCCTTCATTGGCTTTGACTT
>DGVB01000011.1 GCA_002395805.1 Bacteroidales bacterium UBA4295 | reverse complement strand
GGCCAATGGAACAGTATCCGCTACGGTTTCTTCACCGCCATCGCTACTGTCACCAGCACGGGTTTTGTTGCAGCCGACTACATGATCTGGCCGCCGGTGCTGTGGGTGATCGTTTTCTTCCTGATGTTCACAGGAGGTGCCAGCGGTTCGACTGCCGGAGGTATCAAATGGGTGCGGATAGGTATCTTCGCCAAATCCGCGCTGACAGAGATCAAACGGCGTATCCATCCCAATGCCGTCATTCCGGTGCGGTTCAACGGCCGCACGATCAACGACTCGACGAAGATCAACATCATGGCATTCATGTTCTTCTATATCCTTATTATCGGTCTGGCAACGCTTTGGTTCTGCGGCTGCGGCATCGGTTTTGACGAAGCACTCGGTATAGCCGTGTCCATGATCGGCAATGTGGGGGTGTCTATCGGTCAATGGGGGTCAAGCGGATGCTATGCGGCGTTGCCGGTTGCCGCCAAATGGGTGGCTACTTTCGTCATGCTCATCGGACGTCTGGAGATTTTCACTGTATTACTGCTCTTCAGCAGAGCTTTGTGGAAGAAATGAAAAAATAAAGTGAAACCGTATAAGGTACTTATATTCATAGTCTGTTGTTTTGCGAGCCTGGCGGCGCTGTGTGTCGTGCTGCCCGGACGGATTGCTATCGGAGACAAAGAACTTCGCTGGCCTACTCTTGCGGAAGTGTTTGATACGGAGGAAGAAGCCTACCCCCACCCCGACACAATACCTTCTCCTGATATAATTTCTCCCTCCCTTTCAGGGGAGGGCCGGGGAGAGGCTCCCGGGCCTGCCCCTGTTATCCCCAAAGTGCCGGTGGACTCGGTGACCGACAGCCGCATGTTCCTTGCCGCTTTCTATGCTTCGCTGTCGGAGAGCGGCAGTAGGGTCGTGCGCGTGCTTCACTACGGCGACAGCCAGATAGAGGAAGACCGCATGAGCCAGCAGATCCGCGAAGCGCTGCAGTCCCGATATGGCGGTCAGGGATGCGGACTGATGCCTCTGGCGCAGACGATACCGAACAAAACGGTCAAACAGCAACTGCGCATGAACGGCCGTTTTATCCAGGCGGCTCAAGGACCGCGGCGCTATCTGGTCTATGGTCTTAAACGCGACCAGCGAACTGACGGTCTCTACGGCGTCATGGGGCAGGTAACAATGATGAACGACAGCCTCGTCAAGGGTTCGGAAGAACTGACGGCGGTCTGCACGCCGCTCATTCCCACCGCGCAATATACCCGGTGGAAAGTGTTTGCGGACACGTCCGTCCACTATACCTTCGCCGGCGATACGGTCTTTCTGTCCGGACGCGGAGCGGTCTATGGGCTCTCCCAAGAGAGTGAGACCGGCGTCATCGTAGATAATATCCCTATGCGCGGGTGCCTCGGACTGGTGTTCACCAAAATGGACAAGACGCAGTTGGAGACTTTCTACCGCGAGCAGAACGTCAGACTGATCATCATGCAGTTCGGCGGCAATGCGATCCCCTTCAATGAGAACCCCGGCACTATCTCCGGCATCGTCAAAGGACTGAGACAACAGGTGCAGTATGTCCGCGAATGTGCACCGGAAGCGTCTATCCTCTTTATCGGACCGAGCGATATGATGCGTCAGGTGGACGGCGAATGGGAGAGTTATCCGATGGTGCCGTATATGGACCGCCTGCTGCGCAAGATGGCGCTGGAAGAGAACATCGCCTATTTCAGTCTCTTCCGATGGATGGGAGGTACCGGCAGTATGCAGCGATGGAAAGAGATCGGTCTGGCAGGCGAAGACGGTGTTCATTTCTATCGCGGCGGTGCCCGCAAAGCCGGCAATGCCGTGGCAGACTGGATCTTGGAGGGAATTAAAAATTAAAAATTACGAATTACGAATTACAAATTAAAAATTACGAATTACGGATTTCCTCCACCACATATTTGCTTTTGATGCAGAGAGCCCGCTGCTCTTCACCCAGTTCTATTTCTGGGCGTTCTTCGCGCTGGTCTTCGCTCTCTTCGCTTTAATCATGTCTGTCAGCGATAGCGGTCTGTCAGTGAAACGGTCTGAACTCTGTCAGGCGAAGCCGGTCTATCGCAGATTGCATCTGCGCAACATCTATCTCCTCTTCGTCAGCTGGTTCTTTTATTATAAGACCAGCGGACTTTTCCTGCTTATTCTGGCGTTCATCACCCTCTCCGACTGGATCATCGCCGGACGAATTCATAAACATCTAAACAGCGCAGCGCTAAACAGCACCAAAGGTGCGCTAAACGCCAAAATCCTTTTGGCGCTTTCCGTGGTCATCGACCTCGGTCTCCTCGCCTATTTCAAGTACGCCTATTTCTTCACGAACATGATCAATGATCTGTTCGGCACAGGTTTCCGGGTATTTGATATCTTCGCCTACATAGGCAACGGTTTCAGCGAAGCGGGTCGGTTCTCGGTGGACACAATCGTGCTTCCGGTAGGTATCTCGTTTTATATCTTCCAGGTGATCTCCTATACGGCGGATGTGTTCCGCGGACGGATTCAGCCGGTGAAGAACATACTTGATTTCGGGTTCTACGTATCGTTCTTCCCGCAGCTGGTGGCAGGACCTATCGTGCGGGCGGAGGAGTTTATTCCGCAGCTCTACAAACCCTACCGACTCTCCCGCAGAGCTTTCGGTATAGCGGTTTTCTGGATCCTCAACGGTCTGGCGAAGAAGATCATCATGTCGGATTATCTGGCGGTGAACCTGATTGACCGTGTCTTTGACAACCCGCTTCTGTTCTCCGGATTCGAGAACCTCTTTGCGCTCTTCGCCTATTCGCTGCAGGTCTATGCCGATTTCTCGGGCTATACGGATATAGCGATCGGCGTGGCGATGCTCATGGGGTTCTATCTGCCGATGAACTTCAACTCGCCGTATAAATCGAAGAGTCCGCAGGAGTTCTGGCGGCGGTGGCATATGTCGCTCGGCCGGTGGCTCAAGACCTACCTGTATATCCCGCTGGGCGGCAACAGAAGGATCGGTTTCGGTACTTATTTCTGGCTCTCCCTCATTGCTTTTGTCTCCGCCGCCCTCACCGGCTGGTGGTGGCAGATCCTCGTGCCGTTTGCCCTCTTCATGATCAGCGTGGCAATTGGCGATAAAGTCTTACAGCAACGCGGTCCTACAGCGAAGCGGTCTTACAGCGAAGCGGTCGAGAAGCGCAAGCTTCTCTACGCGAACCTCAACTCCTTCATCACCCAGGTTCTCGGCGGTCTATGGCATGGTGCGAGTTGGAACTTCATTATCTGGGGTGGTATCAACGGAATAGGAATGATTGTTGAGAAGATCTGGCGGGGCATGAATTGGCATGTACGGATGGCATGTATCAGTCTGCTTACCGGCGGACTTTGGCTCGCGGTCTATTATACGAATCTGCCAGCCTGGAGGCTCTTTGCCGTCTGGTCCTCCATCGTCGCTTCCGGCACCCTCATCCGGTATATCTACTGGCTATGTACGTCTTACAGCGCAGCGGTCCTACAGCAAAGCGGTCTTACAGCAACGCGGTCCTACAGCGCAGCGGTCGCAACCTCGTTGGCGAACGCCTGGGCGATAATACAGACTTTCACCTTCATCACCTTCACGCGCTTGTTCTTCCGCTCGTCCAGCAATCTTGATCCGGCAACAGCGAACGAAGTGGCATGGGCGACAGCAAAGAATATGGTGAACCAGATCGGCGGCGCATGGTCGAATGCTATCATTCCGGAATTCCTGTGGGAATACCGATGGGTGGTGGCAATGTTCGTTGCCGGCATGGTCATTCACTGGCTGCCTACTAACTGGAAACGCCGTTATCGTCTGGCGTTCAGTGCCATGCCGCTCTGGCTGATGGTGATAGCAGTTTGTGTTGCCATCGTCATTATATACCAGTTCGTTTCAGCAGAAATGCAACCGTTTATATATTTTCAATTTTAATATGACCGCTTTATTCGTCGTTTTTGACCATTTTTGTGAGCATCGCAGATGCGTGTTTTTGTAAGCCGACGGTCTCATAAATAAAAACCTTTTTTATGTTTTTGCTGCCGCTGGGTTGTTTACCTCCTTCGGAGGTGCGGGTTCGTCCTAACGGACGACGTTAAGTTTACTTATAAGTCGGTCGATTAGCGACGAAAACGCAGGAACTCGCAGAGTTAGCAAGCAAGCGACAGGGTTTTATAGGTTTTTGTCTTTTGGGGTCCCCGACAAATTTTAATTTGTGGGGAGAAAGCGCAGGACGAGACGTAGGCACTATACAAGTGATTTCCAATCACGTAGTCGTGCGGAATCTCAGTCCAAGCAGAGCGCGTTTTTGATTAACTAAAAAATATTCATTAATTCTTAATTCGTAATTATGCTAATAGGTCTTACAGGCGGAATAGGAAGCGGGAAAAGTACTATCGCGAAGGAGTTAAGCCGACGCGGTTTTGCCGTCTATGACTGCGACCGCGAAGCCAAACGCATCATCGCCGAGAACCCCGTCGTGCAGCAACAGATCATCGCCCTCTTCGGCGAAGAAGCTTTTGTGGACGGAGAGTATAATACGCAATATATCAGTAAATGTGTTTTCTCTCCCCCTCCAGGGGGAGCCGGAGGGGGCCTGCAGGCTTTAAACGCCATCATCCACCCCGCGGTAAAGGAAGACATCTTACAGCGAAGCGGTCTTACAGCAACGCGGTCCTACAGCAACGCGGTCTTACAGGCGAAGCCGGTCTTTTTTATCGAATCGGCAATCCTGTATGAAGCGGGTTTGGACGAACTCTGCGACCGGATTATCATCGTTGACGCGCCGGAGGATATCCGTATTGCCCGCACGATCGCACGGGACTACCATGGCGACGCCACACCTGAAAATATCAATAAGGTACGCGCCCGCATCCGCGCGCAACAACACCCTATACCCTTCACCTCTCCCCTTTCACCTTTCACTTTTCACCTCACCAATGACGGCTCCGTCTCCATCAGCGATCTGGCGGATACGATCCTGAATTGGCTGCAAAAATCATAGTTACAGGCTCCGGCAACGTATAAAGCTGTGACATAGTACATACAGAGTTTCGGGAACGAGACTCTGTTTTTTTATAAAATGCAGATTTTTTATGCAAAAATAGCAATTGAAATGGCAAAACAGGGTGTTTTTGTGTGAATTTCGTGTGTCAGTAAATTATTGAATATAAATAAATTATATGTAATTGTTTCGAGCAAAGTCTAGGATTGCCATTATAAGCCCCTTATGAGCCTCTTTTGCGGTCGTTATTTGCTACCGTTTTGATGTTTGTTTGCAGGGCAATTCTGGAGTTATTCCGGCTGACAATAGAGCAAAATCAATATAAAAAAGAAGATATATTTGCGAGTGTAAAATATTTTTTGTAATTTTGCAGCGCAAAATGTAACTCAGTCACTCTCTGACGTTAAACAGGAGGACATACAAGCGCAAGCGTGCGCCAAGAAATAGCGTAATAAGCCGAAAAGCTTGATACTTTGAAACTTCGACACTTCCTAAGTATCACGACCGGAAGGTCTCTATTTACCCAAGTACGGTTTATGCACGCTCACGTTGATAGCGTGAGTTTTTCGTGTATAGATTTGGGTAAATAGGTAGTCGAAGACCTCAAAGTATCAAATCGAAGCAGACGAAAGCCCGCGCTTTTTCGTATGTCTATGGCTAAAAAATACTCACCTAAAAAAATACGCACGCGTATGAAAAAGATTCTATTTTTCGCATTGGCGCTGCTGATGGCGGTTACAATGCAGGCACAAACGTACTGGAACGGTACGAGTAACAAAGTGTTCAGCGGTTCGGGAACCCAAGCCGATCCGTATCTAATCAGTACACCGGAGCAGTTAGCTGGACTGGCAGAACGAACGAATGTCGATAAAGAGGATTTCGCCGGTCAGTACTTCAAACTGACGGCGGATATCTATCTCACCAATTTCAACGACCCGGACACCGCCAACTGGAAGCAATGGGAGCCGATTGCTCATACCTTGATGCAGTGGGGCGAAGATTGGGACTACGGCTATTTCCGCGGCACGTTTGACGGCGACGGGCACACTATCTATAACCTCTATTATGGAAGAGGTATTGGTTTTGCCGAGGATTACGATCCGAATGATTGGGATATAGATGTCACTTCGTATGATTTAACGGTAATCAACAAAGGGCTATTCGGTAACGTAGAAGGCGGTTCGCTGCTGAATATCCGGCTATCCAATGCCATCATGGGAGGAGCCGGTTCGCAAGCTTTGCTTGTTATCAATACCGATTCTAACAGCGTTGTCCGCAATTGCCATGTGCAGGGACGAATGCTGAATGGCGGAGCCGGATTGGTATGTCTTAACAAAGGGCTGATTGAAAACTGCTCGGGAAATCTGAACGTACCTCTCGTAGAGAATAACTACCCGACAGGTGTTATTCGTGATTGTACGAATCAAGGAGTCATGCGTCCGAGGGGAAACGGCGGTTTTGTGCAGACCAATCAAGGTTTGATAGAGCGTTGTACGGCGGATGTGGATATCTATGCGCTATTCGGACCAACCGGCTCAGTAAAAAACGGGGTTCCTGTGAAAGACTTCTCCAGTGGAGGCGGTTTTGTGTTGTATAATGACGGCGGTACGATACGCGAATGTGCTGCGTTTGGAGACCTCTTCAGCGATGGCAGCAGTGTTAACTATATCTGGGAATCAGGCATAGCTGGTTTTGCCTATCGCAACTGGGGAGGACGGATTGAATCGTGTTATTGCACGGGAGCACTCCGTGATTTTAGCGAATCCACAGGTATAGGCGGTAATCCTACTTTCGCACATTTCTGCTATGACAATGGGTATGATGCCCTACATATTAATGACGATATAGCGCGAGGCGATATTATCAACTGCTATTCCACCTCCACGATTTATCACCACGACCCCGAGTACTACAAGAATAATATCCACGCTTTCGTGGCTACCTCTCACGGCTATGGTGGTTTTTATGCGCATTTGGTGGAACCCTCTCAGCAGATAGGTTATTTCAACCAAGACGGTCTGCCTGCTATCACCGGAAAATCAGAAGCCGCATGGAATGGTATCGGCAAACCGCTGGCGCAGATGCAGACACAGGCGTTTGTAGACACCCTCAATATGTTGGCTTCTTTCATGGGTTTGAGCCAATGGGAGTTGCGCGACGGTCTGCCGCGCCCGACGGGAGTCTATCAGACGAATTCATCAGCGATGTTTGGCGGAGGTGACGGCACTAAAGCCAATCCGTATATCATCGCCACCAAACAGCATTTGGAGAATATGCGGTGGCTCGTGGACCAAGGAATGACTTTCAAGGGCAAGTATTTCCTCCAGACGGCAGATATTGCGCTGAATGTGCCGTTCGAGCAATGGGAAGAGACGGCACCCACCCAATGGAGACCAATTGGCTCTCCGCGCAGCAATCCGTGGTATGCATCTACTAATCTTACCGAGTTTAACGGCGTCTATGACGGAGGCTTCCATGAGGTGAAGAATATGTATATCAACAATCTGCTGGATAAACAAGGTCTCTTCGGACGTATCGCCAGAGGGGCGCAGTTGCGCAACTTGGGTGTGACGGATGCGTATATTCGTTCCGCCAACCATGGTGTCTTAGTAGGCGAGATTTATGATAAGCCGATAGTGGTACAATGCTGGACCTCGGGTAATATAGCTACGCAGGGTCAATATGCAGGCAATCAGGGCGGTCTGATTGGCAATATGGCAGGCGGCAGTTATGTCCTCAACTGCGGTACATCTGTCCAAATGATTAATAGTGGGAATGCGCAATTAGCTATTTACCATACCGCTGTTTATGGCGGTTTCAATGTATGGGCACAAGATACATTGGTGAATTTTTTATATACCGGTAATGGTTACGGTTATAGTTCTTTCCAGCATCGTGAGAATTTCTTTGCGGACAAAGAGAAAGCCCAGATAGAGTATTTGGGTGATGGAACGGAATATGGCGATCCGAACTGTACCTTGGATTCCACCCGATGGATGCAGTCGAAAGACTTGGTAAATATCTACAATTATTCCGTAGCTCGTTGGAACGAGCGGCACGCAGGCAATGATACACTGCAACTCCATTACTGGGAATGGCGCGAGGGCGACTATCCGCGTGTATCGCCGGACGCCTCTTTCCGTCCGTCGGTAGCCATTACGTTTAACAGCAACGGCGGCACGCATGTGACGAGCAAATACGTTTACCCCGACAGCGAAGTGTTGCCTCCGCAGCGTCCGTTGCGCGAAGGGTATTTGTTTGCCGGATGGTATAAAGACCCCGGACTGACGCAGATCTTCGATTGGAAAACCGAGCGTCCCACTAACAACATCACTCTCTATGCCCGCTGGCATGAAGACAAGCGGTTTGAGATAGATGTAACGCCGTTCCAGAACGAGTTTGCCAAGACCTATCATATCAAAACGGCTGCGCAGTTGAGAGGTTTTGCGGCTATGCAGAACGGTCTATATACATGGGAGGACAGTGTACCTTGCTACGATACGGAGGGGAACTATGCCGTAGAAAATATCACGCAGACTCAAGCACCGATGTCCTTTAAGGGCAAGAAAGTAGTGCTGGACAATGATATTCTGCTCTGCGACACGACCGACTGGCAGTATTGGGGACGCGGTGCGTTCGGTATGCCGTGGATACCTATAGGCTGGTATTATGGTGTGTACGGAGAAGGCGATCACGCTTTCCACGGCACGTTTGACGGTCAAGGGCATACTATCTATGGTATGTACATGGAGCGCAACGGTATTCCGGGATATAATGGTCAGGGAGAGAGTGTAGGTTTGTTTGGCGAGGTAGGAGATACGGCCGTCATTCGCAATGTTGGCATTGCCGCTTCTGTTCTTGACGGACAAGATTACAACACACGCGGACAATACAAGGATGCAACGAAATATTGGCGTCGCTGCGGCTATGGCGAGGAGCAGGGATGGAGCCATGTAGGTATGTTAGCCGGTAAGACCACTATCTGCCATGTAGAGCAATGTTATGCAGAGGGTATTATCTATGGTCATAGGGAAAAGGCTCTCGCTCCCAATGCGTTAATAGGTGATGTGGATAACTCTTGGCAATTGCGTAACGACACGATATCCGATTGTTATACTCGTGTGAATATTTATGATCATTATGGCAATCCGGCGGGTTTGTTTGCAGGCTCTGGATGGACGACCACTTACAGTCACTGCTACAATGCAGGTATTACCCAATCGGGTATTACCAATTGTACTTCCTATGGTAAACCGATACAAAATAGCACCTATTATAATAAAGAGTTGGCAGTAGAAGCCACCAACTGCGACGGAAAGGGCTGTACTACCAACGAGATGCACGCCAAAGCGACCTATCAGAACTGGGATTTTGAGAATATCTGGGGACGTAATGACACCATCAATGACGGCTACCCGTATTTGCGCGTATTCCATGAGAATGCACCCGAGGACAGCGAGGACCCGGTTATTGTGACCGGTATTACACTGGATATTTCGGATACCACGATTATTGCCGGAACGACGCTGCAAGTAAACGCCACCATTCTGCCGGACGAAGCGGCAGACAAGCGTGTCACTTGGTCGGCAGACACATGGGGCGTGAGCGGTGCACTGGAGTATGATTTCTTCGAGAGTATAGATCAAAACGGCTTGATTAAAACCCATCTGGATCTCGGTGGCAACGGCTATGCCAACGGTCGTAGCGGAAACATCCGTATTACCGCTACTTCGTACGAAGGAGACTATAAAGCATCTTTCATTCTCACTATCGCTCAGCCGTCTATTAGGATTACACCTATTAGATGCCGTCGTCACGGTGAAACGGAGTGGAAATTATTAAATAGCGAGTATATAGACACCGAGAACTTCGAATACATGGTGCTCGCATATACGAATATAGATGCAGCACGCGAAGGACTAACATGGAGTGTTGATAATGAGGATGTATTGTCCATAACCGAAATGCCCGACACGGTATTCAACTTCTACTATGACGGTATGAAACCCTGTTCGCGTATTATCGCCTATGCCAAGGGCTCAGGAAATGCGACTATAACTGCAACTCTACCGAACGGACAAAGTACATCTCTCAATGTAACGACCGCAAGGGTTGATTTAGTGAGTCCGCAATATTACATAGATATTTACCAAGCCCCACACACTTCATGGCAGAGAGCGAAAACAGCAATGGGTATTGGCGAGACCCAACAATTAGAGGTATATAATGGCTATGAGGATAGGCTCAGTTATCTGCCTACCTACCAATGGTCATCGTCCAATCCTTCTGTATTGACGGTGGACCAGAATGGTCTCGTAACAGCAGTAGGTATAGGAACGGCAACCATTACGGTAACGGCTGTTGGCACCAATGTCTCTGCTACAACTGCAACTATCAACGTCTCGACAATAGAAGCGCAAAGCGTTACTATCAACGAAGGCGGATACTGGGATACATTTGAACTATACGAAGGCGAGACGAAGCAACTGACCGCTACTATCCAACCGGAGAACACCACCGACAAGACGGTTACATGGTCGTCCAATAACACCTCTGTTGCAACGGTGGATCAGAACGGTTTGGTAACCGCCGTGAGCACCGGTACAGCCACAATAACCGTCACGACCTCAAATGGTGTAAGCAACGGCACAAATATCCAGGTGAAGGCAATCGAACCCACCAGTATCACGATTAACGAGAACACAGGCGAGATAATACCGCTGTATGTAGGTGACACGTACCAGCTGAGTGCAACGGTTCTACCCGAGAATGCAGGCAACAAAACCGTTAGATGGAGTTCCGACGATAACAATATTGCGCGCGTTAGTTCATCAGGTCTTGTGAAGGCAATGGGCGAAGGATATGTGAACATTACGGCACGCACCAACAACGGATTGGAGGATTACGTTACTTTCGAAGTCATCGAACCGGTTGTTCCGCCTACTTACTACACCATACGTTTCCTCAACTGGGACGGCGCAGAGTTGCAGAACAGCCAAGTTCTCGAAGGCAACGTGCCGGTTTATAGTGGTGCTACACCCGTCCGCCCCGAGGACGAGCAATACACCTATTCTTTCAGCGGTTGGCAGCCGGAGATTGTAGCCGCTACAGCCAATGCGGATTACACGGCACAGTTCACCGCTACGGAGAAAACAATTACTCCGCCGCAACCTGTTTACTACACCGTCACCTTCATGGATTGGGACGGTACGGAACTGCTGGTAGAGCAAGTGGAGGAAGGGCATGACGCACACGGACCGGAGACTGATCCGACACGCGATGGATATATCTTCACTGGCTGGTCCAAACCAATCACGAATATTACGGCGAACCTCATTGTCATTGCGCAATATGAGATCATACCGCAGCCTGTTTATTACACCATCCGTTTCTTGAATTGGGACGGCACGGAACTGTTGGTAGAGACGGTTGAGGAAGGGCACGATGCCAACGGACCGGAGACTGATCCGACACGTGAGGGATATATCTTCACCGGTTGGTCCAAACCCATTACCAACATCACGGCGAACCTCATTGTCATTGCGCAATATGAGATCATACCGCAGGATGTCTATTACACCATCCGTTTCTTGAATTGGGACGGCGCAGAGTTGCAGAACAGCCAAGTGAAAGAAGGCGAGATGCCGACCTATACCAGCGCTACGCCTGTACGTCCGGAGGATGAAAACTATACGTATTCGTTCAGCGGTTGGAGTCCGGCTGTTGTAGCTGCTACCGCTAATGCCGATTACACGGCTGTTTTTGAGGCAACTCCGAAAACAGTAGTGCAGCCAAACTACCTGCCGTACGGCTTGCAAGTATCCGTGGATGGCACTACGGCGTACTTCTATTGGTCTGTACAGGATCTACCGACCTATTTCGGTATCGGCATCTATTATAACGGCGAGCCCGTGATAGAAGGAACGACCTTTAATAACAATACGTCCTTTGCCGCTACTCTGGAGCAATTCGGT
Organism: Bacteroidales bacterium UBA4295; assembly: GCA_002395805.1. Lineage (GTDB taxonomy): Bacteria > Bacteroidota > Bacteroidia > Bacteroidales > Paludibacteraceae > Colicola. The sequence goes on along the minus strand of DGVB01000011.1, from coordinate 33,720 downwards.
ACCTATACTTGGCGCGTTTGTGCAGCCAACGAGTACCGCCAACTGATCACCGAATGGGTTGATGGACCGTCCTTCGAGATTCGCGATCCGCATGAAGGAATCGAAGACATCCTTGCCCCAGATCAAGCCTCCAAGGTCTTGATTGACGGCGAGATATTCATCCTCCGCGGTGACAAAATCTATACCCTCACGGGGCAGGAGGTAAAGTAATTGTGGAAAAATTGACGGATTTGGTAAAAAAGGAGCGCTTCGGCGCTCTTTTTGCATATATGCGTTTGCGTATATCGTTTTTTTTTTGTAATTTTGCGGCCGATTTTCGTGCGCACACATATTTATACGCACGTACACACATATAAAGCACATGAAAATAGCTATCATAGGATACGGCAAAATGGGGCATATGATCGAGGAAGTGGCTCGGAGCAGAGGGCACCAAATCACTTGTGTGATTGACCGCTGCGCTGTAGGACCGTCACAGAGTGACTGTAAGACCGCTAACGCTGTAGGACCGGCATCGCCTGTAAGATTTTATACTCCGGACGAAGGTTTTCAGAGCGAGGCGTTCAGGAGTGCGGATGTGGCGATTGAGTTCACTACGCCTGCTACGGCGGAGGAGAATATCCGCAAGGCTTGGGCGCAGGGGGTACCGGTAGTATGCGGGACGACGGGATGGGATATAGAAAGCCTCTCCCCGACCCTCCCCCGTAGGGAGGGAGATAGGAACAGAGTGGTTCTCAAAAATGAGAAAGGCAAAGTGATGCTTGTATGGAGCAGTAATTACTCCGTGGGCGTCAATATATTCTTCGGCTTAAACAAGTATTTAGCCGAAGCAATGACGAATTACGAATTAAAAATTACGAATGGAGAGGGAGGTTATACACCTTCTATCAGGGAAATTCACCATATTCACAAACTCGACAAGCCGAGCGGAACGGCAAAGACGCTCGCGGAGCAGATAGAAGAGGCCTACCCCCACCCCCTCCCTGAAGGGAAGGGAGCCTGCATTCCCATCGAGAGTATCCGCGAAGGGGAAGTGCCGGGGACGCATGAGGTGACATGGGACAGCGAGGAAGACACCATCGTTATCACGCATATAGCCAAAGGCCGCAGAGGTTTTGCACTCGGCGCTGTACTCGCGGCGGAAAATATTTTAAAAGAAAAAAACATATAAAACCCTTTTGAATGATTGGAAGCTTTGCTTCTACTGTAATTTGCTAATAAAATTTACTTGTGAGTAAACTCCCAGATAAATTTATCACCAAATTCCACACTCTAACGAGCCAAATCATTCAAAAGCAATAAACACAAAAAACATTTTTTTATATTGGTCAAAAATGATCCGAAAAAGATGAAAAGTTTTCAAGATAGAATTAACGAAGTGACACGCGGCGGATGGATTCGCGCAGGGGTTTGGGGAACGCTGTATGTGGCGTTCGTCATTTGGGTAGCATGGGGCGACTGGGCAAGCCTCGGCTGGCTGGCGCTGCTGCCGCTCGTCATTGACATGTTCACCACCAAGTATATCAACTACAGCTGGTGGCGCAAATACAAAGACAAAAATGCGTTTCTGTACACTTTGTTTTCATGGATAGACGCCATCGTGTTTGCTTTGGTGGCGGTGTATTTCATCAATCTGTATATCTTCCAGAACTACCAGATACCGAGTTCGAGTCTGGAGAAGAGTCTGCGCGTAGGGGATTTTCTGTACGTGAGCAAGATGGCCTACGGTGCGCGCGTGCCTCAGACGCCCCTGTCTATGCCGCTCGTGCAACACACGATGCCGGAATGGCTCGGCGGAGGAAAGAGTTATCTCGATAACCCGCACTGGGAATACAAAAGGCTTGCAGGATGGACGAGCCCGAAGAAAGGGGACATCGTCGTTTTCAATTTCCCTGCCGGCGACACGGTATGCACGAAGATGCAGAATCCGGACTATTACACGCTCAAATATTACTACGGCGAGGGGCTGCTGAAGTCGCGCAAGGATGTGTTCGGCGAGATCGTCACACGTCCCGTGGACCGCAGAGAGAACTACGTCAAACGCTGCGTGGGAGAGCCGGGAGACAGTTTGCGTATAATCGACAACGTCGTTTATACGAAATTCACAATGCACAATTCACAATGCACAATGGGCGATGCCGAATGGGAGCGTGAGCCGGAGAGAGAAGGACTGCAGCTGAACTATTTTGTGCAGACGGACGGACATATCTTCACCGGCAAATACCTGGAGAAGATCGGTATCAGCATAGCTGACCGCGTGCAGATAGATCCCCAGACCTGGCATTTCCCGCTGACGGAGGCGATGAAGGAAGAGCTGGAGAAGAACCCGCACGTGCTGTCTATAGCCGTTGAACCCGAGACGCAAGGAGGCGCCGTGTACCCGCTGGGACACAATGAATGGACGCGCGACAACTACGGACCGATCTATATTCCCCGCAAAGGCGACAAGATCTTGATTACCGAAGAGAATTATTGGGTTTACAAGCGCATTGCCGACGCCTATGAGTTCAAGCCCATGGCTATCGGCGAGGAATATGAGTTTGCGATGGATTACTACTGGATGCAGGGCGACAACCGGCATAACAGTGCCGACAGCCGGTACTGGGGTTTTGTGCCGGAGGATCATATTGTGGGAAGGCCGGTGTTCATTTGGCTCTCGCTGGATAAGGACAAACACTCTATCCGCTGGAACCGGATTGGCAGAGGAGCGAAGAGATAGTGCGGAGGTTTTAGAAAAAAACAATAAAAACCCTTTAAAATGCTTTAAAGCTTCGCTTAATTGAAATTTGCTAATAAAACTTACTTGTGAGTAAACTCCCAGATAACTTTTATCATCAAATTCCAAACTCTAAAGAGTAAAAGCATTTTAAAGACATAAACACAAAAAACATTGACGAATGGTACTACCCACAGCATATTTGCCGCCGAGGTCGTATATGGAGGCGCTGATGCGCGAGCCGGCGACGATCGAGCAGATGGAGACGTTTGAGAAACAGACGTTTCGCAACCGTTGCACGATTGCAATGCACAATGCACAATGCACAATGCACAATTACGAATTGGTGCGGCTGACCGTTCCTGTAAAGAAAGTGGAACACAAGCAACTGACGCGGGATATCGAGATCAGTTACCAGACGCGATGGCAACACCAACATTGGATCACCCTCGTAAGCGCCTACCAACACACGCCGTATTTCATGTACTTCGCCGATTACCTGAAGCCGTTCTACGAACGCGAGTACAAATGGCTGATAGACCTGAATGACGAACTGAACGCGACAATTGCGAGTTTGCTGAAAAAAGAAAGGCCAACCGATGTACGATGTACGATGTACAATGTACAAAGGAGAACGCAGGATTGGAGCGGACAGATATGGACAGATAAACATCCGTGGCAAACGGAACTGAGCGTGCTGGACACGCTGTTTGATGATTGAGAAATGAAAAATATTGATTGGAGTAAATTAGGATTTCACTATACCGAACCGGACTATATCGTCCGCTCGGCATACCACAACGGCGTATGGGAAGAACCCTACGCCACCAAAGACAAGTTCTTGCATTTGCATGTATCAGCCACTTGTCTGCAATACGGACAAGAGGCGTTCGAGGGACTGAAAGCATTCCGCGGAGTGGACGGCAAGATCCGTATCTTCCGCTGGCGTGAGAATGCCAAACGCATGGCGAAAAGCGCCGAGGGGCTGTATATGGCTCCCGTGCCGGAAGAGCTATTCGGCAAAGCGATCCGTCTGGCGCTGGATAAAAACCGCGATTTCCTGCCGCCCTACGGAACAGGCGCGACCTTGTATTTCCGGCCGTTGCTGATCGGGACGACGCCGCGGCTCGGTGTAGGTCCCGGACGGGATTTTGAGTTCATCGTCATCCCCTCCCCTATCGGACCGTACTACCCGGGTAAGTTTCATTGCACGACCTTCGTCGTGAACAGGCATGTGGACCGTGCGGCGCCTTATGGCACAGGTACCTTCAAGGTAGGAGGCAACTACGCTTCGTCCTTCCGGGCTACCGAACCGGCACATGCGCAAGGGATGGACTGTCTTTTCCTCGACGCCAAATATCACCGGTATATCGACGAGTGCAGTGCGGCGAACTTTATAGGAATTAGAAAGTTGAAAGTTGAAAGTTTAAAGTTGAAAGAAGCGGGAAAGTTAAAAGAAGAAAGTTTTCTGATTGAATACCTTACTCCGCGGAGCAGCGCTATTCTGCCGAGTATCACGAATGACAGCCTGATGACATTGGCGCGGGAGAGGGGGTATAAAGTGACGCGGCGGCATATACGGCTGGAAGAGTTGGCGGACATGTCCGAAGCCGCAGCCTGCGGTACCGCCTGCGTCATCAGCCCTATAGACAAGGTGATCGACCCGGAGAAGGACAAGATCTACCATTTTGGCGACGAACCCGGACCGGTACTGTCGGAGCTCTATCATGCCCTCCGCGATATCCAGTTCGGCCGAGCCGAGGACAAACATCACTGGTGTGAGGTAATTAAAAATTAAAAATTAAAAATTACGAATTAAAAATTACGAATTAAAAATCATATTTTATGTTTAAGAATCAACCCAAAGGATTGTTCGCGTTGGCTCTGGCCAACACAGGCGAGCGTTTCGGCTACTACACGATGTTAGCCGTGTTTGCGCTTTTCTTGCGCGCTAATTTCGGACTGTCGGCTTCGGCAGCCGGTGCTATTTACTCTACGTTCCTTGCGTTCGTCTATTTCCTGCCGCTGATCGGTGGTATAGTAGCCGACAAGATCGGTTACGGCAAATGCGTGACAATAGGTATTATTATCATGTTCCTGGGCTATGTGCTGCTTGCTATCCCGATGGGTGGCGTGGAATACGGCAGTACGGCAGTAGCGATGACCGGTATGATCGGCGCGCTGGTGCTGATCAGTTTCGGAACAGGTCTTTTCAAAGGCAACCTGCAGGTGATGGTAGGTAACCTCTACGACGACCCGCAGTACGCAGACCGCCGCGACGCCGCTTTCTCGCTGTTCTATATGGCGATTAACATCGGCGCTATGTTTGCTCCTACGGCAGCCGTGAAAATCATGGACTGGGCTCAGAGTTCGCTGGGCGTGAGCGTCAATGACAGTTACCATTTCGCCTTCGCAGTAGCGTGCGCTTCGCTTATCCTCAGTATCGCTATCTACTATGCTTGCCGCCCTTGGTTCAAGCATGTGGAGAACACTGCCAAGCAGGCAGCTGCAAGCGGACAGAAAGTAGAGACGCTGACGCCGGAGCAGACCAAGAAACGTATTGTGGCGCTCTGTCTTGTGTTTGCGGTTGTGCTGTTCTTCTGGATGGCGTTCCACCAGAACGGTCTGACGCTGACCTATTTTGCCAATGAGTTTGTGAACCCGGTAGTGACAGGCGTTCAGACGATGGCGTTTGATATTATCAACCTGGTGCTGGTGGCTATTCTGGTATATGCGCTGTTCGGTATTTTCGGCGAAGGAACAAAGAAAGCGAAGATGATCTGGAGCTGCGTGGGTATCGCTGTGATCGGTGCGCTGGCATACAAATATCTCAGCCATCCGGCAGAGATCGGTATCTCCGCTCCTATCTTCCAGCAGTTCAACCCGTTCTACGTAGTAGCCTTGACGCCGGTGAGCATGGCTATCTTCGGCGCGCTGGCGAAGAAAGGCAAAGAGCCTTCCGCTCCGCGTAAGATTGCCTATGGTATGCTGGTAGCCGCAGCAGCTTATGCCGTAATGGCATTCTGCTCAGTCGGTCTGCTTACACCTGCCGAACAAGAACTGGCACGCGTCACTGGAGGCGGCACCTTCGTTAACTCCAATGTACTGATCCTCACATATCTGGTACTCACTTTCGGCGAGTTGCTCCTCAGCCCGATGGGTATATCGTTTGTGAGCAAGGTTGCTCCTCCGCAATACAAAGGAATGATGATGGGCGGTTGGTTTGTAGCTACCGCATTAGGCAACTTCCTCGTTTCCGTAGGCGGCTTCCTCTGGGGCAGTCTGCCGCTGTGGCTCGTATGGAGCGTATTTATCGGCGTATGCCTGATTGCCGCTATCTTCATGTTCGCAATGATGGGCAAACTGGAAGACGCAACGAAGTAATTCAAAATTCTTAGCCCAAGGGCACGATTATTACATAATTCAAAATTCAAAATTGACCATTCTTCATGGAAGAAGTAATTAAATATTTTGAGTCGCTTGAGGAGCGGATCGCCACGCTGGAAGCGGAGTTGGCGTCCCTCGAAGCGGAATTAGACGAACTCAAGAGCCGTCCTGCACCGGAACCGCAAGTGGTGGAGAAGGTGGTAGAGAAGGTTGTGGAGAAACCCGTAGAGGTAATCAAAGAGGTGGTGGTAGAGAAACCGGTAGTGGTAGCTGCCCCTGTAGTAGAACCCAAACCGGCAGAGCCGGAGCAGGTACAAGAGGAGAATGCTTCTCCGAAAGCGGCTATCTACGGCAAAGCGGTTGCGGACATCCGTCAGGCTATCTCGCTGGGCGACCGGTTCTTATACCAACGTGAGTTATTCGGTCAGAACGCCGAACTGATGCAAAAGACCCTGACAGAGCTGAATGCACTCGGTTCGTTCGACGAAGCGATGGAGTATATCCGCCGCTTCGGATGGGACACCGAGAGCAACAGTTACCAGCAGTTTATTGTAACCCTGCACAGACGATTCGGTTAATTCGTAATTCGCAATTATGCTGTATATCGTTCCAACACCGGTAGGCAATCTGCAGGACATGACATTCCGAGCGATAGAAGTGCTGAAATCAGTGGATCTGATTCTGGCGGAAGACACGCGCACGAGCGGCGTGCTGCTGCAGCATTTCGATATTCATACGCCCTTGAAGAGCCATCATAAGTTCAACGAACATGAGACGTCGGCGGATATCGTGGAGCGGCTGAAAGCGGGTGCGAACATCGCGCTCATCTCCGATGCCGGTACTCCCGCTATCTCCGACCCGGGGTTCTTTCTCGTGCGTGCAGCGGCGGAAGCGGAGATCGAGATACAGACCCTCCCCGGTGCTACGGCTTTTGTACCGGCGCTGGTGGATAGCGGACTGCCGAACAATCATTTCTATTTCGAAGGCTTCCTGCCGCAGAAGAAAGGCCGTCAGACCCGCCTGCAGTACCTGGCTTCGCTGGACCAGACCTTTATCGTCTATGAGTCGCCTTTCCGGCTCGTCAAGACGCTGGAGCAGTTAGCCGCAGCCTGCGGTGAAGAACGCAAAGCGTCTGTGACGCGAGAGATCAGTAAGATCCATGAGGAGACCGTACGGGGCACCCTGGCGGAGCTGATAGCGCATTTCAAAGCGAAAGCGCCGAAAGGCGAGATTGTGCTCTGCGTGGCAGGAGTTGAAAGTTGAAAGTTGAAAGAGAAGATGAGTGAGATGAAATCTCTGGCGAAAGACACCGTAATCTACGGTGCCAGTTCGATAATAGGCAAGTTTCTCAACTACCTGTTAGTGCCGCTCTATACCTACGCGCTGGCGCGCACGTCGGACTACGGAATCGTCACGAATATCTACGCCTGGACGGCGCTGCTGTTAGTGATCCTCACCTATGGCATGGAGACCGGTTTCTTCCGTTTTGCGAACCGCGAAGACTACGATCCGAAGACCGTGTATAAAACGGCGTTTCTGACGTTGCTATGCTCCAGCGCGGTGTTCACCATGCTGGTGGTCGTTTTCCATCAGCCGATCGCCAATGCGCTGGGCTATCCCGACCATTCGGAGTTTATCGAAATGATGTTTGCCACCGTAGCGATTGATGCGTTTGCGTGCATTCCGTTTGCGTACCTGCGATACCAGAAACGACCGATACGGTTTGCGGCGCTCAAGTTGCTGTTTGTCATTCTCAATATCGGATTCAATCTGCTCTTCCTCGTGGTGCTGGGCAAGAATGATGTATTCTATGTCTTTCTCAGTAATATATTGGCGACCTGTATCCAGACGCTGTGCCTGCTGCCAATGACCTTACCGAAAGGCGGACAGTTCAGCGCTCCGGTGCTGAAAGAGATGCTGCGCTATTCGCTGCCGCTGCTGATCCTGGGTGTAGCAGGTATTATGAACCAGACCCTGGACCGTATCCTGTTCCCGTATCTGTACACCGGCGAGGATGCACAGGCGCAATTAGGTATTTACGGCGCGTGCTTCAAGGTAGCAATGGTGATGATGATGTTCACCCAGGCTTTTCGCTATGCCTACGAACCCTTCGTCTTTGCCAAACATAAAGACCGTCAGTCCGTAGAGGCCTACGCCGATGCGATGAAGTACTATATCATCTTCTCGTACCTCATTCTGTTAGGGGTTATCTTCTACCTGGATATATTCCGGTACATTGTTGCTTCCGATTACTGGGAGGGACTGAAGATTGTGCCGGTCGTGCTTTGGACGTATGTCTTCCAAGGGATTTATTTCAACCTCTCGTTCTGGTACAAACTGACGGACGAGACCCAATGGGGTGCTTATTTCTCGCTCATCGGTCTGGTGATCACCTTAGTGATCCAGGTGGTCGGAGTGCCGATCATCGGCTATTGGGCAAGTTGCGGCAGCAGCCTTGTGTGCTATTTCGTCATTATGCTGCTGTCCTATTTCATCGGTCAGAAGAAAGCACCGGTACCTTACGACATGAAGTGCATCGGCGGATATACGGCGTTGACAATAGGTCTGCTGGCGGTTTATTATGCGTTGAGGCTGTATTATATCCATAATATATGGGTAATGATGGCAATCGGAACGCTGCTGCTGGGCATATACCTGTTTGTTTTGACCCGTCGCGACTTTCCGCTTAGCGGACTGCCAGTGGTAGGCAAGTACTTTAGAAAAAAATAATCATTAATCATTTTTAATTATTCATTAAAACCGTGTTTTCAGGAATAGTAGAAAAAATGGCTCAGGTCGTGAAGATAGAGACCGAGCAGACCAATAAACATTTCACGCTTCGCAATCCGTTTGGCGAGGCGCTGAGTATTGACCAATCCATCGCGCACAACGGTGTGTGCCTGACGGTAGTGAAGATCGAGGGCGACCTCTATACCGTGACGGCTATGCAGGAGAGTTTGCGGCTGACGAACCTTGATCTGCTCAAAGAGGGCGATTGGGTGAACGTAGAGCGGTCGATGATGATGGGCGGTCGTTTAGACGGACATATCGTGCAAGGTCATGTTGATCAGAAAGCCGTTTGTATCGAGGCAAAAGAGACCGACGGCAGTTGGTATTATCGCTTTGAGTACGACTCGACCAAAGAGATGGTAGAGCGCGGCTATTTCTGCGTGGACAAAGGTTCGGTGACGCTCAACGGTGTGAGCCTCACGGCCTGCGAACCGGAGGTGAAAGGCGACAAAGGATATGTATCCGTATGCATCATCCCGTACACCGAAGAGAACACCAATTTCAAATATATCGAAGCCGGTACAGTCGTCAATATTGAGTTTGATATCCTCGGTAAATACATGGCGAGATACCTCTCGCAAATTAAAAATTAAAAATTACGAATTAAAATTATATATTATGGACAAAATTAGTTATGCATTAGGCCTCTCAATGGGTCAGAACCTCATGAGCAGCGGTGTAGAGAGCCTGAATTATCAGGACCTCGCAGCCGGCATAGAGGATGTGCTCACGAAGCAGCAGCCCAAGATCAGTTATCAGGAGGCGCAACAAGTATTAAATCAGTTCTTCCAGGAGTTGGAAGCCAAAGTAGCAGGTGCAGCCAAGGCAGAGGGCGAGAAATTCCTTGCAGAGAATGCCAAACGCGAAGGTGTCAAAGTGACCCCGAGCGGTCTGCAGTATGAGATTTTAGAGCCGTCGCTGGGTCAGAAACCGAAAGCGACCGACACGGTTCGGGTACACTATGAGGGTACACTGATTGACGGCACTGTCTTCGACAGCAGTTATCGCCGCGGCGAGTCGATCACCTTCCCCCTGAACGGCGTGATAGCCGGATGGACGGAAGGTCTGCAGTTGATGTCGATCGGTTCGAAGTACAAATTCTTCATCCCGTACCAGCTGGCATACGGCGAGCGCGGCGCAGGTCAGTCTATCCCGCCGTACGCTGCGCTGATCTTCACGGTTGAACTGTTAGGAATTGAATAACAAAATCTAGTCAACTAGTTTTCTAGTATACTAGTCAACTATTTAAATAATTTGAACAAATGAAAAAATTAAGTATTGTTTTGTTAGCCGCACTGGCCATGGTTTCTTGCGGCAACAGTTACAAGGCACAAGATGCCGTAATGACCAATGAGACCGACTCCGTCAACCATGCATTGGGTCTGCTTAACGGTCTGCAAATCAAGATGTATTATCTGGCTAACGACAGCAGTGACGAGGCTGTAGCAGAGTTTATCGATGCGCTGGAAGAGGCTTATCTGGACAAAGCAGAGAAGATGAATGACATTCAAAAAGCAGGTCACCAACTGGGTGAGTCCGTGAAGGGCTTTGAGAAAAACGGCTTGGCAGAGAATAAATCCTGGCAGCTGAACGAGAAGATTTTCTTCCAGGGTCTGGTAAACGGTCTGTATGAAGACACCACCCTTCTGAATGCGAAGGATGCTGAGAGTTATCTGATGACCAAATACCAGGGTCGTACGGACGGCGAAGCGGCTCCTAAAGCTATTACCGGCAAATGTCCGAAGAAAGCCAAAGCTATTAATCTGGCAAGCGACATAGACTCGCTGAACTACTCTCTTGGTTTACTGAATGGTAACCAGGTACGCATGTACATCTTGGCTGACGACTCGACCGGCGAGGCGAAGAATGAGTTTATCGACTATGTAAACAAAGGTCTCAAAGAGAATGTCCGCAACCCGCAGGTGGTAGCTACTGCCCGTAATATCGGCAATGCCATCCGCGAGCAAGAGCCGGTAGGTCTGCTGAGTGTTTCAGGTCTGGAGACCAACTTCGACCTCATCAAACAAGGATTTATCAACGGTCTGTACAACTACACCGAACAGTTTGACATGCAGTCTGCTAATCACTATGTGGACTCTGTTATCTCCGCTAAGAAATTCGGCGACACCAAGGCAGAGGGCGAGAAATTCCTACAGGAGAACGCGCTGCGCGAGGAAGTCAAAGTGACCGAAAGCGGTCTGCAGTACGAAGTACTGGTACAAGGCAAGGGTCCGAAACCGACCGCAGAGCAGACGGTCAAAGTACACTACGAAGGTACACTCATTGACGGCACTGTCTTTGACAGCAGCTATCAGCGCGGCGAGCCGATCGAGTTCCCGCTGAACGGTGTGATCAAAGGATGGACGGAAGGTCTGCAGTTGATGCCGAAGGGTTCGAAATACAAACTGTATATCCCGTACGAGTTAGGTTACGGCGAGCGCGGCGCAGGTCAGTCTATCCCGCCGTACGCTACCCTGATCTTCACGGTTGAGTTGCTGGATATTAAATAGACCACTTTTATCTATTATGGGCGTCATCGCTAAGCAATCCATACGAGGTACGATAGTGACTTACCTGGGCATAGGCGTAGGTGTCGTCACTACGTTCTTCGTGCTGACCCGTTTCCTCACGACCGAGGAAATCGGGTTAGCACGGGTGCTTATTGATGCCGCTACGCTCTTCATCGGCCTGGCGCAACTTGGCACCTCCGCCAGTGTGATTCGTTTCTATCCGTATTTTAAGGAAAAGGACAGCGAAGAGGATCATGGTTTCTTCTTCTGGGCGATGGTGATACCGTTTATCGGTTTTGTGCTTTTTGCGCTGATCTACTGGGCTTGCAGAGTACCGTTAGGGGCATGGTTCGGAGACAAATCGCCGCTATTCGTAGAGTACTATTATTTTGTGCTACCGCTGGCGTTTTTCATGCTCTACCAGATGATCTGCGAGAGCACGTGCAATGTGCTGATGCATATTGTGGTGCCTCGGGCGGTAAGAGAGCTCGTCGTCCGGGTAGGTCTTCTGGCGATCTATCTGCTATACGCCTTCCGCATCATCTCCATCGACGGAATGGTGATCGGTATCTGCATCAACTACGCAGTGGCAGCGGCCGTCAATCTATGTTATTTCTTCTCGCTTAAGCAGATTTGTATGCGTCCGGATTGGTCATTCCTGCGGGAAAACAAAGGCCTTGTTCGCCGCTATCTGGTCTATACCGGTTTTCTGCTGCTCTCCGCAGCGACCACCGTCCTGGCACCTACCCTTTCGTCTTTCTTCGTAACCGCCAAGATGGGTCTGGACAACACCGGCATTTTTGCTATAGCTACCTATACAGCCGCGATGGTCAGTGTTCCTAACAGGTCCGTTTCTGCCATCGCTTCGCCGCAATTATCCCGAGCTATCAAGGAGCAAAACCGCGAAGAATGCTCCGTTCTGATTCGCCAGGTGACGAGAAACATGCTGCTCATCGGCGGGTTTATTCTTCTGGCGATATGGCTCAATATCGATTTGATTTTCCATATTCTGCCGAATGGTGCTACGTTTGCTACGGCGAAGAATGTAGTGCTCATCTTGGGCGTCAGCCAATTGGTTTTGGGGACGTTCACTATTTGTCTGACCGCATTGAACTACAGCCGGTATTATGCGTTCAGTCTGCTCATGTCGCTGGTGTTGACGGTCAGCGCCATCCTGCTCAATAATTATCTGGTGCCGCTATATGGTATGGAGGGCGCAGCGCTCAGCAATCTGGTCTCATACGGGATTTATTATCTGCTGATTATTGCTACTGTCGTACCGCTGGGGCGGTTTCATGTGATCGATCGCAAATGGGTGTATATTCTGTTGCTGCTGATGGCGGTCTTCGGGCTTAATTGGCTGTGGCAGTCCTACCTGCCGGCGATGAACATATGGGTGGACAGCATCTGCCGGAGCATCGTGCTGCTCGGCGGCGGAGCATGGATAGCCTACAAAGCCCAACTCTCGCCGGAAATCAACCATCAGGTGAAATTAAAAATTAAAAATTAAAAATTATAAATGCGCTATTTCATCGAATTTGCATACAGGGGGACGGATTTTCACGGCTCGCAGACGCAGCCGAACGGAAACACGGTGCAGGCAGAAATGGAAGCCGCTTTTGCTACTATTCTGCGTGAGCCGGTAGCGCTCACTTTCGCCGGCCGGACGGACGCCGGGGTGCATGCAGAGAAGATGATAGCGCATTTCGATATGGAGAAAGCCGTGCCGGCTAATTTAGCAGGTCGGCTCAATAATCTGCTGCCGAACTCTATCGCTATCCGCGTTTTAAGGCGCGTCACAGACGCAGCGCACGCGCGGTTCGATGCGCTCGAGCGCACTTATTACTACCGCATCACCACCCGCAAGGATCCATTCCTCTATATCAACCACACACGTGTGGCAGCAGGGCTGGATTTTGAGGCAATGAACAGGGCGGCAGCACGGATGATCGGCGAACAGGATTTTGCTTCCTTCTGCCGCACGCACACGGACGCCAAGACGACTATCTGCGATGTCAAGAAAGCCGAATGGAGACAAGAGAGCGAAACGGAATGGCGATTTATCATAACAGCGAACCGGTTTTTGCGCAATATGGTTCGCGCCGTAGTAGGCACACTCTTCGAGGTAGGCAAAGGCAAGATGACGGAAGAGCAGTTTGCCGAAGTCATTGCGGCGCACGACCGCTGCCGCGCAGGCCATTCGGCACCCGCTGAAGGCTTAGCCTTAGTAGAAATCATTTATCCACAAAATATATACCTATGAAAAATCAAATTCTTTCCCTGCTGCTTGCAGCAGTAACTTTAGGCGCTTGCACCTCTGCGCCGCAGTATCAAACGACCAAGCAAGGCGACATCGATGCGTTGACCAAAGCGGCATCGTTTGAGATGCCGAAAGTGAAAGTGCCGTCCTTCCCCGACCGCACATTCAATGTGCTGGACTACGGTGCCGATCCTGCCGGCGTGGCCTTGGCTACAGGAGCCATCCAGAAAGCCATCGACGAATGTACGGAAGCCGGCGGCGGTACGGTCGTTATTCCTGCCGGTATCTACACTACCGGGCCAATCACAATGAAATCGAATGTGCGTCTGTACACCGAGAAGAACAGTTTTATCGTCTTCTCGCACGATCTGGATCTCTATGAGATTTATGACGAGTGGTTCGAAGGTATTCCTACCAAGCGCTGCACCAGCCCGCTGAATGCCCGCGACGCAGAGAATATCGCTATCACCGGACATGGCACCTTCAATGGAAACGGCGACTGGTGGAGACCGCTGAAGAAATCCAAAATGGCTCCGGGTCAATGGAAGAAACACCTGCAGGAGAAAGGCGGCGTAGTGACCGAAAAAGATATATGGTACCCGGACAGCGCATCCATTCTCGCGCAGACCTATTGCATGGATCAGAACGTGCCTGTTATTACCGACGACAGCCTATGGCAGGTAGTGAAATCATTCCTCCGTCCGGTAATGCTACATTTCGTGGACTGCAAAGGTATCCTGCTGGAAGGTGTGACCTTTGAGAACAGCCCGGCTTGGAATCTCCATCCGATGTGCTGCGAGAACCTCATTCTGCGCGACCTTAATGTTCGCAATCCATGGTACAGCCAGAACGGCGACGGAGTAGATGTAGAGAGTTGCAAGAATGTAGTTATTTCTCATTGCTCGTTCGACGTAGGCGACGACGCTATCTGTATGAAGTCCGGCAAAGACAAACCCGGTCGCGACAGAGGTATTCCGACGGAGAACGTAGTAGTAGATGATTGCGTCGTTTATCATGGTCATGGCGGCTTTGTATGCGGCAGCGAGATGTCCGGCGGTATCAAGAATGTACAGGTAAGCAACAACCTCTATATCGGAACGGACGTAGGTCTGCGATTCAAGAGTACCCGCGGTCGCGGAGGTGTGGTAGAGAATATCTATATCCGCGACGTGAATATGGCGAATATCCCGAACGAGGGTCTGCTGTTTGACCTCTTCTACGGCGGTAAAGGCGCAGGCGAAGAGACCGAAGAGGAACTCGCCGCACGCATGAACGCAGAGGCTCCGGAAGCCAGCGAGGAGACACCGGCTTTCCGCAATATTGTGATCGAGAACGTCAAAGGCAATAATATCAAACGCGCGATCTATTTCAACGGGCTGCCGGAGATGAAGATTAAGAATGTGACCTTGCGTAATATCACCATGACCGCCACGGAAGGAGCACTCTTCCGTCAGACCGACGGCTTGGTGATCGATAATGTGAATATCACCGCCGAGAAGGGCGAAGCTTTCTCGCTGGCTCCTACCGTAGAGAATGTCAATATCAATTGATGATAGTCGAAAGTCGAAAGACAAAAGACAAAAGAGTCTTTCTTCTTTGAGCGTAAGCGGTCTTTTGACTTTGAACGTAGTGGTCTTATTACTCGCGGGTTGCAGCCCGCGGGTAGCTACTTCGTTCTGGAAGATCGGTACACCGGCAGATTCGACCGTCAAGGGTTATACCATCATTTATGCCGAAGGCAAGACGCGTCACTGCTATCCTATTGAGGTCTGGGCGGACGGGCCGAAGGTGGACACTTATCATGAATTGCATCACCACGGCGTAGCGGTAGAAAGCGAATTAATGGCCTACAGGATCTATTTCGACAAGAAACAGACCATTGATCCTTATTGTAAGCGCAAGCCGCAGCTTGAATTGGCGCAGAGCCACTGGTACCCGAATGACAGTTTGTTAGCGGCAGGGTACGGAGATGATATTCTGCGCGTGAGCGGCACAGTAGGCGTCGGAAGCGTCAAATACTGGGACGGCAAAATGCGGCATATCGAAGATGTAGGCGAGCGGCAGCAATGGATCGTCAAGAAGCACCGGAACAAAGCCACTATCGCTGTATGCGATGTGGACTGGACTGTGCCCGACGGGTATCAGGAAGACCCGGAGAGAAGGAAAGTCGTTGACATGAATGTGGAATATACGATGCGCGCC
Organism: Bacteroidales bacterium UBA4295; assembly: GCA_002395805.1. GTDB lineage: Bacteria > Bacteroidota > Bacteroidia > Bacteroidales > Paludibacteraceae > Colicola. The sequence goes on along the minus strand of DGVB01000011.1, from coordinate 17,855 downwards.
GGACATCGCGATATGCGATGCGATGTCAAAGTGAGCGAACCGATAGAAGGTCTCTGCACCGGCGTGCAGACTATTCCGGCAAAAGGCGGAAAAGATACTATCACGATTATTCTGGAGAATGGTGTTCTTCTGGCTTCATGGGGGACAGACTGGCCTGTGAATGACAGCGCCAAGTATGCCAAAGAGACCGTCGGTTTAGGAGTGTTTATACCGAAAGAGTATGCCGGAGAAATCGTTCATGACAAACAGAATAATCTCTGCTTGCTTAACACCCTTCCCTTTAGGGAGGGGCTTGGGGTAGGCTGCCATTTCTATTTAACCTGCTGCGGAGCGACAAAAGAAAACCACCCAGTGGCACGGACTGCCGAGGAGTGGATTGCTTATTTGAAGAAGTGGGCGAAAGGGCTTAAATAACCCTAATTTACATTCGCATCTCATTCGCATTACGGACGTCACTGTAGGGTGCACGTCCTTTTTTTGTATATAGCGTACGCAACAGCCAAAGCGGTCATGAAGAGCGCCGCCGCCCCGTTAAAATCAAGGGGACACCAGCAAGGATCATTACTGCATCCGCCATCAAACTCATCTATTTCTGCATCGCAATGATCGCAGTATCCATCACCATTTGAATCCACACAATGACATTCTCCCGGTTTTCCCGGAACAATTTCTGTTTTTCTTCTTCCCAGAACATTTCTACTACCTGTGTCGTAAGTTGTAACACCTCCCTGGATAGCAGAAGCAGAGGTGTAAATGCCTCTTACTGCTACATCATTGGCTATTGCCTTAGTCTCATGGTTATGAGACGTAGTTTGTATGCCATATGCAGAGGTGGAACTCATCGCTGCTATGGGCGCTTGCGCCATAGCAGAGTGAGTGGTCATAGAAGAACGCATTGGAGCAGAGGTATGGATATAGCCGTTGCGTCCTGCGCCTCGATAAGGAGATGCATAACTTAGCGCTGAAGCACTAAGAGTGCATATTATTCCTATTATTATTAAAAGTACCTTTTTCAAACCAATACTAATTCTATGCCCTTGTCACAAGGGGATGTATCAACGGACAATTGCGCCCATTGCATTATACAGCACACCATTCTTAAGGATGTATATCTGGTCATCCTTAATGAATTTAACGGCTTTCGCTTCGTTCTCTACGCCATCCACACCGGTAGTGATAGCCGGAGCGTCCTCACGCGCTACAATCCGGAAGCGGTCAGTGATCTCCGTCTCCGGTGCAGCAAAGAAGGTGTATTCCGTATTTTCGTTAATATCTATTGTTTGCTCTGTTTCTGCATCGTACAATGCCAAGCCATTCTCGCTTTGGAGATGAGAGAACACGAATGTATAAGCTGTCTCTGCGCCCGTGCGTACGCCTATGCGCGTTCCGTCTATACTATTGGTAGCATTGACTGCCAGCAGTTTGTCGTCATCCGCAACGGTGAAGATATTAAGACGACCGCTCATTTTCTTGGAGGCATCGTATCCAGCCTCATAGAAAGAGTCATACCTATCAGATTCTATCAGATAGCATTTGTCGCTGCGTCCTTCTGCGCTAATCGTCATCTTCAGCGCACCGGTAATTTCTGCTTTTTCTATAGAGTCGGTCCCTTCTTCGTGTATTTGTGCGACACGCAGCGGTTTATTGGGGTGTGCTGCATAATCGGCATTCCATACTAATTTGGTATAATCCAGCCGTATCTGTCCTCCGCCTTCCGATGCATAGATTCCGAATCCCTGCATCGGTGCAATGACTGTCGGAATATCATCGTCCGCAAAGAGTGCTTCCATTTCTGCAGCTGTACCGATAGCGATAGAGATGAACTGACCTGCATTATTTCCTTCCGTTCCTGAGTTCTCTTCGGCTTGCTGCCGGGTTCCAGTATGGAAAAGATAGATTGTGGGGTCTTCTACATGGATGAAATCCTCTTTGCGCATTTTGGTAATGTCTATCGGTGCTGCAAAGCTGTTTGCCACCACATTATATCCATGCTCATCATCCGTATAAGCCAGTTTTATCGTCTGTACGCCGCCATTGGGCTGCAGAGTTCCCTTATACTCTATCAGTTTTCCTTCTTCACTGTCATATTGGGTGGTAGCATAGCCTACGAACGGTTGCATTACCAGGTTCTTGCGGTTGTTTACCCAACTATCCGAAGTCTGGTCGTAACTATATATCCAACTGCGGGTGAATGCCGTTTTTGCCAAAGCACCCTTAAAGTCAATCGGAGTGCCTACATATTGCCATGCGGCAACATTATCCTCATCTGTATCTTCCGCATACTTGTCATAGTATCCTATGCTAAACAGCTGTACGGTAGCTTCGGGCATCGGCTCGCGGGTGTAGGGCGATATGCGGAGGTAGCCCGTCTGGCCTTTGGTAGCTCCAGTAGTACCGGCTTGGAGAATGAAATTGTCTTTGGTCGCATTTTTCACACCTCCGGCACCTAGGATCAGTCCTCCTGTCGGAGCGATAGTGACGGTAACAGGGTTGCCGGATTTATCATTCTCGATAACCAGACTATAGACGGATACTTCCTCGTCGATAACCAAGTCATGCTGCACAGAAACGACATGGCGATAATCCGGCTGCGTGTTACGGTTCCAGTTGCCGCCCATTTGCCAGTCGGTGGTCTCGCCTGTTGTGCTTTCGCCATTGAAGATATATACCTTACGGGCGAAGCGTGTGAGTGTTATCTCCTCGAATGCAAGCCATGCGCCGGGCACATAGGACGGGTTCTTAATTCCATAGCGGAGTGTTCCTGTGGTCTTACCCGGATCAGCTTCCACATAAACATATACATCGTTCAGATAGCGTTTTGCGTCGTCAAAAGCCTCACCTGCGGAAGTCAGGTCCGTAGAGTAATAATATCCGCCACGTAACTCATCCGACGGCTCCAACGGACTTGCTTGGTATGAATGATACAAAGACTGGATCGGATATTTCACATCGTTGGCATAGATATAAGCCAATACGCTCTCCATTCCTGCTCCTGCGGTATGGCAAGCCCATGCCATATTGGCAGACGAGATACGGGAGAAAGCTTTTACTGTCAGGCGGTAGAATCCGGGCTGCAAGTCTGTTATTTCATTATCGTATATTGCGCGCGGACCTTCTATTGTATTATCCAGCGCGTAATCACTTACCCGTTCTCCAAGCGTTAAAGCCGGAACTGCAATATCCGTCCGTTCAAAATCGTTCTCCGCCACGCGGCTACGCACTTTCTCCAGTGTCGTCACGTCTGTAGCGAAGTCATGCGAAGCCGCCTCAGCCGCTTCGCGGTTAAGAATCTCAAGGATGTGTGCCGGGTGCTCTGTATAATCTTCCATCTGCCATTTAGTAGCCGCTGCTGCATCCGCCGTCAAGGCTAACGCATCGCCGTCCAGCGTGATATACTGTCCTTTCCGGCTGTCTCCCGGATACTCATTTCCGCTCTGGAAAGTAAGGATTGTACCATCCGTCACATTCTGTTTCCACAGGTTATAGATATTCTGAGCCGTTCCGTCGTCGGTGTATATCTCATGGTTGTCCGCCTCGTAGAGATATTGCTGGTTATCGACAAAGAGGAAACGGGTATAGACATTGGTATTATTGGTGGTGTAATTGCTGATACGGCAGGGAACACCGAAATCATCCACTATCGCCTGAGTACCATATATCGCTCCGCGGCTCAGATAACGGCCGTCCGCCTCTGCACGGAGGTATTTGTATCCAACCAACTCCGAGATATTGATATTTTTATAATAACCTGCGAAATTGCCTAGGAAAGAGAAACGAACGTAACGTGTTGTCGGTTTGAGATTCAACTCGTTGACCGTCTGCCAGTCGTCAGGAGATCCTATTATATCCCATATAACAGTCCAGTTTCTTCCATCGGCTGATTCTTCCACCATCCATTGTGCACCTTTTAATATACCTTTAGCACTGGTAGAACTACTAGTACTTGTTTTATACATAAAGGAAATACGTCCCGGAGTGCCAGCAAAAGAAATAATGAAAGATTTCTTTTCCCAGTCATAAGCTTCTGCTTCGAAAATAGTAACCGCTTTACCTAAACGGATCTCGTTATCTGTGCCATCCCACGCACACATATAGCCGGGTGTGCCTTCATCATAAATTGCCTTCGACATTTGGAATGGGACCCTGATATTTGGCATTTCACGCGGGGTGAAAGTAAAGGCGGCTGACCCTTCATCGTAGTCTTCATTTCCTCTCTGACGGATAGTAATAGTGACAGGCTGCTTCTTGTTATATATATGCAAAGTTCCGTCTATTACTTGGGCAACAGATGCATCGCTGGTCTCAAACATCAACGGGCAGTTGGTATAGTCCGTATTGGTAGAAGAAGCCACATTAGCGATGTTGGTATTGATGTAATACGGCAAGTAATTGGCGTTAAAAATGAACGTTGGATTAGTCTTTCCGTTTCGGATACCGGTAAGCGGGATGTTCAGTTCATGTTCGGCGTTATCCACAATATGCAGTACTGCATTATAGGGGGCTTCTCCACGCACCTCGCCTTTATTGTCAAAGCGCACGGCGATTGTGAAAGTGCTATAGAGGTCACGCCCCGTACCGGGAATAGACGAACGCTCTATAGAGAAGAACTCCGCGTCGGCTCCGACGATCTCCATGGTAGTCACACGGCCTGCATTAGCATGGTTAAAAGTGACATTCTCTTCCTGCGTACCAAAGTTGGCACCCTTTGTACCAAAGTCCACGCGAACCGGGGATGCAGAGAACTGATTCAGTTCGGTGACATGAATGTTTTTATAGTAGCAATAAATCGAACCATTATAATAAAATTTCAAGTAGCGCGTCGTCGGTTTTAATAATATATCCGCGCCATTCACATCTGCCTTACGTTCAGTATTTTTCCACACTTCAATCCAATTTGTTCCATCAGCACTTTCATAAACAACACTTTCGGAACCAACCGGCAACTGTCCTAAATAATTATCCATGTGTTTATCAAATGATAAGTATTCAGGAATTCCTGTGAATTGGATGCTATATTCACATACGGTTTTATCTAAACCTCCATCTCCCAATTTATATCCATTTCCATCTAATGACGCATTTGAAGATGTCCCATATTTAAAGATATTAATATTTTCACTCGTTATATTAAACTCCACATGGTTATTGAGTTCGACTGGGGTAACGACATATTCTTCCTCTTTTCCGTTCCACTTGTAGTTTTCCTCTTGGGTTACGGTAATATTTGCCTTTTCCTCTACATTGTAAATATGCAAGGTATTATCAACTACTTTTGCCGAAGCCTCATTATCGGATACAATCGTATAAGCATTCGGACCGGTAGTAGAGAAGATGCTTGGGATTGTGGACTGGTAGTAATAAGTCTTGCCCGCCGAGTTCCATGTAAAGGAAGGAGTGTATTTGGATACGGAAACTACAAACGATTTTGTAGCACCGGTATATTTATAGGTCTCTTTTTGATGGAGTGTGATCTTTGCTGTACCGGCATTGCAAGCAGTAATTTGCTTGTTCGACGGATTGAAGGTTACTAAGTCTGCTCCTTTATTCTGTTCTTCATTAGCAAAGTCCACCTCATCAATCGTATAGTAGAAATCATCGCTGCTGTTGGCTGTCGGTTGTGCAGCAGAGGTGTTGGTGTAACTATAATCCGCCATCTGGGTATCGTCCACCATCAGGTCATATGCAGGACCGGAGAAAGATGTTTGGTACTTGGTAACGGAGAAGGAATAGGATTCCGTTGCTTTGAATATATCGCTGTTCTCCGTTTGGGTAAAAGTAGCCGTGGAGGTTCCGGCGTTAAGGGCTTCTATCGTTATAGTATTGCCCTCACGGGTAAAACCTAGCACATTAGTTCCTGTTGCCGTAGCTTTGAAATCACCTGCCAAACCGGCACTCACATACGCCACATCCAATGTCACTTTGTCACCCACTTTCAAATTACACGTTGTTTCTTTCGAGAACCCGTGCGGAGTAAAAATAGGTGTGTCTTTAGTCTTGACGTAGAAAGTTCTGGTGAGGGATGTCGCCGCATTATACTTGTAATTACCAGCCTGCGAAGCAGTAATGGTAACAGGTCCGCCTACTGCTTTGGCAGTCAGTTTGCCGTTTGCATCAACAGATAGAATATCGCTGTTGCTGGAAGAATAAGAAACCGCCAAGCCGGAAGTTGCTGTCGCAGCACAATTTTGCGTTGTTCCCTTCAACATATTTTCTATAACATCCCCACTCCATGAAAGTGTCTGATTATGCTTTGTTCCAGTTCCCGACAAAGATATTGTCTTTGACATTCCGTTTCCAGAAAAAGTTAAGGTTGCACTACGAGTTCCTGATGCAGAGGGATTGAAATAGACCGTCACCTCGCTCTCCACCTCCGTATCAGTATTATTAGAAACAACTGTTTTGCTTTGAGAAGAAGAGTTGTCATTGAAAGAAAAATCATCAGCATTTGTTCCTGAAATAGTTGCTGACATTTTTCCTACATGGACATATGTAACTTTTACCGTTTGCTGATTTCCCCATCCATTTTCAATCAATTTACTATCAAAGTTGAGCGAGGATTTATTTGCCGTCAAACGAGCAAAAATAGCATAGTATGTCGCCGTTGCATAAGACCATTTTGTGTTATTTGATGAAGTTGCAGTAACACCAACATACCAATTAGATTGAGTCGTGGAGACTGTAGTATTGGTATTAGAGGAAGAGGCCCAACCTTTAAAAGTATAATTAGTTTGTGGATTAGCGTAATAATAGAAAGGGAAAGTATAAGTTGATGTTTTTCCGTTGTAATCACTAGACTCATCATCCGTTCGATCCCACGAGGAAGGCGCATTACCATTTGTTTTTGTAACCCATACCCAACCGCCTTGAGTAGGAGACGAATGAGCTATAGCTTTTCCGTAACGCAATGCCCACGCCTGGGTATTAATGCCGACGAGGAGAAGGAGAAGCAATAAAACATTAAGAAAATGCCTTAAAGTATCGAAAATATTAATCTTTTTCATATCTTTTTTACCTTTTAATACCGCTTTTGCTAAGTGGGTTTTGCAAATTGCCGATTTTTAAGTTTTAATGGGGCAATTCATAACAATTCACCGCAAAAAAGCGTGCAAAATTAATATTTTTCTTCGAAACACGCAAATATTTGCATACATTTCGCGCGCAAATAATAATAAGGTATAGCCGTTTCTTAATATAAGGCAGTTTTTGTGTTGTAAAGCATATTAAATGTGAAATTCATTATTTTATAGAAAAAAACCTACAAAACACAGTGCTGGTAATTTGACAAACTATTTGAAGAGGAAACCAAAAACACGCTTCACTTCAAAAACGCTGAAGGAGTCAAATTACCAACGCTGAAATAAACCTAAAAAATATATAGGGGGTACAAAAAAAGAAGGCTTTGAGGGCCTTCTTAGATATTCTAAATAGAGCTATTTTTTGACTATTTAAGGACTTGATCAGGATATTATCAGGACATTATCAGGTTTTAACCCCTATCACATTTACGGAGTTAATCCGTCACAATAATGCCTGCTTCGCGCCAGGAAGCGACGGTAGCATCCACATCCGACATTGCTTGCTCGGGCGATACTTCGTACTCCTCGCAAAGGGCTTTGCATAGCGCAGCGGCATCAAACGCGCCTCGCTCGTGCGTCATTTCTTCCGCCTTCTCCCAGAGAAAAGCAGCGGTTTCGTTGAGGGTGATCATCTTATTGAAATTGATGAGCGCCATGGACTCGCCGACTAAAATGTATTCGTTGCCCAACTTGCGGAGCTTAAAACCTTCAATCGTTTGCATGATAAATAATGAATAATGAATAGTGAATAGTGAATAATGAATAATGAATAATGAATAATGAATAGTGAATAGTGAATATTAATATCTTTTTAGGCAAGTGTGCCTGTATATTTTTAGTAGCCATTTGCGGCAGGGGAGGAGCCAATGCCAGAGGCGGCCTCGGGTAAGAGGTTTGCGTCTGCCGGAAGGAGTTTCTATGCGGCTGACACGGCCGATAATATCCTTTTCGGTGCAAGTCTCTTCGCCCGACAAATTGCCGTCCCCCATGAGGACGTAAGAGAAAGCCTCTCCCCGAGTTTCTATTCGGATGAGGCGATGAAGGACGTATGTAGATCCGCCATCCCGTGTTTTGGCATGCGCAAGCAGGATGTCTCCTTTTCGCGGTTTGCCGGCAAGCGGAGAGATAATAACAGAGTCTTTGTCGCCTTCGATAAACGGCCGCATACTAACGCCGGAAGGGGTGAACCGCACCTCTTTTTCTTCCGCGATTAGTCGCGCCAGTTCCGGGATCAATATGTCGTTCGCTATTCTCACTTTGTTTATTTTTAGAATTATAAAAAAAACCTAAAAAACCCTTTTAAATGCTTTTGCACTACGTGCTTTGCGTTATTGCCCGATAAACCTCCTTGTGAGTAAACTCCCAGATAGTTTTATCGTCCAATCCCGCCCCCTGAAGGGTTTAAGCATTTAAAAGCAATAAACATAAAAAATATATTGTTCGTATTGATACTACTCTGGTTTGTAAAGGAAGCAATTCGGGCATCCGGAGAGGTCGAGGCAGCAATACTCCAATACCTTAATGTATGTATTTGCACCATTCCGTTTAATCCGCACGTAGTAGTCGCCCACAGATGGCATATGATACTCTTTAGAGGTTGTGGATATTCTAACCGGCGTCAAATCTATCCATCCATCCACTCCATTGGTAGAAATCGCCACTTTCGGCGGATTTGCGTCTGAAGCAGGCACATAAGAAACTATTATATGGTCCAGATTCTGAATTCGTGTAGTAGTTACTTGAGCATTATTATTAGATTCTAAATAGATAGCTATTTCATTACCAGATTCTGTTCCTAACCCAAATTTAGCTTCTCCGCTGCAAGTATAGGTCACAGAATCAGTTGTACCAACGCTTCCTTTCACCTCCAGTGTTTTCGGGGAGGCATTGTACATCTTATGGAGATTCTGCGACCAACATGTCACCTTAGCCCCGCAGAGAGCGGAGCTGAGAGCAAACAAGCAGAGAAGGGTGTATCGAATGTACGTTTTCATTTACTGAAGGCGCGCGCCGGTAATAGAGTAGATTGCGTCTCCGCGGATGATAAGCAGCTGGCCGTTGCGGAGGACGAGCCTACCTTCATTTTCCGAAGAAGATTCAATAGAATCCATATCGGTATACCAACATCCGCAAGCTGTGCTGTAATTGCTATACGATGCACCGCCACCTGCGGTAACAGCAACCGAGTTGATATAAATCGAGTTGGTAGTACATGTCACTTCTATACCTACTTTACCGGATGCGTTATTGAAATTAAATTGCAGATCTCGCAATGTAGTACCACCTGTTTTGGTAATGTTCTGAGAAAGTTCTGTTGAACCGACAGACATCTTGATACTACCTACACCTTTGGAGGCGTTGGTACAATAGGTTACAACAATATTGCTGACATTACTCATTGCTGTTTTCGTCTCTGCACTTGCACCGGAAGTGGCAGTTGTGACTTGTATACCTTCATTAGTGGTGTTATATTGGTATCCGTCCGCTTTGCTTGTCCAACTATTGGTAGCGTCCGCCCAAGCCTTCGAAGTGAAGGTATATGTTATCGTTTGCGGTGCTCCACCTTCGCCGCTCTGCTCTGCGTAAACAGCATAGAGCGTAGTAGCTTCTGCTATGGGATCACCGGCTTTGACATAAGTCGGAGCGGTAGTCTCGCTCTCGTAGTTAGCAGTCTTGGTCCATCCGAGGAAGACCTTGCCGCAAGGACAATCCAGCGGATTCGTAGCCGGAAGAACGACCATGCCGGTAGAGGTTGTCGTAGCAAACTCGCGACCGTTTGCCATGAAGGTCAACGTGAACGAATCCACCGGTATAACCGGTGCTTCTATATAAGTCAAAGTAATGAGTCCGTTCGCATGATTGATATTCAAGAGCGGTTTGCCGGAAAGTCCGGTCCAAGAGGTCTTATTGCCTGTTCCCGGGAAGACATTTTTCGGACAGTTATCCGTAGAGCCATCCCACCCGATTTTCGTACCGGTAGCAGAGACGATGGTATAGAGAGGGTTGTTGGCTGTGTTGTTGGGTTCGTTGTCGGTCCATTTGGTAGCATTGAAATTGACTTTCCAGATAAGCATTCCGCTTGCGGTCAGGCCTCTATCCCATCCCACCTGCTGGCGGTTTTCGATAAAATAGCACCATCCGGAAGTGGTAGGTCCTTGCTGGGTACCGGAAGCGTTGATCTGGTAAGCCTGATAGTTATCCGTTCCATTTGGATAGAGCGTGAGGTTCGCGCCGGTATTACCCAAGTTAATCGGGGTATGCCATCCGAAGAAATATTTCTCCCACGGGCTATAGTTCGGCGGGCAGTGCCCGTCACCACCATACGCACCACCATCCATCACATCCCAGTCGTTCGGGGTGAGGCTTTGACTGTAGTTCGTGCCATAGCTGGTGTCATACCAGTCCGGCAGACCCAGCACATGACCAAACTCATGGCAAAGAGTTCCGATACCGTTGAGCGTATTGGCATAATGATCCAATTCGGCAGAGATAGCGTAATTCTCTATGGTCTTGCCGCCCACTTTGCATTGCTCGGCAGTGTAGGTACAATAGCCATACGCTCTGGCAGAACTTACTTCCCAGTTATGCGGCCAAATGGTGGTTGAAGCGCCACCGTCCGCCTGACCGTATCCGGCATGGATGACATAGACGAAATCTATATATCCATCATTATTGGAGTCATAATCCGCCCAGTTGATCGTAAATTGTTCATTTGCAAGACGACATGCTTCTACTACCGCATCGGTCGCGTGTTGGTCGTCTCCTTCGTCGGTACCCGGTTTGTCCGTTCCATAATACGCCACATTGCGGCTGAGATTTACCGGACCAAAGACATCAAACTGCGGATGATAAGCTCCGTTGGATTGATCCGAGAAATACTGTGCTGCAGAAGGATAGCCGCTATTAACGGTACAATTAGCATCATTGAAAAGTTCGTTAAAGACAGAGAGCGAATGATCCGCACGCATAGATTTATCCGAGAAATTCGCGATTATCACCACTCCTTTCGGCGCCAAGTTCGGCTTGATACCGATGTCCTTGCGCTGACGGCGGGCAACAGCTTTTGCTCGACGCGCCTGAGCTACTGCAGGGGTCGGTGCTTCTCCTATTTCCACGTACATACCATTAATCTCTCGCACCTCTTTGCCGGCGCGATTAATCATATAGTGATAAAATTCATCACCTACTTGTTGAATTTCGATGGTGGAGCCATCAGCTTGCGTGCGCGTCTGCCATCCTCGGCGCGCGGGAACTGCGCTTGCTGTCGCAGCAAGAACGCATAAAAGAAGAATGGATAAAATCTTTCTCATGATATAATTTTGTAATGTCTTATTTTTCGAATTAGTCTGCAAAAGTACTGCTTTTTTTTTGAATACGCAAGTTTTTAGGCGAAATAATTGTTTTTGCAAGCAAAAAAGCAAAAAAAGATATCTTTCGTCATCCTGCGCGAATGTGTAAAAATTGACGGAATTTGTAAAAAACACCTAATTAATTTGCGTATATGCGCGAAAAGCATTACTTTTGTACCCGATTTTGCAAAGTAAACATAACAAACGCTATTATAAACACCAATTTTTTCGTTTAACTAAAACACAAAACACATGAAAAAAATTTTCACATTTGCAGCTGCATTGATGGCAAGCTTCAGCCTTTGGGCAGCAGAGCCGAACTATGGTTCCTTCGATTGGGGAGCCGATGATTTCGCAACCGTATTTACAAACCATGACGGCATTGTTCTTTCCTCGGATGCTTCTGCATGGAAAGGTAATTTAGCTGGCAAGCAGTATGTTGCTTTAGGCGGCGGTACTGACATGAGTGCAAGCTCTCCGACTCCTTATTTCGGCATCACAGCAGATGCTCCTATCGATTCTATCGAGGTATTCTGGGCTCCTAATGGTTCCAACAACACTAGTGTTGCGTGGGCAGGATGGGAAGAAGCATCTCAGCTGCTTAACCAGACGGTCGTTGCTATGGGAAAAACCGAGACGTACGCGGCTTCTAAAAGCTACGAAGCTGCTATCTGGCAGAAAATTGACCTCTCCGGCTACGATTTCAAAGCTGTCATGTTAGCTCGTCAAATCAAGAAAGCCATTATTGACGGTCAACAGCAGTCTAACCTCGGAGACAACCAGACGGTAAACATCCTTGGTATCCGCGTTTGGGTGCGCGAGACCAAGGAAATTGACCATGTAGATGTTTCTCTCGGCGGTGTGGCAGTCAATGGTGAGGCTTTGGGAGAGCTTGATATGGCTACTCTCTACGGCGCTTTGACACTGAATCTGGCTGCTGAGTATGCAGAAGCTCCGACCGTTACCTTCACCGTTCAGACTGCCACCTATTATGTTGGTGAGACAGAGCCGAGCACAAAGAGCGAGAACATCGATGTAGTAGCTGCACTGAACCCCGATGGCAAATGGCAGGCTCAACAAACTGTAGGCGAGCAAACCTACACCATCACCGCCGTTAAGCCCGCAACCGTTACCATCACTTACATGAACGGTGCAACCGTGCTGGGCGAGGAGATTGTAAAGGTAGGCGAGAGCGCAACCAAGCATGGCGAGTATGAGGTTAAGCCGTTGGCTGAGTTCCAAGGCTGGTACACCGATGCAGAGCTGACCGTTCCTGCAGACCTCACCGCTGCCGTCAACGCAGACCTGACCCTTTATGGCAAATTCGTGAAGGCATATGCTCAGTCGCTCAACATTGAGCAGTTGGTAGTAACAAACGGCAAGAGCTATGGCATCAAAGATGCACTGACCGCAGCTGGTTATGAGTACAGCAATCTGGATGCTCTGGATTCTCTGAACAACGCAAAAGGCGCTGCCCGCAACGAACCGTATCTGGGTCTGAAGATCAAGACACAAGGCGGTTTCATTGCTTGCAACGTAGAGGCAGGTAAGACTATCCGCGTTAAATTCGGTTATGTAGAGAATAACGTGCTGGCAATTGCCGGAAACGACACCTTGACGCTGACACCGGCTAACAAGACCCTCGCTGTACTGGAATTCACCGCTGCAGCAGATACCTACGTGAAGATCCAAACGACGAGCGGCAAAACCGTTGTAATCAAACAAATCATGGTTAACGAAGCTATCGCTGACGTAATGTACAAGATCACGTATGCAGCAGCAGAGAACGGCGAGGTAAGTGGCTGGACCGTAGCTTATCCGGGCGAGGAAGTAATAGTAACTCCTACTCCTGCTGAAGGCTATAAGACCTACAGCTTGACCTATAACGGTGTAGCGCTCCATGACGACGGAGTAGGTTATGTTACCTTCATCATGCCGGCAGAGGCAGTTCAGGTAGCAGCTCAATTCGAAACCGAGTACCCGACGGCTATCGACAACACCGAAGAGGCAGTTAAGACTGTTAAGTTCTTCGAGAACGGTCAGTTGATGATCGAGAAGAACGGCGTGAAATACAACGCACAGGGCGCTATCGTAAAGTAAGGCAAACGACTAAGTATCCTAGTATCCTAGGGTCCTAGGGTCTCTAACAGCTCCGCGGAATGCGGGGCTGTTTTTGTTGCGAAAAAGGACTGCACGGGAAATAAAAACACAAAGAAATTTGCATATATCAAAAAATTGTTGTAAATTTGCGCACTTTTTGTATTTCTATACAAAAGCATATGTAATAGTACATAAACAAAAATAAAATTATTTAGTAGAAAGGTCGGAAGACAGTAGAAAGAGAAAAACACATTGAGAAGATGAAGAAACTTTTTACAATCCTGATGGCAACGATAATTTGCTTGCCGATGGCGAACGGAGCTGTAAAAGTACACACCATCGGCGACAGCACGATGGCTGAGTACGACGAGAATACCACCGACAAACGCGGTTGGGGAATGTATCTGGGATCGTTCTTCGATCCGGCTTTTGTGACCGTGAACAACCGCGGCAAGTCCGGCGCAGACACCCGTAGTTTCTACACAGGTGCGGGTTACTGGCCAAGCGTGAAGAGCCAGATGAGCGCAGGCGATTACCTGATTATCCAGTTTGCGCACAACGACGAGGGTACCGTAACTTACGGAATGGATAATTTGGAGTACGCTGCTTATTGCCAAGAACATAATTTGCCTGCTCCGACGGACGCACGCGGAACGAACCCGCAGACGACATACCGCGAGTACCTTCGTCTGTTCATTGACGAGGCAAGAGCATTGGGTGTGAACCCGATTTTGGTAGGTCCGATCTGCCGCAAGTATTTCAGCGGCAACACGATCCGCCGGAACGGTCAGCACGATTTGGGCGACAAGTTCAGCAAGATAGAAAATGGTGTTCTCTATGAGAGCCAGAGTCTGCCTGCAAACGATCTGTCGATGAGTTACGTAGAGGCAATGCGTATTGTGGCGGAGGAGAAGGGCGTGCCATTCATCAACCTGACGGAGGCGACGAAAGAGATGTATTTGGAGTACGGCGAGACGCAATGTACGCAGCTGCTGTTCTGCAACGGCGACAACACACATACGAACGCGATGGGCGGTAACCTGATTGCGCGCCAGGCCGCGCAGATGATGAAAGAGGCAGGAATCTTAGCAGAATACATCACTATTCCGACTTCCATCACCGCTAATCCGACGTCGATCGAGATCGGCGAGACGTACAGCGGCGTAGCGCAGAACAAAGAGTTCCTGCTGACCGGATTCGGTCTGGAGCCCGCAAGCGGAACGGTTGAGTTGCATGCGACAGGCGCCCTGACGATTTCAAGCGACAAAGAGAACTACAGCAAGACATTAGAAGTCAGCTATGCCGGCAGCACCTTATTCCAGAAGATCTATATGCGCGCAAGCTATGAGAACGAAGGTGAGCACAACGATTCGATTGTTATTACCTCCGGCGAAGCGCATCTGAGCGTACCGGTAAGCGCGAGTGTTATTTCGCTGGCAGGCGGAAGTGCCGTTAGTGCAACTTGGGCGATTAACGCGAAGCCGGTAGCGGACGCAGTAACAGAAGGTCCGATAGCCGCAGCGTTCAGTATGAGCAATATGATGGCAGCGGATACCAAATCCGAGTTCAGCGACGGAGAGGCAAACGATATAACCATGGTACGTTTCCACAATGCGGACGCATCGGGTGCGAAGACGGCATGGCCGGCAGGCGAGATCGACGAGAACGCAAGCCGGTATCTGGATTTCGCTATCACCGCTCCGGCTACGATGGAGATACGTATCACAGGTATCTCCATGGACATCGCTTCGCACAGCACGAGCACTATGTGCTACCATATCAACAC
The DNA here is from genome assembly GCA_002395805.1 of Bacteroidales bacterium UBA4295. Lineage (GTDB taxonomy): Bacteria > Bacteroidota > Bacteroidia > Bacteroidales > Paludibacteraceae > Colicola. The sequence continues at coordinate 2,544 of DGVB01000011.1, read as the reverse complement.
CGGTTTCGGCGACGGTTTCACAGACGTAAAGACGATTGCGGAGAAAGTGAACATGATGAACAAGACGATAGAGCATCTGGCTATTACTCCGACGCTGACGATAGCTGCCGGTGAGACGCTGCATGTACGGATCCTGCCGTGGCATAATTTAGGCGAAGCCAAAAGCGGCAAATATATCTGTGTGAAGAACGTAGTGATCGAAGGTCAGGCTTTTGAGCCGGTACAAGGAAACCTCACCCCGACCCTCCCCTCAAAGGAGGGAGTAAAGATACTCCGGGACGGTGTACTGCTGATCGAACGAAACGGCGCGGTATATAATGTGCAAGGCATGGAAGTGAAATAAAACGATGCGAATATTACAACACATTGGTGAGTATTTTCTGCTGATGGGGCGGGTGCTTCGTTTGCCCGACCGTCAGCGGATGTTCTGGCGGCAATACAGCCGCGAGTTGGAGAAGCAAGGTCTGCAATCGCTGCCGATCGTACTGATCATATCCGTTTTCATCGGTGCCATCTTGACTATCCAGGCAAAGACCAACACCGAGAACCCCTTATTACCGACTTATACGGTAGGTCTGCTGACACGAGAGACGCTGCTATTGGAGTTCTCGAGCACCATCCTGTGTCTCATTCTGGCGGGCAAAGTGGGGTCCAACATCGCTTCTGAGATCGGTACTATGCGTATCACGGAGCAGATAGACGCGATGGAGATTATGGGTGTGAACAGCGCCAACTACCTGATTTTGCCGAAGATTTTAGCGTTTGTGACGATGATGCCGATGTTAGTGATCATTTCGACCGCCGTGGGTCTGGTCGGCGGCTGGGCGGTAGGTGCGTTCACGGACATCATCACCGTGCATGACTACCTCATCGGCGTGCAATATGCGTTCAACCCATACTACGTATGGTACGGGATTATCAAGAGTCTGGTGTTTGCGTTTGTGATCACGAGCATGAGCAGTTACTACGGGTACAACGTGCGCGGCGGCGCGCTGGATGTAGGACGGGCAAGCACGAATGCCGTTGTGAACAGCAATATAATGATCCTGTTTTTAGATTTAGTGCTTTCAAAGCTGCTGCTTTGAGCACAAAATCTGACCGGCGCAAGCGCCTGTAAGACCGCTTCGCTGTAGGACCGTTTACACTGTAAGACCGCGGCAAGCCGCTGTAAGATAAAAAGATGCATAATTATAAAAATCTACATATCTGGCAAGGGGGTATAAATCTCGCGCGAAAGATTTATGAGGTTACGGCTAACTTTCCTGCTAATGAGAAATACGGAATCGTTTCTCAAATGACCAGAGCAGCGGTTTCTATACCTTCTAACATAGCAGAAGGGGCTGGAAGAAACAGCAATAAAGATTTTGCTAACTTTTTAAGTATAGCTATTGGCTCGATTTTTGAATTGCATACACAAATTACTATTTGTGAGCAAATAGGATACATAAATGAAGAAACAACCAAACAATTGGAACAGCAGATATACACACTGCAACAACAAATAACTACCTACAAACAGCGGATGGAAGGGAGCGCCCCGCGGCAAGGGGAGACATCCCCGACGAGCGAAAGCAAGAAATAAAAATCTTACAATGAGCGTAGCGAATGATCTTACAGTGAACGAAGAGAACGTTCCAACAACGATAGTGGTCATACAGCGAAGCGGTCACAACTTAGTTGTATTATATGATTGAAGTAAAAGATATCGTAAAGAGTTTTGACGGGAATGTGGTGCTGAACCATGTGAGTACCGAGATGCGGGACGGGGAAGTGAACATGATCATCGGCCAGTCCGGTTCCGGCAAGACCGTGCTGATGAAAAGCATGATCGGTCTGCATGCCGTGGACAGCGGACAGATACTGTATGACGGCCGCGATCTGGCGGAGATGCGGAGCAAAGATATCCGGATGCTTCACCGCGAGGTAGGTATGCTGTTTCAAGGCTCCGCGCTATTCGACAGCATGAGCGTGATAGAGAATGTGCTGTTTCCGATGGAGATGTTCTCGCATAAGAGCCGCGAAGAGATGCGGGAACGTGCGGAGTTCTGTTTGCGCAGAGTGGAGATGCCGGAGCGGGTATGGAACCTGATGCCGAGCGAGATCAGCGGCGGTCAGCAGAAACGTGTGGCGATCGCCAGAGCGATTGTGTTAGAGCCGAAATACCTGTTCTGCGACGAACCGAACTCGGGTCTGGATCCGAAGACGAGTTTAGTGATCGATGCGCTGATACAGGATATTACCAAAGAATACAATATATGCACGATCGTCAACAGCCATGACATGAACTCGATCATGGAGATCGGCGATAATATCGTGTTCCTGAAAGGCGGAAAGAAAGAATGGCAGGGAAGCAGGCACGAGATCATGAACAGCAGTAACGAAGCACTGAATGACTTCGTGTTCGCAAGCGAACTATTCAAGCGGGTAAGAACCGCTTCGCTAAATGAATAATGAATAATGAATAATGAATATTAAAATGAGACGAATTATTTTGATGGCAGTAATTGCCATGTTGGGAATGGGCGTTTATGCCCAGCAGCCGGC
>DGVB01000019.1 GCA_002395805.1 Bacteroidales bacterium UBA4295 | reverse complement strand
AAGCAATAACAATTTCTTTAACTACTACGTTGGTCAAATCCTGACGGTGACCATTGAGCTTGCGATAACCTTTACGACGTTTCTTGTGGAAAACAAGAATTTTGTCGCCGCGGCACTCGTTGTCGAGCACTTCGCAAACCACTTTAGCGCCCTTTACATAAGGAGCACCTACTTTAACTTTACCCTCGTTGTCCAGGAGCAGTACGTTCTCAAATTCAACGGTTGCGCCTTTCTCGAGTTCGTTCATACGATTGATGAACAGTTTCTTGCCAGCCTCTACTCTAAACTGCTGGCCTTTCATTTCTACAATTGCGTACATTTATATACGTTTGTTTAAATGGTTAGGGCGGTGCGGCGTCTCGTGCTCTGACGGGAACTTAATCTAGCCTGTCCGCAAAAAAGCGTGCAAAATTACTGCTTTTTTCTGACATGACCAAAAAAAATCGTACTTTTTTTAAAGAAAAAGTGCATTTTAATCGTTTGAGCCTGCGAAATAAGACGTTTTTCTGCATTTTTTTTTACAAACTGAGGACTTGGAGGGCTTGCCATTTGTCGTCCTTGATGTCTTTTTTCTCTTTGATGGCTTTGGATAGAGGGACATAGACCACATCGCCGTTCTGTAATCCGACCATGATCGAGCGCTGTTCGTCCATGAGTGCTTGTACAGCGGCACATCCGAATCTGGAAGCGAGAATACGGTCAAAGGCGGAAGGAGACCCACCTCTTTGCAGGTGTCCGAGGATCGTGACACGTGTGCCGTATTCGGGATGGTACTGCTCAATGACTTTCGCCACCGCCTGTGCGCCTCCGGGTACAGCATGCTCCTGCACGAGTACGATTCCGCTGTTCTTATGTTTGCGTCGCCCCTGTCCGATAGCGGCTTCGAGCTGTTCTTCGAGTGTCGCTCTCTCCGGAATGATTGCCGCTTCCGCACCGGCGGCGATGGCGGCGTTCAGGGTGAGGAATCCGGCATCCCGTCCCATGACCTCAACGAGGAAAAGGCGTTCGTGGCTGGTGCCGGTGTCCCTGAGTTTGTCCACACATTCCATGATGGTGTTGAGCGCGGTGTCGTATCCGATCGTAGAGTCGGTACCCCAGAGGTCATTGTCAATAGTTCCCGGTACGCCGATGACAGGAATATTGTATTCCTGCGCCAGAAGGCGTGCGCCGGTGAACGTGCCGTCACCACCGATGACGATCAGCGCATCTATCTGCTCGCGCCGGATGGTCTCAAAAGCGCGTTTGCGTCCCTCTGGCGTTTTGAATTCCTCGCTTCGCGCGGATTTGAGGATCGTGCCTCCTCGCTGGATGATACCACTCACATCCTGGGTGGTAAACTCCTGTACTTCGCCGTCCATGAGACCTTTGTAGCCGCGAAAGATAGCTTTCACGCGGATGTTGTTGGCAATAGCCGCGCGGGTGACGGCACGCACAGCGGCGTTCATTCCCGGAGCGTCGCCTCCCGAGGTCAGCACTCCGATAGTATTGATTTGATATTCCATAATTATATGATTTTTTGTGGTGTTGAAAAATGCTTCAGTAGTCCTTCGCATGCGGTGTATATATCCCGGAAGGCGGTGTCGAAGTCACGGGTGTACCAAGGGTCGGAGACATCGCGGTCTTCGCCAGCCCAGTGCATCATGAGGGTAAGTTTAGGAGAGGTACCGAACATGCGTTCAATAGTTCTGATATTGGACCGGTCAGCACAGACAATGAGGTCAAATCGTTCAAAAGCCTCACGGTCTATCTGACGTGCATAATGGCGGTCAAAAGGAATGCCGTGGCGGCGGAGCGTCTCTTTCGCAGGCGGATAGATATCATTACCGGTTTCTTCGGTTGATACTGCCATAGATGCAATATGGAAACGATCCTCGGTTCCGGCCTGTTCACATAGATGACGGAAGATAAACTCCGCCATAACTGAACGGCATATATTGCCATGACATATAAAGAGTATATTTGTCATCATAGATAGAAGAGGGTAGCCATACCGGCGGTACCGAGAATAGAGATAATAGGCAGGCTGACGCCGAAAGTAACCGCTACATTGCCGGAACCGTACTGGCAGCCGACATTGAAACTCCATAAACCCCAGTAAGGGAGGTCGTGCCCGAAGGCGAACTTCAGGCTTGTCTCTGCCATGAAGCCGCTATGGTCGAAATGGCCGTATCCGAATCCCTGGTAGAGCTGAAAATCAAAGGGAATATAATCCGGAGTGAGTCGGAATACAGGTCCTGCCATGACATCCCATCCTCCTTCGAAACCGATCATGAACGAGGTACCGATACCCAGGTGACCGGGGATATAATCAATCTGCGCACCCATCATCCATTGGCTTGATGTGAATTCATGTCCGGCTTGTATTTCCGTATAGATACGCGGGAAATCGTCCTCAAGCGCCATGGCAGCGAGTGCGAGCGCACGAACCGGCATCAGGCTGACCGAAGCCGTAGGGATAAACCTGCCGTCGTAGTACCTTGTGCCGAGTGAGAAAGACCACCACCCGAACTTATGATCCTTGTATCCTTCTTTGAAACCGAATCGCAGCGCCGCGTCTGCCACCCAGGTAACATAATTATCTGTGAAGCGGTACATAGCACCTCCTCCAAGGGCAAGTTGCAGGCTCAGCGGGCAAGAGAACGAAGTGAGCCGGAATGTAGGGCCGATAGTCGCAGATAGTTCCTGATTGGTGATACCATAAAGAGCCGTGACATCCAAACCGAAGCGTTTCGGGATCCATCCATATCGTACGCCCGCATAGTGGTGACGGTTATATTCTGCGAACTCGATGCCATACATGGGCTCTAGGTAATGATCGGGATGGTAATCCGAACCGTAATACCACTCGCTTTTGAGTTTGAAATCCGTATAGGCAGTGTTTTTGTAAGGAATATTAATATGTTCCGTGGCCGAACTGATTCTTCCTTGTTTGCTAACCCAAACATTATGTTCTCCGATTTGTAGTTCTCCTCTCCAGGGAGTGTTACCCCGCTGTACGCCGTCTATATAGACGTTCGCATTCTTAGGCCTGGATTTGACGACCAGCGTGCCGGTCTTAGGGAGCATGGGCGGTAGGGTGATGTTTGTAGCAGGGTGGATGATATGAATGGTGTCATATTTGTCCTCCCAATTGTCTCGGACGCGTTTTACATAATAGGATCCGACGGGCAGCGACCGGGCGTTCCATTCACCGGTGGCTCGATAGGTATAGTCATCCTTCGCTATAGCTTTGGTATAGATTTTCTCATCCTTGTTGTTCGCCTTGAGAGCGAGCGATCCCTGGTGGATATATTGAAAGGCTTTCCGGCTTCCTTTATTCCCGAAGAAAGAGTTGTCGTAGTCATCCGAAAGCGCCTGCAAGCGCTTTTCGGCTTTGGCTTTCTGCGCAGCATCTCCTTTCTCTAACATCTCAAGATACCATTCCGCCGCGTTGTCGTATATCTCGCTTTTCTCACAAGATAAGCCCACTTCATACATAGCATCCACATGCCCGTCTCGTGCAGCCTTGACCAGCCAGTCTATGGATTCTTCTTCGTCTTTCGCGACGCCGTCTCCGTTCTTGTAACACAATCCGAGTTCGTACATGGCCTCCTTATTTCTTTCTTTCGCGGCTTGCTTATACCACTGAACGGCTTTTGTTTTGTCTCGTCCGACACCATGGCCGAGCGCATAGCATTTGCCGGTCATATACATGGCGTTCTCATTATCATGCAGGGCAGCATCTTTGAACCAAGCGAAGGCGGTGGAATAATTGCGCGTCTGTCCTCCGGTACCGTTATAGTAATCCATTCCCAGTTCATATCCGGCAGAGTAGAGGTCCATTTTCGCCAGCCGAACATATAAAGAGCTCATTTTCCAAGTATCCTTCTCTTCCTCCGCTTCCGCTTCCGCTTCCAACAGAGGAATGGCTTTTCGATACCAAATGATGGCTTGGCCGACATCTTTCGTCACTCCGCTGCCATAGAGATAGGCATTGGCTACCTGGTATTGTGCTTTTCCATGGTTCTGTTCGGCGGCTTTGCGATACCATATGAGAGCTTGATAGTCGCTTTTGTACGTCCCGTTTCCTAAATCATAGCATCGGCCGAGTTCGTACTGCGCATTGGCATATCCTTGTTCAGCTGATTTTTTGTAGTAACTGAAGGCGAGGTCGTCATTTTCGGCAACGCCTTGCCCTTTTGCGTAACAGTTAGCGATATTATATTGCGCGATATCGTCTCCTTTATCGGCTGCTTTTTTGTACAATTCAGCGGCTTTGTAGAGATTCTTTTCAACACCATTTCCTTCGTCGTAGAGCAATCCCAGATTGTTGAGCGCCAATACATCTCCTTTGTCTGCGGCTTTGCGATACCAGTAAGCGGCCGTAGCATAGTCCTGCGGCACACCAAAACCATGGTCATAAGCGAGCCCCAATAAGGCTTGTGCCTGCTCTACGCCTTGATCGGCGGCCTTGCGTAGCCACGGGAGAGCTATGTCGTAGTTTTGACTGACACCTCCTTTACCGTAGAAATAGAAATAGCCGATATTGTATTGGGCGTTTTTGTTGCCATTCCGGGCCTTATCGATATTGGCATAATAATCATTCTCCGCCGCAAGCGAGAGAGCGAAAAGGATACATAGGAAAGTAAGGAGATAGTGCTTCATATGTTTTGGGGTATTAGATCTACAAGTGCGTTTTAGCGAGAGCTATAACCTCTTCTGCGATGCGCCGTGCGGAGTCGGCTTGCGCGAGCGCCAGAATATTGGTATGGAGCGTTTTGAGCCGTTCGTCATCCTGAATCAGTTTTAGTGCAGTGGAAATCAGTTTGTCCGCAGCCTCTGCGTCCCGAACAAGTACCGCAGCATCTTTGTTGACTAACGCCATGGCGTTGTGTGTCTGGTGGTCTTCGGCTACATTGGGTGAGGGTACAAGGATAGCGGGTTTGCCGAGGAGACAGAGTTCGGAAATAGAGCTTGCTCCGGCGCGGGAGATGACTAGGTCGGCATTCGCATACTGATCCGGCATGTCGGAGAGAAAATCATGTACCTCAATATTCGCCGGTTTACCGGCTGCTTCCCATGCGGCTTTGCATTTCTCGTAATATATCTTGCCGGTTTGCCAGACGGCATGGATGCCGGCAGCTTGCAGGGCAGGTAGCCCGGCTGCAATAGCTTCGTTGATCGTGCGTGCACCGAGTGACCCGCCGATGATCAGGAGATATTTATCCCCTCCCTTGTGGGGAGGGTAAGGGTGGGGTTTAAGGTTTTGCCTTACGGGGTTGCCGGTGAGAATGATTTTATCGGCAGGGAAGAAGCGCTCCATCCCTTCGTACGCTACACAGATCTTGGCGGCTTTGTCCTTGAGAATCTTATTGGTCACTCCGGCAAAACCGTTTTGTTCCTGGAGAAGAATAGGGATGCCCATGTTGGCTGCGGCCCACATAGCAGCACCCGAAGCGTACCCGCCTACACCGACACCTACGTTGGGCTTAAAATCGCGGATGATCTTCTGCACTTGGCGAATCGATTTGGCGAGATCAATGAGGACGGAGACGTTCTTCCAGGGCTGTGCGCGGTTAAAGCCGCGGACGGGGAGTCCGACAATCTTATATCCCGCTTGCGGCACACGCTCCATCTCCATTCGTCCGAGTGCACCTACAAACAAGATCTCAGCATGAGGATCCAACTCCTTCAATGCATTGGCAATACTGACTGCGGGGAAAATATGTCCTCCGGTCCCGCCGCCGGAAATCAAATAGCGCATAGTGGTATATTAATTATCAAGTGTAACAATAGGTGCTTCTTCCTGGCTCTCTTCAATAGTTTCCTGTACGCGTTCGCGAAGGGCTTTCTGCTCGCGGCTGACACCCATCATGATGCCGAAATAGACGGAAGTGATAAGCACCGATGTTCCGCCTCTGGAGATGAGCGGCAGGGGTTGTCCTGTGACCGGACCGAGGCCTACGGCAACGAGCATGGAGATGAGCGCCTGGCATGTGATCATAAGCGCCAGACCCATCGTCATTAGCATAGCCGGCATATCTGAATAGCGGCTGGATACATTGCATGCACGGAAGAGAATGGCCAGATAGATAAAAATCAGGAATGCCGCTCCGAGGACTCCGCTCTCTTCGACGATAATGGCGAAGATATAATCCGCGAAGGCAAGAGGCAGGTAGTCCCGTTCCTTACTGTTCCCGGGCAGTACACCGAGCGGCGAGGCTCCTCCACGGGCAATAGCTACCGCCGAATAGACCTCTTGGATGTTCTCGTCCGTGAGTACGTACTTCGATCCTCCGTCGTCCGCAAAATGGCGGTCGATGCGGCTTACCCAGGTCGTAGCACGTTTGAACGGTCCGTGCATCTGTCTGCCGGGGCGGACGAAGCCGAACTCTACGATGGTGTAGCCCAGCCCAAGCACCAATACGGCAATGCCGACGACCGAGAGGGTGTATTTCCATGGGATGCGCGCAAGCACCCAGAGACAGAAAATGATTAGTCCTACCAGCACCGCTGTGGATAGGTTCGATGCCATGATGGGCAGCATCACTACCGCTGCGATAATGAGCGTGCGATAGAAATACTTCCGTTTGTCCTCCTCGGAATGAATGCGTGCCAGTTGGTCCGCTATGACGATGATAAGGGACAGTTTGGCGAGTTCGGAGGGCTGGAAAGTGATGCCGGCGATACGTACCCACCGTGCAGCGCCGTTGATAGTGACCACCAGCGGGTTTCCGGGGATCATGGTCGAATAGACGAGCAGCGTACTGATCGCCAGAAGCGCATAGCCGCCAAATCGCACCCAGTAAGAAGGAATATACTGGATGCCGAAAGCAGCGATGATACCGAGCACAATGAAAAACATCTGCTGACCGATAGGGCCGAGAGCAGAATGATGCATGTACACGAGAGTAGAGGACGCCGAGAACAGCGCGATGATAGCTACGACAATGAGGATCAGAAAGAGTCCCCAAAACGTGCGGTCGATGTTGGTTAAATCAGGTCTTTTCATAATAGTTTGGTGTTTAGGTTTTTGTGATTTTTAACTAGGATACTAGGATCCTAGGGTACTAGGGTTCTAGAGTTCTCTGACGGCTTTCATAAATTGCTCGCCGCGGTCCTCGTAGGATTTGAAAAGGTCGAACGATGCGCAGCAGGGCGAGAGCAGCACCGTGTCTCCTTCATGCGCCGCGTTGTAGGCCGCCTGCACGGCATCGTGCAGGTTGTCCGTGTCTATGATATTCAGTCCGAAACCGCCAAAATGCTCCCGCAGTTTCTCATTATGGAGCCCCATGAAAATGAGGGTATGGCATTTCTGCTTTACCAATTCGTCAATCTCGCTATAGTCATTGCCTTTGTCCTTCCCGCCTAAGATCAGTACGGTCGGTGTAGTCATGGACTCGAGCGCGTACCAGCAGGAGTTGACATTAGTCGCTTTCGAGTCATTGATATAACGTACGCCGCGGACGGTAGCCACATACTGGAGGCGGTGCTCCACTCCCTGGAAGGTCTTGAGAGACTCGCGAATGATTTCTTTCTTAATACCCACTACGTTCGCCGCAATGGTCGCTGCCATGGAGTTAAGCACATTATGCCGCCCCTTGAGCGCCAGTTCTTCTTCGCCGACCGGCAGCGGATTCGGACAGGTGAAACCGTACGGATAGAGGGTTGCTCCCAACTGCAGACGTTTCATCTCGCGGTCTATCACCGGATCCTCTGCCCAATAGATGAACGAGTCCTCTTTTGTCTGGTTGCGGGTGATACGGAACTTGGCGTCGATATAGTTCTGGAACTTATAGTCGTACCGGTCAAGGTGATCCGGAGTTATATTCAGCAAAATGGCGATGTCCGCTTTGAAATCGTACATATTGTCGAGTTGGAAGGACGAGAGTTCGATCACATAGTAGTCATGGTCCTCATGCGCCACCTGCAGTGCCAGCGAATTGCCGATATTGCCCGCCAGCCCGACGTTAAGACCGGCTTGCTTCAGGATATAGAAGATCAACGAAGTAGTGGTCGTTTTGCCGTTAGATCCGGTGATGCAGATCATCTTGGCTTTCGTGTACCGCGCGGCGAACTCGATTTCGGAGATGATGGGCGTGCCTTGCGCTTGTAGTTTCTTAATGAGCGGAGCGGTCAATGGAATACCCGGAGATTTGACTACCTCGTCAGCGTTGAGAATCAGTTCCTCGCTATGCTTGCCGTCTTCCCATTGGACACCATTCTGATCCAGCAGAGCGCGATACGGGTCACTGATCGTGCCGCAATCGCTCACGAAAACATCAAAACCTTTCTCTTTGGCGAGGATGGCTGCGCCCGAGCCGCTCTCGCCGGCTCCTAATACGACGATTCGTTTCATATTATCTTATTTTCAATGTCAATATGGTGATAGCGGCCAAGATCAGCGTCACGATGCAGAACCGTAAGACGATCTTGGTCTCATGATGCAGGTTCTTACTGCCCTTGAAGACAATCGAACAGGTCGGATCGTTCTTCAGCACTTGCTCTACCGACGTGCGGAAATGGTCATGGAACGGTGTCCTCTTCCATATGCGCACGTGGCGTCCGCGAGCCTTGTAATATTTATATACTTGTGTCTGCAGGATGACGGAGACGCTCTCCATCAGGAATATACCGCAGAGCACGGGTACCATCAGTTCCTTGTGAATGACCATGGCGCAGACACCGATGATACCGCCTACCGTGAGGCTTCCGGTGTCGCCCAGAAAGACCTGAGCGGGGAATCCGTTGAACCACAGGTAGCCTACCAGCGCACCGACGAACGACGCCATGAATACTACCAACTCTTCCGAGCCCGGGATGTACATCACGTCGAAATATTCCGCCCAGACGACGCTACCGGACGTATAGGCCAGGATAAGCAAGGCGATGCCTATTATCGCCGAGTTGCCGGCACACATACCGTCCATGCCGTCGTTCAGGTTCGCGCCGTTGGATACAGCTGCTACTACAAAAACGGTCAGCAGTACAAAGAAGATCCAGCCGAAGCGGTATTTGTTGCTCTCCCCAGTCCATGTGAATAGATCAGCATAGTTGAAGTTGTGATGCTTGACGAAAGGAATAGTGGTCTGGGTGGACTTGATCTCCGGCGTCTTCTCAACCACAACTACATTATTCTCAATATGGCTGGTGACCACCTCGTTCATGCTCACTGCCGGGCAGAAACGCAGCGTTAGACCTACGATGAGACCTAATGCCACTTGACCGCCGATTTTTATCCATCCGTTGAGCCCGTCTTTGTTCTTGCGGAAGGTCTTGATATAGTCGTCCGCAAAACCTAGAGCACCCATTAGCAGGGTGGTGACGAGCATCAGAATCATATAGACGTTGGTCAGTTTACCCAACAGCAGACAGGGTACCAGGATGGCAGCAATGACAATCAAACCACCCATCGTCGGCACTCCTTTTTTGCCTACATTGAAAGGGTCGGTTTTCTCGTCACGCTGCGTCTCGGAGATGTTATGACGCTTCATGTAGTTGATAAACCAGTTGCCGAACCAGATACTGATCAGCAGACCTAAAATACCCGCCGTGATTGCGCGGAAAGAGATGTAGGTGAACAAACGCGCACCTAATACATCGCTGAAATGGGTAAATAAAGAATATAGCATACTAAATCACAACTTACAATTTACAAATTACAAATTACAAATTACAAATTACAAATTACAAATATCGTTTTACCACCTCATGGTCGTCAAAATGATGCTTGACGCCTTTGATAATCTGGTAGTCCTCATGACCCTTTCCGGCTATCAGGATGACGTCTCCGCTCTGCGCAAGGGTGCAAGCGGTCTGTATCGCTGCCTCGCGGTCTTCGATCACTAATGTGCTACGCAGTTCTTCCTCCGTCAGACCCGCTTTCATATCGTTCAGAATGTCTGCCGGCTCTTCGTCACGAGGGTTGTCCGAGGTCAGAATCAACTGCTCGCTGCCTTTCTTGGCTATCTGTGCCATCATCGGCCGTTTGCCTTTGTCTCGGTTGCCTCCGCAACCCACAACGGTGATTAGTTTTCTTTGTACTTTGTCCTTTGTCACTTTGTCACTTCCTAAGATTTCTCGAATCGTCTGAATCACGTTCTCTACGGCGTCCGGCGTGTGGGCATAGTCCACGATGGCGGTCCAGCCTTTCGGGCTCCGGATGGTCTCAAAGCGGCCGTTCACAGGTTTCAGGGTGCTCAGCACTCGCAACACTTCCAACTCCTCAAATCCTAAACACAGCGCTGCGCCGTAGATGCAGAGCAAATTGCTGACATTGAACCGTCCTACCAGCGGTACAAACACCTCTTTCCCGTTGATATTAAGCATCATACCTTCGAATCCCTCTTCTAAAATCTGAGCCTTGTAGTCCGCCAGCGAGCGGGTGGAGTAGGTCTTCACTTCCGCCTTGCAGTTCTGAGTCATAACGAGTCCGTTCTTGTCGTCTTTGTTGGTCACCGCAAAGGCGCTTTTCTTCAGCCCGTCAAACAACCGTTTTTTCGTATCGCGGTAGTTGTCAAAAGTCTTATGGTAGTCGATATGATCACGCGTGAGGTTCGTGAACAACGCCCCGTCGAAATCCAGACCGGCGATGCGTTCCTGAGCGATGGCATGCGATGAAACCTCCATGAATGCATACTCGCATCCTGCATCCGCCATCCGTCTCAGCAGCCCGTTCAGTTCAATGGCGTCCGGTGTGGTGTGAGTGGCAGGGACTGCCTCGTCCTCGATATAATTGACAACCGTGGAGAGAAGTCCCGCTTTGTGCCCTAACGCGCGCACGAGTTTATATAATAAGGTGGCGATGGTCGTTTTGCCGTTTGTGCCTGTAACGCCCACCAGCGTCAACTCCTTACTCGGCTCGCCGAACCATTTGCTCGCCATCAATCCCAGCGCCTTGTCCGTATTCTCCACTAGAATATAGCAGGGGCTTTCGACTTTCGACTTTTGACTTTCGACTTCCTCCGGCAGAAACTTCCTGTCCGAAAGCACTACTGCCGCCGCGCCTTTGGCGACACAACCATCAATGAATGTGTGTCCATCTACTGCTGTGCCTACCTGCGCAACAAAGACATCGCCTTTGTTGATCTTGCGGCTGTCGAAATGCAGACCGTTGATCTCTTTGTCCGTCGAGCCGATCACCTCAATCGGCTGGATCACCGATAGTAATTCTTTGAGTATCATCGCTTTTCTAATTTCTTTTCTCCTTCTTTATAAACATAGCATCCCGTGTATGCCATCGTCTTCTCGGCTATCACACGTACGGTCGAACCGCAATCCATACCTGCGTCATACGGGTATTGCGGATCCTCGATCATACAGATGCAGGTGTACCGCGGGTTCTCTTCCGGGAAATAACCCACAAACGTCATTCGGTGGTGTCTGCCCGAGTAGCCGTGGCCGGGAATGATCAACTGTGCTGTACCGGTCTTGCCGGCGATAGAGACTAAGTTACTCTGCGCTTTGCGACTCCATTGCCTGGCTGCTGCTGTTCCCAGATGATCGTCCCATACGACGTCATGCAGCGCCCCTTTGATATCTTCGATGGCTTTTTTGCCGCAGATGGACGACTTGACCGCCTCCGGCTTGAAACTCTTCTCTATCTCGCCGTTCTGCTGGATTGCGGTCACCAGCATCGGTCTCATCATACGGCCGTTGTTGGCGATAGCGTTGTAGAACATCAGGATCTGCATCGGACTCAACTCCACCGAGTAACCGTAACTCATTTTACTGAGCGTCACGGTGTCTTTGGGTACATCGATTCGCACTTTGTCTGCTCCCGGGATCTCGCAATAAACGCTGTCCATCAGACCCATCTTCTCGATGCGGCGAACGAATTTCTTTGCCGAACCTTCGTAACTCCGCGTGATCAGTTTTGCCAGTGCTATATTACTGGAAACGGCCAGTGCAGAACGGACGGTAAGCAAGGTGTCCATCGGGTGGGCGTCTGTATGTTTGACGGTAAAATACTGCCATGGATGACGACTCACGCTCACGGTGTCGGTTATCTTGATTTTCCCGTCGTCCAGAGCGGCTGTCAGGGCTATAGTCTTAAAAGTCGAACCCGGCTCCACGCGCTGCACGGCATGGTTCTGAGCCTCGTAATATTGTCCGTCTTCCGACCGGTCCAGATTTGCAATAGCGCGAATATAGCCGGTCTGTGTCTCCATCAGAATGCAGCAGCCCCATTTGGCTTTGCGCTCGGCCGTCTTGACCAGCAGAGCGTTCTCTACAATATCCTGTAAATTGGCGTCAATGGTGGTCACTACATCCATGCCGTCTTGGGCTTCTTCTACCGTCACCGACTCATACCGGCCGCCGATTTTCTGGATGCTGCTCATGCCGTCTATACCGCGCAACTCTTTGTCGAAACGCTTCTCCAGACCCGAATTGCCGCTTCCGCCTTCACCGTAGATGCTGCCGATAGTGCGGCTCGCCAGCACACCGTATGGCTTGATTCGCCGGTGCTGGTCCTCAAAGAAAATGCCGCTGCGGTATTTGCCTTTCTTGATCAATGCGTTCTGCTCCAGCTCCTGGCGCTGCAGGTAGTTGATCCGGTGGTCGCATACCTTCAGGCGTTTCTCGCCGCGACGGTAGGCATTCGTGATACGCGCTTTGTATTCCGCCTGACTGTGATCGCCGATGATAGTGGCTAAATCCAGCGCCAGCGTGTCTATGTGCGCGTGAAATAATTTCCCGTTTTTCTCGTGCAGCGCGGGCACGCGCGTATCCATATAAATATAATACTGCGGCATGCTGCTTGCCAATAGTCGGCCGTTGCAATCCAGGATATTTCCCCGCGTGGCTGTTATAGGCTTCAGCGTCGGCACTTGTTTCTCTGCCACTTTGAGCCATTCGGCCCGCTCTACGGTCTGTACGTAAATGATTTTGCCCAGTACGGCGATAAAACCAAGGGCAATGATGGTGAAAATGATGGCGAATCGCCATACAGTGTTACGTTGTTCGTCACTCATAATAGTTAAGGATTTTGGTTGGTGGTTTGGTGTTTTCTTGCAGTGTGCTGCCATGCTCGCGCAGGGCTTCAATGATCTGCGATTGACGCGTGGCGTTGGTCAGTTGCGCACTGATAGTCATGTACCGGAATTTGGCGTCCAGCATCTCTTTTTTTGTATCCGTCAGCCGGTGCTGTTGTTTGCTGGACTGATAGCCGGTCAGAATGTAGAGAAAAAGAAGCGCGACTATCAACCCCATCAGAGGATATTGCTCTCTGATTTTCCGGCTTCGGAGTTTGTCCCCGTTCAGCCATGATTGTATGTCATGCGCATCTGCCATACTTTTTTCTTTTTCTCTCTGCTCAATTTACGAGTTGCTATTTGTTTTCATTCGAAGCCCTCCGCCTTTGGCGGAAGATCAGTTTATACTCTCTCGGAGGCGTGTTTTGGCGAATGGGTACGCCAAAACTCGTCGAGCAGGGGGCGAGTTACTCCGAAGAGTATAAACGCTATCCGAATGGCTTTAGGGCTTCGCCTTACGCTCTGCTACTCGTAATTTCGCACTCCGGCTACGCGGGTTCCGTTCTACTTCATCGTCGCTGGCCACCCGGCCCTTTTCGATAACATCAAACGGAGTGAGCGCGTTTCCGTAAAAGTCTTTTTCTATCGTTCCTTCTAAGTTCCCGCTTCTAAGGAAATTTTTCACTAACCGATCTTCCAGCGAGTGATAAGTCAATATGACTATCCGCCCGCCGGGTTTCAGTAAGTCTCTCGCAGCCACTAACATCTCCCGCAGCGCTCCCATCTCGTCATTCACCTCTATCCGAAGCGCCTGAAACAACCTCGCCAGATCTTTCTTATACTGCGTCGGTATCTCCAGTTCTATATTGTCCTTTGTACTTTGTCCTTTGTCCCCTTGTCCCTTCTCAGGCGTGCGGTCAAGCACGGCTGAAATGAGCTCTTCTGTCCTCAAAATCGGCTTCTGAGAACGGGCCTTGCATATATTCCTTGCGATGCCCCTCCCGTTCTTCATTTCGCCGTAAAGCCAGAAGACTTTTGCTAACTCTTCTTCGCTGTAACTGTTGACAATATCTGCCGCCGTCCGTTTGGCCGTCTGGTTCATGCGCATGTCCAGCGGCGCGCTGAAACGGAAACTGAAACCTCTCTCCGGGCAGTCGAAATGGTGGAAACTAACCCCTAAATCTGCCAGCAGACCGTCAATCTCTTTCACACCGTAATAATCCATCCAGTTCCTCAGATACCGGAAATTGCTATGCACAAACGTCCACCTCGGATTATCTATAAACTGTGCATTGTGAATTGTGCATTGTGCATTGTGAATTGTACATTGTACATTTTCGTACGCCTCTATATCTTGGTCAAACGAGTAAAGGTGTCCTCCCTTCCCTTTAGGGAGGGGTTGGGGGTAGGCTATCTTCTCCAAAAT
>DGVB01000006.1 GCA_002395805.1 Bacteroidales bacterium UBA4295 | reverse complement strand
ATCTTAACCGGATCACCGCTCAAACCGTCCGGAACGGAATACATCTCCACCAGATAGACCTTGCGGGCTGCGGTGCTTTTAGAAGTGATCTCAGTCAATTGAGCATTCATATCCACTGCCGCCAGTTGGTCTTTCACTCCCTGCCAGTACGCGTCAAAATCCGGTTGCTTGTCCGGAGCAGAAACGATATCGAAAGGATCGATACCGAAGACAAAATTGCGGGCGGTCTTACCGTTGACGAGACATAGCGCACGATAGAAACCGGGCGCCAAGTCTTCCGGCGTAGTCATGGCGTATTCTTTCTTGGCACCGGCATCGAGCATCAGCGTGTCTTTGAGTTCCAGAGCCAGCTGCTTCATGTCGGTCGTGATACGAATATGTATCGCCATCTGCGCTTCCTCCGTCCCGGTGTTCTCCAAAGGAATATTGAAATACGGACGCTTGCTCCATATCATATCCTCCGGCTCTACCACCGTCGTATCTTTCGGCGTAGGGGTGATATCCTGTCCTTTGTTCTCGCACCCGCACGCGCCCATTAAAACTATGGACGCGAGCGCGAGCGCGAAGATATAACATCGTGTGTTCTTCATAATTCGTAATTCGTAATTCGTAATTTTTAATTCGTAATTCGTAATTCGTAATTTTTAATTACTTCCCTTTCTCCCCCTTCAGGGGGCTGGGGGGCAGGTCTTACAGATAGTCATTCAGATTAACGATATTGAAAGCGTTGTAGTACTTGTCCATGTTATGCTCGATGCGCATCAGCACTACTTCCTCTGCGTGAATACCCAGACGCTCCAGGTTCTCATACAGCGTCTGACGGGCTACCAGAGCCTCCGGTTTCTGCCAGATATAACGGCAACCGGTCTTAACCAGCCATAACTGACGATCAGGAGTGCAATCTTTCAGATCCTTGCCTACTTCCTCGCCGTGCAGCCATTTTTTCCAGCGGTTGCTCTCATATACACACTGCCAGAGCACTTCAGTCATGTGGCTCAACTGAGCAATCTTGCCCTCTGCATAGAGTTTCTTCTCCTCTTCTTCCAGCTCTGCCAAAGCGTCGTACTCGTTCATCGTGAACTCCGGACCTACGTTAGCGGCACCCATACCTGCCTTTGGATAATCCTCCGGATTGTCCACGTCGTCGGTATAGTGACCCTTGATATAACTGCCGTAAGGACGGACCTTAGCCGTCAGCTTGCGTGCCACCTCGGCGTCAAAGAACGTCGTATGCAGGTCCGTTCCTACTTTACCTACGATGAAGCATGGCCAGATGTCATCCAGACCCACCTCATGCAGACCGGCTTTCAGACCCTCAAGGAAGGTGTCAAACGTCTTCTCGTCTGCCAGACCGCCGTGAACCTCTTCCGTTCCTACTTCGTAGCTGATCGGAGCGATGCCGTGCGCCTTGCGGAAATCCTCGGCGTGCTTGATGAGCTCTACCGTACGTTTCACCACCACATGGATGTCGATGATCTGACCTTTCGGCAGGAAGATATCTACGGTCGGGTCAACGTGAATCAGATCATAACCGGCGAGGAGAGCGGCCTCGTAACTCTTCTTCACGCCGTCCATTGCGCGCTCGGTGTCCCAGCGCTCGATACGCTGTTTGTCCTTGAGCCACGGACCGCCGTGGTCGATCGCTACTACGTACGGACCCGTGTAATGAACGGCTGCCGCCTCACGGGCAAGAATCTTCGTGAACTCAGCCTGCGTCATGCCGGTGTAACCGCCGTCGCAGTCCACTTGGTTCAGAGTCGTCGCGAAATAGATCGGCGAGTTGTTACGTTTCGCTGCGCGGAACGATGCTTTGATTACTGCCAATGAGTTCGGACATGCCGCAAATAACGTCATTGGGATACCTGTTGCTTGTTTACGCTCCTCCATTACGCGGAGGATATTTTCTGTCTTTGCCATAATATGTAATTTTTAAAAATGTTTTTTGTGTTTATTTCCTTTGGATGATTGTACTCGTTAGAGTGCGGAGTTTGGGGATAAAAACTATCTGGGAGTTCACTCACAAGGAGTTTTTAGCAACAAAGTACGCATAGAACGCTGTTCTACAATCAACCAAAGGGGTTTTTATTGTTTTTTTCTATAAATCACTCGTAAATCGTCACGCCTTCAACCACACGGTGGATGTTGCCGCTCACACTCGGTGCATCGGGGTTCAGACCGTGTGCTTTCGAAGCGTAGAATCCAAGAAGTTGGCCTACCAGTACATAAGGTACGATGCCGTAGAAATCGTTCTCTTTCGGACCGAATGGCATCTTCACTACCAAATCAGCCTTCACGCCCGGCAGCTCCGGTTCCTTGCCGGCGATGACGATCACCTGTGCTACAGGATTGTTGTTCGCATCTACCTGCTTCACCAGGTCGCGCTCGTAGCGCTGTACGTCCTCTTTGTCGGTCATCAGATAAACAACCAACGATTTGTCGTTCACCACTGCCTTCGGACCGTGACGGAAACCTAAGAAGCTGTCAAACTTGCATACTACGGCGCCGTCGGTCAGCTCCTGCAGTTTCAGATGGCACTCCTCTGCGATTCCTTTCAGCGCACCCGAGCCTAAGAACACACCGCGCTCGAACGGACGCTCGCCGATACCTTTCAGCTTCTCCTCGTATTCGTTGATCACAGCCTCAGCGTTCTTTGCCGTCTTCTCTATCTCGTCGGCATCCTGCTCCAGCGTGTCAATATGACCGAGCATCAGACACGTCAGCAGCATCGTCGAGAAACTGCTCGTCATTGCCAGACTCTTGTCGTCCGTCTCCTCCGGCAGCAACAAAAGAAGGATATTCTCGGGCCTTTCTCCCTCCCTACGGGGGAGGGTCGGGGTGGGGCCTGCTTGCATAGCAAGCTTACCATTCTTATTACATGTAATGTAAACATGCGCTACGTTCTTGCAAAGCTTGTTCGCCAGATTCACAGCGCCCACACTCTCAGGGCTGTTGCCCGAACGCGCGAAACTGATCATCAGCAGCGGACGCTCTTTGTCCAGCAGATACTCTGAATGAGTGATCAGATCGGTCGTCGGTACCGAACGCACGTTGCGCCACATGCCTCTCATCACCGGCAGCAAAGCGTCTCCGATAAATGCAGATGTGCCGGCACCCGTCAGTACCACGTCGGTATCAGGGGTTAGATACTTGTGCATGAATGCACTTACCTCAGCTTTTGCTCCCAACAGCGCTGCGTACTCTTTGCGCCACATGGCCGGCTGTTGATGAATCTCGTCAAATGTGTAATTTGCCATAACTATATTGATTTTAAATTGTTAATTGTGCATTGTTTCTTTATTCCCCTTTCTCCTTTGCAGAAGTAAAATGAATTTTTTATGTTTATCGCTGACGCTTGGTAGTTTACCGCCCCTGGCGGTGAGGTTACGCCCTAACGGGCTACGTTAAGTTTACTTACAATTTTCCTTAACCTTTTGCGCTGCAAAATTACAACCTTTTTATAATAAGTACGCATACGCGCTTTATGCTTAAAAACATATTTTCGAAATCATCAACACTAACTCTTTATTTTTCAGCGAATTAAATGTTTCATTTCTTCTTTCAAAACCTTTCGAAAGAATCTAACCCCCTTTCGTTTCTATTTCTACTCTACTCCTCCTTCCTCCTCTCCGCTACTCTTCGTTTCTCTCTCCCTCCTTTTCCCTCCTTCCTCTTCTCCTTCTTCTTTCTTCTCCCCCTTTCTCCCTTTCCTCTGCTCCCCTTCCTTCTTCTCCTCCACACTACCCTTCGTTTCTCTCTCCCTCTTTTTCCCTTCTTCCTCTCTCCTTCTCTTCTCCTCCCTTTCTCCCTTTCTTCTGCTCCCCTTCCTCTTCCTTCTTCTTCCTCTGTTCACCTCTCTCTCCCTCCTTTTCTCTCTCCTTCTTCTCATCTCTTTCCCTTTCTTCTTCTCCTCTCTGCTACTCTCTTTGCTAAATTTAGCACTCATTAGTAGGTGATTAGTAGGTTATTAGTATGTTATTAGTAGGTGATTAGTATATAATAAGTAGGTAATTTACAGGGTTATATCTTTTCATTCATTGCGCATTCTTCTCTATTTCTTCGAAACGTTACGAAAACAGAAATAGGCCTCTTCTCGAAACAGTATAACGCTATGATTATCAATACTATACCATGCACAACAGAAAGAATCAACATTTCTCATATGTTATAAAACATTTCCTTCCGTGCCCGCACGTTCACTATTTATTACTACCTTTGCCCCGCATTTTGAGGCCATCAATGCCGCTGCACATAGCTTAACCTACCATAAAAAACATGTATTACAACCTTGAATACTAACATTTTAATATTCCATATTATGAAAAAACTTTTCCTCCTTATCCCCGCATTAGTGCTATCATTAATCACTAATGCAGCCGTGATTAACATCACACCGACATCACCTCATTCTTCCAACAATCTCCGTCAGGCTATCGCTGCTGCAAGCACGGGAGACATCGTTGAAATGGCTGCCGGTACGTATGTAGAAACCGGAAACTGGATTGCATTTGATGACAAGGAAGTTATAGTACGCGCAGCGGAAGGAGCAGAAGTTATTATCAAACCGCAATTCTCTGTTCGTGTAAAAGCCGGTGATGTGAATCAAATTGGTAAAGCTGAGTTTAGAGGTGTTAAGTTTGATTGCAGCACATTAGAATCCAGCGAACTTTTTGTACCATCGGATAATAATGCCAACCAAAGTGTAGTTCTTAAAAATTGCGAGTTATATGATTGGTCTCTTAATAAGGCACTTATTCATTCTACTTCATCAAGGAAATTGGATGTAATAGATATAGATAACTGTTACTTCCATGGCTTTGAGAAAAGTATCGTATTTGTAGAAAATGCAAGTCTTGTAAGTCTAAGTATCACAAATTCCACATTCGCAAATGTTAGCGGCAACACCACCGAGTATTATGCTGCTCCTATTTACGTAAAAGCTACTACCGGTAGCGTACTAGTTGACCATTGTACTTTTTATGATGTGATGCCAATGAGCCTAAGTTATGGTGTTGTTACCGTTGACGCAATATCTGATGTCCTTGTTTCCAATTGTATCTTCGCTCGTTCTACTTCAGCAAATATGTGCACATCAAATCTTCCGACAGGCAGTAATGTAAAGAATTGTCTAACCTTTAATTATGATAACTGGCAGCCTTACGGTCACTATACGACAGCAACTGTAACGGATTGTGTGAAAGCTAATCCACTTTTCAAGGATGCTGCAAATGGAGACTTCTCCCTTTATGCTTCTTCCCCGGCTCGCGGCGTAGGATTGGACGGTAGCAATCTTGGTGATCCGCGTCGAGCTCCGGCATTGACACCTGTCACAATTCCGGCAACATTAGTTCCGTTTGACGCGCTTTTAAGTGAAAAAGCAAGTATAATTCAAGGAACACCTGACTCTATTTTCTTGAAGACTGAAAGTAAAACAATCATAGAGTGGGCTAAATGGAACGTAAGTGTAGAGGAAGATGGTTTATATGATTTTACAGCCTATGCAAAGCGTACAGGATCTACGGGCAGTCAGAAATTACAAATTGATGTACTTAATAGTACTGAGACAGAAATTCTGAAGTCAAAAGCGGAAACTGGCCTGCCTAATGAATGCACGATTAGTACTGGCGCAGTAAACTTGATAGCCGGTAATACGTATATCATTAAGGTGTATAATAATTACGATTGGGCAGAAAGTAAATTGATTAAAGTTGAGGCTACTTACGCAGGAGGTAAAACAATAACTATACCTGATACTTTGAGAGCAATTGATGCTCTGAAGAGCGAAAGAGCATATGTCAATGAAGCAGGGGAACTTCGCTTTACAGATGATAGTCATGCAGGTTATGTCCGCGATCAGTATGGTAAATGGAATATCAGTGTAGTTAAAGCAGGTAAATACAAATTTACTGCAAATGTAAACAGTGATAATAGTCAGAACTACCGAATTACCTTGAAGAACAGCACTGAGACTTCTACATTAGGGACTTGGTATGGTGAGAATAACGATTCCGGAGAAAGAAAGATCGCTACCGAATTGGTAGATCTCACTATTGGCAATTATGTACTCATGATAGAAGATACCGTTAATTACTCTCATGGTCGCATAGTCAACATTGTAGCATCTTATGAAGGTGGAGCTGTGGCTAATGCTCCTGGATTGATTCTGGCTGCAGATGCTCTCATTAAAGCCGAAACTGGGAAATCAACAAAGATGATTCACCAAGAAAATGGAGATATTGAGTATAAAGCTAACGTTAGTCAACTAGATGAATACGCAGAATGGAATATCCATGCGACCGAAGCAGGGGAAATGGTAGTTACTATCCATGCAACCGGAGAGAAAGGAGGACATGAATACACTTTGGAATTATATGAAGGTAATACACTAAAAGGTAGTGCTGTAGAAGATGCTGGAACCAAATGGAATAAAACAGATTTTGATTTTACAAATCATCTTATCATTCCTGCTGCTGGTGATTACACTCTCAAACTAACAAATAATGTGCAATATTCAGTAGCTATCCTCCACGGCATTACTTTCACTCCGTATGTCGCTCCGGCAGCTGTTACTATAGATGAAAACGCTACCGACAACTCTGCATGGATTGATTATAAAGATGGCGCGCCTGTAAATGTACAATTCATCCGTACTCTCACAGCTGGTATGTATAATACCTTCTGTGCGCCATTCGCTATCTCTTCATCGTTGTGTAAAACAGCCTTTGGTTCGGATGTAGAGATCTACACGTTGAAAGAAGCTACTGTTGAAGGAGATATCTTGAATGTAGAATTGAAATCAGAGACCAGTATTTATCAGGGCACACCTGTATTCATCAAACCGTCCGCAGATGTGGTTAACCCGAATTTCGAAGGCGTAAGTATCGTAAAAGAGACTCCGGCTGCTACTACCAAAACAAATGCAAATCTCGTAGGTACATTCATTAAAACCGAATTGGAAGCTAATCCTGACATCCTTTTCTTAGGACCGAATAATACTCTCTACTTCCCGGAGCAAACGACTCCTATCAAAGGTATGCGGGCTTGGTTCGTTGTACATGATGTGCCCGGTGGATCACATATGATCCGCCATGCACGTATCGTACAGAACGAGCAAGTAGTGACAGCCATTGAACTAGTCAATCAGAAGCCAATTGATACAATCAAAGTGGTTGAGAATGGCCAGCTAATTATCGTTCGTGATGGTATTCGTTATAACACCCTAGGCGCTCGAGTTAAATAAATGACATCGAACAATTTTGTCTAACCTTTAAAAGTCAAGTAGTATGAAAAAGTTCTATATTCAACCTAACACTGAGTGCCAAATAGTCTATAATGCTAATAACATTTGTATCGCTTCCGTACAAGGTCCTTTCGAGTATGGCGGCGGAGGAGGTACCGGTGGTGGAACTATTGATCCGATGTAATTCGAAACATCATGTATAACTTCAGCAGTAGCCCGACTAAAATTGGGCTGTTGCTATAAAACCCAATAAATTATTACCATGAATAGACGTTTTATTTCTTTCTGTTGCGCTGTTTTATGCGCAATCACATTGAGTGCAACGACTATTGATGTTGCACCCGGAAGCGAAACACTCAAGTCTGCAGTAAATGCGGCTACTGCTGGTGACATCTTGATTTTGACAGACGGGACATACACCGAATCTTCCGTCAAACCGACTGTTGCTCTTACCATCAAAGCGGCAGAAGGTACACATCCTATTATCAGCCTCACCAGCCGATTTGAGATTAAAGCCGATTTTACCCTTCAAGGTGTACAATTGGAAAGCACCGGCGAAGCGATTCGTATGGTTCCCGGAAGCAGTCCTTACAATGTTACGGTGAAAGACTGCGAACTGAAAGGTTGCCCGAGTTATTTCATTCGAGCATACAATACAGACCAAACCAATCCGTATGTTAACTATCTTACCGTTGATAACTGCATGTTCCTTATGGGTTCAGATGCTGCAAATACGGCTCGCGGTATCGCTGCGACAAAAACCCCAAATCAATTAGGAAACCTGATTGTTCGTAATAGCACGTTTGATGGCGGTGCCAATGGAACCGGACGTATAATATACTTGCATTCAGGTGATGAGAATGCAGTTATACCTCTGCAAGGTGTTTGCGAAGTGGACCATTGCACGTTCTATAACACGACAGATACGCGAGGCGTTTATTTGGCTAATATTGGAGGAAGTCATGTAACCAATTGCATTTTCATGAACGCTAACGAAGTTGCCGGAGGAGTAAGTTTCGCATTGTATGGTAGTGAATCGCATATCGAAAACTGCCTCACATGGTTAGCTCCGGTCAAACTGTCTACCGGCGCTACTCAGACTAATTGCGTTAACCGTAATCCGTATTTCGTCGATCCGGCGAACGGCAATTTCCAATTGGCAGCAAACAGCTCTGCTGTGGCTGCAGCTACAGATGGTTCTAATCTCGGAGACCCGCGTTGGGGCGTTTCGACAGAACCATATAACAATGACAATGATCCGTATGACCCGTACAAAAAGCCCTATTCTATGGCTCCGACGACTCATTCCGTCAAGGTCCTCTGGCAGATGTCTGAAGAGGCTGAACCGACAGAGGCATTGGTTTACTACGGAACAGACTCTACAAACCTCAATATGCAAATTGCTACCAGCGATGGTTGGGTAGTAGCTGACGAAGGATATGTGCATGTCGTTACATTGCCGAATTTGCAACCTAACACACGCTATTATTTCACAGTCGGAAAGAACGCTAATCGCCGTTATCCGAAAATCAGTTGGACCAAGACTGCTCCGGAACAAGGAACGGCTTATCGAATCTTCTCCATCAGTGATATTCACGGCAATGCGCGGAATAACTGGTCGAACATGCAGGATTTCATCTGTAATCTCAACTGCGACATTGCACTCATGAACGGCGATTTTGTTTCCAGTAAAGGAGATGACCGGAATTGGAATAACTATTATTTCACTCCGGGTGCACAATTCTTAAGCCAAGTGCCTTGTATGTCTTCGCCGGGTAACCATGAGACAGGTGATCCGTTCACCTATCGTTGGTCTTCGTTCTATGACTATTTCCACCAGTTTAGCCATGAAGGCGCGCCTGAAGGAGACACCATCGATCCGCGAGGAGAATCATACTTCCATTTCGTTTATGGTAATGCGGATGTAATTATTTTGAATATCAACGGCGATCCTTCTTCTCCGGAATTCCTTCCCGGTAGCAAACAGTATAAGTGGGCAGACTCTATTCTCAATGTATGTGATCGTCCGTGGATCCTCATCTGCCATCACGTAGGTGTTCATACTACCGGCTATCACGGTCAATGGGCAGACGAACCGCGACAGATGGGTACGCTTTTCGAAAAATATGCGGCGCAAGGCAAACATATCATCTCTCTTTCAGGCGATGACCACTCGTTCGAGCATCTCTATAAAGACGGTGTGCATTATGTTCGCCCGGGATGCGGAAGAGATGCCAACTATGCACAGCAGAAACAACTCAAAGACTTCAAATACTCCATGTTCTACAAGCAAGTATCCTGCTTCTCTACCTTCGACATGGCTGCCGATGCTTCGCATATCTACCTGACTGCATATGACTCTGTAGGTAATCCTTTCTATAACTACGATTTCTTGCTGAACGGAGAAGTTATCAACCCTGCTGTTAACTTTACCGTACCGGCACAGGAAGTAAGTGTAGAAGACTCTATTTTGCTTCGTTGGTTTACCTTCGATCCGGTGGGAGATGCTACCGTTTCGTTCTATTACTCGCAAACCGATAATGCAACCAGTGTCGAAGGAATGACTCCTATCGTTACCGGTCTGGACAACAAAGCAGAGAAATATATGTGGCACACACGGAATATCAATCCGAAGGGCAAGTATTATATCTATGCAGTCATCACTTCCGGAGGAAAATCGTATATGGGCAATAGACCGGCAGTGGTTAACCTCTTGGAAGATGTCACTCCTCCGCCTGCTCCATCTGAGTTGACGGGTAGAATCAATAGCGGACAATACCGCCTCTACTGGCTCAATCCTACTTATCTCATTCATCTCGATAACCTGCTGACCGATTTTAGCAATGGGCAGGATAAGATGACGAACGAAGGAGAAGACGGCGCTACGATGGCACTCAGCGTTAGTGAAGGAGCACTCAAATGTGATTATAACATCTCCAAGGCTTGGGCGACCGCTTCAGCAGACTACGTGTTTGATGAAACCGTAGATATGAGCCAGACTCCGATCCTCTCCTTTCGCCTCAAAGGAAACGGCACGTCCACTGCTCTGCGTATCGTGTGCAAGAACATGTCTGCCGGACATGAAGACTGGTGGTACACCGAAAAAATCACATTGGCTAAGAATACATGGGAAGACATCACGCTGGACTTACGAACCCTGCAATCATTTGATTGGTACAGCAATACCGACGAAAAGAATCGGCTGGAAGGCATTGTTCGCATCTCATTCGGTGTCTCAACCGGCAGTGCCGTGAACGGAACTTTCTATCTGGATGACTTGCATCTCAGCGGAGATATCTATCCTGCTCCGGATTATGCCCAAACGGTAATCGTGCGCAAGGATAATGCGTTTCCGACTTCTCCGGCTGACGGAGTAGAGATATACCGGGGAACGGCAGAAACATGCGACGATGCTTCAGCTGTTGTAGGACAAGTATATTACTACGGTGCTTTTGCAGCAGATGATCTCAATAACTGGTCTGCTCCGGAGACAGGCGCACAGTGGATTTCGGAGAATGTGATTGACAATACCGGTATAGATAATATAGAAGGAACCTCTGATGCTCAGAAATTCCTTCTTAACGGCCATCTTTACATTCACCATGCTGCCGGAACTTATTCGGTACTGGGACAGCACGTGGAAGAAAATAAGTAATTATTCCAATACAATCTCCCCGAAAAACTCGGGGCAATGGAAATTGGGAGTTGGCAGCTGTATCGGCTGCCAACTTACATAATGCGGCCTCTCCGTCTTATCGGCACATTTGTAGAAATTGACTTTCAGCACTTGCGGGAAAACAGGTTTCGTCTCTCTGAATATCAAATCCAGCGGGATTCGTAGTTCCACATCCCATTCAAAAACTCCGTCTTTCTCGTCAAAAGCCTCTCTTGGAAAAGTACACTTCCTCTCAATTCTTCCCATTTCATCGGCAGAAAACGGCACAACATCTTCTGCTCTGCCCTTTCGCCGCGAACCAACCATGGCACCGATACAATTGGTCTCGAAATTGCAATAATACTTCTCTCCCGGCACTTGGCAGAAGAACTCTACGCAACTATCTTCCCAAACCGGACCCTGATCTTCCGTCGTTACGGCTCTTAACTGCTCGCCCTTTACATGAAAATGCAAATACAACGCCTCATGGTCATTACTCACTTCTACCGTCGTCTCCGGCTTCTCTGGAAACTCCGCCGGCCAATTAACTTTGTCTATCGCGTATATCATAAACTACAAACTACAAACGAGCTATTATGCTCCGCATTTGCTCTTCCGCTTTCTCTTGTTCCTCTACGAGCCGCAGCTGCGCTTTGGTCCTTACCAGATTATGCTCCGGATACGCGATCTTATAATACGTATCGCCGTTGAGATAGTCGGTAAAGAACCGAACGGTCTGCATGTAACTCAGCAACCGGCATCCGTACGGTAGCAGTTCTTTCTCGAGGGGAGTAAGGAATGTCGCTTCTTTCAGATACCCTTTCGTATAGGCCTCGAAGATCTCCAGGTCCACATGGATATTATCGAGATTCGGGTCATCTTCCGCACCGGTATTTGCAGCTGTACGCATGAAATCACCGAAATCGGAGAAGACGAATCCCGGCATCACCGTATCCAGATCGACGATACAGATCGGCCTTCCCGCTTCGTCGAAGAGCACGTTGTTAACCTTGGTATCGCAGTGATTAATATGCTTCCGCAATTTACCTTCGCGGAATAGTATCTCCGCCAGACACATCATCTGCCTTCTCTTATCAATCCACTCAACGATATCCTTACATGCCTCCAGACGTTTCCGTCTAACCTCCTTTGTTCCTTGTACATCGTCCCCTTGTACATCCTTTATCGCTTCATCCAACTGCTGCAAGCGGAACTCCATGTTATGGAAATTAGGTATCGACTCGCACAACGCATTGAATGGCAGATCCGCCAACTGGCATTGGAACCGACCGAAGGCTTCGCCTGTCAGTTCGGCTGCTTTGGGTGTCACTTTCTCCTGCGATGTAGCCGGTTCTACCAACACATACAACCGCCAGTAATTGCCCTCCGGACTCTTGTAGAACAGTTTTCCCTCTTTGGTGGGAATGAGATGCAGCACTTTGCGTTCGATATTTTCTTCGCGGCCAATAAGGAGTTTCTCGCGAATATGAGAAGTGACAATTTCAATATTACGCATCAGACCTTCCACATCTTTAAAGATATTATGGTTGATGCGCTGGAGACAATAGGAAGTCTCTCCTACTCGCTTTGCCGGTACAACATACGAATCATTGATAAAACCGATCCGCAGCGGCTGCGGCTCTGCTACTTCATTCCAAATTGCAAAATGTTTTAGTATTTCGTTCATAAAGGGTTAAAGGGTTAGGGGATTAGGGGTTTTAGTTCTTCGATGGAGGGAACAGTGCGCCAGCCGGCGAATAGCTCTCCCGCTTTGCGGTTCTTCTCCAGGTCATCGACGTAGACGGTCTTCTCTGCCTTCACCTTCGCCTCACGTACCACATGGTCGAAGATCTCCTTGTTCGGTTTCGCCATATGCAGGTAGTGGGAAGCGAAGACGGCATCGAAATACTCACCCAAACGGTATTGCGCCCATATCGGATCCCAATGCAGTTCATTGGAATTGGAGAGTAGAATCGTGCGGAAACCTTTCTGCCGCAGCGAAGCGATATAGTCGAGCCGCTCCTGCGGCAACGTATCCAGCATACTCAGCCATGCGGCCCGGATCTGCTCTATCGTCGTTCCCTCAAAGCAGTACTCCTGCAGCGTCGTCAGGAACTCGTCAGTACTGATATTGCCGTACTCATAGTCGTGCATCAACTGCTTCGTAGCGGCGCTTACCGCCACCACTCCTTCTCCTTCATCGTCAATGCCGAGGATATTGCGTATATTCTCCTCCGGCATCAGGCGTTTGAAATTACTGACGCATCGCGGCACGTCCAGATTGATGATGACGCCGCCTAAATCAAAAACAATCGTGTTATACATTATTTAATCTTTTTTCCTGTTACCGTATATTTTGCGCCATCCTGCGACAGAACAAGCACCTGACCGTCTTCCACCACTTTGACACCCTCCCTTGAGGGGAGGGATGGGGAGAGGTTTCCTTCCGGCAGTACTCCCGGGTCCTGCGGCGCACTATTGGAAATAGTGATTGTGGCACCGAGGTCGTTATAGCCGGTATTCTGGTCCCATACATTGACATTGCCGAACCGGATGGCATACCGTGAGTCATTCTTGATCGACTCATGCTGATCCGGCATCCAAAGATAAAGGTGGTATATTCCTTCCGCTACATTAGCAGGAATGTCCACCTGCTCACGGATAAGACTCCATGCGCCGTTCGGTAGCCAGCGACGCGGGTCAGCTTGCAGCGGAAGGGCATAAGTCTTGTTATCGTTTTTCAGTACGATATACGCCGTGCGGGCGTTGTAGAGCGGAGCGTAGCCGACATTGCGGATGGAGATCACCACGTTAGCCTTGCCGCCCGGAGCAGCTTGGTCGGAGAACTGCGCAGAGTGCAGGTTATAACGATATCCCATATAGACGTTGAGCGTGTCGAAAAGACCGCTGTTACGCCATCTGCGTATCACCGGCATAGCGTAGGTAGAGCCGCAGAACGACCAGTGGTAAGTAGCCATTTCCGAAGGAGCTTGGCTATAGCGGCGCTCTGCTAACGCATCGTCATCATCTATATTCGTCTCGCCGCCGTTCGGGGTATAGAGACATTGCGTAGCTACGTACTGACGCACCTTCGGGTCGTCGCTCTTGTCATCGCTGGCATACGTACCCATATTACCCCAGTCATGCAAGAAGGCATCGTTATGACATCCCATGCGCGCTTTCTGACTGCCGCTGAAGCCCTCTGCCGCTGTCAGCGGATTCGTGTCATGCAGATATTCCTGTTGGATCATTGGATAGCGGAAGAGGATAAACATATCCGCAGGGGTGTTCTCAAAGAGATACTCGATGATCTTGCGCCGGTTGGCGGTCACATGCTGGGTCTCGTTACCGTAGTTGGTGGAATAATACCATTCGCCCCAAACGCCTACAAAACCGGCTTCCAGCACATAAATCACATCCTCGTTGGCTGCCAGATACGGCTTCAACTGCTCCAGATGGCGGTGTACCCTTTCCGGCGTAGCATCCACCTTGTCGCTCTCGCGCTCCGTATAAGCGAACCGCAGCACGCACTTCAAACCCATTGAACGCAATACCGCCATATCCTCGTCAAAGCCATCAAGAATAGCGTCCGGTAAGTCTTGACTCTTGAAATTACCAAAGTTATACAGCACTACCGGCATCGTCATCTTGTCATTCTTGCCCCAGTTGCTATCGATATGGTTTTTGATTCGATAGGGACTACTTACCGATACTTTACCATTCAATTCTTCCGTAAAACCACGCTCAGGATTTTTGAAGATGGTTTTGTTATCTGCTACGTACGTCACATGAGCGGCACTTAGTGAGATAAAAGTGGCAGTGAGTAAGCCTGCTAAGAAGAGAATCTTTTTCATATGAATTGTATTTTGCAGTTTATGAATGCAAAAGTACTGCTTTTTTTGCATATATGCAAGTTTTTTTTGTATATTTCAAAAAAAAGCAGTACCTTTGCACACGCTTTATCAAAATCGTTCATCGTAAATCGTAAAATCGTAAATTTATATATGGCTAATTTTCAGAAACTGACTCCTCGTAGCGAGGACTATTCAAAATGGTATAACGAGCTGGTGGTAAAGGCGGATCTGGCGGAGCAATCCGCTGTGCGCGGATGTATGGTGATCAAGCCGTACGGCTACGCCATCTGGGAGACCATTCAGGCGGAGCTTGACCGCCGATTTAAAGAGAAAGGCGTGAAGAACGCCTATTTCCCGCTGCTGATTCCGAAATCCTTCTTAAGCCGCGAAGCGGAGCACGTGGAAGGTTTCGCCAAAGAGTGCGCTGTAGTAACCCACCACCGTCTGATGAACGACCCGAACGGCAAGGGTGTGGTGGTCGATCCGCAGGCGAAGTTGGAGGAAGAACTCATCATCCGTCCGACCTCGGAGACCATCATCTGGAGCACCTACAAGAACTGGATCTCGTCCTACCGCGACCTGCCTATCCTTTGCAACCAGTGGTGCAACGTGATGCGCTGGGAGATGCGTACGCGTCTGTTCCTGCGCACGGCGGAGTTCCTCTGGCAGGAGGGCCACACCGCCCATGCCACCAAAGAGGAAGCGGAGGACTATGCACGCCAGATGCTGGATGTATATGCGGATTTTGCTACCAACGTGATGGCTATTCCGGTGGTCAAAGGTGTCAAGTCGCCGAACGAGCGGTTCGCAGGAGCGCTCAACACCTATTGTATCGAGGCGATGATGCAGGACGGCAAAGCGCTGCAGGCGGGTACAAGCCACTTCCTGGGACAGAACTTCGCCAAATCCTTCGACGTGCAGTTCCTCAACAAGGAGAACAAATACGAATACGTTTGGGCTACGTCCTGGGGCGTTTCGACCCGTCTGATGGGCGCGCTCATCATGACCCACTCCGATGACAACGGACTCGTCCTGCCGCCGCATCTGGCGCCGGTCCAGGTAGTCATCGTGCCGATCTTCAAGAAACAGGACGATCTGGAGAAACTGCTCGTCAAGCTGAACCCGATTGCCGATGAACTGAAAGCCCTCGGCATCCGCGTCAAAGTGGACACCGACGAGAAATACACGCCGGGCTACAAGTTCGCGGATTATGAGCTCAAAGGTGTGCCCGTTCGTCTGGCTATGGGCGGTCGCGATCTGGAGAACGGTACGATTGAGATTGCGCGCCGCGACACGCAGACCAAAGAGACCATTTCCATCGACGGCATCGTGGAGATCGTGAAGAACCTGCTGGAGGAGATCCAGAAAAACCTGCTCCAGAAAGCGCTGGATTTCCGTATCGCCAACACCCGTGAGGTGAACAGCTACGACGAGTTCAAAGAGGAGCTGAAGAAAGGAGGCTTCCTGCTCGCCCATTGGGACGGAACGGCAGAGACCGAGCAGCGTATCAAGGATGAGACCAAAGCCACCATCCGCTGCATTCCTATGGCTGACCTGCCCGGACATAAGAACGAACCGGGCACCTGTATGGTCACCGGCAAACCCTCCGCCGGCAGAGTCATCTTCGCCCTCAATTACTAATTGGCATAATCTTTGTTCTTTCAGCTGAAAGCGGTCTAACAACGCAGTGATCTAATAGTGAAACGGTCTTTCAGCATAGCGGTCTTATTGGCAGTGAGCATGAATATGTTCGCTGCCAATAACTATGTGGATTCCTGCATGATCAAGATCCAGAACGGCGACACCTTGTATATGGCGTGGCTGCATGAGGTGTGGGTCTATCCGCCCATGAAATTCAAGAACAAGAAGCAGGAGAAGTTCTACTGGCGCACCGTGAGGGACGTGAAAAAATGTCTGCCGTACGCCAAGATGATCTCCGCCGACATGGCGTACGCCGATGCCGAATTGGCAAAAATACCGGACAAGAAAGAGCAAAAGAAATGGTGGCGTAAGTTCGAGAAGCAGCTCTTCAAGAAATACGAAAAGGACTTCCGCGGCATGTATGCTTCGCAGGGACGGATGCTGATGATCCTCCTCGACCGGGAGACCGACCGCACGAGTTACGAACTGATCAAGCAATACAAAAGCAAAGCCGCTGCCAACTGGTGGCAGTTCGTCGCCAAACTGTTCCGCAATGACCTCAAGGAAGAATACGACGCTACGGACAAGGACCGTATCACCGAGCGCGTCATCAACCTCGTCGAAGCCGGTCAACTATGACCCCCTTCGCCCATATGCAGTTTACGATGTGAGGCGAGGAGGACGATGACCGCAGTGATGGCGGAGAGGGTGTCGCTGACGGGAATGGACCACCATACACCGTCCAAAGGGGTTTCAAAAGCCAAAGGCAGCAGGAGCGCCAGCGGAATGAGATAGATCACCTGCCTCGTCAGACTCAGGAAAATAGCCTTACCCGCCTTGCCGATAGAAGTGAAAAGGTTTCCTGTGACCATCTGAAAGCCAATGATCAGCATCGTCGAGCAGATAATACGCATCGGCCGGATGGTCTGCGTAATCAAGGTCTCATCGTGGGTGAAGACCCGCGTCATGAGTTCCGGGAAACATTCTCCTAATATAAACGCAATGCCCATCACTCCCGTCGCGTAAGCGCAAGTAAGATAGAAAGAGCGCAAGACACGGTCAAAATGCTTCGCACCATAGTTATACCCCGCCACAGGCTGCATGCCCTGGTTCAGACCCATTACGATCATCGCAAAAACAAACGTCAGACGGTTAATCACACCATAAGACGCAATAGCCATATCGCCTCCGAAATTCTTGAGTTGGTTATTGATAATAATCACTACGAAACAGTGAGCAATATTATATAAGAACGGCGACATGCCTATCGCCAGAGCGCGGAAGGTGATATGCTTGTTGAGACGCCAAATACCCCGATGAAACCGGACTAATTCGTTCTTGTCGAAGAATTTGGTAACCTGCCATGTGACAGCGATAGCCTGACTGATGACGGTCGCCAAAGCGGCTCCGCGGACACCTAATTCCAAGCCGAAAATGAAGATCGGATCCAGGATGATATTCAGCACTATCGCTACGATTGTTGCCGTCATCGAGAATCGCGGATGGCCCGCCGAACGAAGCATGGCATTGAGCCCAAAATAGATATGGGTCAGGATATTGCCATAGAGGATGATCTCCATGTACTCATGGGCATAGAGAATCGTATCTTCGCTGGCACCGAAGGCATACAGAATAGGATCCAGCCAAATGAGACCTACCGCCATCACTATCGCCGACAGGATGACGTTCATCACTATCACATTGCCCAACACCCTGTTGGCTCGCTCGTAATCTTTCTCGCCCAGATAGATCGCCAGCAGCGAAGAAGCCCCCACCCCGACCAGGCTGCCGAACGCCGCACAGATGTCCATAAACGGTTTCGCAACCGTCAGTGCACCCAATGCCAGCGCACCGCAGCCATGTCCGATATAGATTGTATCGACGATATTATACAGCGAAGTAGCCGTCATGGCAATGATGGCGGGCAGGGCGTACTTCCAAAGGAGCTGGTGTACAGGAGCTGTTCCGAGTTCGGAGGTTCTGTTCATAAAACGATATTAATAGTGGACCAGTAGACTAGTCTTCTAGTAAACTTGCGATTTTATTAAACTCTATGGCGGCAGGATGACCTACTTGCAAAACGATCGGTGTACCTTGATCTCCGCCTTCGCGGATAGACTGGACAAGCGGAATCTGCCCCAGGAGCGGAATACCTAATTCGGCGGCTAACGCTTTGCCCCCGTCTTTGCCGAAGATATAATATCTGTTCTCCGGGAGTTCCGCCGGCGTGAACCATGACATATTCTCCACCAGACCGAGAATAGGTACATTCACCTTCTCGTTGCGGAACATCTCTACTCCTTTCCGCGCATCGACGAGCGCCACAGGCTGCGGTGTCGTCACCACAATCGCACCCGTCAGTTGCAGTTCGGAGATCAGTGTCAGATGGATATCGCTGGTGCCCGGCGGCAGGTCTATCAGGAAATAATCCAGTTCCCCCCAATGCGCATCTTCAATGAGCTGTTTGATAGCATTGCTTGCCATTCCTCCGCGCCATATCACCGCGCTCTCCGGATCCACGAAAAATCCGATGGACAGCATCTTCACACCGTATTGCTCAATCGGCTCAATCAGCGTCCGTCCGTCCTCTTCCACTGAATAAGGGCGTGCGTCCTCGCACCGGAACATCTTCGGTATCGACGGACCGTGAATATCGGCGTCCAGCAATCCCACACGGTAGCCCGCTTGCGCCAAAGCCACCGCCAGGTTGGCTGTAACGGTCGATTTACCCACTCCTCCTTTGCCGCTGTGGACAGCAATGATATGCTTCGCATGGATGGGCGACGGGCGATGGGCAGTTGATGATGGGATGTTTTGTTTGACGAACTTGGTATGGATATTAGCGACGACGTTCGGATCAATATAAGTCTGCAGCGCTACCTCAGAGGCTTTGACTACCGATCTCATAAAAGGGTCGTTGTCCTTCGGAAAAATCAATGAAAACGCAACCTCAAATCCTGAGATACGGATATCATCTTCCAACATTCCGCTCTCTATCAAATCCTTTCCCGTTCCGGGGTATCTGACATGCCTTAATGCATCAATAATCTGTTGTGGATACATATTTATTATTTGATATTTTTTGCCACATTGAATAAAGGAAAGGCGGTACAGTAAACGCCATGAGCAGGACAACCACCATGCCTATAAGCGTAACTACGCCGAGCGAATGCATTGCAGGATGGACGGCAAAGACCAGAATACCTATTCCTATCAGCATAATAAGCGCCGAAAGGATGATAGACTGGCTGTACTGCGGGAGAATAGCTTTACCCGTTCTGCGTTCGTATAAGATACCTTCGACGATAAAAATAGTATAATCATCTCCCTGACCGAAGATAAACGTAGCCAGGATAATATTGACAATATTAAACTGGAGCGAGCACAATTGCATAATAGCCAGAATCCAGATCCAACTGAGCGCCATCGGTACAAAAGCAATTAGCGCCAAGGAGAACCGCTTGAAGGAGATCCAGAGGAAGATAAAGACGATCAGCGAACAGCAAGCACCGATATAATCGAAATTATCGCTGAGGCGCTCGGAAATCTTAGCCATCAGTCCTCCGACAGAAATCGTCGTGGCGTCCTTTCCGACCGAGGTAAGATGGTCATAGAAAGGCTGGAACGCTTCGGGCCGGAATCCGGCAGCAGCCGCTTCGTTCCGGATCGTAGCAATGAGTGCCTGCGGGTCATGAGACGACCAATAGTCCGCCCAGCGCGCCGCATCGTCCGTCTTGACATCAAAAGCCGACATGTCCTCGCGTTGCTGGGCGGTCATATAATTGATATGATTGAGATTCGAATCAAAGCGATCGTACGGGCAGAGCCAGAGATAGAGACCGGCGAGTATGGTACAAAGGAACAAGGTAAAATGTACAATGTACAAAGGACAATGTGCAGAGGACGATGTACGATGTACGAAGGGGAACTTGATTTCCCGGATACGGGTAGGATCGGCCGACATGAGATGCGGGAGGACGAAGAGACAGAAAAGGATCGTACCTACAAGCATGGCCGAGGCGAAAATACCCAGATGGCGCAGCGCTGTAGCCTGCATGGGAACGAGCGTCAGGAAAGCACCTACCGTTGTTATATTGCCCACAATAAGCGGGGAGAGCACTTCATCCAAAGTCTGGCGCACCGATGAGGTATAACGCTGATGAACCAACAGATGCAACGGATAGTTGACTGCTATACCGATGAGTACGGAGCCTATGCCCAACACGACAGCACTAACCGCAGGAGTGATCATATGCAGCACCGCCATGCCGGTAACCCATCCTACCGATACAGAGAGCAGGATAAGACATATGTCTCTTCTGCGCGGGAAAGCATAAGCCAGCAGCAGGATGATCAAGACAGCCGAGAGAGATATACAAAGGAGCGTATCGGTCTTGATCCGTCGCGCATTGCCTACGGCAATAACAGGTGCTCCGGTCCAGCGTATATTCAGTTCAGGGAAAGATGCGGCTATTGCTTCCGTCGCATCCTGCAACGAATCCACCAGGGCTGCATTCTTCTGCGTCTCCGTTCCGCCATAGGGGGATTCAAGGAAGGCATAGTTTTTAGACGAAGCTAGCGATGTCTGGAATGAAGGCAGTTGCACCAGGCCAAGAGGATCATTCTGAATGGCAGGAGCGAGGAAAGAGGAACCGGGTGTGTTGAGAATCGTCCTGTCGCGGAGCAAGGCAGCACGGACAGCTTCGGGCGTGAAGAGCGAGTCAAAACGATCATAGACGCTATCCGCTATCAGACACGGTAGCTGGGCGTACAGTTCCGCTATCTGCTCCGTAGGATCCATCTCCAGGGACAGTTGATAGCCTTGCGCGGAAAGCAAAACTTCTATCTCATCCAACGCATCATACCGCCGATCTTCTTCTCCTCCATCGATGATCAGAACCAGTTGCGCCGCCGCATCTTGCGACTGATAAGCATCCAAGGCTGCGCGTTCCTCCTCCGTAATGGGAAGGAAATCCATGATATCTTCATTATACCGCAGCGTAGCCGCCAAAGCCACAAGAGCGGCAAAGACTACGGCAAAACCGATCCACAGCGCACGGCGATGGACAGCGAAATAATCATATATGCGCAACAGAAGATTTTTCATCGTTCGTCAATGAACTTAACGGGTTTACGGCTCTTGGCAGGGAAGTTGATTTGCTGGATGACATCCGCCGGCAATACCTCCACAACAGGAGCTACGCGGAGACGCGAACGGAAGTGGTCTTTGAGTTGCTTAACAGCCTCATCATTTCCGATGAAATCGCGCAAACTTACACGTACGATGACTTCGTCCGTACCCGCATCCGAATGACGAACCACCACCACATAATTGCCCACAAAAGGTGTGTTATCCAGCACATCATTGATAGCCGGAGGATAGATGGTGGTTCCTTTCAGTTTGATCATATTATGCTTGCGTCCGATGAGCGGCGTGAGGCGATAGGAATTTCGTCCGCACGCACAGGGAGCAACCACTTTGGCGGCTATATCTCCCGTACGGAAACGCAACAAGGGCATTCCTTCTACACCCAACGTGGTGATTACGATCTCACCCGGTTCGCCGTCGGGAACAGGTTTGTCATCTTCTCCGATGATCTCTACAATAATCAATTCCGGATGCACATGTCCGCCGCAGGCATGCTCGCATTCCGAGAATGTAGCGGACATCTCCGTGGATGAATATGTGGCATATAACTCCACCTCCGGCCATTTATCATGAATACGCTGCCCCAGCAGATTCAATTGGAACTGCTGATCCCTCAGTCCTTCGCCAATACCGATGATCTTACGAATCGACGAATGACGATAATCGATATCATGCTGCTCGGCATATTCGATGAGCCGCAGGATAAACGAAGGAACACACATGATAGCCGTAGGATGCAAACGAAGAATCGTATCCCATTGAAGTTCAGGAATACCGTTTCCTACGCGAATGATGCTTGCCCCCATCCGACGGATACCCATCCAATAAGCCAGACCCGCCATAAAACGCTTGTCGATGGTGGTCATCAACTGGAGAATATCTCCCTTTTGCAGACCTGCGCAGGCAAAAGACTTATGCTCATTATACGCCAGCCGCTGCAGGTCCGCCTCCGTACAACCGAAGATAACCGGTTCGCCCAGCGTGCCGGAAGTAGTGATATAATCGATGATATCTTCCTTGGGCACGCAGCGAAAATCATCATTAAAACGCTGCAGATCCGCCTTCTCCGTAAACGGCAGCTGCTGCAGATCCGCTATCGTACGGATAGAAGCCGGGGCAATACGATGCTCTGCAAAAAGACGCTTGTAATACGGCGAATGAGCCGAGAGGTACGCTATCTGCTTACGCAGCAAGTCTTCTTGATACTCCTGTATCTGTTCTATTGATTCAAACTCGATATCCATTGTTGAAATGCTTTTTTCCATTGTCTTGATTCTTCCGTTCCTTTGGTCTCCGAGGCCCCAAAACCATGTCCTCCTGTTTGATACTGAATATAGGTATGTGGAATATTATTAGCCGTAAGGGCTGAGTCAAGGAGTTCCGAATTCTGGTATTTGACGACCGGATCATCCACGCAGTTCACGAGAAAGACCGGTGGACAAGAAGGAGTGATATGCCGCTCGATAGACAAACTATCCCGCATCGTTTTTTTCCATTGCCCCCACACTCCCAAGGCGCCGCGGCGCGAACGCTTATGCACGTAGCGGGCGTCCGAGAACGTGACGACAGGATACATCGGGCAGAGGAAATGCGGTTGGTAGCTCGTCCTGTTATGCGTATAAGACATCATCGACAGATGGCCTCCTGCGGAGAAACCCATCACGCCTACGCGCATGGTGTCTATATGGAGAGAGTCCGCCATATCATACACTTGACGCAACGCCCACTCTACATCATTCAGCATCTTGGGATAATGATTTCCCAAACCGAGCACGCGGTAACCGAACATGTATGCCGACACGTTAGCCACATGGTATCTCAACACAAAAGCATTGATGCCTTGCGATTGCAACCATTCCGCTACACCTACTCCTTCCGTCTTCATATCCAGCCATGAGTAACTGCCACCTGGACAAACCACTATGGCTATCCCGGTATTCGAGGCGCTGTCGGCCAAGAAAGGCGTAAGAGTCGGTTTCCTAGCCGCAGCAAACGCCCCGCAAAGGAGAAGTGATATGATGATTATTCCGAATCTTCGCATAGTGCTTGTGTTGTTTGCCGGGCCGTCATGACCGTTCCGCAAAGGCCGTGTAAAAAGATATTCTGACCGGATAGATAAAAACCTTTGACACGCGTGCGGACAGAACCTACCGAATCGCTCATACCGAACATCGCGCCCTCCGGCGAGAGATAATCATCCCGGTAAGTAAGTGACGTGGAAGAGAAAATATCTACCATCTGGTTGCGGATATCAGGATATATTTTCTCGATAAAATCGAGGGTTTCCTGTTCTTTCTGATGCTTGAATGCTTCGTACTCTGCATAATGCGACTTGCGGTCCTTCTGCCAGGACGCCAATTCATTATAATCGAGCGGCATCACTGTTTCTATAGTTCGGGCAAACTGCTGTCCGTGAGTCGCACAAGGAGTCATAACAAGCAAATTATGTTCGGGCAGGAAATGAGTCACTTCATCGTAAGACAGCGTATCGGGCTTCAAACGGATATAGGTCTTGAACGACCCGAAGGTCTCCGGCGTAGCCAGAATGCGATTACGGGCTATCGTACGGAAAAGAGGCAAATCGGTCATAACTATCAACTGCTTAGGATGCAGCGTAGAGACCACAAAATCGTATTGGCATACCTGCGACCGCTGGTTAGTGACCATAAAACGATCCCCATCCATGGCTATCTTCGTCACGCGCTGGGAAGTAAGTACCCTTCCTCCGTGACGGGTTATATATAGCGCCAACTCATCAGCTAACTTCTGACTTCCGCCTACAAATCGATAAACCTCTTCATGACTCTCAGCCCACTCTGCTTCGCCGATGAGAGAAGCAGGGGAATGGTCCAGCGTCGTAGGTACAATATCGGCTTGTATTCCCAGATCCGCAAGGATTTTCGTTATCGGTCCGTCAGGATACATGCCGGAGAGAATGTGCATACCGGTGAGCCACGTCTCGCCATTTCGCTCGTACGAATAGAGTCCGCCTCCATAGACCGGCAATTGCTCGAGCAGCGTCACCTGATATCCTTCCTTCGCCAGCAATGCACCAGTAAAAAGTCCTCCTACTCCGGCTCCCAAGATAGCTATCGTTCGGCGATTCGAATGCATCAACGCGCTATAATAATATTCCATAGACTTGGTGCGGCGCTTATAGTCGCGGCCAAACGAAGGGTCATCCCATGAGATCGTGGGAAGGATATGCATCGTCACATGGTTTGGGCGCAACATAAACTGGCGCCGCGTCATGTAGTCACACAGTCCTTCGAGCAGCACTGGCTGAATAGGCAGATGAAGCATCTCTCCATAATACGCCGCTCCGCGATGAAAACGTCCTATTTCACCGGTAGTGGTACGTGTTCCTTCCGGGAAAACCATAATCGAATATCCCTCCTCCGTAACACGGCGAATGAGTGTCTCTTTCGCTTTATCATCCAAAGAGAGCGGAAAGCAATCCAGTTTACGCGCTACGGTGTGGAAAATGGGATTATACCATATATAGTCTTTCACCATTATTGCCAATTTAGGTGTCTGGGACAGAAGCAGCATTATATCTATATGCGACTGATGATTTGCAATAATAATGGATGGTTCTGCTCCGAGAGAGATATGATGCGGATTATCTATCGTATAATGCAAGCCCCCCAACAGGAAACAGTAATGCTTTGCCAAGCGCTGCATTTGTTTTCTATACCGTTCACGGCTCTTGGGATTCTCGCCATGGATAGCAAAAAACAGGAGCGAATAAGGGCTGATGACCAATAACATCGTCAGACCAAAATAGCCGAAACAAAGCACTGTCCGCCAATACATATTGATATATCCGAAAAGGAGTGCTCCAAGGCAAAGGAAACAATTAAGGATACTTATGCGGGTGAAATCATAAGCCGGTCGGAAATGGCTGACACGCTGCTCTTTAGGCGGATAATATACTCGGATAGGCACCGGCACTATAGATACATTATGCCATGCCGCAAAAACCAGCAGTTCAAGTTCCGCCTCATATCTGCTGGTGATCAGGGACAAACCATACAATTTATGCAAAGGATAGATACGCATTCCCGTCTGGGTGTCCGGCAAATCTATGGTCGTTTGGAGTTTAAACCAGAAATTAGAAAATTTATTGGCGAACTTACTTTTACCGGGCATATTATCATCCGTAAATTGGCGGCTGCCGACGATGAGTGCCCCTTGATGCAAATCCAGCGCACGAAGCATCTGGGGGATATCTTCAGGATAATGCTGCCCGTCTGCATCCAAAGTAAGAGCATATTCAAATCCCATTTCCATCGCCTTGCGGAAACCGGCCACAAGCGCACTGCCTTTGCCTTTATTTTTCGGATAAGCGACGATAGTAATAGGAAAATCAAGTGTAGCAAGAAGCGCCAACGTATCGTCCGTACAACCATCCACAACAACGATGATATCTCGAAGTTGAAGACGGGTGCGGCGGATCACATCCAGAATTGTTCCGGCATTGTTATACGTCGGTATCAACGCACAAATATGATGCTGCGAAATGCGCATAGTTGTTGAATTCTAAATCTTCTATTGTTATCTTATTTTCTCCAAAAATATACCTCACTTCAATATCCGGCGTAATAGGTTGTTTGAATTTCAGGTTGCGAATGGTGATAAAGCGAACAGGGCTGCCTACAAGCACTGACAGTAATTCCTGTGCGATTTGCACAAGACATGCTCCGGGTACAATTGGATAACCCGGAAAATGTCCGGTGAAAATAGGATGAGCCGGATTGAAACGAATCGTAAATGAAGACCCGCTGCGTGAGGTAATATGATAAAAACTATTGTTTAACGACATTTTTAAATTCTATAAGGGTAACATCCCCGTTTTTCTCAATCAACTCCACACGTTTGGCTACTTCTTGGCGCTCATCCATGGTGATATTGACTGCTTTAAAAAGTCTTTTGGACTCCCGCTGCATTCTCTCATCCTCCTGAGAATTGCCCGCGATAGAAGCCATGATCATTCGAAGCAGTTTCTGAATCTGCGGATTGACATTTGATTTTGATCCGTTTATCTCCCAAATAATCTGCTGCGGCGAAGCATAAGACCACTGCATATAATCCGGTGCACGATACGCGAGATGTCCGGTGGACACCTGCGGTTCGCTCATCAGCGCACTGGTCTTAGTCTGCGTAAAATCCGCTTCCAAACTAAGTATAACAGCAATTATCAATGCTAACATATCAATTCACTACTAAATAACAACCGGCCATAATAAACAATATCCCTATCCATTGAGTCCATGCTACATGCTCATGAAAAACCAACAGGGCGGCAATCATTCCAAACACATATGCTAGGCTGCTGAGCGGATAAGCCTGCGAGAAAGACCAATGCTTAAGGATATACATCCATAATAATCCTGCAGCTGTAAAAGAGACACCACAGGCAAGCCACCACCAGTTGGTCAGTTGAGACCACACAAAAGCCCATGACCAAGAAACGGCTCCCATCGCCTTGAGGGCCAATTTCATGAACATCTGTCCTGCACAAAGCAGCAGACTTTGGATGAGCGCCAATAATATCAGTTTCATTCTACTCCTTAATTATACACATACGCACGCGCGATTGCTTGTGTTTTGTCTCCAATAAGCGCAAGTACTTCGTCCCATGTTTCTACTTCCTCATCAAACTCCAAAACCAGTGCATTTCTGATTTGTCCCAAACAAATCTGTGTTCTTATATCCATCAAAGCGCATGCCAAAGATTGTTTCCCCTGCGAATATGTGGCATTATAGCCGTGGTTACCCGTAAGGAGCGCGATGAGCGAAGCAACGGTGTTGTGTGTAGATTGAATGAACGGTGTGGGTTTCAGTTGCTGTTCATCAGAGGCTATCATATCTTGCAAAAAACGCATTGATTGGAGCATACATCCCCATTGCGTAGCGCAGACGATAGCATCAGGGGTCTCAATACCTGCTTCAGCCATCACCCGTTTGGCAGCTACTACAATGCGTCGCATTTGCGGTGTCATTCGGCGTGCTTCTGCCGGAGAAATATAGGAAGAAACGAGTGCATCATCATCTATTGATATTACACTTGCAGGACGGGCAACATCTTTCATTGGATTGATCGTGCCCAAATCCGTTCCTTCCTTGCCAATGACAAGAGCCGATTCATTGCCGCCAAAGCCAAAGGCATTGCACAAGATATTTTCCAAAGACATGTACTCGGTATGAGGCACAGGCAAAATCAAATCTTCTGCCGTTTCAGACCAGTTCATATTCGCCGGCACAAAACCATGCTGGAGAGCCAAGATGCATATCACCGCTTCTATACCTCCACTGGCAGAAGTGGTATGTCCCGTGAAGGCCTTGGTACTGCTTATTTTCGGCAGGCGATTACCAAAAAGCCGCATCAATGCTGCAGATTCAGAGGAATCATTATTAGGCGTAGCAGTACCATGAGCATTGATATATTGGATTTCCGAGGGTTGCAATCCAGCCATTCGCAATGCCCCGCA
This sequence comes from Bacteroidales bacterium UBA4295, assembly GCA_002395805.1. Taxonomy (GTDB): domain Bacteria; phylum Bacteroidota; class Bacteroidia; order Bacteroidales; family Paludibacteraceae; genus Colicola. The sequence continues at coordinate 14,274 of DGVB01000006.1, read as the reverse complement.
CATCGCCCTATATGCTCCTTCGCCATCTGCGGAAGAAGCGGTCTGATGGAAAGCATCGCAGGTGTTGGCATAGCCATTAACGTAGCCTAATATCCGGGCTCCGCGAGCGATGGCTTCTTCTTCACTCTCTATCACCAGATAGCCTGCTCCCTCACCTAAGTTCAAGCCTTTTCGATGCGCATCAAACGGCCGGCAAGGCTGATCAGAAAGAATCATCAGAGTATTAAAGCCATTCAAATGGAATTTGCTCAAACTCTCGGCACCACCTACCAAAACCCGTTTGGCTTGGCCCGTGCGCAACATATTAGCACCAAGCATGATGGCATTTAGCGCTGATGAACAGGCAGTAGAAGGCGTAGCTATAAAAGTAAAAGGAGAAGGGTTGATGGACGATAGATGTTGGGCAATCGCGTTTGTCGATTCGCCCGCTTCATGCAGGCGAATATTCTCTATTGCCTTACCTTCCATATAATCAACCCAATGCTGCTCGGTAAGATCCATTCCTCCCACTGTAGTGCCGGAAATAAAGGCATCGCATTCCGCCCCAGCCATTTCTATCGCTTCACGCGCTGCCTTCAGCCCCAATAAAGAAGTGCGCGGCATAGGCTCGTCTCCGATAGTTAACAGACGCTTCAATTCCGCATCGCTGTATGGCACTTCACCGACCGGTATATCGGTATGCATACTACCCAAATAGCGCATCGGACCGACACATGACCGCTCGGCTAACAATGAACGCAACGTCTCGGTGCAATTAATCCCGATCGCGCTGACAACTCCTATACCAGTGATGGCAATGCGCATTATTTGGTGCGGTTAGCTTGAATATATTCCGCCATAGTGCGGACGGATTGAAAAATAGCTTTTCCTGCTTTCGGATCCGCTAACTTAATACCGTACTCACGGTCCATCAACATAATCAATTCCAGCGCATCTATTGAATCCAATCCAAGTCCTTCGCCAAAGAGAGGTGCATCGGTATCAATATCTGCCGGTGTCATATCCTCAAAATTCAGGGCTTCAATGATTTGTTGTTTTAGTTGTTCGATTAATTGTTCCATATAATTTGTAATTTTGCATTAAACGTATTTGGTCCGCTGCACTCGCACCATCCGGCTAAGATGGGCGATTGGCGGGTGATTTGCGACAGGATAATAGGTTCTAACTGTTCCGGATTCTCCAAAATATAGCACGATGTCTCGCCTTGTATATGATGGCGGATGGCTATCTCACCCGTCACAATATTAGGCAACGTATAGACGAAAAGCGCAGGAGAAGGGTAGTAGTTCTCTCCGGTAATTGTTGCCAGATAATCGGTATCATTCTTGATACTGGCGCTGCGGTTGGCTAAAATAACCGCCTCCACCCGTTGATCTTGCAAGACCAGTTCCGCTGCGATAAAACCAAGCCGGCTGAGCGTATCCATCTTGAAGAATTTGGGATAATCCTTCACATACCGACGATACAATTCAACGAGCATTTTCTCGCCTTGTTCATTCGTCGCTACCGGTTGACCGTTCAGCATGACCGATATCGGATTGATTACTATTTCTTGACTTACTCGCATCGCAATCTAACAGCCGCATTTACGCCTCCGAAACCCGAAAGCATCTTGATGAATATTCCGCGTTGTATCAACTCCATTCCTATAATCGTTTCTACCACTCCGGCAGCACCCATTGTATGACCAAAGAAGGGTTTGAGTACGCTTATCGGTACGTTCTGTAAACCGGCACGCTCGATAGCTATTGTCTCCATATCGTCATTATACAGCGTAGCTGTACCGTGTACTCCCAACAAGGCTATCTCTTTCGGTTCAACACCTTCCAGCACATCCGTTAAACACCAGTATGCACCTTCTCCCGTACGGCTCGGCGCAGAGATATGATTCGCATCATTATGGATACTTCCCGCTTCTAACCGCCAGCCTTCACGAGGCTCCGAGGTATAAATAATCGTAGCTGCCGCTTCTCCCAAATTCAAGCCTTTTCGGTTCGGACTAAAAGGCAAACAGGGTTCAGGCGAGAGAGCTTTGAAAGCCTGAAAACCTGAGATAATAAATTTGGTCTGTATATCGCATCCTATGACTACAGCATTTCTATAAATCCCTGCCTCGAGGAGTCGTTTTGCTGTGATTTGCGCACACACTCCGGATGTACAGGCATTGGACACCACAATAGGCGGATTCGGATTGCCGAAATGCCGGGCTATCAATTGAGCCGGTGCGAGCAAATCGAGATGATCTCCTTTAGTCGTACTGAGGATAAAAATTGTCAATGGGTCCGCAATATTCATCGCTCCTTTCGCCATCTCCACACTTCTAATACAGAGAGGTACAAACTCCTGAGGAGTGTCGAAAAGCGAGGCGCAGAACGGCTCCACCGAATCAAAACGATCGGTATAAAGCCTCAGCCCGCTCCTACCTGCCTTCACAGCCTCTACATTCGCTTGCGATCCTTCGCCTAACGGAGAGATAATACTATGTCCGATGCAATATATCATTAATTGACGATTGCTAATTTGAGTGTGGCGGTAGCGATTAACTCTTCGTCTATATAGGTTGTACAATCAATGAGGGAAATATTCATCACCTCTTGCAATAGCACCACGCGGGTCGTCAGCATTTCTCCTATCTTTGGCAATCTATTAGTCTCCATCTGCTTTACTGCACCGATAAACCCTATTCTGTTCCCTCCGCTCACTCCGGCGCGTACTGCACAAGTTTGCGCAGCATTCTCCATTAATCCTGCCAGCGAGAGAGAGCCTGCCTCTACCAAAGGACAGGTTTCTGATACCGTGAACTGCGTGACAGCACAACACTCATCTGCTTCTACAATGGTGTCAATAAACACAAATGGCGGCCTTTGTGGTATCCAAGAGACTATGTCATGCGTCGGGTTCATGCCAGAAATCAAAAAAATTAAACCACTCATACGGATAAGTTAACGCCATCTGCTCCAGCCGCGAAGCAAACTGTTGAGCCAAGTATGCTGCCTGGTCTTCGCGGGGTAATGACATATTTGTTTTCAACTCCTCCGTATAAATATGATATTTGTTCTGCGGCTCTTTTAGCACAAACGTCAGCACAATAGGGCAATGGAGTGTAGCACATAATTGGAATACACCCGCCGGAAGCGGTGCCTGCATTCCCATGAAAGAACATAAAATGGTTTTATCACCCATACGTCTATCTCCGGCTACCGCCAGCACTTCGCCGCGATCCAAGACGCTGTATATCTCAAAGATATGATTCATCTCGCCCGGATTCACCACAATCATGCCAATATTGTTTTTCGCCAGCACTTTGGCACGCTCTGCCATCACGACCGGTGTCTCGCCGCCAAACGCCAGAATATTCATATGTTTGTCCGGCGTAGCCATGGAATACGCTGCCATTTCACTATTGCCCAAATGCGAAAAGAGCAGTACAAAGCCTTTCGTACGATTCATCTTGTCGTAATAGCGCTCTTTGTTATCCACGACGATATCAAACTGATGGCCGCTATAAACTGCAAAACGATCAATTATCACTTTGCCAAAATGATAGAAACTGCGATAGACATCCAATGCCGACTGTATCTTATTACGACCTCTGCGACGATGGAATATATATGCCCCGCGAGTCACGGACGGACGTACCAGTATATACCATACCAGCCAAAAATGCATGATACCGTAAACCGGCCGCACACCTACTGCATGAATCAGGCTCACCAGCGCGCGTTGCATGCCATGAGTGCCTCCTGTCTGTCCATTCCACGCCTGTTCTGCCATTTATACGTGCGATTCTATATAATCGTAGAAATCCTGCAGAGTCTTTACATTTTTCAATTCCTCTGCTTTGGGTTTGAAGCCGAATTCGCGGTCTATCAAGACCACGATATCTACAAAATCCAGCGAATCGATTTCCAGATCGTTCTTGAGAGATGCCGCTGGAGTAAGTAAGTCACGGTCAATCTCCAATTCCTCTACCAAGAGGGCATTTACTTTTTCGATAATTACTTCTTTTGTCATATAATGTAGTTATTTTTTGCATACTAAGATGGAGTGTCCGCCGTTTCCGATACGGTCGTGCACTTGCTCTATTTCCAATCCTGCTTCGCGAATTAACCGCGCCATGTCATCGGTGTTGTACATCTTGCTGTTACCGTTCGCCAAGGCCGTAAAATACAGGCTTGTCATGGTCAGACTCATTGCAGCCGGCACATAATCCTGCCTGTCCCAAAGAGTTTCCATGATATACACTCGGCTGTCGGCATCCATGATTGCAGCAGCACGACGAAGGATAGAGACAATCTGTTGCTCGCTGAAGCAATCCAAAAACTGCGACATCCATATCACATCGTATTTCCTATCGACAGGGAATGTATTCTGCTCATTCAGGATATCCATTCCCACCCCGTGTATCCGTTCTGCTCCGGGCTGACCGGCTGTAGCTTGACGCATCATTTCTATCTGTTGGGGAAGGTCGCAAATAGTAACCTCTATCATTGGATTATACGCCACACACCGCATCGCGAAGCGCCCTGTATTACCACCTACATCCAGTAAATGGCGAGGTTTGCTGGCGGAGATAAATGCCAAAGCTTCATCAAACGAGTGATCAGAATAGTAATGGTCAAAACCGAACCAACTCTTCTGAACATCTGCCGGCAAACTGCTGAGGCCTTCATAAATCGTAGGCCAGTTGCCGAAATGCTTTAATCCTTCCGGACGGCCTTCCTCCAACGCTTTGTCCAATACAAACCATCCTTCATAATTAACGTCATGATTGAAATCAATGTCTGCACGTACCATTTGGTCGCGTAGCAAAAACCAGCCTGTCTTCGCCAAACGATAGCGATCCGTTTCAGGGTCAATTAGCACGATATGCGTCGTCAGCGAAGCTTCCATAAGACACTTGACTGCATACTCGCTGAGATCTGTTGCTGCTACTATATCCGCTTGTGTCAGACCTTCTTTATGATCATGCAACATCTCCAAAATACCGTACTTGATCATCAAACGGCATACCTGAAATATCACCGGACCCCACGAATATAAATGCGCCATTTCCTGCGCTTGCTGCGCATTATACGGCTCCTCGCTGAACGCATTCTTTAAATTCTCAAACAGATGCATTGTGTGATAGGGGTTTTGTGCTTATTAAATGCTGGTTATTACCTGGTCATTACCTGTTATCAGCCATTCATTCGACGCAAAATGATAGCGCTGTTTGTTCCGCCAAAACCGAAACTGTTACTCAGCACCGTGTGTACGGGCATCTCTATGGTGTCTTTTGCCAATTTCAATGCTGCTGCGCAGGGATCGGCGTGCTCCAAATTGATATTCGGTGCTACGAAGCCTTCCTGCATCATGATAATACTGTATACCGCTTCGCTGGCACCAGCCATCCAGCATTCATGTCCGGTCATGGATTTGGTACTGCTGATCCATGCCTTTTTACCGCCGAATAACCGTGCCAGAGCCAATGCTTCTTCTTCATCTCCCTGTTTGGTCGAAGTAGCATGAGCATTGACGTAATCAATATCGTCCGCTGCAACACCTGCCTCGGCTAATGCACGCTGCATCGCGATTAACGACCCTTCGCTACTGGGCTGCGAGATACCGCCTCCATTGCTGGAGAAGCCATATCCGCATACTTCAGCCAGGATTGTTGCGCCTCGAGCCACGGCATGTTCATATTCTTCCAATACCAAAGCCGCAGCACCTCCGCTGGGAACCAGGCCGTCACGGTCTATATCAAACGGACGGCTGGCTTTGGTGGGTTCGTCCACACGACCGGAGAAGGTACCTAATGCATCAAAAGCAGCCATGGCATAGGGATTTACCTCCTGTGCTCCGCCTACCAGCACCATATCTTGCAATCCTTGACGGATGAACATGGCACCTATACCTATAGAGTGACTGCCACTGGCACAAGCTGCTGAAACCGAGAAATTAATACCCCGCAGATGGAAAATCGTACTGAGATTCATGTTTACCGTCGAGTTCATCGACTGGAAAATCAGTCCGCTACCCAATAGTGCTGTATCATGTTTCTCCAACATCTGCTCATGCATCTCAACGGTAGGAAGTGCCGTGCTGTCATTCCCAAAGAGAATACCTACTTCGTTCTCCAATAGATATTGCTCCTCAATGCCTGCTTGCGCAAATGCCTCGCGGCTCGCCATATAGGCGTACATCGCTTCTTGCGACATACCCGTGCGCAAACGACGATGCAGAAGAGCTTTGAGATCCGGTGTCTCGACGATACCGGTGAGCGGGGATCGAAAACCATATTCCTTACGCGCTTCGTCATACCCGATGCCGCTTTTCCCGGCACGGAGCGAGGCGCTTACTTCTTCTTTATTCCGGCCTATACACGACCAGATACCCATTCCTGTTACTACTACTCGCCTCATCCCATTCCTCCTGCTATATTAATCACTTGTCCTGTAATATACGCTGCTTCATCGGAACATAGGAAAGCCACTAATGCAGCCACTTCTTCAGGTTTTCCGAACCGGCCTGCAGGGATGGTCTTTTTCAGTTCCGCTTCATCCAAATCGGCTGTCATGTCTGTTGCAATAAATCCGGGAGCCACAGCATTCACGGTCACTTTGCGGGCCGCAACCTCTTTGCTCAGGGCCTTAGTGGCTCCGATCAACGCTGCTTTTGCTGCCGAATAATTGGTCTGACCGGGAAGTCCGCTCACACCGGAAATGGAAGCTATATTGATGATACGGCCTTTGCGGGCACGAAGCATGCCCGAGAGCACATGATGCGTCGTGTAATACAGACCTTCGGTGGTAGTCCGCATCACATCATGCCAGTCTTCCTCGTTCATAAATACCATCAGTCCGTCGCGGCGTATACCGGCATTATTGACCAAAACGGATATATGCTCGCCTTCATGCGCAGCATCCCATTGATTGAGTGCTGCCTCTATAGCATTGCCATCCGCTACATCGAAAGGCAATAATTCCGCTTTCCCTCCCGCTGCTTCGATAACTGCTTTCGTCTCTTCCGCAGCGGCAGTATTGCTATGATAATTGATAATCACCGTATAACCCTCATGGGCTAAACGCTCCGCGATTGCACGGCCTATACCGCGACTTGCGCCGGTGATAAGTGCGTAAGTATTCATTTCTTGCTACGTAGGTATGTTTCTATTTGTGCTATTTGATCGTAGAAAGGTGTATCTTCGACGATAGTAGGCATGATAGTGCGGATAGCGTCATATTGCTCCTTGGTAGCAGGTGCTAATTGATCGGCTATCTTAAGACAATCCACCGCTTGAGCCATCGCCATGAAAAGAATCGACAGCACCTGATAGCAGTTGTTAATCACATGCGCACAAAGTTCTGCACTATTCGTGCCCATCGAGACGATATCCTGATTGTCGTTGTTATTCGGTATCGAATGTACATAGTTCGGCATAGCCAAAGTCTGACATTCTGCCGTAGTGCTGGTGGCTGTAAACTGGCATGCCTGAATACCGTAGTTCAGACCTAACGTGCCCAAATTCAGGAAAGGAGGAAGGATACCGTTGATACGGTCGTGGCATAGATAATTCAACTGCCGCTCGCTGACCATTGCCAGACGCACCATCGCTATTTTCATCTTATCGGCTTCCAATGAAATGTAATCGCCGTGGAAATTACCACCGTGATAGACATTCTCTGTGGCCGGATCTACAATCGGATTATCGCTCGCAGCATTCAGTTCTTCCTCTATCACACGACGGCTGTAAGTCAAGGTATCCATGATAGGACCGAGTATCTGCGGAGCGCATCGGAGGGAATAATAAGCTTGTACCTTCTCTTCAAATACCTTTACATCTTTATGCCCTTCGTCATATAGCTTGTTTTCTCTTTTCTGAAGCCGCTGGGAGCCTTCGCTCATCTGTCGCATCTGCTCGGCTATACGGATTTGCCCTTCGTGGCGACGATACTCATTAAGCGGAGCAGACATCAAGTCATCATAACTGCCGGCTATCTCATTCATCCAAACAGCTGCCAGTGTAGCCCAATGAAGGAGATTCTCTGCGTCTATCTGGTTGATGGCACTGATACCGGTCATGACGCTCGTGCCGTTGGTACAACTCAAGCCCTCGCGAATATGGATACCAAGCGGTTTCAAACCGCACTCGTCCATCACTTCTTTCGCCGGCCGCCATTCGTTCTTATAGTGTACTTTTCCTTCTCCTATCAAACAAAGCGCCATATGCGCCAGTTGCACCAAATCACCGCTGGCTCCTACGCTTCCATGCTCGGGAATAAAAGGACATATACCGCGGTTGATGAACTCTGTCAGTAAGTTCACCAACTCCGGATGGATGCCGCTTTTTCCTTGCGCGAACGAGCCCACGCGCGCGATCATGGCCGCGCGTACGCAAGAGTCGCTCAATGGTTTACCGGCTCCTGTAGCATGAGAGCGGATGATATTATATTGCAATTCGCGCAAATGGCTGTCTTCCACGCGCCATTGAGCCATCGGTCCAAACCCCGTGTTGATGCCGTAAATCACCTTATCGCTGGAGAAACGAGCCAAGAAATTATAGCTGTCAGCTATTCCTTTTTTCGTCTCCTCATCCCATATTAATCGACCATCCTTATAGAGGATGTTATGTATCAATTGTAAATCAATCTTCATTCTTATCTTTCACTTCTTCTATTCGTCGATAATCATCGACCAACTCCGGCGTAAGAATCGTTCGCCCGAATCCTCCGTCGCAGTATATTGTCTGCATCGTCACTCGTTTCATCAAATCACTGAACAGCACTACGCATACACCTGCGCAGTCGTCTGCATCGGCATTGCCTAACGGCGAAAGGTGATTCGAATAGCGATAGAAAAAATCTATCTCTTTCCATCCTCCACCGGCTTTGGTGGGAATCGGAGAGGGGCTGACAATATTGACTCTCACTCTTTTTTTGCGTCCATATAATGCACCCATCTGCCGTGCAATAGACTCCAACATGGCTTTTGCGTCTCCCATGTCATTATAGCCATAGAAATAACGCTCGGACGCAATATACGATAGTGCTACGACACTGCCGCCTTCGGCTATAGCATCCATCTCCATTGCTGTATGCAAAATCTTATGCAGACTAAGCGCAGAGATGTCTATCGTTTGTTGGAAATAGGTATAATTAGCCTCTTCATATGATTTATGCCTGCGGAGATTCGTGCTCTGCGCCACTGCATGGAGAACAAAATCCACTTGTCCGCCCAATAGTTCTTGCGCGCGCGCAAATAAATCCCGGATATCTTCCAGATTCGTTGCATCGCAGACAATCAAGGGCAAACCGTGCGCGGAGGCTAAATCGCGCACGGTGCCCAATTGTATCGCCACTTCGGTGTTTGTCAAGACGATCTGTGCTCCTTCCTCCATGCAGCGTAAAGCCACATGCCAAGCAAGCGAACGCTCATCCAAGGCACCGAAGATGACGCCTTTCTTTCCTGCTAACAGTTGACTCATCTGTTATTAAAATCGCAGATTAGCAAATTAGATCTTACCGCGAACCAGGAAATAATACACTGCAAAACCAATCCAGCTGAAAGCCAAAACGAGAACGCTGGCGAGAATCTTGCCCAGCAAACCGCACTTAGCTGTTTTGAAGATATCCAATACACACCATACAGCGCATATGATACCCAGCACATAAATGATTGTACCTACCATAATTGTAATGATTTATTGTTTAACGTTTATAGTTTTCCCACTTGGTGTTGCGCATGTCACCGGATTTCATGAACTCTTCGTGCATCGCGAAGGCGCAGGAAAGTTCATGTTGCGTCTGGCCGTGCTTGGCAATCTTGAGGTAGTCACGCAGCATTTCGCGATACTCCGGAGCCACGCAGTTGTTGATGATCTCTTCGGCACGCTGGCGCGGACTCTTGCCGCGGAGGTCTGCCACTCCGATTTCCGTTACGATCACTTTGACGGAGTGCTCGCTGTGGTCGAGGTGCGTTACCATCGGCACGATAGACGAGATTGCGCCGTTCTTGGCGGTCGATGCGGTGGTGAAGATGGACAGGTATGCATTGCGCGCAAAATCGCCGCTGCCGCCGATACCGTTCATCATCTTCGTGCCGCATACATGCGTCGAGTTTACATTACCATAGATATCCACTTCCAGCGCGGTGTTGATAGCGATCAGACCGAGGCGGCGGATGATTTCCGGGTTATTGGATGTCTCTTGCGGACGCAACAGCAGTTTATCGCGGTAAAAATCAAGATCAGCCAGAACCTCGGCCATCTTGCTTTCTACGAGGCGCAGAGAACAACCGGAAGCGAACTTACAATGTCCGGCCTTGATCAGATCCACTACGGAGTCTTGTACTACTTCGGAGTACATCTCGAATGGCGGAATATGCGGGTTCTTGCCCAGTTCGCCGAGTACGGCGTTCGCTACATTGCCCACACCGCTCTGGATCGGAAGGAAGGAAGACGGAATACGTCCGGCTTTCATCTCAGCCTCAAGGAACATCGCTACGTTCTCACCGATTTTGGCGGTAGTAGCATCTACCGGGGTGAAAGCAGCAATCTCGTTCGGACGATTGGTCTTCACGACAGCAACTATCTTGGAGGGATCAACCTTGATATGGTCCGAGCCGCAGCGGTCGGACGGCTTGTAGATAGGTATCTCGCGGCGCATAGGCGGGTCGAGCGGTTCATACAGGTCGTGCATACCGCGCATGGTAGCAGGGAACATCTCGTTAAGTTCAACGATGATCTTATCCGCCATGCGGCAGATGGTTGGCATGATACCCACACCGGCTGCCGGAACGATCGTGCCATCCTCGCCTACATACGATGCCTCGATGATAGCGAACTTGGGACGAGGGAGAAAACCGTAACGCAAATCCTGTGCCATATGGCTCAGGTGCATATCGAAATAATGCGTGCCCTCGGCGTTGATCTCCTCGCGCATGGATTTGTTGGACTGGTACGGTGTACGGAACTCCACTGCGTGAGCGCGTGCCAGCGCACCGTCGCAACTGTCGCCCATCGACGCACCCGTCTCCAGACCTACACGGAAAGGAATACCCTCGGCATGCAGACGCTCTGCACGCTGGGCCAATGCAAAAGGAACCGCCTTAGGCACTCCGGTGGCGGTAAAACCACCCATGCCTAAGACGTCACCATTCTGTATCAATTCGGCAGCTTCTTCTGCCGACATAAACGGAAGTGCCATAATTATTCTGCTTTGCCGTCTGAACCGAGGACGTTGATGATTTTGTGCTTGTACAGCTCGGTCATCAGGTCACGAGCCGGACCGCAGTACTTGCGCGGATCGAACTCTGCCGGTTTCTCGGCAAACACTTTGCGGACTGCTGCGGTGAACGCCAGACGGCTGTCGGAGTCGATGTTGATCTTGCAAACAGCGGATTTAGCAGCCTTGCGGAGTTGCTCCTCAGGAATACCTACTGCGTCAGGCAGTTTGCCGCCGTATTTGTTGATCATGTCCACATACTCCTGCGGAACAGAAGACGATCCGTGCAGCACGATCGGGAAGCCCGGGAGTTTCTCCATCACAGCGTCGAGTACGTCGAAAGCCAATGGAGGAGGAACGAGACGGCCGGTTTTCGGGTCACGTGTACATTGCTCCGGAGTGAACTTGTATGCACCGTGGCTGGTACCGATAGAGATTGCGAGTGAGTCGCAGCCCGTACGGGTAGCGAAATCAACTACCTCTTCCGGTTTGGTATAGTGGCTGACAGCAGACGAAACCTCGTCCTCAACACCTGCGAGTACGCCGAGCTCAGCCTCAACAGTTACATCGTACTGGTGAGCGTAGTCCACTACTTTCTTTGTGAGAGCGATATTCTCCTCGTACGGAAGCGAAGAAGCGTCAATCATAACGCTGGAGAAACCGAAATCAACGCAGCTCTTGCACAGCTCGAAGCTGTCTCCGTGATCCAGATGCAGACAGATCTGCGGGTGCTCCCAACCGAGCTCTTTCGCATACTCAACGGCACCTTGAGCCATGTAGCGGAGAAGGGTCTGGTTTGCGTAGTTACGCGCACCTTTCGATACCTGAAGGATTACAGGACTCTTGGTCTCTGCAGCTGCTTTGATGATAGCCTGGAGTTGCTCCATGTTGTTGAAATTGAACGCAGGGATAGCATAGCCTCCCTTGATTGCTTTTGCAAACATCTCACGGGTGTTTACAAGACCTAATTCTTTGTAAGAAACCATTGTTTTAAAAATTTTTTATTTGTTGTTTGAAAAAATATCTAGTTGACTAGCTGACTATTGGACTAGTAGTCTAGTTTCTAAATTCTTTTGCATGATGTCCCCGAATAAGGATATGATGATTAGCGATCGGGTCGGTCATGAAGTATTCACTCACATCAGGTGTCGCTTTTACCCATACTTGTGTGCGGCAGAGATTCGGTTCATATTGACAGCGCTCCAACGTCACATCTACCGCCAACATCCGTTGCATGTCGTTGCTCAGTTTGACGAGTGTATAATCTCCCGCGGGAAGATCGCCATGGATAGCCACTCCGATGCCCGATTCGAAATGCGTGGTGTATTCGTGTTTCTCGGTCATCTTCAGCGGCAGGGTACAATGCGCAAAGAGCATTTCTCCGTCCGGGTTAATGCGCGCAGGATTGACCTGGAAGCACAACTCTCCGGTCAGGCGTTTGCATACCATCATCGTCAGGAGCGTCGGTATATCACCTTCGCACGCGGCGGGAATACCTTCGTCGTTCAGTTTGGAAAGCGCAATACATCCGGTGTTCTTGACCGTCGAAAGCAAGTCAAAGCATCGAAGCGTTACTCCCTGGAGGTTGTATTTAATGACAATCTCTTTGAGTCTCTGATAGACAGCCTCAGCGCCCGCCATCCCGGGATCCACTTCTCCTAATGACGTCATTTCCTCAATAGGGATATCCACCAACTCGAGATTCATCGTCTCGAGTACATCTTTGTAGTCCACATTCGAAGCTATGAGCCAGTCGGACGGTTTTCCCACCACACCAAGCCGCAGCGGCCGGTCGTGATACAGGATTTCTTTGGAAGGCTTGAATATCATTATTCTCTCCAGAATTTAGCAGCGTGATGTCCTTTGATCAAAACATGGTGATCCGAGAGCGGGGAAGTCAGCAGATACTGGCTCACGATCGGAGTAGATTGAATCCAAATCTGGGTGCGGCACATATTTTTCTCATACTGGCAGCGGGTTACCTTTACGTTTACCGCCAAGAGGCGCTTCAAATCATGTCCCAGTTTGACGAGCGTGTAGTCGCCCGGCTCTACTTCTCCATGTATAGCTACTCCCATACCCGATTCAAAATGGGTGGTGAACTCATGTTTTTTGGTCATTGAGAGGGCGATGGTACATTTCGCCAGTAAGATTTGTCCGTCCGGCTGAATACGTGCAGGACTTCCCATCCATGCCACTTCTCCGGTCAGTTTCTTGCAAGCCATCATCGTCAGCAGCACAGGAATATCTCCCTCGCATCCGGCAGGAATACCTTCGTCGTTGAGTTTGGAAACAGCGATACATCCGGTATTCTTGATAGTAGTAAAGAGGTCAAAACAACGGACTGTGATACCATCCAGTTTATATTTCGCTACGATCTCTTTTTCGCGTTCGTAGATAGCTTCAGCACCTTTCATGCCCGGATCCACTTCGCCGAGCGAAGAAAGTTCCTCGAACGGGATATCGATTAACTCGCAGTTCATTTTCTCCAACACTTCTTTGTAATCCACCTGGGAAGCAATCAGCCAATCGGAAGATTTACCGATGACGCCGAGGCGCATTTTCTTGTCGCTCTTCAGCACTTTCGACAGCGGCACGCGTGTCAGAGAAGCTGTGTCGCTGTCATCTACAAAAACCGTGTCTTTGGCATGCTGCATGATTTTGGCGATACCGTTTCGTTGGCGGATGAAACTGAGGATCTCGAGGGCAGCCGGGAGCGAGTTGCTAAAGCCGCTGACCATAAGATAAACCGGCCGTTTGAGGTCAATTTTCTTCTCACGTACGAGGTCCATAAATTGGGCCTCAGTACCTCCGGAGAGAACGGCTACTACTTGGTTTTCTTCAGCAAAAGAATCCGATACCTTGAACGGCATGTCTGATACCTCCGTGTGGAGTTTCGAGCATAATTTGTGTAGCATGGTTGTTGTTTTATTTTGGGTTAATACATATTATTACCAAATCAGCGTGCAAAGATACTGCTTTTTTTTGATATATGCAAGATTTTAATAAAAATTATTAAAATATATACAAAAAAAGCCCTGCGAGAGTGAGGTGACCCCAAAAAGTTGGA
>DGVB01000035.1:18281-34735 GCA_002395805.1 Bacteroidales bacterium UBA4295 | reverse complement strand
AAACTTTATATATGCTACTCCTAAAGCATTGAAATACAGCGTGTCCGTAGAAGAAAAGTTTATAAGCGGACGTTTTGCTTTGCATAATTCGTGAAAAAGCAGTATCTTTGCAGAAAATTTCAAGTAAGCAGATGAAAAGCAAGTTCTTAACAGGATTGATAGGAGCGATGGTTCTTTGCCTCATGGTGAGCTGCAGTGTGCGGAGGGATAGGGAACGGATTGATACTGCGGAAGAGTTATTATATAGCAGCAGGGATACCGCAGAGTTGCTGATACGACAAGTCGAGCGTCTTGAACGGTTGGACGATGAGCATTTGGCTAAGTATTGGTTCGTTATTTGCGACCTACATGCCAATTCCATGCAATCGCTGTCCGAGGATTCCATGATTTGTTGGGCGTCTGAGTATTATCGCACGCAATGGGAAGAAGAGCACGGAGATGCACGCCATATGATATTGTCCGGATTGGATGAGGCGATGTATTTCTGGTGGAACGGTGACAAAGCGCGGACACAGGAAGTGCTGCAACGGCAAAAGAAATATGCCGACGAGGTAGCGGAAGAATCAGGAGAACATCTATGGCAAGTGATCGTACTGCGCGTGTCGGCGGAGATAGCCATGCGCGATTATGATTACGAACATGTGCGCGAATACACGGAGACGCTCATCGGTCTGGATAACGGTAAGGCGATTCATCTGGACGAAGTGGAGCGCGTGTATAATGCGTTGGCGATTGTCTATTTCTCGCTCGGCGAATATGACAAGATGGAGAAGTGCTTTGAGAAAGCGATTGCACAAGCTGCGGACTCAGCGTTTATTGTCAATGTGGTTCGCCGTAATTATGCTGACCTGTTAGGCGAAATAGGACAAACTGACCGTGCTATCCGAATGCAGGAAGTACTGACGAAGCAGTACCGTGCGGCTGGCAATTGGTTGCAGGTGGAGAGTCTCTATTCGTTGTCACACTTATGGCTGAACAAGGGTAACAAACAGCGTGCTGAGCGGTATATGCGCGAGGCGGAAGAGTTGTTTGCGAAATACAAAGAGTCTTCGGAGTTTGACCCGGCTACAGAAGCGGCATTCTTAGCGCACCGACAAGTGCTGGAGTATGCACAAAAGGGAGCGTATCATTTTTTCCCGCTGGTACAATACCATAACCACTGGTCGGAGAAGGACTATATCCGTTACCGCGTAGCAGAAGCCAAAGAGCGTTCTATGAGTGACTTGCGTGAACGTAATCTGTACCTGACCATCAGCCGCCAACGGCAGATGATTGTGATAATTATGCTGTTCTTTGTAACTTTGGGCGGAATCCTATTATTCGTCTATCTGTATCGCCGCCGCAAACGGCTGCTGTTGGAGAAAGAAGAAGAGATTGAGACCCTGCGTAACATGTTGGCGTCAGCAGATAAACCGGACGATAAGGAAAGTGTGCGCAAACTGATGTTGCAGCAATTGGGTGTCATCAAAACGATTGCCGGAACACCCACCGAAGCCAACCAACAACTGCTTGCGCGTCTCATGGCATTGAACGAGGAAACCGCCAATGCCCTCATCGACTGGCCAAGCATTTACAAAACCATTGATCTGGTATATGACGGCTTCTATACACGTCTTAGGGACAAATACAAAGATGGGTTGAACGAAAAGGAACTGCAACTCTGTTGTTTGCTCAAAGCCGATTTCTCCACCAAGGAGAT
Source organism: Bacteroidales bacterium UBA4295 (assembly GCA_002395805.1). Lineage (GTDB taxonomy): Bacteria > Bacteroidota > Bacteroidia > Bacteroidales > Paludibacteraceae > Colicola. Next base: position 33,036 of record DGVB01000035.1, on the reverse strand, counting down.
CAACATGCTCACTCGTCAAAGTCTCCAAACCATCTACCAGCGCAAGACCCAAGTCCGTCAGAAACTCAATCTCCCCGAAGCAGAAGACATTACTGCAAGTATCTTATAGCCAAGTTCCCAAATAAAAATGCGCCATCTTCCCACCAGAATTACCTTCCAAACTGCCGAACATAATTGCGCCAAATTACCGATTTTAAATACATAAAAAAACTGAAAAAATCTAAGCAAAATGGGGTAAAATAAGAGGCGCGCTGAGAGCGCAAAAAGGGCATTGTAGAGGTATCCTAGACTTTGTTACTTATAAATCGCTGCAACTATATGTATTTCAATGATTTATAAGAAATTAAAAAAGTGGCATTTTTGCCACTTTTTTAATTTTCATTTCCCGTTTTTCTGGTGATTTTTGTATCCCGTGACTATCTCAATACCAGGCGTAGCGGGAGTTTTTCGTTGGCATCGCCTTTGAAGTCCTGCAAGATAGGATCGTCGTGTTGCTTGATTTTGACGCCGATGAGTTCAGCCCATGGAGAGAGTTTCTCGCGGGTCTTTCTGCTGCGTTGGGTCGCCCGCACGGAGCGCTGGCGTTTGGGCTGCTTGGGCGGCGCAATAACTCCCTTGGCTAACGCACTATCTACTTCAGCTAAGGTGGCAACAGAAAGCGGTTTATCGGCTATGCGGCTGCATAGTTCCGCAAAGCGGACGCGCTCTTGTGGGGACATGCCGATGGCTATTCCGTGTTCCTTTTCGGGCGGGTTAAAGCCTGTAATCTTTTTCCATAATGCTGCACTCACCTCCTCGGAGATATAATAGGGTTCGTCGCCCGGTACCAGGGTAAAATGCAGTCTGCGGCCTTTGAGACGAACCTTCCTGGTCAGTTCCTGTTCGTCCGGTACAACCTGCTTCGTCGGTTCGTTCGGCAGCGTCATTGCCACGCGGAAACCTATATATCCGACAGAAGTCTCCGGCTCGTACCAACATCGCACCGACAGATGGCTGTTGGCGATACAGTTATCATAGCTTCCGCCACGCACAACGCGGAAAGAACCGGTGTCTGCGCCGCAAGGATCAGGGCGCGTGGATAACTCATACGGGCCATAGAGGTCCTGACACCATTCGGCTACATTACCCGTCATGTCGTATAGCCCGATTTCGTTCGGCTGTTTGCGCGCTACGGGATGCGTCCATTGCCCGGCAACAGGGAAGAGCCATCCCGCTGTATCTGCTTCGTTGGACCCTGCAAAACGGAAATGCTTCGTTTGTTCTCCTCCGCGCGCCGCAAACTCCCATTCCGCCTCGGTGGGAAGCCGGAAAGGCATGCCGGTTATACTGTCCAACCGCCGGATAAACTCTTGCGCTTGGTGCCAGGAAACGAAGGAAACAGGGTGCTCCGGATAGCCGGATAGATCGAGCATCTCGCGCTCGTTCATCACCGTACGCCAGAGATGGTTGGTCACCTCCGTAGTAGCGATATAATAGGGAGAAAGAAAAACAAGATGCGCAGGCTTGTCGGTATAGGTGTCGCGGTCGTACTGATCCGAAGTAGCACCCATCACAAACGAACCGCCTTCCACCCGTTGCATAGTAATAGAAACGCCGTGCACGTCTATCGTGAGCGAGCGTAGCGAATCAGGCACAGTCGGCCGCTTCTTCGCCGACAAGGGCAGAAAAAGGACCAGAAACAGCGATATTATTATGAGGCGATTTTGGGGCATAGTATTTAGTCCGCACTTTTAGGACAAATATCATGCCAAAAGAAGGGTTATGATAAGAATATTTCCTGAAGAGGAATACGGACGAAATCGCGCTGTTGCCAGAGAGGATGGGGGAGTATCAAACTGAAATTTGAAAATTGAAAATTGATAATTATTTCCTTGCCCTCGTCGTCGAAAGTACGGATAAGATCAATGTCCATCGTGCGGTCGGCATAGTGGCCGTTAACAGATTTCTTGGAGCGCCCGAGTTGGCGCTCGATGGCTTGCGTGAGGCGGAGTACTTCAAGTGGAGATTTAGCCGTCTCCAATGCACAGCAGAGATTGCAAAACTCATGCTTGCTATCAAATCCCCACGGCTCAGAATAATAAAAAGAAGAGCAGCGTAGAATATTTCCTATTTGCTGCTCTATGAGGCGTACGGCTTCGCGGAGCATTTGCTCCCGCTCGCCGATGTTACTTCCGAGAGATAGATAGTAAAGCATGCGTGGCTTTGACCATTTGGGGGTACACGACCGATGTCTTCACTACCGGTGCATCATCGAGATAGTGGAACGACTCGTTGGTCTTATCCATGATAAAAACGACGATGAGCACCAGTACTCCGTATTTGCAGATGCCGAATAGACCACCGGCGAGCCTGTTAGCCCAACCCAGATGAATCGCACGCATAAACCGCGTCAGACCTTTCGCTAAGATAGAGAGGAGAATGGCAATCGCTAAAAATATTAGGGTGTAAGCTACCACATCGCATACCCCTTGCGGCCAGGCAAACTGATGTAATAGCCATTCGGAGAAAGGCGGTGCTGCAAATCGGGCGCCGACTACTCCGAGGATCACTACCGCAATGGCAATGACCTCGGAGATAAGCCCGCGCATTAAGCCTCTGACGAGGCCTACAAGAAGCGGCAGGAGTAATATGACATCCAGCCAGTTCATGGATTATTGATAGTCTTTCGGATCAAACTCTTTCGGAATCCATGGGTCGTCATGATCGTTGACCATTTGGATATCCGCCACTCCGATGCCCGGAATGCCGCGCGGAGTAACAGACCACTCGTAGCCATCCAGTTTATTGGTGGCCATGTCGGAGGCCTTGTCCAGATACCAGCCTAAAATACCGGTAACTGTGCCGCTATATTGCGGGCAATCCGCCACACCGTGCCGGTCTGCACCAGGTATGTAATAGTAGGCAAACTTGGCATACTCGGAGCAGGAGCACATCATTTTTTGGGAGCCATGAGCAATCACACGGCTCTGCGGGTACCCGATATTATTGGTGGTCGGAGCAAAGACATTGGCGTTGGACGAACTATCCGGATGCAGCGTATCACATTTGGCTAATGTACCATTGTCATCAAATTCGCCGGTGAAATGTACATTCTTGATACGTACCAAACGACCGTCTGCCTTGCGCACCTTATCCATTCCGGCTGCATCGGTAGTCGGTTTGAGTGGTAGTTCTTCAAACAACTCCGCCAGGGTCAGTTCGTCATATTGGAGTTTTGTTGTATCCGGTGTGCCAATCATACGTGTTGCACGGCGGAAAACAGGGTTCGGAATACGCCCCGGACACCAACCTACTTTCTGCGATGCATTCATCGCATAGATATTATTATTGTAGGATGGTACGCAGAGTTGCGGCTGGTTCGCATAACGACCTACTGCCAGACCGTTGCAGCGAATGATGATCTCCTGACCCATCTGATACATACCGCCGCCGGAGCCGAGATCTACCGATATACGAAGGTTCTGCTGTTGGTCATCTACAATCTGTTGGATCACCAGCGATTTGTAGAAATTACCGGCATAGTCGTCCGTAGTAACACGGCCTCGGATATAAATACCCTTACCATTGGTAGGCAGCGTATCCACCGAGTACAGATACAAATCATGTGCAGCATCGTAGGAACGTTCGCGGTAGGGACATGTGTCGGAGGCGAAATTGCCTTGTTCTGTCATGAAAGTATCCAGAAATTCATTGAGCGCATAGATCTTGTAGCCTTCGGGATTCTCAGCTGCGAGCATCTCTTCGAGCGCGCCTTCTTGAATGAATACATCTTCTTGCTTCAATCCCTTCGGTTCGCAAGCTGCGAAAAGAAGAACGAAGCAACAAAGTACAAAGTACAAACTATATTTCAAAGTCTTCATAGTGCTTAGAATTTATACGTTACGGTTAAGAAGAAGTTAACGCCCCATGCATAGTAGTACTTGGACGGGTATTTCCATGCGTTAGCGGTGATAACTGAGTTCTGGTAATCTTTCTCTCCCTGACGTACGGCACGCGGCAAACGGGCTTGTTGATAACCGCCGGTCTTGAAATGCGTGTTGTTTGTAAGGTTCGTTACGCTGAGGTTGATAGAGAGAGATTGCCTGTTCGGCAAGTACAGCAGTTTGCCGACAGAGGCATCGATCAGGAAGCGGTTGAGCGGGTTGGTCGCTGCCAGGTTCTCCTGCATAGTCATGATGTTGTACGGATATTTGAGTACTGGAACACCGTTGGCGTCCAATACGGCGTTTTCATACACCACATTGCCGTCGGCATCGAAATCCCAGCGGAGCATCTGGTTGTCCGTCGTCTGGATGGCGTTAGCATTCTCGTCTCCGAACCAGCCATTAACGGCCGTACCATCGGTACGTGTGCCCGTGTAGAGCCCCTGCATTCTGCGGCTTGGAGCCACAGAGAGGTAGTTCCAGTCGTGGTAGCTGACAGTTACATCTGCAAACCACATCTTCGGATGGAAGAACGAGAGTTTGAGAGATGCGTTCACTTGCGGTCCGGTAGATAACTTGAGACCCTTCAACAGCACTTTGTCCTCGGTTTCGAAGACAAGAGCTTTGGATGTCTGGTCCTGAGTCATTGGCATTCCGTTCTCTGCCGACTGGATGGCTTTGGCATCGCTCGTATAGCGATAGTCGCCTACAGAAGCCACACCGGTAAGGGTGAAGTATGTGCCGAGTTTGACAGCTGCTGCAGCCTCTATACCCATGTAACGTTTGTCAATGCCGGTGAGAGCCTGGTTGACGAACGTACGTGCCTCGTCATCATAGTAGCCGTTTAACTCGGTACCGTTCCAACTCTGTGTGAAGAATCCGGTAACACGGCCGCGGATAATCGGGTAGTTGAATTCATAGGTGAGGTCCGCTGAGGCCACTTTCTCGCTGGCGGCATAGAAATCGATTAGACTCTTGGCTTTGTCATGCCGATAGATATTGCTTACTACGCGATCGTGTACGCGCTGCGAGATATAAGCATCGCGGGCGTAAGGCGCACGAGTTTCTGCAATAGCGTTGAGTTTCAAACGGTTACGTCCGTTGATTTTATACGTTACACCAAACTTGAACGCGGGATCAAGGAAGTAGTGTGCATCGCCTACATAGGTCGTTCCGGCTTTCAGGTTGCCGGCTGCCTCTGCGGCCTTGATGATATCATAGGATTTATGGCCGTAATAGAGGTAACGCATATCTCCGTTGCCGATAGCGCGCTCTTCCGCTACTTTCGTCAGATACCATGCACGGCCGTTGAGCATGTTGGTCGTACGCTGCATCGAGTTGTACTCAAACGCCAGCGCATAATACAAATCTACTTCGTTGAACGACCATTCATTTTGAAACCATGCCTTGATATTCTCCATATTGATGCGGTAATCATAACCGAAACGGCGACCGTTAGCTTTCACTACTTGGTCGTAATTACCGGCAATCTCGTTCTTGCGGACGTTAGCAATATCTTCCTGCGTAAAACCGCTGTTGGAGGCCAATTCCTTGATATCACGGTCTGCGAAGGCATCTACATCCAGCCATTGATTTCCCCCGAGAAGATCGTCAATAGTCTTATAATGAATACCTTGCGAGTATTTAGCCTCTACGCCAAGCATCATCTTGAGATGATCATACTTGGTGTTTACATAGTTGAAAGAAGCATTGGCTTCCTGGATATCATTATGCCGACGCTCCAGAATATAGCGTGCCGCACCGTTCGGGTTGGTCGCGTTGTTTGCGTAGTTAGATGCATAGATATTCTCCCAGTCTATCTGAGTGGTCTTGTTGTCGCGTGCCTTCCAGAGATCAACGAGAGCGTTGTATTGCTCTTTGTTAACGGAAGGACCTACAAGATTGCCGTCATGCCCGATGAAACCGGAACCAAGGCTGTTGCCCTTCATGTCCTCGCCAATAAACAGACCCCAGGGATAGTGCTGGCCGTTCTCGTCGAAGAGTTGTCCCGCGGAAGTCTCGCTATTCGGATTCGCTATCTGGCCGTCCCACATGAAAGAAGGCAGGTTGCGGTAATAGTCCGGGCGAGGGTCGGGAGCATTGTAGAAATTAAGTGCCGAATTGGAATACCATGAATAATGGTATCCGGCTGCCACTTTCATCTTCTGTTGTTCATCGATGTTATATTCAAATGCAGCAATCACAGTCGGATCATAGGACTTGACGATACGGGAGTTGCGTACCTTTCCGTTCTGATAACCCCAATATGGGTTGTAGTTGTTCGAACCGGTTAGGTCGTACACCTCTTGTGTTACCGCTGCGTTTTGACCACGCTCGGTAGGAGCACCGAAAGTTATCAGTTTCAGGCGCTTGTTTTCCCATATCTTCTCTGCTGTGAAGAAATAACCCAGCGAGTAGTATTTAATACCCTCTCCGATAATTCCTTTGTTGTCCACGTAGGGAGAGAAACGGTATGCCAGTTGAGCGGTAAAAGCCCATCCGCTTGGTAGTACGCCGCTGGCATAGGTGGCATTCACACGCGCTTTGTAGTTGCGGTTCGTACCGGCTACGCCTACTTTCCATCCTTGCGCATAGCGGCTCGCACCCATCAGGTAGTTGGTTGATTGCCCTAAACCACCGAAGGTGAAGTTAGTTGCCTCAATAGGATTAAGCACCTCTTTGTAGCGGCTCGCGTCGTTCAGACCGCCCATGGCAGAGTAGTTGAACTGACCGCGTTCCTGCGAACTGAAGTTCAATCCCTCGATGTAGTAGTTCTCTACGTTCGACTGATAGCCTCGGTTACGATAGCGCGCTGTGGACCAGGCGAAAGAGGTGTTCGAATTGAATACATCGGTGGAAGCGGAAGAAGAGGATGCCTGTGATTGCGAGCGACCTTCATCATCTGTCATCTCTTCTTCTGTTAGATTGAGCAAAATCTCGTCCTGTGCCTGAGTGACGATGTCCTGCTGCAGAGCGATGTCATCCATCGTATTGGATTGATCCGCCTGCAAGGTGATTAACTCGAGACCGGCTACATAACCGTCTGCTTCGATGAGCACCTCTTCGTCCGTAGCCTCCAGATAGAGCAGTGAGAACTCCCCGGCTGCATTGGTCGTAGTAGAGATGTTTTGATTTGCGAGTGTCACTTTGGCGCCGACGACAGGAGTCTGGGTCGCTTCGTCAATCACTCGTCCCTTGAGTGATGTCTGTGCCCATGAACTTAAGCTGATAGCAAGCACACACATCAGTGAAAAGAGTTTGTTTCTCATACGATTGTTTGTTAGTGTTTTTATGGATTTTTTCTTCTATTCTGATTTTCTGCTCTTAAAACTCTGCGGTCTTCGGTGTACGCGGGAACGGGATGACGTCGCGTATGTTCTGCATTCCGGTGACAAAGAGCATAAGGCGCTCGAAACCGAGACCGAAACCTGCGTGAGGTGCCGAGCCGAAACGGCGGGTGTCGAGATACCACCACATATCTTTCATCGGTATATGGCGGCGTTCAATCTCTGCGTTCAGCAATTCGAGACTCTCCTCGCGCACGCTGCCACCGATAATCTCACCTATCTGCGGGAAAAGTACATCGGTTCCTTGCACGGTCTTGCCATCCTCGTTGATTTTCATATAGAATGCTTTGATATCCTTTGGGTAGTCGGTCATAATAACCGGTTTGTTGAAGTGTTCTTCTACAAGGAAACGCTCATGCTCGGAACTCAAGTCATCGCCCCAGTTGCATGGGAATTCAAATTTCTTGCCGTTTTTGATAGCCTCCTGTAGAATGCGAATACCTTCTGTGTACGGCAAACGGATAAATTCGGTGTCCACTACGGACCGCAGACGTTCAATCAGGCCTTTGTCCACAAACTGGTTCAGAAATTCCAGATCGTCCATACAGTGGTCTAACGCCCAACGAACACAGTATTTGATGAAATCCTCTTCCAGATCCATCAACTCGTCCTTCTGGATAAACGCTACTTCGGGTTCAATCATCCAGAACTCTGCCAAGTGACGCGGCGTATTGCTGTTCTCTGCACGGAAAGTAGGACCGAAAGTGTAGATTTTACCGAGTGCCATGGCGCCTAATTCGCCTTCAAGTTGGCCGCTGACGGTCAAGGCCGCCTGTTTGCCGAAGAAATCGTCGCTATAGTCTATCTGTCCGTTCTCGTCATACTTGAGGTTATAGAGGTTCTTGGTTGTCACCTGGAACATCTGGCCTGCACCTTCGCAATCGCTGGCTGTGATGAGTGGCGTATGGAAATAGAAATAGCCGTGCTCGTGGAAATAGGTATGGATAGCCATTGCCATATTATGGCGAATGCGGAATACAGCGCCAAAGGTATTGGTCCTTGGGCGGAGATGAGCTACTGTACGGAGAAATTCCATCGAGAGACCTTTCTTCTGCAGCGGATATTTCTCAGGGTCGGCGGTTCCGTAAACCTCCAGTGCTGTCAACTGGATCTCAACGGCTTGGCCTGCGCCTTGACTCTCTACAAGAATACCGGTGGCGGAGATACAAGAACCCGTTGTAACCGGTTTCAGTTGCTCCTCGCTGAATTTCTCCAAATCCACTACGATCTGGATATTCTTTATGGTAGAGCCATCGTTCAGGGCAATGAACGAGACATTCTTATTGCCGCGACGGCTGCGAACCCAGCCGCGTACATTAATTTCTGCTCCAAAATCGGTGCGCTTCAACGCATCTATAATTACTGTTCTTTTCATGTGCTTTTATCTTTCGACTTTTATCTATAATTGATATTGACTTAGATCTTCTCCTAATCCGTTGATAGATGCGCCATCGGGACTCATTTGTTGCCCGAAAGATACGGCGCCTAAATCACTATTCATGCTGGACTGGATGGAGACGCTCTCTGCGTTTGTCGGACCTCCTATTTCGTCCGGATCTATGGCCTCGTCTTCATTTTGGAATTTCGCATATTTGCCACGGAAACGAAGCCATATGCTGTCGGTAGCACCGTTACGGTGTTTGGCTACGATAATTTGTGCCAATCCGCGCAGGTCCTTACCGGTCTTGTCGTCGTTGTAGAGATGGTAGTACTCCGGCCGATGGATAAAACATACCATGTCGGCGTCCTGCTCGATAGCACCGGACTCACGCAAATCACTCAACTGCGGCGTCTTGCCTTCTACTCCCTGACGTGCTTCTACACCTCGGTTCAATTGCGATAGAGCGATAATTGGGATATCCAACTCTTTAGCGAGCGCTTTGAGATTGCGGGAGATGATACTTACCTCTTGTTCGCGACTGCCGAATGAAGAACCCTGGGCGTTCATGAGCTGCAGGTAGTCGATGATGATCATCCGAATACCTTTTTCGCGCACTAACTTACGCGCTTTGGAGCGTAACTCGAAGATCGAGAGGGAAGGGGTGTCGTCCAGATAGAGCGGTTTGCCCTTCATGATGTTGATCTTTGTGTTGAGGCGCTTCGTGTCCTCTTTGCTCATTTTGCCGGTCTTGATCTTGTCGCCCTCTATCTCGCACACATTCATGATCAGACGGTTGACGAGCTGCACGTTACTCATCTCCAGCGAGAAGATAGCTACCGGTATCTCGCGATCAACGGCCATATTCTTGGCCATAGAGAGTACAAAAGCGGTCTTACCCATTGCAGGACGGGCGGCGATGATGATGAGGTCGGGGGTCTGCCAGCCCGAGGTAATCTTATCCAATGCGTGGAAACCGGATGGAATACCGCTGATAGAACCGGTGTTTTTTGCAGCTTTCTCCATGCGGGCGAAGGCTTCTTCTATCACGGGATCTATCTGCGTCACGTCGCGCTTCTGCGCGCGTTGGGAGATCTCAAAGATGCCTGATTCTGCCTCCTGCATCAGTTCGTCAATATCCTGAGTCTCATCGAAACCTTTCTCTTCTATCTGGGCTGCAAGGGCTATGATATCGCGAGCCGTAGCTTTCTTGGATATAATCTCTGCATGGTAGCGCAAATGAGCTGTAGAAGCCACACGACGTGTTAAATCCGCCAGATAAACGGCGCCGCCAGCCTTCTCCAACGTGCCCATGGAGCGCATTTTCTCTCCTACCGACAAGATATCAATAGGCAGATCTTTAACCGCCAATTCCCGGATAGCCTCATAGACGAGTCGGTTCTGGTCTTTGTAGAATACTTCGGGACGCAGCAAGTCCGCCACAGTCCCGTAAGCATCTTTTTCGATCATGATGGCACCCAAAACGGAGTCCTCCAGCTCTTGAGCTTGAGGAGGAAGTTTGCCCATTTCGTTGGCTCCCACTTTGATGATGGTGGCCGGTTGGGGGCGTTTGTTATTTTTGCTTTGTCCTGCCATATTCGGTTAGTAAATTGTGTGCAGCTACGAAACTGCTGATCTCGTTGTTGAGTACTTGTCGCTCTGCCACTTCGATCTGGTGCTCCATCTGTTCGTTCTTGTAAAAACCATCCAAAAGCGCTTGGTTAATCGTCTCGTACATCCAGTATTTGGCTTGCTCGGTACGGTGGGCTTCGAAGAAACCGTTCTTCTTCGTGAAGGCGATATACTCTTCGATATTCTCCCATACCTCCATTACGCCGCTGTGATCAATGGAAGAGCAGCAAATGGCATCGGGCTGCCAACCTGATTCTGATGGTGGGAAGAGCGCCAGAGCATTCTTGAAGCTCACGCGCGCAACGCGCGCACGTTCAATATTATTACCATCGCATTTATTGATGGCAATACCATCGGCCATCTCCATGATACCTCGTTTGATGCCTTGTAGTTCATCGCCTGTACCGGTTACTTGCAGCAGCAGAAAATAATCTACCATCGAGTGTGCTGCTGTCTCAGATTGACCAACACCTACGGTCTCCAGCAGTATCGTGTCAAAACCAGCTGCTTCGCATAGCACGATGGTCTCGCGTGTCTTGCGGGCCACGCCTCCTAATGAACCGGCTGATGGACTGGGACGGATAAAGGCATTCGACTTGACGGACAACTCATTCATACGTGTCTTGTCGCCTAAAATGGAACCCTTGCTTCGTTCGCTCGAGGGGTCGATAGCGAGTACTGCCAAGTGTTTGCCTCGGTTGCATAGTTCGATACCCAGCGCTTCAATGAAGGTCGATTTGCCGGCGCCCGGTACACCTGTGATACCTACACGAATAGAGTTCCCGGCATAAGGTAGACATAACTCAATCACCTTCTGTGCAATAGCTTGGTCGGCGAGCAGATTGCTCTCCACAAGCGTTACTGCCTGGCTTAAAATGGTCATGTCCCCACGACGGATACCCTCGAAGTACGCTTCGGGGGTAAGCACTGTCTTTTTACGGCGGAAGGTGGCATAAGGATTGACGGATGGCAGGTTCTCTACACCTGCGTTAACCGTCAGTCCTTTGAACTCGTCGCTATTTTCTGGATGGTCTATCACTCTACTACGAAGTTAACTTTGATACGTTTGATAGAGTTGGCGTAGTCGTTGGTGATGACTACAATCTCGCGGGTATAATTGCCGGCCTGGAGACCTTTGGTGTTGATTTCCATACCGATATTACCTTTTCTGCCCGTTTTGATGGCTTTCGGGGTTTTGAAACTCAAACTCTTATCCGAACTATAGACGCGGCGTATCTCTAACGGGTTAGCTCCGCTGTTCTTAATCGGGAAGTAGAACTTCAGATTCTTGCCTTTGGCTATCTTGCCTGCATTGAACTCTGCCGGCACCTCCATGATCGGAGCCTGCTGTTTCTCCTCTACGCTCAGATTGCTGAAATCCTCTACGATATTGGCCTTAATGGTCAGTTTGTAGGGCTCGGAGATATTCTTCTTTCCGTCTACTACCACGTAGGCATATACCTCCATCGGACCGTATAGTTTGGCTGCTTTGGTGTCGAGAGCGAAAATAAATTTACCGATCTCGTTCGGCTTAACGGCCGGCAGGGTTACCTGATTAATCAGATAGGTATCCATACCGCTGGTTGCTAATTCTACAGAGTGATCCTCTTTCGTCAGGTTGGTGTATTCCAACTCGCCTTTGCCCATTTCGCCTTTCTTGATGGTACCTAAATCGAGCACGAGGCTCTTCATACTCATGTCACCTACTGCAATCGTGTATTTGTTTACAGGTTTGGCTTGCTTCGGTATCACTTCACCTTTGATATACACGCGCTTGGTGGGTTCGCTGGCGTTCGATGTGATGGTCACTGTCTTCTGGAACTTTCCAGGACGGCCGTTGGGGTTGTAAGTCACGGTGATACTGCCTGTCTGGCCCGGCTCAATCGGCTCTTTCGTCCAAGTCGGAGTGGTGCAACCGCAGGATGCGCGCACATTGCTCAGGATCAGAGGAGCCATACCCTCGTTCTTAAACTCAAAGACGGTGGAGACACGTCCGTCGGCTTCGTTGATTTTACCGAAATCATGCTCGGTCTTTACAAAAGTGATTACAGGGTTTTGACCCATCATGGCTACTGCTACAAGAGCCATGCAGAGAGTACTGAAAATCTTTTTCATACTAAATTATCAATCCGTTTTACTTCTTTAATGTTGTCTATTTTGCGGAGCGCTTTGAGCAATTCGTTCAGCTCCGAGCGGTCATATACATATATCTCCATTGTGCCTTTGAAGATCCCGTCTTCGGAGGAGATGTTGATGGCGCGCATGTTGATATGGAAATCCGTTGTGATGGCTTGCAGCACTTGGATGAACACACCGAATTTGTCTATTCCTTTCAACTCGATTGTCTCTACAAACGATTGTACGCGGTGGGTATTCCATGTCGCGGAGTACAGCCGCTTGCCGTAACTGGTCTTCAGCAGCGCAGCCTCGGGGCAGTCCACTTTGTGGATCTGCATCATTCCTTTCTCGTCGAGGTAACCCAGAACCTCGTCTCCCGGGATTGGGTGGCAGCAGTGGCTCAGCATGTACTCTTTCCCTAAGTTCTCGTCCGTCAGGACAATCGTGTGCGGGCCTTTCTTCGGCTTCACGATCTCCTTTTCGCCCTCCTTTGTGGGGAGGGTCGGGGTGGGGTTTGTCTTTCCGATAAACGGGATGTATTCGCGCCAGCTGCGTCTGGGGAAGACGATTTCGTGGATATTATCCAGCCGGATAGAGCCTTGTCCCACCTGCTCATACAACTCATTGGGTTGCGTCAGATCATAGTAGTTCAATAACTGTGCCAAAACCAAATCGCGGTTCTCCGTCAGGTCTTTATCCATCTGGATTGCGTCTTCCACTAATTTCTCTCCGTGCTTGATATAGTGTCTCTCTTCGCGGCGGAAATATTGGTTCAGTCCGTTCTTGGCTCGCGCGGTGGTCACCATGTGTAGCCATTCGCGCTGAGGATGCTGGCTATTCGAGGTTAATATCTCAATCTGGTCTCCGCCGCGTAACTGGTACGACATGGGCACCAGCGAGTGGTTCACTTTCGCGCCGATACAATGTTCGCCCAACTCCGAGTGGAGCAGGAAAGCGAAGTCTAATACCGTCGCGCCTTGGGGCAGGGTCTTGATCTCACCCTTCGGCGTGAAAACGAATACCTCTTGGGCAAAGAGATTGAGTTTGAAAGTGCCGAGAAACTCCATCGCGTCTTTGTCCGGGTGGGCTAACACTTCCTTGATCTCCTGAATCCATTTGTCCAACCCGTCGTCGCTCTCGCCGGTCTTGTATTTCCAATGGGCTGCATAACCGTGTTCGGCTATCTCGTGCATCCGGTCGGTGCGGATCTGTACCTCCACCCATTCGCCGTTCTTGCCCATCACGGTCACATGCAAGGCTTCGTATCCGTTCGCTTTCGGTGTGGAGATCCAGTCGCGGATGCGCTCCGGATGTGGACGGTAGATCTCCGTGATAGCGGAGTATATCATCCAGCACTGGTCTTTCTCGCTCATCGACTCGTTGGGCGTGAAGATGATTCGCACCGCCATCAGGTCATATACGTCCTCGAAGGCGCATTGCTGCCTTACCATCTTCTTCCAAATCGAATAGACCGATTTGATGCGGGCTTTCATTGTGAAGGTGTAGCCCATGCTCTCCAGCCGCTCACGGATAGGAGCGGAGAAGGCCTCGTAGTCCTCCAGCTTGCTGCCCTTGATGGCTTCGAGCTTGTCGTGTATCTCCTGCCATGTCTCGGGGTGCTCGTATTTGAAACTGAGATCCTCCAACTCCGTTTTGATGGGGAATAGACCCAGACGGTGAGCCAGCGGGGCATAGATATATTGGGTCTCGCCGGCGATCTTGTATTGTTTGTCTTTGGGCTGCGAACCCAAGGTACGCATGTTGTGCAACCGGTCGGCTATCTTGATGAGTACCACACGGATATCGTCGCTGATGGTTAGCAGCAACTTGCGGAAGTTCTCCGCCTGCTCGCTCGCTTGCGGACCGAACACGCCGCCGCTGATCTTCGTCAGACCGCCTACGATCTGAGCGATCTTGTCTCCGAAAAGACCGGCAATGTCCTGCTCGGTATAATCGGTATCTTCTACTACGTCATGCAGTAGCGCCGCACAGATGCTGGTACTACCCAGACCGATTTGTCTTACGCAGATACGCGCTACGGCAAGCGGGTGCATGATATACGGTTCGCCGCTTAACCTGCGCACACCGTAGTGCGCCTTGTACGCAAAATTGAATGCATGCGTGATGAGCTCCACTTTTTGGCTGTGGAGAGTATGGGCATAGTCGTCGAGCAGCGCCTCAAACTCCTGACGAATCATCAGGTCCTCTTCCGGTGTGAATTCACTTTTCTGCATATAAATCCAAAATACCGCGCAAAGGTACAAAAAAAAAATGAATTATGCAAGAAAAAATGCAAAATCTGTCTTTATTTGGTATAAATCTTGCATATATGCAAAAAAAGTTGTAACTTTGCAGCG
>DGVB01000035.1:9196-18165 GCA_002395805.1 Bacteroidales bacterium UBA4295 | reverse complement strand
GCTTTGCCGATGGTGGCAGAGACGAATTATACGGTGGTACTTGATGCCGGGCATGGCGGAAAGGATCCGGGCGCGGTGGGAAAATTCTCCATGGAGAAGGATCTGAACCTCGCTCTGGTACTTAAAATGGGGGAATTGCTCGCAGAGCAATATCCGGATGTAAAAGTGGTGTACACCCGGGAGACGGACGTCTTCATCCCTTTGCAGACACGTGCGGATATAGCGAACAAGAATAATGCTGACTTATTCATCTCTATCCATGCCAACGCTTCGCCGTCCAAAGACGCCAAGGGTGTAGAGACCTTCATCCTCGGTACGGAGAAAATGGAGAAAAACCTGGACGTCGCGATGCGCGAGAATGCCGTGATGAAACTGGAGGCGGATTATAAAACCACCTATCAGGGATTCGACCCCAATTCAATCGACTCTTACATCATGTTCGAATTGATGCAGAATAGTTTCATGGATCAATCCCTGCAGTTTGCTGAGCAGATACAGAAACGATTCGTCGGACATCTCAACCGCTCTGATAGGGGAGTCCAGCAGGCTTCTTTCTGGGTGCTGCTCAAGACTGCTTGCCCGTCCGTCCTCTTTGAAATGGGATTCATCTCTAATCCCGAGGAGGAGAGATTCTTGAATCAAGATGCCTCTATCGCCCAGATGGCGAATGCGCTCGTGAATGCGTTCGGGGCTTATACGCACAAGCAGACCGTACGGAAAGGTTCAGTCGCAATTGATACGGTTACGGTAGCTGTGAAGACCCCAAATCAGACTGGCGACACACTACCGAGAGAGAACCGAAACGGGATCGATAGCGTATCAAATAAGGGGCAGCAGCTTGTTGAGTACCGGCAACCCGCTACCTCTTCCACTCAACCGCAAACTTACTACGCCCTGCAGATCTGCGCCTCACGTACGCTACTCGATTCCGCTGATCCGAAACTCAAAGGTGTTTCCTGCGAGTACCGGAAAGTGGGAGATTGGTACAAATATTATGCAATCGTAGATACCGATCGCAATAAGGTGGTTGAAAAACAAAAAGAAATCAAATCGCTCTTCCCGGACTGCTGGATCACTAAGTTCGAGAAATAATTAACTGAATACTGAATACTGACAACTGAATACTGATAACTCTATGCAATACGCTCGCGAAATCAAAGTTGGCGCACTCGCCACAATCTGTCTCTTCCTGCTTTTCTTCGGTTTTAATTTCCTCAAGGGGGTGAATATCTTTTCGCCTACCAATAGTTATCATGGAGTGTTTACGAATCTTCATGGGCTCGAGGAACAAGCGGCGGTCTATATCCGTGGACATAAAGTGGGACAAGTGGACAGAATCCATTATGATTTCACGCGAGACAGCGCATTCACGATAGATATTTCCATCAATAAGGATATTGCGCTCACGCCAGGCACTCAAATGGCACTCGTCTCGGACGGACTCCTTGGCGGTATGGCTATCGAACTGCAGTTGCCGTCTTCATCATTAGGCGCCGAAGGCGCATCATTGAGCGAAGCGAATCATTCAGTCATTGCTCATGGCTCTTTCCTGCCTACTACTTTTGTTCCGGGACTCTTTGACAGCCTTCAGGGCGAACTCCTGGCGCATGTGGATGAAGCCGTTCAGGATGTCGATTCGCTCATCGCATCCCTGCGCTCCCAGATGGAGGGAGACCATCTCAAATCGACTCTTACAAATGTTGATCGCATCTCGGGAGACCTGTCTTTAGTCTCCTCCTATCTCAAGCGTATGATGAATAATCAGGTGCCGCGCATCGTCAATAATGCCGACACGGCCGTCGCTAACCTCAATACCGTTGTGGCGGATATCAAGGCTGCTGATCTCAAAGCTACGGTTGCACGGGTTGATAATGCCGTTGACAACGTCAACGGATTGATTACGGATGTACGCTCTCAAGATGGCACGCTCGGACAACTGATCTATAATAAATCGCTCTATAACCATATCGATGCTACCGTCGTTTCGGCGGACTCTCTGCTCGTCGATCTCAAGGCGCACCCGAAACGCTACGTTCACTTCTCACTATTCGGGAAAAAAGATAAATAATTCGGACTTACATAAGCGTAAAACGAACATTTGCTTATTTGAATGTTTTCTAAATTGAAAGAAATTTAAACATCGCTTTCTTTGTTGATAATAAATAAATTATGAAAGTTATCAACAAACATTAATTGTGGAACATTTTTTGTAATCTGCTTTAAAATCAGCGAATTATAAGTTCCACGAATTCGCAACTGCTTGTGTTTTCAAATGTTATTATCTAACTCGTTATAAATCCGTAAGTTAGGTGTATGTGTATTTTGCTCATTTGACTTGCGATTTGCTCATTTCAAAAAAAAGCAGTACCTTTGCACTCGATTTCGTACCAGAGGCACGGCACCCAGGCACTCTTCCGGGGTGTTTTTTTCGCCCCAAAAACGGAACACTCCTTATTAATATATTTATATATATAATAATGCAAACAATACAGCAACAATGGGCACAATGTCAGACCATCTTGGCTGACAATCTCACGAGTAGCGCTTACCGTACTTGGTTCGCGCCGATCGTCCCCTTGCAGTTTGCGGAAGGAGTGTTGGTGTTGCAGGTTAAATCGCAGTTTGTGGCGGAGTATATCGAGCAGAACTATCTGCCACTCCTCTCTGCGGCTATCATTCGGGTATTCGGACAAGGCACTAAACTGGAGTATCGTGTGCTGATCGACTCTACTTCGGGCGCAGGCA
This sequence comes from Bacteroidales bacterium UBA4295, assembly GCA_002395805.1. Taxonomy (GTDB): domain Bacteria; phylum Bacteroidota; class Bacteroidia; order Bacteroidales; family Paludibacteraceae; genus Colicola. The sequence continues at coordinate 15,420 of DGVB01000035.1, read as the reverse complement.
CAATGCTGCCTTCGGCGGGCACTCCTGCCGGAGTGCAACCGATGCCGATCGGTAATGCCGCACAGAATGCCGCGTTTGATTCCCAACTGAATAATCTCTATACCTTTGACTCGTTTATTGCGGGAGAGCCGAATAAACTGGCCAGAACGGCGGGTCTGGCGATTGCCAAGCAGCCTGGCTATACGGCTTTCAATCCCCTTTTCGTCTATGGCGGAAGCGGAGTTGGAAAGACCCACCTCGTCAATGCTATTGGAAATCAGGTAAGAACGATGGATCCGCAGGCTCGCGTCATTTATGTCAGCGCGAATACTTTCAAACTGCAATACCAGGATGCGACCAAGAATAACAAGATACCGGATTTCCTCAATTTCTATCAGTCGGTGGATGTGCTGATCATGGATGATATCCAGTATTTTGCGGGGCTCAAGGGTACGCAGGACACCTTCTTCCATATCTTCAATTATCTCCAGCAGAGCCGGAAACAGCTTATCCTGACTTCCGATCGGCCGCCGGTGGAGTTGAAAGATATTGAGGAGCGGCTCCTGACGAGATTCAAATGGGGACTCTCGGCCGAAATCAAAGAACCGGACTATCTCTTGCGTAAGAATATTCTGCTTTCCAAGATGCGTCGCGATGGCATTGCCCTCAGCGATGAGGTGGTGGATTTTATTGCGCAAAATGTCCGCAACTCCGTCCGTGATCTGGAGGGCATCCTGGCTTCGCTCCTGGCGCACTCCACGCTCACGGATCGTGAGATTGATCTCGAGCTCGCTGAACAAGTCGTGAGCCATATCGTAGCGATTCAGCCGCGCGCTATCACGATCGGTGATGTCATCGGAGCCGTTGCGGAGCACTTCGGTATGACGGAGAAAGCCATCCTTTCGCCTAACCGCTCGCGCGAAATCACCCAGGTGCGCCATATTGCTGCATACCTCTGCAAGGAGTTAACAAATAGTTCGCTGGCGGAGATAGGCTTTAAGATGGGCAGACGAACCCACGCTACAATGCTCCATTCTGTAGCTACAGTCAAGACCCAGTTGGAGTTCGACCCGGCGTTGAGGCAGCATATTGCTCAACTTGAATCGGCTCTTCGGTATTAATAGAAAGTGAATCGGTATTAATAGAATGTGAACAAAAAAACGACACCCGTATGGATGTCGTTTTTCGTACTATATATCTAAACGTTTTAACGTCGCGATAGCGGTCTTACATCATACCTCCCATACCGCCGGCCGGCATTGCGGGTGCCGGGTGCTCTTCGGGATGATCGACGATGACGCATTCGGTTGTAAGGAACATACCGGCTACCGAAGCGGCATTCTCGAGCGCAACTCGTGTTACCTTGGCCGGATCTACTACACCCGCCTCATAGAGGCTCTCGTAGCGATCCAGACGGGCGTTGTAACCGAAATCACCTTTGCCGTTGCGGACTTTGTCTACGACCACGGCGCCTTCCTTGCCTGCGTTGGCTACGATCAGACGAAGCGGCTCTTCGATAGCGCGACGGATGATTTCAATACCGGTCTGCTCGTCTTCATTGTCGCCTTTGAGACCTTCAAGAGCTGCTTGCGCACGGATATACATTACGCCGCCGCCCGGTACGATTCCTTCTTCTACGGCTGCGCGAGTGGCACTCAGAGCGTCGTCCACACGGTCTTTCTTCTCTTTCATCTCTACCTCACTGGCAGCACCTACGTTCAGCTGAGCTACGCCTCCGGCCAGTTTGGCTAACCGCTCCTGCAACTTCTCTTTGTCGTAGGTCGATTTGGTGGCAGCGATCTGCGCTTTGATCTGCTGGGCACGAGCGTCTATGGCCTCTTTTGCACCGGCGCCGTTCACGATAGTCGTGTAGTCTTTGCTGACCGTAATAGTCTCAGCCGTTCCGAGCATGTCAATAGTGGCTTGATCCAACTTAATACCTTTCTCTTCGCTGATAACGGTACCTCCGGTAAGGATGGCGATATCTTCCAGCATCTCTTTGCGACGGTCGCCAAATCCAGGTGCTTTGACAGCGCAAATCTTCAATTGGGCGCGCAAACGGTTTACTACGAGAGCTGTCAGTGCCTCGCTGTCTACGTCCTCAGCGATGATCAGCAGCGGACGACCGCTTTGTACCGCCGGCTCCAGAATAGGAAGCAGTTCTTTCAGGTTCGAGATCTTCTTGTCGTATATCAGAATGTACGGCTTGTCCATCTCTACCAGCATCTCCTCCGTGTTGGTTACGAAATACGGACTGATATAACCGCGGTCGAATTGCATACCTTGAACCACATCGATAGTGGTGTCCATGCCCTTGGCTTCTCCGATAGTGATCACGCCGTCTTTGCTTACCTTGCGCATAGCGTCAGCGATCAACTTGCCGATTTCGGCATCGTTATTGGCTGATACGGTCGCTACTTGTTCGATCTTGTCGAAATCATTGCCTACGACGACAGCGTTCTTCTTGATCTCTGCTACCACTGCTGCCACTGCTTTGTCGATACCGCGCTTGAGATCCAGCGGGTTGGCTCCGGCGGCTACGTTCTTCAGACCTACGCCGATGATGGCTTGTGCCAGTACCGTAGCGGTGGTGGTTCCATCTCCCGCCTGGTCTCCGGTCTTGGAAGCAACCTCTTTGACGAGTTGGGCGCCTAAGTTCTCGGCTGCTTCGGTCAACTCAATCGCTTTGGCTACTGTCACACCGTCTTTGGTGATGTGGGGAGCTCCGTATTTGGAATCAATCACTACATTGCGTCCCTTCGGACCTAATGTCACTTTTACTGCATTGGCCAACTGGTCAACGCCTCTCTTCAGCGCTTCGCGCGCCTCGGTATTATAGGTAATATCTTTTGCCATAGTTATTGGATAATTGCTAAAATGTCACTTTGTTTCATGATTTGAAATTTCTCGCCGTCGAGCTCAAACTCGGTGCCTGCCCATTTGCCGAAGAGCACTTGGTCGCCTGCTTTCAGTACCATGGGCTCGTCTTTGGTGCCGTTTCCGACTGCGATCACTTCGCCGCGCATAGGCTTCTCTTTCGGGTCATCGGGAATGATGATACCTCCTACTGTCTTTTCTGGCGCAGACGCTGCCTTGATCAGCACGCGGTCTGCTAAAGGTTGAATCTTACTCATAATTTGTATGTTTTTTTAGTCGTTGCTTATGTCCTTGAATTACCCTGGTTTGTCAGGATAACTCCGTTATTTTTATGACAAACAATGTGCCATGACGTTATTTTATGCCATTTTGGCAGATTTTGTGGCAAAGATACAACTTTTTTTGCATATGTCAAAAAAAAATACTACCTTTGTACCGGATTTGATTAAGATGGAGGAAAAGCAGCATATAGGCCAACTCTTTGATCGCATTGCCGGTACTTATGACGGTCTCAACCATGGCTTGTCGTTGAATATCGACCGCCGCTGGCGCCGTTTGACGGTGGCTGCTATGCGTCCGGCGGTGCATGTGCTGGATGTGGCTGTCGGCACGGCGGATCTGACGATTGAGATGCTGCGCAGAGGCAAAGTGGAGCGGGTGACGGGAATCGACCTCTCCCGCGAAATGATGGCGATCGGTGAGCAGAAAGTCAATGATTGCAGTATGGCGCCCCGCGTGGATTTCGTCTATGGAAACGCGCAGCAGATGCCGTTTGATGAGGCTTCTTTTGATGGCGTCACATGCGCTTTCGGATGCCGCAATTTCAGCGACCTGGACGCCGGACTGCGGGAGATGTACCGCGTTTTAAAAACCGGTGGACAGGTGACGATTCTTGAGTTCTCCTATCCCTCTAATCGCCTTGTGCGGGCTGTGTATGATCTCTATTTTACCCGCATTCTCCCGTTCATCGGCAGAATGGTGAGTCATGACAGGACGGCTTATACGTATCTCAATAGGAGTGTCAAATCCTTCTGTTGGGGAGAAGCGTTTATTCAGCACTTGCATGACGCAGGCTTCCGCGAGGAGCATTTTACCCCTCTTACATTCGGTATTGCAACTGTTTATACGGCTATAAAATGGTAAAGCACATTATTCTTTGGAAACTGCGCGAAGATTTGAACGCAGCGGAGAAACGCGCGAAAGCGCAAGCTATCAAACAAGGACTGGAAGGCCTGAAAGGCCAAATACCGGGATTGTTGGATATACATGTCCAGATAGACGGTCGCTTGGAGACAAGCAATGCCGATATCATGCTCGATTCTACCTTGGATTCGTTTGAATCGCTCAAGGCATACGCCGTTCATCCCGCTCATGTGGCGGTCGCGAATGGAGTGGTGAGACCTAACACGGAACTGAGAACCTGCTTGGACTTTGAGTGTTAATCGCTATGAGATATAGAATCACCCTTCTTTTACTGTTGGCCTCCGCCGTCGCTTTTGCTCGCCCGCAGAAACGTGGCGTGGTCGTGGATACTGTCTGCGAAGCATCGCTCGCAGCGGTACTGCATGCTGCAGAGCGCTTTTGTGCGCAGTTCCAAACCCAGTCCGACTCCCTCTCCCAATGGGCATATGTCGGTATTAACGAACGGGAAAAAGAAGGTAGTTCGGATAAACCGACCAAGGAAAGCCGAAATGCCATCCGCCTGGATTATAAGGACCGCGTCTATGATCCGGTTCTCAAAACCGGAGATGTGGCGATCGATATCTATGTCCTGGGCGTACGATGGTGGAAGGACCAGCATCTGGGTACCAAATATTTGGTCGCTCATCCGGCGAACGATCCCAATGCCTGTACGGCTAAACTGATAGCTACCTATAGCGGATCTATCTTGGAGGGTGGGGAAGTGATATTCTCTCTCCGGCAGATAGACGCTACGCGTACGCGCGTTCATTATGAGTTTAATCTCACTTTTGGTAGAGTTCTCTCTGCCTTTATCTCTGATAAAACCTGGAATAATGCCGTAGAATGGCGATTCCGGATGATTATCCAGAATATTATTGAGTTTGCTGAAACGGGAACTGTCAAGCCTAAGAATTAACGTCTCCGGGGCTTTATGTGAGAATAATTGTTGATGATACGGCAGTGCTCGCAGTTGCGCCACTGGTAGGTTACGGTGATACCTACTTGAAACCATCCGTCGTTCCAGTGAATGTGCTTCTTGCCGTAGCGGTCGGTCCATGTGCCGAAACTGCCGCCTAACTCTTTTCCGTCGCTACTCTGTGCGGGAGCAAGAGGGAAGGCGTCAAGGTTCATATAATGGGTATCTATCAATCCCTCCTGTATCATGATCTCTGCGCTCATCGCCCAAGATGGAGCTAACCGCCAACTGTAACCGATGCCTATCTGAGCCATCGGCAATATTCCGTAGGTCTTGCCTTTCAGCAGGGTGCGAACGCGCTCCGCGCTGCCCGTTTGCTTGCGATAGGCATAGAATTCATAGTTGGTGATAATGCTGGCTGTAACGGCTACACCGCCGTAGATATAGAAACCCGCATTAGTGAACGGATAGTATTGCACGCCGAAAGCCGGCTGGATATAAAAGGACTGGAATTTGCGGTAGTCGTCGCGAGGATCGGCTAAGTTGTCAAACTTCTCTTTGTTATTACCCCGCAGCGTACCGCCCATCAATCCGATACGCAGGTTACAGCAGTTGCCGGCAGGAATATTGTAACCGAATGATAACCCGCCGCCGTAACTGAGATTCTCTTTGTTGAAACCTCCGGTAAAAGCGACGCCCTCGTTATCGACATCTCCGAAATAGTACATCGCACCCGCTCCTATACTCACACCCTGCGATACAAAGAAATTCTTCGTCGTGTATAGACCGGTGCGCGAGTCCGCGTGCTTGGTCCATACAATGCGCGCGCCCCGCTCAGCAGCCTGCATGCACACAGGTAATACGAGGAGGTAAAAGGCGAATAATATACTATTGTTAATTCTCATGGCGTGAGAAAATCAAAAAATCGGGTACAAAATTACAACAAATTTATGGAATATGCAAATATTTGTTTAAAAAAAATGAACTAGTCCCGATTATTTATAATCTAAGGAAATAAATCAACAAAAAAAGAACCGAATTTTTTTTCCCGAGATTTTTCCCGAGACGTTTCCCGAGTTTGAGCCGTTGGTAGCACAAAAAAACCTGCGAATTGCAGGCTTTTTTTAGTAGTGCTACCCGGACTCGAGAATTGCTCGGCGGAGCAATAATCGTTCGAACGAAAGTGAGATAAGAACCCCCGAGTTTGAGCCGTTGGTAGCACAAAAAAACCTGCGAACTGCAGGCTTTTTTAGTAGTGCTACCCGGACTC
>DGVB01000035.1:0-9118 GCA_002395805.1 Bacteroidales bacterium UBA4295 | reverse complement strand
TTTAGTAGTGCTACCCGGACTCGAACCGGGGTTTACGGCGTGAGAGGCCGTTGTCCTAGGCCACTAGACGATAGCACCCGGAAGTGTCCCCGTCAATCGGGGAAACTGGCCTCCGCCGGAAGGGGCTATATCTGCCTCTCGGGCGAAATCGACGACAAAAGTACTGCTTTTTTTTGAATTGACCAAATATTTTTGAAAAAAAATGCATTTTACACCCCATTTTTTTGCATATTCGGGAAAAAAGTAGTACTTTTGCACCGTAAAATGCTAATTATGGCTTAAAATGGCAAATAAAAAATCACAATTGAAATCTTCGGCCGGATTCTGGATTCTGTTGGTCGCGGCGGTGGTCTTGGAGGCTACAGCTTGTCTGCAGTATTTCTATAGCCGTGCTGCGATTGAAAAAGAGGCGATTAATAGAGCCCATGCTGAGCTGCGTTCCGCGGAGTTGGAGATCAATGTCGCTACGGCTGAACTGGAGGCGGCGGCGAAGATGCTGACGACGATGGCGGAGATGACTTTGGATCGACCGGATGCAATGTATGCCTGCACCCGTCTGCTCCTTAAAACTTTGGATCATGTGGAGAGCGCCGGAGTGGCGTTTGTCCCCGATTATTATCCTTCCAAGGGACGTTGGTATGAGGTCTGCAGCAGCAGAGTGCAGGAGGGCGACTCCTCACGGATTTTTACGCGCCAGATAGGCGGACCTGATCATGATTATTTCCAGGCTGAATGGTTCAATAATGGTCTGACGATTGATAGCGCTTGGTGGAGCGAACCGTATATGGATGAAGCCGGGGCGCAGGCAATGGTGGTTAGTTGCTCGCATCCGGTTAAAGATAAGGAGGGACGGGTTGTTGCGGTCGTATGTATTGATTTGTCGATTTCCCGCCTTCATCGCGTGTCCGAGTATCTGCAGGTGTATAAGGATAGTTATTATTCTATCCGCTCGTCCCTGGGCACGGATATCGTTGCTCGTCCGGACACCACACCCGGTCGCAAGTATATGATTTTTGACGAAGAGATTGACTCCACCGGATGGCATCTGTCGATTATTATTCCGGAGGATATCCTCTATGCGGATCTGCGGCATATCGGTCTTATTGTGACGATTCTCATGCTGTTGGGCCTGGCGCTGTTGGTATTTATCATGTATGTCAGCGGACGTAATATCCAGCATCTCATTGATGTCAATAATCAGAAGGAACGTATGATGGGTGAGTTGGAGATAGCTCAAACCATCCAGCGTGCGATGTTGCCGAAGGTCTTCCCGCCTTTTGCGGACAGACCGGACCTGAATCTCTATGGCATGGTCGATCCGGCGAAAGAGATAGGCGGAGACTTGTATGATTTTTATGTCCGGCATGACAAACTCTTCTTCTGCGTCGGTGACGTCAGTGGCAAGGGAGTGCCGGCTTCGCTTGTGATGGCTACGATACGCTCGCTCTTCCGCAGCGTCACTGCCCATGAGGAGCATGCCGACAGGATTGTGGCGCAGATCAATGACACGCTTGCTGATCAGAACGAACAGAATATGTTCGTCACCCTCTTTGTCGGTGTCTTGGACATGCACTCCGGAGAACTCCATTATTGCAATGCCGGTCATAATGCACCTCTCTTGAACGGCGAGATGTTGCCTGTCTTGCCTAACTTGCCGATAGGTGTGCTTTGCGGATTTGACTATAAGGCACAGCAGACGAAGCTCCGTTACGGCGACCTCCTCTTTCTCTATACCGACGGCTTGACGGAGGCGGAGAATACCCGCCATGAGCTCTATGGAGAGGATCGCATGATCGCGGTCATGAAGGGAATGCAGGCTCTGCGCCCGCGCCGGATAGTGGACGAGATGCGAAGCCAAGTGGCTGCTTTCGTCGGCAATGCCGAGCAGAGCGACGACCTCACGATGCTGGCTATACGCTATCAGATACCTGCTATCGTCATGCGCAATGATATCCAGCAGATTCCTACGCTCGCCGAGTGGGTGGAATGGCTCAATGTGCCTGCGGAACTCAATATGCCGATCAATCTTGCACTCGAGGAGGCGGTTAGCAATGTCATGCTCTATGCTTATCCAGGCCGAACGGATGGTATGGTCTTCGTCGAGTATCTCGAGATGCTCGAGCCGGACTGCAAGCGCCTGATATTCACTATCTCCGATAGCGGCATACCGTTTGATCCTACCCAGAAAGAGCAGGCGGATATCACCCTCTCGGCGGAGGATCGCGCTATCGGCGGACTCGGCATCCATCTCGTGCGGCAACTCATGGACGAGATCTCATACGAACGTACGGATGATAAGAATATCCTCACGCTCGTAAAATCAATTAAATTGTAAATCGTAAATCGTAAATTATAATGACTACTACTATTCAGCAATCCGGCAATCAGATTATTGCCTTGTTTGACGGTCGCTTGGACACTGCGGCTGCAGTACTCGTAGCTGAGGAAGTGAAGCCGCTGATGGAGGCGGAGAACCAAGAGATCATTCTTGATTGTACCAAACTGGAGTACATCTCTTCTTCCGGCCTGCGTATCTTCCTTTCTATCCGGAAGGAAGCAGCTGCTCATGGCTCGAAAGTGATCGTGCGGAATATCAACGATGATATCCGCCAGGTATTTATGATGACTGGATTTATCAGCCTTTTTGAGATTCAATAATGGAAGCGCTCGACCTGCATTGCGAGATGATTCTCGACGAGTACCGCGAGGCGCAGCCGATGCTGGAGCGCATGAAAGAAGAGGTACTCGCTCTCTTGCGTGACGCCTTGGACCGCAATGGCATTATTGTCACGGCGGTGGAGGCGCGTATCAAGACCGAGGAGTCTCTCTCGGGCAAACTGGCGCTCAAAGGGGCTAAGTATGCCTCGATGGAGGATATAACGGATATCCTTGGCGCGCGTATCGTCACTTTCTATACCGATGACGTCGATCGTATTGCAGCGATGGCGGAGCAGCTCTTTGAGATAGACTGGGATAACTCGGTTGACAAACGCAAACTGCATCAGCTGGACAGCTTCGGCTATAACTCGCTGCATTATATCTGCAAACTGCCGGGCTATCCCTTGCGTTTTGAACTGCAGCTCCGTACTACCCTCCAGCATGCTTGGGCGGCGATCAACCATGATATCGGATACAAGACGGGGGTCGAGATCCCTCGCGAATACATGCGCCGCATGAATCGTCTGGCGGGAATATTGGAGATGGTGGACGATGAGTTCAGCCGCATCCGGGCGGAGATCACCGACTATCGTAGACGTGTGCAGCAACTCGTCCGCAAAGGCCAATTGGACGATGTCCTGCTCGATGGCGATACCTTCCGTTCTTACCTCCAGATTCGGCCTTTCGATGCGCTTAATAAACGTATTGCGGCGATTAACCAAGCGGAGATCCAGGAGGCGCCGCTCATCCGCTATATCCGGGTGCTTAAGGCGCTCAAATGCAATACCTTGGGCGATGTCAGCCGCCTCGTCAAGCAGTACGAAGAAGATGCTTATCTGCTGGCGCGGCATCAGCTGGGTAATACTGACCTGGATATTATCTCCTCCGCGGTAGGTCTGCAAAATATCTGTATCGTATGCATCCTCAGCACGGGAGGCGGCAAGATCGGCCTGGAGCGTCTCTTCGACGTCCTCAACGGACATAACAGCCAGAATGCCGCTCTTGCTGAACTGACCTATTCCCAGGCTCTCAACCTCCCCTTTATGCAAAAGTAGTCATTAATCATTAATCATTAATCATTATTCATTATTCATGTCCCCTACATTAATCGATCTTAACGACTATATCCGTGTTGGCGAAGGAGCCAATGGCGCCAGTTATAACCATAAGACAGATCCTTCTCTTATGATGAAGCTCTATTTCCGCAATTTCGAAGCGGCGGCGCTTGAGTTGGAACTGGCTAAGAAAGTGTATAATATGGGTATCCCTACGCCCGAGCCGGGCGACCTCGTTACGGATGGTACCCGGATGGGTATCCGTTTCCGCCGGATTGAGGGTAAGAAATCTTACTCACGCGCGTGCGGAGACCATCCGGAACGCACGGACGAGTACGCGCGCGAGTTCGCGCGCATGTGCCGCCAGCTCCATGCTACACATGTGGATACTTCGCTCTTCGAGAATGTCAAGGACCGCCTCTACCGCATGTTGGACGCGAACCCGGATTTCACGCCGGAGCAGAAGCGTAAGATTCATGATTTTATTGCCGCTGCGCCGGATGCCGACACGGCTATCCATGGCGACCTCCAGTTCAGCAATGGTATCTTTGTGGAGGAGAATGGTGTCCGCAAGCAGTATTTCATCGACCTTGGTGATTTCTGTTACGGCTATTATATGTTCGATCTGGGTATGGTCTATCTCTGCTGTTGCCTCAATGACGAAGCATGGACCATGGAGCAATACCATATGTCGAATGCTACCGCGCGCCGTTTCTGGGACGCTTTCGCACGCGAATATTTCGGACCCGATGCAGACTTGGAGGAAATGGAGCGCCAGGTTAAGATCTACGCGGGTCTCAAGACCCTTATCGTGGAGCGTGACACGCATTGCCCGATGCCCCAGTTCCGCGCTATGCTGGAGGGCACTGTCTATTAAACCGGAAGGCTGATGCAGGTCTCTTTCGATAATATTGTTAACGCCCGCGATCTGGGCGAGATGATCGGTGCCGGCGGGCGGCAGATTCGTCCGCACCGTATCTTGCGTACTGCGCATCTCCATGACGCTTCGCCGGAGGATCTCAGGCGTCTGCATGAGGAGTATAACCTCGTGCGGGTGTTTGATTTCCGTTCCTTGGGCGAAGCGGAAGCTTTGCCGGACCAACCTGTTGAAGGGGCTACCCATCATCTCCTGCCTACTATCGATCTCTCTGCGGAGAAACTGACAGAGCAGCCGATACCTCAGGAGGCGTTTCTGGATCTCGAGACCCATATCGTCAATTATTCTTTTTACCCCGAGGTGCAGGCCATGGCGGCTAATATGTACCCCTCGCTCATCCGAAGCGAATATTCCCAGCTCCAGTATGCTACTTTCCTGCGGCTTATTGTGGAGTCGCCCGAAGACGGAGGTGTTCTCTGGCATTGTTTCCAGGGCAAGGATAGAACGGGGTGGGGGGCTGCCTACCTGCTCTTTGCGTTGGGAGTGGACCGCGAAGCGGTTATTGCCGATTTCGATCTTTCTAACGAAGCCTATCGTCCTCTTGTAGAACGCCTTGATCAGGAGATCATCCGCCGTGGCGGAGGAGAAGCGGAGATGGAGGTCGTGCAGGCTTTCATGGGCGTCTCTACGGCTAATTTCATCCGCACGCTTGATCTCATCGACCGCGAGTTCGGCGGTATGATGTCTTATCTGCATAACGAACTCATGCTCTCTCCCGATGACATCCATCTTCTCCGCCGTCGTTTCCTCCTCTAACCCCGCTCTTCGAGTCGGGGTCTTTTTATGTAACTTTATTGGGGTTAAGTCCTTATCATGTCCTGTTCAAGTCCTTAAATAACGCACTTTTATCTCTCCTTTTTCCGTTCTTCCTTCCTTCTTTTTGACCCTTGCGCCGGTTTTGTTCTTTCGTCTATTGCAGGTGGATATCATCCACCGCCGCATTCTCACCATTCCACCATTTTCACCATTAAGCAGCTCTGCTGCGTCACCATTAATCAATCCATCATTAAGCACCTTTGGTGCATCATTGCAGCTCTGCTGCCCCGTTTTTGTCATTTTTGTGAGCATCGAAGATGCGTATTTTTGTGAGTAGCCGGCAGAGCACCTAAGTGCCTGTCAGAGCGAAAACGGATATATGGTTGCCTGGGAGCTTGCTCATAAGCAAGCATATAGTTGTTTACGCTCAGGCCGCGTAGGCCAATAGGCATAGGCGGACGTTGGCTACGAGTTTTTGATTTCCTAATCTATTTTTTATGTTTTTTCGCGAAGCGTGTGTTTTATGTTTTTTTCTCTTCTCCCCGCAACTCTGCCAAAATGTCAGCCTTTTTCTGCCAAAATCCCACGAAATTCCCCCATTTACCCTTTGGCACAAACTTTGTCTAACTCATAGCGAACTCGTCCTACAGCGTAGCGGTCCTACAGTAAAACGGTCCTACAGCGTAGCGGTCTTACAGCCCGCAGGGCGGTCATAAATTTGAATTAACAACTAAAATTTATATCTACTATGAGCAAGATTATTGGAATTGACCTCGGTACCACGAACTCGTGTGTAGCCGTTATGGAGGGTAACGAACCGATCGTTATCGCGAATGCCGAAGGCAAACGTACTACTCCTTCTGTTGTCGGATTTATCGATGGCGGCGAGCGCAAAGTGGGGGACCCTGCTAAGCGTCAAGCTATCACCAACCCGACCAAAACTATTTACTCTATCAAGCGTTTTATGGGTGAGACCTACGATCGCCTGCAATCGGAGATCGCGCGTGTTCCTTATAAAGTAACCAAGGGCGACAACAACACTCCGCGTGTGGACATCGACGGACGCCTCTATACCCCGCAGGAGATCTCGGCTATCATCCTCCAGAAGATGAAAAAGACCGCCGAGGACTACCTCGGACAGGAGGTTACCGAAGCTGTCATCACCGTCCCTGCGTACTTCAACGACTCGCAGCGTCAGGCTACCAAGGAAGCCGGTGAGATCGCTGGTCTTAACGTACGTCGTATCGTTAACGAACCGACCGCTGCTGCCCTGGCTTACGGTCTCGATAAGTCCAACAAGGATATGAAGATTGTGGTCTTCGACTGCGGTGGTGGTACACACGATGTATCCGTCCTCGAGCTCGGAGACGGCGTCTTTGAGGTAAAAGCAACCGATGGTGATACCCACCTCGGAGGTGATGATTTCGACCATCGTATTATAGACTGGCTGGTAGCTGAGTTCAAGGCTGAGAACGGCGGTGCCGACTTGTCCAAGGACCCGATGGCTATGCAGCGTCTGAAAGAGGCTGCTGAGAAAGCGAAGATCGAGCTTTCGTCTTCTACCACTACGGAGATCAACCTCCCGTATATCATGCCGGTTAACGGCGTTCCGGCTCACCTCGTTAAGACCCTGACGCGTGCTAAATTCGAGCAACTCATTGACGATCTGATCCAGCGCACTATCGCGCCGTGTAAGACTGCTCTTGAACACGCGGGACTCAAAACATCCGATATTGACGAGATCATCCTCGTAGGTGGTTCGACCCGTATCCCGGCTATCCAGCAGGCAGTGGAGAAGTTCTTCGGCAAAGCGCCTTCGAAGGGCGTTAACCCGGACGAAGTGGTTGCTGTCGGTGCGGCTATCCAGGGCGGTGTACTCACCGGAGAAGTGAAGGATGTCCTCCTGCTTGATGTCACCCCGCTGAGCCTCGGTATTGAGACGATGGGTGGTGTCATGACCAAGATGATCGAGGCGAACACGACTATCCCGACCAAGAAAACCGAAACCTTCACCACGGCGGTGGATAACCAACCTTCGGTTGAGATCGTTATCTATCAGGGCGAACGTCCTATGGCAGCGCAGAATAAACTGCTCGGTCGCTTCCACCTCGATGGTATCATGCCGGCGCGTCGTGGCGAACCGCAGATCGAAGTAACCTTCGATATTGACGCTAACGGTATCTTGAATGTCACCGCCAAGGATAAAGCTACCGGCAAGGACGCGAAGATCCGTATCGAGGCTTCGTCCGGCCTCTCTGATGAGGAGATCAAGCGGATGAAGGCGGAAGCGGAGGCGAATGCTGAAGCCGATAAGAAGGCGAAAGAGCAGGCTGACAAACTCAACAAGGCGGATGCGATGATCTTCCAGACCGAGAAACAACTCGCGGAGATCGGCGATAAGATCCCGGCTGACAAGAAAGCCCCGATCGAGGAAGCTTTGAAGAAACTCAAAGAGGCGTACGAGAAACGCGATGCAGATGCCTGCGAAGCAGCTAATAACGAACTCATGACGGCTTTCCAGGCTGCCTCGGCTGAGATGTATGCTGCCCAACAGCAAGCTTCTCAACAGGCCGGAGGCCAATCAACCTCTAACGGCGATGCCTCTAACGGAACCAACGGTTCCAATGGCAACCCTTCCGCCGAAGACGTTGACTTCGAAGAGGTTAAGTAATGCCTTGAATGGCAAAATGTAAAAATGAGCGACCTTCGGGCCGCTCTTTTTTTTGCTGTGCTCAAACTATTGCCCATATACCTAAAAGCAATACCTTTGCATCGTCTTTTGAAACCCAAGCGTGATAGGGGTTAAGTCCTTATTAAGTCCTTATCATGTCCTTATCATGTCCTGTTCAAGTCCTTAAATAACGCATTTTCACCATTTCACCATTTCACCATTAAGCGTAGCGTCACCATTAATCAATCCATCATTAAGCGCAGCGTCACCATTTTTCTAATTTTTGTGAGGGCATAAAGCCCGTATTTTTGTAAGCGCTTGCTTGAAAATAAATTTATTTCTTTTTATGGCTGTGACGCAAAATAGTTTAGTATTGTTAGCAGCCTCCGCTGCTGCGGAATTGCTTGTTAGGGGGCGCTGGGAGCTTGTTCACAAGCGCGCCATAAGAAGCAAGTACGCTCAAGGCCGCATAGGCCAAAATAGTAAACTATTTTAAGTCGCAGGATTTATATAGTTTTATTTACTCTCTCCAAGCAAGCGCGCGTTTTTGATTACCTAATGTTTTCTTTTGTTTTCTTCGCGTTAGCGGTTTTCTTCGCTCCGCGGTTTTCGGTTATCTATCATACACGCGTACGCGCGCGTTCCTTATATATGTACGTACGTGTGCGCGTCATATATGCCGATTGTTACCTCTTCTCTCCCTTTTTCCTCAAAAGGGTGGGGAATACCCTAAAAATGACCAAAATAATGATTGTTGATTTTCAACGACTTACAAAGAAAGTGCATTTTTGATGCATTTTTTTTGCTAAAATATTTGGTCATATCAAAAATTTGTAGTACTTTTGCATCCGCTTTCGCCCAAAAAACGGGTAACACCAAAAAGGCGCAAGCAATGATCTTTGAAAGAATGTCTATTCATAACAAGATGTAGTACAAGAACTGAAAAATAGAATGGATAGCGATTGAGGATATTCATTATTCATTAATCATTATTCATTAATATGGTTCCCGATTTTAATTCTACACTTGATAAATTCGATT
>DGVB01000038.1 GCA_002395805.1 Bacteroidales bacterium UBA4295 | reverse complement strand
AGAGCACGTTAAAGACCTGAGTATAGCGAGTACTCATGGTCGTCAAGCGGACCGGGCTAGTGATCGGATCAGAAGGATCATTGCCTCCGAAATCTTCGCGGAAAAGAATAGTACCGCGCGGGCAGACATTCTCAGAAACCTCATCCGGCCATGTAAACCGAAACGGAGTACAACCTCCTTCTATTTTCTCCATATAGACCGGTTCGCTGGAGATCCATTTGTCCTGTTGATCCACTTCATCCGACCGCGCCACCGAATAGCGATACCAGCCTTCCTGCAAATTCGTAGGACGCTGGGTATAGCCCCAGGTAAGAGAATTGGTTCTATAAATCTGCGACCAGTTAACCCCGTCTTCAGAAAACTCCAAGATATACAAATTGCTAGTACCAAACGAGCCATCATCCTCAAAGTCGATTATGAACTGAATAAAGGGATTTGCAGTACAGAGCGCATCCGCGCTCGTTTTCAGAACAATGGATGGTTCGGCACATAAAATGCCGGTTAGTGCGCCCGAAATGCACAAAAAAACAAGAATATGAAATTTAAATTTGCACATATAGAAAAATTGTGTTAATTTTGCAAGCGAAAATACATTTTAAAACTCGGTGCAAAGGTACTGCTTTTTTCTGAACGCCACAAATTTAGCAGTTGTACGAGCAACCTTTATCATTATTTCAAAAGTATTGAAAAACAAATAGTTATAAAATATGCACAGAAAAACAGTTGTACGGTTCGGAGAAGTAGCTTTGATGAGCTTGATTTTTTTGACGCCGGGTTGCCGATTTGGGAGTTCGGAGAGTTCGGAACGGCTGCAAGAGGCGGAGCAATATTACCAGATGGGCACCTCTTCTAATCACGCGAGCCATTATGAGGAATCTACCTATTATTTGAAGCAAGCGGAAGATGCTTTATTGCGGATCGAACCTTCTGAACTGAGAACAGAAGATCTGGCGAGACAGAAGCAGTTATTGGGACTTACTTGGTTTCATTTGGGCAACACTTCGGAGAGCGAAATGCTTTATGATATTGCGCAAGAGTATTACAAGAAATCCGTCCCGATGTTAGACCCCGAAAAGGATGCGTTGTTTTTAACCTGTGCTTATCGGGATATCGCCCGAACAAATGCCATTATAGGAGGGAATATGGATTCCACCCGTTTTTGGTTTCAAAAAGCAGCTGTTTTTTCCGATTCCATCGGGAATAAAATGCTGTCGGAAGATATCGCCGCCTACTATTATCAATATTGTGAGCCGGACAATAAAGCCGGGCTACTGGATGCGTGTCGCACATTGGCAGAACAATATGGCGTGACCACCCGCTATGCCGAAATAATAGGTATCTATCTGGCGAGCGGACAAACCGATTCTGCGGCCTATTACTTACAATACCTGCAACCCAAAGATTCCGCATATACCTATTGGTTTGAACAGAGTTATGCTTATTTTCAGAGCAAGATCCTGCACCAGCAGAAGGCATCGGATGAAGCCTATGAAGAGTTATTGGAACTATACGACCGCAAGATAGAAGAGCTACAGCGGGATGCCGGCGCAAGAACCTATGCGCTATCGCTGCATTATGACGTAGCACGAGAGCAACAGTTGGCGGAAGAGGCTCGGCGTGAGAGGCAATGGCAACGAACTGTTTCTGTTATTTTAGTGCTACTATTGGCTCTCACCGTAACACTTATGATCGTTTTATGGCGGTATTGGCAACAACGTCGTCGCGAACAAAATGCAGCCATCGAAGCCCTTCAAGCCAAATACACACAACAACTGCAATTGGCTCTGGAGCGGCTGCAACAGAAAGTAAACCTGACTCGAGAAATTGAGTTACAGCGGCTTAGAGGCAACGAAGTGGCATTCCCGAAATGGCTACAGACTTACCGCGATGAGCAGTTGACGATGAATAAAGAAAGTATTGATAAACTGATTCTGTCGGTGGACGAAGCGCTGGATGGCGCCATCAGCCGTTTGCGCAACGAATATCCGCAATTGACCGAATCGGATATGCAGTTTGCTATCTTGTCTATCATCGGAGCCTCCGACAGCGATATGGGGATTTTGTTGAACGTACAAAAACAGACCATCTACCACCGCCGCCAGATTGTTCGAAAGCATGTTCACGCTCAGATAGAAGACATCGATGCATGGCTTCGGGCATATGTGCTACGCATAAATTTTCATTAAAAATGGCGCGCGCGCTTGCATATGTAAAAAAAAAGTTGTACCTTTGCGCTGTTTTTCATATATTGCATTGATATGTGCAGATAGAATCGACAATAATTAATACATAAAAATATGGGACTTTTTTCTTTTACACAAGAGATTGCGATTGACCTGGGAACGGCGAACACCATCATCATGTGCGATGACAAGATCGTGGTGGACGAGCCGTCGGTAGTAGCTATCTCGATGGCGGACAACAAGATGGTTGCCGTCGGCCGCAAGGCCCAACAGATGATCGGTAAAGGCGGCAGTATGATTCGTACGGTGCGCCCGTTGCGCGACGGTGTGATCGCTG
Source organism: Bacteroidales bacterium UBA4295 (assembly GCA_002395805.1). Classification (GTDB taxonomy): domain Bacteria; phylum Bacteroidota; class Bacteroidia; order Bacteroidales; family Paludibacteraceae; genus Colicola. Next base: position 21,661 of record DGVB01000038.1, on the reverse strand, counting down.
ATTTCTACGCATGCGAGATGATGATTCGCGGTATGATCAAGATGATCCCGAAGCAAGCCCGCTTGTTCTCTCCGTCTATCCGTATGGTAATTTGTATTCCTTCGGGTTCAACGGAAGTGGAGATTCGTGCCGTACGCGACAGTTCGGAGCACGCCGGAGGACGCGATGTATATATGATCTACGAGCCGATGGCAGCCGCTATCGGTATCGGTCTGGATGTAGAGAGTCCGGAGGGATGTATGATCGTAGATATAGGCGGCGGAACGACGGAGATTGCTGTTATCTCGCTGGGCGGTATCGTCTCCAACAAATCAATCAAGATTGCAGGCGACGATTTCAACCAGGATATCATCGAATACATGGGTCGTATGCATAACCTGCGTATCGACGAACCGACCGCAGAGCGAATTAAGATTCAGGTAGGTTCCGCCCTGCCGGAGCTGGAGGATGCACCAGAAGATTTCGTAGTGGTAGGTCCCAACAAAGTGACAGCTCTGCCGATGTCGGTACCGGTTAGTTACCAGGAGATCGCTCACTGTCTGGAGAAGAGCGTGAGCAAGATAGAGGGTGCTATTCTTCAGGCGCTGGAGTCCACTCCGCCGGAGTTGTACTCCGATATCGTCAAGAGAGGTATCTACCTGACCGGCGGTGGCGCATTGCTGCACGGTCTGGCAAAACGACTGACGGACAAAATCACCATTCAGTTCCACGTAGCAGACGATCCTCTGCACTCGGTAGCTCACGGAACAGGCGTAGCACTGAAAAACGTCAACAACTTCGGATTCTTGCTGCGATAAATGCAAACCTTGCTGAAGATACTGGTGCGTTATAGCAACTTCCTTGTGTTCATCGCCTTGGAAGTTGCTGCGTTTATGTTGCTGAGTTGGAATAATGTCTATCCGCGCAGCAGCCTGATGAGCACGGCGAACGATGCGGTAGCCTGGCAGCACGAGCAGATCAGCGAGATCACATCGTATTTCAGTCTGCGTCATCAGAACGAGCAGTTAGCCGCCGAAAATGCAGCGCTGAGGAACCGGATTAGTTCGATGGATTCGGCTCAAACGGGTGATGCTATTCACTATGTGCCCGCCAAAGTGGTACAGATGACGACAGACCGGCTGCATAATTACCTGACGATCAACCGAGGGAGCAAAGACGGTATCTATCGCGGGCAAGGCATCCGCAACGAAGACGGCGCAGTAGGTATCGTACGGACGGTAGGACGCAACTACAGCGTGGTGCTGCCTATCATCAACACGCATACGAACCTCAGTTGCCGGTTCGCTAAAAACGACTATATCGGCACGCTGCAATGGGACGGCAAAGACAGCCGCTTCGCATTGCTGACAGACGTAGCGGCTCACATGGTAGTGAACCCGGGAGACACGATAATAACAAGCGGTTTGAGTCCCGTCTTCCCGGAAGGAATCCCCGTTGGAATCGTAGAAAACAGCGTCTTGAAGCCCGGCGATTCCTATTACACAATCCGGGTGCGGCTGAATACGAATTTCAAGCGGTTGAAATACGTGGAAGTGGTACAAAACGGCGCTCAGGCAGAGCTGGAGGAGTTAGAAAATGGAATGGACTAAGCAAATAGGACGATACATTCTGGTGATGGCACTGCAGGTGCTGCTCTTCGACCAGTTGCAACTGGTAGGTGTGTGCCATCCCTATATCTATGTGCTCTGCCTGCTGATGATGCCGATCACTTTGCCGCACAATATAGACATGATTATAGGCGCCGCAGCCGGTATCGTCATGGATATATTCTGCAATTCGTTAGGCGTTCATACCGCGGCATGTATCTTAGTGATGTTCATCCGGCCCTATCTGATAGGCGCCATCGTGAGCGACAAAGACCGCCTCAACGAACAGATCAATCTCCATACCATAGGTATGGAAGCATTAATTAAATATGTGGTGATACTGGTAGTGATTCATCATCTAAGCGTATTCATGCTCGCCGCCTGGAGTTGGCATCACATAGGTTTCGTAGCACTAGAAACGATAGTAAGCAGCACGATAACAATCCTTATCATAATAGGCTATAACGCCCTGAGATACAGATGATTAACGACAAATATTATAGACGCCGGTATGTGATCAGCGGCATAGCTGTTGGTGTAGTATTGGTGTATATAATTCGGTTGTTTTACCTGCAAGTAATCGATCAATCCACCAAAGACCAGGCGGACAACAACGCCTTGGTGAAACAAACCATCTACCCTTCCCGCGGTCTGATCTACGACCGCAATGGTGAGTTGCTGGTTTTCAACCAGCCTATCTATGAGATCACGATGACCATGCGCGACATGGACAAAGAATGGGACACGGTTGGTTTCTGCCGATGCCTGGAGATCAGCCGGGCAGAGTTCGACGAGAGGCTGGCGGAGATCAAAGACAAGCGCAAAAACCGCGGATACTCGCGCTGGACACCGCAGGTATTCATGAGTCAGCTGAAGAAAGAGGATATCGCCACACTACAGGAGTCACTGTTTCTCTACCCGGGCATTCATATTCAGAAACGCACATTACGCGACTACACCTATAATGCCGCAGCCCATGTACTGGGTTCGGTAGGCGAAGTGAACCAGAACGATATCGACCGCGACGATTATTACACCAGGGGCGACTACTCGGGTCGCGACGGTTTGGAGCGTACCTACGAGCGTCAGTTGCGCGGAGAGAAGGGCGTAGAAGTTCTAATGCGCGACTCGCGCGGGCGTATGCAAGGCAGTTATCAGAACGGTGAGTTGGACAGGACGGCTGTCGCTGGAACAGACCTTTATACGACATTGGACATCCGGCTGCAGATGCTGGCAGAAGAACTGCTGGCCGGTAAAATAGGCAGCGCCGTAGCCATAGAGCCTCAGACAGGCGAGATACTGGCTCTCGTTTCCAATCCGGCATGGAATCCCAAAGTGCTGGTAGGTAAAGAGCGGAGCAAGAACTACAATACCCTGCTGCAAGACAAGACCAAACCGCTGATGAACCGCGCCACACAAGCCATGTACCCTCCCGGATCGACTTTCAAGACCATTCAGGCGCTGGTTTGTCTGCAGGAAGATGCTATCACTCCGCAGACGCTTTATCCATGCTCCGGTCCCGGGAGCACTCCTATCAAATGCACCCACCATCACGGTTCACCCGTAGCATTGGACAGAGCTATCGAACAGAGTTGCAACCCCTATTTCTGGGCAGCTTTCCGGGATATGCTGCAGAAAAACGGATACGGGGACAACAACGAGACTTTCAAGAAACGCTATGAGCTATGGCGGGAGGATGTGATGTCCTTCGGTATGGGACAAAAATTTACAGACACAGATATCACAGACCAAGCGGCAGGAAACATCCCCACTTCCCAGTATTTCGACAAATGCTTCGGCAAGACGGGATGGAAGGCTATCACAATCCGCTCGCTCAGTATCGGACAGGGTGAGATACTGGCTACTCCGCTGCAGTTAGCAAACCAGGCAGCGACTATCGCCAATGACGGATATTATATCTCCCCGCATCTGAACAAGAACGATTCCATGCGGATTCATCGGCACAATCTGGCCATAGACAAGAGACATTTTGAGGTAGTCAAAGACGGTATGCACCGCGTGATGGTCTTTGGTACCGGTCGGCATTTCGCCATCGACAGTCTGCATATGGCCGGCAAAACCGGAACGGCTCAGAACTCTCACGGTCGCGACCACGCTATCTTCATCGGTTTCGCCCCGGTGGAAAATCCGCAGATAGCCGTAGCAGTAGTCGTTGAGAACGCAGGTTTCGGTGCTACCTGGGCAGCCCCTATAGCCAGCATGATGATGGAGCAATACCTGACCGGCGAAGTGAAACGCAAAGATTTAAGAAACCGTATAGGAAATGCAGTACTGAATGAGAGCGTCAAGAAATGGTAACATATTACAGCATGTAGACTGGGTGACCATCGGACTCTTTCTCCTGTTGGTCTTCTTCGGGTGGCTGAATATCTACGGAGCCAGTTATACGTTTGACCAAACGAGCATCTTCGACTTCTCCAACCGCGCCGGTAAACAGTTCGTATGGATCATGGGATCGGTCGTATTGGGAATTATATTGCTACTGATCGACTACAAGACCTACGACGTCCTGGCCTATTTCGCCTATGGCGCAATGCTGCTGTTGTTGCTTGTCACGCCGTTCTTAGCGCATGATATAAAAGGCTCCATGTCCTGGATCTCGCTTGGTCCGGTGAGTCTGCAGCCGGCGGAGTTCGCCAAATGCGTCGTAGCTTTAGCCATCGCCAAATACATGGGTCGGTATGACTATAAAATACGCACATGGCGCGATCTCATCGTACCTTTTGCGCTTATCGGAGTACCGGCACTCATCATCATGGTGCTGCAAAAAGAGACCGGTTCAGCCCTCGTCTTCGCTGCTTTCCTGCTGGTTTTCTACCGTCAGGGAATGAGCGGATACGTATTATGGATGGGCGTCGCGGCCGTAGCGCTATTTATCATCAGCATCCGATGGGGAAGCACGGCTATACCGTTAGGCACCGGCAGCGCAGGTATACTGAGTTGTATGCTGCTGCTGAGCGCCGTGGAGATTTATTTCATATGCAAAGAACACAGGATGAGGTGGCAGGCGCTCATCTTGACAGGGAGCGTGGCGCTAATCTATGGCATATGCCTGATTGTGAATATATGGGTAAGCGTGCCGTTCGAATGGGTTTCTATGGGTATTGTGATAGCACTGGTGGTGTATAATATCTTCGTCAGCCTCTATTGGCGCAAATATATGCTGTTGATAGTAGCGGTATTCACACTATTCTGCATCGGTTACACCCATGCCTGCGATTTTGTATTCCAGAAAGTGCTACAGCCGCACCAACGGATTCGTATCGAAGTGCTTTTGGGTATGAAAGAAGATCCTGCGGGCGCAGGGTACAACGTCAATCAGGCACGTATTGCCATCGGTTCCGGACGGTTCTTCGGCAAAGGATACTTGAACGGCACACAAACGAAACTGCAGTTCGTGCCGGAGCAAGATACCGATTTTATCTTCTGCACCGTAGGTGAGGAATGGGGATTTGTGGGTTCCATAGGGGTACTGCTGGTATATCTGTTCTTTATCCTAAGACTGATTGAAATCGCCGAGCGGCAACGCAATATATCCACCCAGATCTATGCCTATGCCGTAGCCAGTATCTTCCTTTTCCATCTGACGATCAACGTAGGTATGGTATTAGGATTGCTGCCGGTGATCGGTATCCCGCTGCCTTTTTTCAGCTACGGAGGCAGTTCGCTATGGGGATTTACATTATTGTTATTCATCCTGCTTCGGTTAGATGCCGCGCGTATGGAACAACTTAGATAGAAATAATATGTTTGTTACAGACCCTATAGGAATTATCGGAGAGACAGAAGCCGCAAAAATGCTGGAGCAGAAAGGTTTCCGCATCGTGGAGCATAACTGGCGGATGGGACATCTGGAGGTGGATCTGATAGCAGAAAACAAGAAAGAGATTGTGTTTGCAGAAGTAAAAGCACGGACTACCACCTATGGCGGTAAGATGCCGGAAGAGTATGTAGACGAAGATAAAAAACGCAGGATGACAGTTGCCGCCAATGCGTATATCAAATATAGAAAAATAGAAAAAATGCCGCGGTTCGATATTATTGGCATACTGGTGAATCCCGAGAATAATGAAATCACTTATCGGAACCATCTGGAGAACGCATTTCAGCCCAGAACGAGAACTATTACCTCCGGCAGTTTCACCGGTAGTTGGCAATGGAGTCACCGCGGCAAAACAATAGGAAAGAAAAAATGAATTTCAAATACGATGTCATAGTAGTAGGCGCCGGCCATGCCGGATGCGAAGCCGCCAGTGCTGCAGCCCGGATGGGTAGCAAGACGCTCCTCATCACGATGGACATGAATAAGATTGCGCAGATGAGTTGCAATCCCGCGGTAGGAGGTATCGCGAAAGGTCAGATTGTGCGGGAGATAGACGCGCTGGGAGGACAGATGGGGATTGTAACCGACAGGAGTGCTATCCAGTTCCGGATGCTGAACCAAAGCAAGGGTCCGGCTATGTGGAGTCCCCGTAGCCAAAGCGACCGAAAGCGGTTTATAGAAGAATGGATCAAGGTGCTGTCTCATACCGAAAACCTCTATCTATGGCAGGATATAGTGACATCTCTTATTATCAAAGATAATAAGGTATGCGGTGTGAAGACCGCTTTAGGCATCGAGATGAGTAGCGAAGCAGTGGTGCTGACCAATGGTACATTCCTGAACGGACTGATGCACTGCGGCAGGACCCAGATCAAAGGAGGCCGGATCTCCGAACCCGCCTCGTACGGTATTACCGAACAACTGGTAGAACTGGGATTCAAAGCCGACCGCATGAAAACCGGTACACCGGCTCGTATAGATGCCCGATCCATCCATTTCAACGAACTGGTCCGGCAGGACGGAGATAACAGCTGGCACCGGTTCTCCTACCTGGATAACGTACAAAGGGAATTGAAACAGATGCCCTGCTGGATTACCTATACGAATCCGCAGACACACGAAGCGCTGCGCGCGGGATTAGCAGATTCTCCCCTTTTCAACGGACAAATCAAGAGTATCGGACCTCGTTATTGTCCGAGTATAGAGACCAAGATTGTTACTTTTGCCGACAAAGAGGCACACCAGATTTTTCTGGAGCCGGAAGGAGTAGACAGCAATGAGTATTACGTTAACGGTTTCTCCAGCAGTCTGCCATGGCAGGTGCAGTTAGCCGGATTGAAGACTATCAAGGGTCTGGAAGATGTGGTGATGTACAGGCCCGGGTACGCGATCGAGTATGATTTCTTCGACCCCACCCAACTGCACCATACATTAGAGACAAAACAGATTAGAAATCTGTTTTTCGCCGGACAGATCAACGGTACGACGGGCTATGAGGAGGCAGCAGGTCAGGGTTTGGTAGCCGGAGTGAACGCTCATATTAATATCCACGGCGGTGTTCCTTTTACCATGGGTAGAGACGAGAGTTACATCGGTGTGCTGATAGACGACCTGGTCAACAAAGGAGTGGATGAACCTTATCGTATGTTCACTTCGAGAGCCGAGTACCGGATCCTATTGCGCCAGGATAACGCGGATGAGCGGCTGACGAAGCGTAGTTACGAGATGGGGTTAGCAGACGGATACCGGTACGAACTGCTACAGCAGAAAGAAACAAGTTGTGCCGATTTCATCGGATATATGCAGCAAACGACAGTACGGAAAGGGACTATCGACGGATGGCTGGAAAGCATAGGCAGCAGTGCACTGCACGAAGGATGCAAGATCAGCGATCTGGTACTGCGTCCGCAGATAGGGATCAAGACACTGGCAGAAGTAGTACCGGAGTTGAAGAACAAGATAGCGAATCTATCCGATGAAATCGTAGAGAGTTGCGAGATTCAGATCAAGTACGCAGGGTATATTAAACGAGAGCAGCAGGAGGCTGCCAAATTACAACGTCTGGAACAGATTCGAATACCGGAGACCTTCAATTACGACGAAGTGCAGAGTCTAAGTACCGAAGCACGCCAGAAGTTAAGTAGAATCCGCCCACGCTCTATCGGAGAAGCGCAGCGCATACCAGGTGTAAGTCCTAATGATATTAGTGTATTATTAGTACTAATGGGGCGATAAAAGAATGGTTTTAGTTTGTAAAACAAACTAATGTAAAATGTTTCACGTGGAACAGAGAGAGGGATCGTATAGAAAAATTAAACTAAATAGATATATGACAGCAAAAGAAGTGATTGCGTCTATCCGCAATGTACCCGATTTTCCGATCAAAGGAATTCAGTTCAAAGACATCACCACGGCATTGGCCAAACCAGAATGCCTGAAATGGATGCGCGACGAGATGGTAAAACGCTATAGGGAGTTAGGTATTACCCAGATAGTAGGTATTGAGTCAAGAGGGTTCATCGTAGCTCCAGCGGTAGCCATTGAGTTAGGCGCAGGATTTGTACCCATCCGCAAACCGGGCAAATTACCTGCAGAGACGATTAGTATCAGTTACGCCAAAGAATACGGTACGGATACTATCGAGATGCATAAGGGTGCATTGGGCGAGAACGATGTAGTACTGATACATGACGATATCTTAGCTACAGGCGGATCCATGATGGCAGCAGTGGAGTTGGTAAAAAAAGCGGGTGTGAAGAAAATTTACACCAACTGTTTGATTGAATTAGAAGGACTAAACGGGCGGGAGTTTTTAGCAGAAAGAGGAGTAGATATCGACTGCCTGTTAGGCATAGAAGTAGACGAATAGGAGATAGCTAATAGAAGGTAGAGAAAAGGACAAGGAGTTAGGGAAATTGGCAGCGAAGAATGATCATATTGCTCTATTGCTTCGGCGTATACCGGAGAGTCCGGGCGTATACCAGTACTTTGACAAGGATGGGCAGATCATTTATGTAGGCAAGGCCAAGAACCTGCATAGGAGGGTGAACAGTTATTTCAATAAAGACCATCAATCATCAAAGACCCGCCAATTGGTAGCCCATATAGCGGATATAAAATACGTTGTGGTAGAGAGCGAACAGGATGCTTTTCTGCTGGAGAACAACCTGATCAAGCAGTACCAGCCGCACTATAACATCCTGCTTAAGGACGGAAAGAGTTATCCTTCTATCTGTATTACCAAAGAAGCGTACCCTCGGATCTTCAAGACAAGGACGATCAACAAGAAAGCGGGAGAATACTACGGTCCTTATAGTTTCGGGTACACGGTAGATTTGGTATTGGAGCTAATCCACAAACTATACCCTATCAGGACCTGTAACATGCCGCTTTCTGCCGAATCCATCGAGAAAAAAAAGGTGCGTGTATGTCTGAAATACCACTTGAAAAATTGCTGCGGTATATGCGAGGGGTACCAAAAAGAGGCATATCAAGGATGGATAGAAGCAGCGAGAAAGTTGATCAAGGGCGATGCGCTGGATTTAGAGCGGCAGTTAGAGGAAGAGATGTCGATGAAATCGGCAGAAATGAAATACGAGGAAGCAGCGGATATCAAGCGTAAGATAGAGCTGCTGGAGCAATTCAAGAGCAAGACGATTATTACCAACAGTGTGGCAAGAGATGTAGATGTGTTCGGTTTTGACGAACAAAATGACCGCGTGTACATCTCGATGCTACATGTACACAACGGGTCTATTGTGCAAGGTCAGACGATTGAGTACCGCCGCAAGATGGAAGAGGAGAAAGAGGAACTATTAGCGATGGGCATGATAGAACTTCGGCATCAGTTAGGAAGCAGTACGAAAGACGTAATTGTTCCGTTTATACCGGAGGTTTTTGATGAGACACTGCACGTATATATCGCTACGAGCGGAGACAGGAAGAAACTGCTGGATTTAGCGATGCAGAACGTGCGACAGTATAAGATGGACCGGTTGAAGCAGGAGGATAAGTTAAATCCTGAGCAGCGCGGGGTACGGATCTTGACAGAACTCCAAGAGATGATGGGACTTCCTACCCTTCCCCGATGGATAGACTGCTTCGACAACTCTAATATACAGGGTACGAGCGCGGTGGCAGGCTGTGTCGTCTATCGCATGGCGAAGCCGAGTAAGAGCGATTACAAACGATTTGAGATCAAGACCGTAGATGGTGCGGACGACTACGGGTCAATGCGCGAAGTAGTGAGGAGAAGGTATCAACACCTGATAGACGAAGGGGGGCAACTGCCGGACCTGATTATTGCCGACGGCGGTATCGGTCAGATGCATGCGATACGGGAAGCGGTGGAAGACATGTTGGGTTTAAGAATTCCCATCGCGGGACTGAAGAAAAATGACAAGCACCGGACACAGACGCTGCTGTACGGTTTTCCTCCGGCGGAGATCAGCATGCCGGTGACGAGCGAAGTGTTCCGCCTGCTGACGGGTATTCAGGATGAAGTGCACCGGTTTGCTATAACCTACCACAAAAAGAAGCGCAGCAAGGCACAGATTCACAGTCAACTCGATGATATTCAAGGAGTTGGCGAAGCGACCAAGCAGAAAATACTGACTCGTTTCGGTTCTGTGAAGCGCGCCAGAACAGCGAAAGAAGAAGAGTGGATAGAATTACTTGGAAAGCGCAGAGGATCAATGATTTACGAGCAAATAAAGGCACAAATAAGCCTCTGAGAATTGAATGAAAAGCAAGAACATGAGTACTTATACAATCAAAAAAGGGGTAGAAGAGCAGTTGGTTCTCCTCAATGAGCGAGGAGAGACAGTGAGCCCGCTGGAGATTCTGAATGAATGCGAGCCGCGGAGGGTGTTTGCTTTCGACGGTCAAATGGGTGCAGGTAAGACAACCTTCATCAAATCGCTATGTGAAGCGATGGGAACGATGGATGTAGTGAACAGTCCGACTTTTGCTATCGTCAATGTGTATGATGTGGAACAGCCATACAAGGGCGAAGTGTACCATTTTGACTGCTACCGGCTGAAAGATATCCGCGAGGCGATGGACTTCGGTGCGGAGGAGTATCTGTATTCCGGGAACTACTGTTTTATTGAGTGGCCGGAGTTGATTGAGCCACTTTTGCCGGAGGAGACAGTATGGATTCGGATTCGGGTAAAGGATGATGGAGACAGAGAGTTGATGATTGATAACTGATGATTGATAATGGATGTTGTATTATTGATATTGGCAGGGATGTGCCTGATAGTAGGGATTATCGGATGTATTGTGCCGGGTCTGCCTGGTGTGCCTGTTGCCTATGTAGGCTTGTGGATAGCTCAAGCGAGTGAGCGTGTGGATTTCTCATGGCAGATGCTTCTGATATGGGGTATTGTGACAGTTGTGGTGTCGGTATTGGATTACATAGTGCCGGCATGGGGTACAAAGCGTTTTGGCGGGACCAAATACGGTGTTTGGGGCAGTACGATAGGTGTCTTTGCGGGTCTTTTCTTCGGTGCGATAGGCGTTATTGTTGGTCCGTTGGCAGGCGCGATAATAGGCGAATTGATAGGAGGGAAAGAGGTAGCAGAAGCGCTCCGTGCCGGATGGGGCAGTTTTATCGGTTTGCTCTTTGGTACGGTTCTCAAATTAGTATGTTGCGGTCTGATGACGGTACAATTAATACAAGCAATTTGGTAAACGGAGAAGTATGATGGAAGTATGATAGAAGTAAGAGATATATGGAAGGCTTTCGGCGAGTTGGAAGTGCTGAAGGGAGTGAACCTGCAGGTAGAGAAAGGTGAGATAGTGGCTATTATCGGCAAGTCAGGCGCAGGCAAGACTACCCTACTCCAGATCATTGGAACTCTGGATCGACCGACGAAAGGACAAGTGCTGATTGAAGGAACGGATGTGTTCGGTATGAAAGACAAAGAGTTGGCTGCTTTCCGGAACAAACATATCGGTTTCATCTTCCAGTTCCATCAGTTACTGCCGGAGTTCACAGCGATAGAGAATGTGTGCATTCCTGCTATGATCGCTCGTGAGAAAGAGACGGAATACAAGGCTCGTGCGGAGAAATTACTGTCTGATCTAGGTCTCCAAGACCGAATGAACCATAAGCCCAATGAGCTCTCCGGAGGCGAGAAACAGCGTGTAGCCGCAGCCAGAGCATTAATGATGAGTCCGGATATTATCCTGGCGGACGAGCCCACAGGAAGTTTGGACGAGAAAAACAAGAAAGAGTTGAGCGAGCTGCTGTTAAAGCTGCGGAAGGAATACGGTCAGACCATTCTGCTTGTGACGCACGACAAAGAGTTGGCTGGCATTGCGGACCGTGTAATTGAAATAAAGGACGGGGTAATAAGCCTACCCTAACCCTCCCTAAAGGGAAGGAACTACATATTATGAGAAAGATCATTTATATATTGCTTTTTATACTCGCGCTGACGAGTTGTCAGAAAGGGCGGACGTATTTTCCGAAGGACATAGCGGCGCAAGAGATTGAAATTGTGCGCTTTGACAATGCGCTGATGAATGTACATCAGCCTAACCCCGACCCTTCCCTAAAGACAAGGGACGAGGGACAAGGTACAAGGGTAGATATTCGTGTGCTGTATGACGAGTACCCGGAGTTCATGCCGCTGTGGGTGGAGGATATATTAGGTATTCCGAGTGCGGACACGGCGTTTCTGGAGCAACAGTTGCCGTTATTTTTGAATGACACCTTGTACGGTTTCAAGCAGACGAATGCCCGCGAGCAGGAGATCTTTGCCGATGTAAGGGATTTGGAGCAGGCCATAGGCAAGGCGTTCGGCCGGATCGAATGGCTCTATCCGGAGACCGAAGTACCGACGTTTTATCTGTTCATCTCGGGTTTCCAGACACCTATCTATTTCGGGGAAGGGTTAATCGGAATAGGCGCAGACATGTATTTAGGAAGCGACTACGAGTACTATAACCGCGTTGTGTATGAATATCAGAAACAGACGATGCGGAAAGAGTGTATTCCGGTGGATGTAGTGAGTGCGTATCTATTCAGGACGATCCCTTATACGAGCAGCAAGAGCCGGTTGCTGGACCAGATGCTATACCGCGGCAAAGTGATGTACCTGACGGCTCAGATCTTCGACAATCTAAAGGGTCATGAAGTGATGGGATGGACGAAAGAGCAATGGGAGTGGTGCGTGAAAAACGAGCGTGCCATATGGCATCTGGTTATGGACAAAAGAGACTTGTTCAAGACGGAAAGTCTGGTGCTGACGGGTTATCTGAACGACGGTCCGTTCACGTCGGAGGTGTCACAGGATGCACCGGGAAGACTTGGTATCTGGCTCGGTTGGAGAATCGCCGAGAGTTATATGGAACACAACGAAACTGTTTCGCTGCAAGATCTGATGGCGGAAGGCGATGCGCAGAAGATATTGGAAGAGAGTTATTACAAGCCTTAAAAATGGAAACTTACCTATTCAGAAAACATATTCATCGCCTGCCCGGCAAAGTGATACATGCCGTACCGCTTCCGAAGCCTGAAGTGACGGAAGGTTTCGGCGCGCGCGGGCGTATCGGCGAACTATGCCGCGCTGCGGGATACAAGCAGGTGTTGGTAGTGACCGACAAAACCCTGCATGAGTTAGGATATGAAAAAAAGATAGCCGAGTCCTTGGAAGCCGCAGGCATCCGATACCGTCTATTTGCGGATATATGCTCTGAGCCGACGATACCTGTTATCGATGCGGGCCGCCTGGCGGCCATGGAGTGTCAAGCAGAGTGTATCATCGCCTTAGGTGGCGGCAGTGTGATGGATAGTTGCAAGATCATTGCCGCGGGCGTAAAGATGCCCCATCTGCCCTCGAAAGTATTGCTTCCCAAGTTCCTCCTTGTGCCCGGAGATACCCTGCCGGTCATTATGGTTCCTTCCACTGCAGGGACCGGGGCAGAGATCACTGTAGGTGCCGTAGTGACGGACGAGAAGGGGAAAAAGGGTTCGACCGTCTTGGTCGGACTGAAGATAGTACATGTTGTTTTAGACAGCGAACTGACCTTCCATGCCCCTAAAAGTGTGACGGCGGCTTGCGGCATTGATGCACTCAGTCATTGCATCGAAGGGGTTGTCAGCGATGTAGAAGAGAATCCGGAAGACATGCGCATGTCGATGGAGGGAGTGAGACTTATTCTTCAGAACCTGCCTAAACTGACGGGTGAAGGGTGGAGTTCACTGCCGGATGAAGAAGCGATTGAGGCACGCGGTAAAATGTGCCGCGCAGCTTTGTACGGAGGCAATGCAATTAACACCCAGCTAGCCGGATACGTACATGCTTTCGCCCATAGCATCGGTGCCAAATACCATCTGCCGCACGGGCAGGCTATATCGCTGATGCTGCTACCCGTTTTGGAATTCCAACAGCCGGCATGCCGGGAGAAATATGAACAATTAGCCCGATTCTGCGAAGTTCCTGATTTTCTGGAAGCCGTACGGGCTTTGCTCAAAAAGTGCGGAATGGACAAAATAGCCTCGCCGGTGAAGACGGAAGACCACGAGGAACTGATCCGGATGGTGGCGGCCGACTCCATCAATTATTCGGCTCCGGTGACAATGAATAACCGGCAGATAAAAAACATCTTGGAACAAATAACAAACTAATCATATGTACACGGAAAAAGACATCCAAGCTATTGTATCCGCCCAGCGGAAGTTCTTCCGTACAGGCGCCACTCTGCCTGTCAAATGGAGGATAGAGCAACTGAAAAAACTCAAGGCAGCCGTCATTGCCCATTCGGATGAGTTCACGGCAGCTTTGACTGAGGATTTGGGGCGCAGCGAAGTAGAAGCGTATCTGTGCGACGTGGGGCCTATCATCGTGGAGATCAATGAGATGCTGAGTGGTCTGCGCCGTTGGGCAAAGCCAGAACGGCATTTCAGCGGATGGATGTGTTTCCCGAGTCTCGTCACGAAAGTCTATAAAATGCCTTACGGCGTATCACTGGTGATCAGTCCGTTCAATTTTCCGATTCTGTTGACGATAGGTGTAGTAGCCGCAGCGATGTGCGGCGGCAATACGGTAGTGATCAAGGCAAGTTCGAAGTCAGCTGCATGCACGGCGGTGCTCAAGAAATTCTTTGCGGAGGTCTTCCCGCCGGAATACGTGACGCTTATTGACGGTGGGCATGACGTAGCGGATATGTGTCTGGCGCAGCGGTTCGACAAGATCTTCTATACCGGCTCGCCGGCTGTCGGCAAACATGTGCTGGCTGAGGCGGCGAAGAACCTGACTCCGGTTGCTTTGGAGTTAGGTGGCGAGACCGGTAACTGGTGTGTCATACGGGCAGATGCGGACCTGAAGGATGCAGCACGCAAAATAGCCTTCTTCAAACTGACCAACGCCGGGCAGATATGCATCAATATCAACCAGATAGCGGTGGCGGATGAAGTGGCGGAACCGTTCATGGAGGAACTCAAAAAAGCCTTTGTGAAACAAATCGGCGAACATGCGGAGACGAATCCCGAATATCCGAAACTCATCACCGATGCGGCATACGACAAATGCGCCAAGCTGGCGGACGAATACCGTGAACGCATTGTGTTCGGAGGAAAAGGTGTCAAAGAGACACGCAAATATGCGCCGACAATCATTTATCCCGTGGCTATCAACGAGCATATCGTGCAGCATGAGCTCTTCTGCCCCTTATTACCGATTGTGCCATACAAGGATTCGCAAGTAGATGATTTAATGGAAGTTATAGCCGACCGCGAGCACCCGTTAGCGATGTATCTTTTCACAAAAGACATGAAATGGGCGAACAGGGTAATGCAGACCCAGCAGTTTGGCGGAGGATGTATCAACGAAGTGTGTGTGCACATGATGGTCAAAGGAGTGCCGTTCAACGGTACCGGTCATTCTGGCATGGGGGCATATCACGGCGAATGGGGATTCCGCGAATTTACCCATCCTCAAACGGTTCTCAAAGGCAGCACGCATTTCAACTTGCCGCTCCGCGAACATCCGTACGGCGGCGAGGCTGGCAAAAAGAAAATGGCATTGCTGCGATTATTTGAAAAATAAGAACGTATGAAAAGAGAGGACTTTCCCATATTGAAAGAGACTGTACACGGACGGCCGTTGGTGTATCTGGACAACGCGGCGACGAGTCAGAAGCCTCAAGAGGTGATAGACGCTATCGGAGAGGCGTACGGGCGGTGGAACAGCAATATCCACCGCGGAGTGCATCACCTGAGCCAGATAGCAACGATGAAGCACGAGGAGGCGCGGAAGGCAGTGGCGTCGTTTATCGGTGCGGCGAGCAGCGACGAAATCGTGTTTACGAAAGGCACGACCGACAGTCTCAACGCGCTGGCTTTCTCATTGGGTGAGCCTAAGCCTACCCCTAACCCCTCCCCAAAAGGAGGGGAATCTAAAGCATGGATCAATGAGGGGGATGAGATCATCGTGAGCGGTCTGGAGCACCACTCGAACATCGTGCCGTGGCAGATGCTCTGTGCGCGCAATGGGGCGACCCTGCGGCATATTCCTCTACGTGCGGATCTGACGCTCGATATAGAGGCGTATAAGCGTATGCTGAGCGCGAAGACGAAGTTAGTGAGCGTCGCGCACGTAAGCAATGTGTTAGGCATCATCAATCCGATCGAAGAGATCATCCGGCTGGCTCATGAGCAAGGCGTGCCAGTGTGCATCGACGGGGCTCAAAGCGTGCCTCATATGCAAGTGGACGTGCAGGCGTTAGATTGCGATTTTCTCGCCTTCTCGGGTCATAAGCTATACGGTCCGACGGGCATCGGCGTGCTGTACGGCAAACGGAAATGGCTGGAGCAACTGCCGCCTCACGAGGGTGGGGGAGAAATGATCAGCCACGTACGATGGAGCGGCACGACATACAATGAACTGCCGTATAAGTTCGAAGCCGGAACACCTGATTTTGTGGGGAGTTATGCGTTACACCAGGCGATAGCGTATATACAAGGTATCGGGATGGAAGCGATAGCGAAGCACGAGCGTGAGCTGACGGAGTACTGCGAAAGAAGGTTAGGAGAGTTAGAAGGAGTGAAGGTGTATGCCGCAGGCCAGCGGAAAGCGGGAGTGATCAGTTTCAATGCATATGGGAGCGAAGGATTGCTTCATCCGTTTGATATAGGCACGTTGTTGGACCAGCAGGGGGTGGCGGTTCGCACAGGACATCATTGTGCGGAGCCGCTCATAGACACTTTGGGCGTGCCCGGAACGGTCAGAGTGTCCTTCGGTTTGTATAATGACCTAAACGATATAGACAGGTTCATCGTGGCATTAAAGAAAGCCATTATGATGCTCAGTTAAAGTGTCCATCAACAATTATGAATCCAAAGAGGGCGTGCCAAATTTTGACACACCCTCTTATTTTGTACCAGGTCCTTTGTCCCCGGGTACTTTACTTGATTTCAATCTGTTTGGTCGTTTTGCCGACTACCTTTTGCAGTTTCGGCAGTTCGATGGTCAGGATACCGTCCTCCACTTTCGCGTTAATCTCTTCTTCGTTCACATCTTCCGGCAGACTGTATTTCTGCTCGTAGTTGGTGTACGAGAACTCGCGGCGCAGATAGTGCGAGTGTTTGTCTTCCTCTTTGTGTTCGAACTTGTTCTCGATGGCGACGCAGAGGTTGTGATCTTCGTCGATATGAACGCGGCAGTAGTCTTTCTTTACGCCCGGCGCTGCCAGTTCAACGATATACGCTTTCTCGGTTTCTTTGACGTTAACCGACGGAGCGGTTGTACTAACGGTGTTCATTAAATCCGAGTTCAGAAACTCATCAAATACTGTTGGGAACCAACTGTTTCTACGATACATTGCAGGTGTCATAATTCAATCTCCTAATTTAAGTTAAACAATTTGCGTTGTTTGCATGAGCTGTAGGAGTAGTTGTTTTGCATGCTGCTTTGCAGTAGTGCTGCTTGCTTTTGCAGTCTCACGTACTTTAACGTTTTCGCCATAGATAGTGCAATGTCTGTGCCAGATGTCGGAACCCCGCCAAAAAGTCCATTATTGTGCCAAAAAGTCCATTATTGTGCCATTTTGTCCATTTTGAGGGGTTATGGGTTATTGGAAAAGTGAAAGGGGAAAGGAGGAAAGATGGCAGCAAAAAAGGAACAGGCTAAAAGTGAAAAAGGTGAAAAAAGTGCGATTGAAGCTGGGAAAAAAGCTATTTTTGGAGTTTTTGGGCATACGTATAACATATTGACATTGTGCAGATTACACGTAATTATTTTTAACAAAGTCTAGGATTAGTCTTATGCTATCCTTATGCAGTTCTTATTTGCCCTTCTTTTCGACCTTATTTCGCCCGCAGAGAAGCCGGGGGAAGGAGGGGGGAGGGAGTAAAGAACAAACAGAGAGAAGAAGGAGGGCTCACGCAATGATGCGCGAGAAATGCACAGAGCGAGAAGAGCGGGGAGAGGGAGGAAGAGAGAATTAATAAACAATTCGTAAATTTTAATCACCAATTTGGGACAAAGCCAAATGAGAGAAAGTTTTTTTTTGCAAAATTCGAATAAATGTAGTACTTTTGCAGCAAATGTGAATATTAAATATAGTTATTAGTCTGTAGAAGGAATGGGTATTCTTAGTGTATTATCTACGGTGCAAATACTCACTATCGCAATAGAAATTGCGGTTATCAGCACGTTGTACATTTTTGTATTTTATATTGTTTTTCGCCGGTTCAAGAAGAAAAACAAACCACCAGAGAAAATATCGGAAACATTAGAAGATGATATGACAAAGGAATCGGAAATGAATTACAAAGAAGAGTACGACCGGATTTTGAAGGCGGTATATGACGAACATCTTTACGCCGACCAGAACTTGGGTCGGGACTCATTTGCAGCCCAAATGAATCTATCGCGTCACGCGTTAAACCGTATAATCAGCAGCAATACTTCTGGTCAATCGTTTCCCCAAAGGATCAATACCATCCGGTTGGAAATAGCTTGCGATCTATTGCGCAACAAGCCAGCCAAGCCGGTTGGTGAGATAGCGAACGAGGTTGGGCTGACGGCGAATAATTTTCACCGTTTGTTCCGTTTACAATTCGGAATAACTCCTGTTCAATATAGGCAGGAAGGTACAGAAAAGAATGGTTTATAAGACAAGCCAATTAAATGTTTTCATTAGAGGGTTTTGTTAAAAAAAAGCGTTTTTCTTCAATTGGCTTGTAGCTCCCGCGGCATGTGAATGTAGCGGGAGTTTTTGATTAGCGGAGTAGGGTAGCGGGATCTTCGCCAGTGATGAGCCGGTAGAGACGGATAAAAGTGTCGGTATCCTTGTATCCACACCGGGTGGCAATGGAATCAAGGGTTAGGGGGGAAGATGCGTTGGCATCTTTTGCGAGTTGCCGGGCATAACGGATTCTGGCGCGGTGGACGTATTCGGGGAAAGAGATACCATACTCGGCATTCATGATCTTGTTGAAATAGACGAAGTTGGTTCCGAGGCGATGGACGACGGTCTCCGCCTGAATACGGGGTTCGAGATAGATTTTCTCCTCCTCCAGGAGATACCTGAGACTTGAGACGAGTTCAGAGTTTTCCTGGACAAACTCCTTGAGACTGCTTCTTTTTCCCGAGTCCTCGGAAACGGGATTGAGATCGAAGCCCAGGAAGATGAGCAGCGATCCGACAGCGATGATGAGGGCCGCCATGATCATATATATCACCCTCATCACGGGTGTTTGCCACAAAGAGAGTGGTACGAGGAAAAAGACGACCATAAAAAATCCGCAGTTAAAATCCCATGCCAGGACGGCTCTTGTAGAGAGGGAGTAGTGTCCGCCCTGCGCATGCACATATCGAACGACACGCCAAACCCGGAGGTACGCAATAGTTGTTTGTAACAAGAGAATAATGATAATCCAGTCTATATGAAAGAGGTACATTCCCCGATAGAAGATTGAAACTCCATATCCCTCCATAGGCATAGTATCATACCGGACGGCGTAGGATGGCGCGAGTTCGATACTGGTGGCAGGCACAAAAATCAGTCCTGCGATCAGAAAGAGCAAGATGGTAGCCCAATCGATTCTCTCGTGTCCGGTATAAGGAGCGTGGAAGGCATATAAGATTGGCACAACAAGTACGGTAAGGATAGCCAACCATTGCATGTTGCTACCGGTTGCCGTCTCGGGGTTTAGCACCATAGCCGTAAAAAACGCCATGCAGAAGAGATCCAGAACAAGCAGGGCGAAAATGACCGCCTCGTAATACTGTCCTTTGTTAATTTTGCGGTAGAGAGCAAGTCCGGCACAGATGTATGCCGGGATATTGATGAGTAGTATTTCAATTAACTGGCGAGTCATAAGTTGATTTACGGTTTACGATTAAAATCGGGTGCAAAGATACAACAAAAGTTTCACTTTTGCAAAAAAGCCTTACAAAAAACATAAAAAACGTATATTTTTCCCAATAAATTTTGTATATTGGTAAAATTTTAGTACTTTTGCGTGCTCATTTATGGAAGGACCTTCAGCAATATTCTACGGATGGGAAGTAGTACAATATATGAACTACCTTCTTGACGCTTACCTTCGCCAGTTCCCATGGCAGGTCCGTATTTCGTTCGGGATCATAGCCCTGAGCGTTGTGACGATCGTTGTTTTATTCATTCTTTTTTCGCGCAAAGCCAACAGGCGTTGGCGCAACGATAATGAGTACGAGAAATACCGTCGTGAATATGAGAGTGCATTCCGTGACATTCTCCACACGGAGGAGAAACTAAGCCAGGAGGAGATGGAGTACATCTGCCGCCACGACCGTAGCGAGTTGCACCAGACGAACGGGATGGTGATGGCCCGTCTGCTGGAGAGCCTGCGCATGGAATTGACGCACAAGCTGTATATCCCGAACATGCGCCGGTTATGCCGTTTGACGGGCGTACAAGAAGCATTGGAAACCAATCTGCTGAAACATAAGGATGTGAAACGTACGCTGCAGATTCTGATGACCCTTCCCTGCCGCGTGAGCGAAGGTTCGTTAGCGGTCTATCTGGAGAATAAAGATTCTCAGATCCGGGAGTTAGCCCGTGCGTACTACGGTTTTTGCAGCAAGACCGAACCCTTTGCGATGGTGACAAGAGACGTGAGCGAGCCTTTTAATTTATGGTACCCCACTATTTTTCACCGTTTATGCGGTTGGCACGTAGCGAAGGGTCACCCGATGCCTCATTTCTCCTCTCTCATCAGCCAATCCACGAACGAAGACAAGAAGGCGCTGTTCATATCGGAAGTGCCTTATTGGGGAACGGAAGAGGAGAAGCGTAGTCTGCGCGATTTTCTGAACTCCTCGAGTAAGAAATGCTGTTCGGCAGCGATCCGTGCTCTTGCTCTGATTGGAGACCCCGAAGCAGAGGATGAGTTGGTCAAGAACTACGGGTCTCTTTTCCCACAAGCTAAGCGTGAGACGCTGCGCGCGGTAGCCAGCATTAACACGGGTCGGCAGGTGGAGTTTTTCAGGCAGGCGTATCTGCATACAACGAGCCAGAAGACGCGCGCCGTGGCTCTATCGTGTCTATTCAGATACAGTCAGGAGGGCAGGAAAGTATTTTACGAGCTTGCCAACGCGGGCCGCGATGACAACCAGTTCTTCAAACAGATAGAGATAATCGAACAACACGAAGAAAGGAGGGACGAATAATGTGGGACGCATTCTTATATTTCTACGGTACGATCATTTTCTTCTACAGTTTAGGGTTGATCATCTCGTATGTGCTGCTGTTAGTACTGGCTTATATCCATAGTTCTCAATATCTGAAATGGACAGACGACCACATCAATTACGCGGTGGAGGACAGTCCATACGCCCCGGGTGTAAGTATCGTGGCTCCGGCATACAACGAGAGCAAAACGATCGTAGATAATGTGAACTCGCTGCTGCAGTTAGACTATCCGAATTTCGAGGTCGTGATTGTGAACGACGGAAGTAAAGACAACACGCTGGAATTGCTGATCAGCAATTTTGATCTGGAGGAGATTCCGTTCGAGTACGTAGAGCGGATCCATTGCAAGCCGTTCCGTCGTCTGTTCCGTTCTTTCAACCCCCGTTACCACCGATTGACGGTAGTCGATAAGGTGAACGGAGGTACGAAAGCCGACGCGGTGAACGCGGGTCTGAACGTGATCAGCACGCCGTATTTCATCAACACCGATGTGGACTGTATCTTGTCCCGCGACGCCATCAAACAATGTATTTTCCCGATC
>DGVB01000005.1:14627-65072 GCA_002395805.1 Bacteroidales bacterium UBA4295 | reverse complement strand
AACAGCTTCGCTGAGCGGCTGACCGTACGCTATATCCTCGGCAGAGACTCTGATAGCGGGGTTTGCTTTGCGGATGACCAGAGTCTTGGACTCCGAGTTGGAAGGGTTGAACTTATAGTTACCGGCTTGCTCCGCCGTGAGAGTGACCGTACCGGAGCGGTATATATGCAGCACATTGCCTTCCGCCACAGCGACCGTGCTGTCGGAGG
Source organism: Bacteroidales bacterium UBA4295 (assembly GCA_002395805.1). Lineage (GTDB taxonomy): Bacteria > Bacteroidota > Bacteroidia > Bacteroidales > Paludibacteraceae > Colicola. The sequence goes on along the minus strand of DGVB01000005.1, from coordinate 64,863 downwards.
AGCGGTACTGTACCTCCAGCCCCGAAGAGGCAAAGGCATTGAAACTGAGTTCATCCGTAGCGATACACTCGGTGAGGGTCTGGCTCCATGTCAGCGTCTGGTCGTATTTGCTGGTAGTGCCGGAGACGGCGATACGCGCCTCCCGTCCTTCGCCGGCAAGGATGATCTCCCCTGAGTGCGTGCCCGCTTCCGCGTGCGAATAATACAGGGTGATGGTGGTTTTCTGGTCCACGAGGTTCTTCTGTCCCACCGTTTCTACCGACGCGTAAAAATGCGGGTCGGTGGAGGTGACGGAAGCCACAATATTGGTCCAAGAGACGGTCACATTCTTGGTAGCCGCAGGATCATCCACCATAGCGGCAGCCGGCGCCCATTCGTCCAGCCCTACCGATAGACTTTTCAGTTCCGAGACCCTGATGCCGGATATAGCGGCAGCCGTGCGTCCCGTGGCGGCAAATTTGATATACCGTGTCGTGGAGGCCAGCGATGCCGAATCGGCTTTGTTACGCGCAATCGTATTGCCCTCCGTACTGAAAATCAGCGACCAGGTGTTATGATCCTGGGACTGGAAGATGCTGATAGAGCCGTTCGATGCGCCCTGCCATGAGAAATAGAGTTTGTCCGGGATACCGATCTCCGGCAGAGCCATCACACACTCGTCTTCAAAGGGCGTGAGAATAGTGATCTTACCGATCTCCAGATGCGCTCCCGCACCGAAAAGGCCGTTGTTCCAGCTTACATTCTCCGTCTTGCTGATAATAGTCTGGGCATTGTTAAAATCCGCCTGTTTGAACTCCGTGTCCCATGCCAACTGGGCAGTGAGAGAGAGGCTGAGCGCCAGAAGAGTACAAAGGGTATAAATCTTTTTCATAATGTTATCCTACTTTGGAGCCGTTTTTGACGGGTGCGGAGACGGTGGTGACGACGAGTTTGCCGTCAGCATCTACCGCCGAGAGAATCATGCCTTGTGACTCGATTCCCATCATCTTACGCGGCGGGAAATTAGCGATATAGAGGACTTGTTTTCCTACGAGCACCGAGGGGTCTGGATAGCTCTGCGCGATGCCGGAGAGGATCGTCCGTCCGCCCATACCGTCGTCCAGGCGGAACTGGAGGAGGCGGTCCGATTTCTTGACCGGTCCGCATTCCAGCACGGTAGCGACACGGATGTCGGCTTTGTCGAACTCATCGATGGTGGTAGGTTCTTTGACGGGTTCCGGTCTCCAGTTCTGAAGCGCTTCGGCTTTAGCCGCCTCTTCGTTCTCCTTCTTGATTCGCTCGAGGCGGTCGAGCTGCGCCTGAATAGCGGCGTCTTCGATCTTCTCAAAGAGAAGGGTTACTTCGCCGAGTTGCTCACCGGCTTTCAGCATATCTATGCGGCCGAGATCGTCCCAGCCGAAGGCAGCATCGAGCTGCAGCATCTCCTTCAGTTTCTCGGAAGAGAACGGCAGGAAGGGTTCGAACGCGAGGGCGAGGTTCGCCGCAATCTGGAGCGCCAGATGCAGCACTGTAGCCGTACGATCCATATCGGTCTTGGCGAGTTTCCAGGGTTCGGTATCCGCCAGATATTTATTACCGATGCGGGCGAGGTTCATCGCCTCTTTCTGTGCGTCACGGAATCGGAAGGATTCGAGCAGTTGCTCCAGCGTAGCCTTCACATTCTTGAACTCCTCAATGGTTGCTTTGTCGTACTCGGTCAGTTCTCCGCATGCGGGTACGCGTCCTTCGAAATATTTGCCCGTGAGCACGAGTGCGCGGTTGATGAAATTGCCGTAAATAGCGACGAGTTCGTTGTTGTTGCGCGCCTGGAAATCCGCCCAGGTGAAGTCGTTATCCTTGGTCTCCGGTGCGTTGGCGGTGAGCACATAGCGCAGTACGTCCTGTTTGCCGGGGAAATCGTCCAGATACTCGTTGAGCCAAACCGCCCAGTTGCGGGAAGTGGATATCTTGTCTCCCTCAAGGTTGAGGAACTCATTGGAAGGTACGTTATCCGGCAGGTTGTAGCCCTGCGCCTTGAGCATAGCGGGGAAGACGATGCAGTGGAAGACGATATTGTCTTTTCCGATGAAATGGATCATGCGGGTGTCTTCCTGTTTCCACCATTTCTGCCAGTCGCCGTATTTCCCGGGCTGCGCCTGACAGAGCTCAATCGTATTGGAGATGTATCCGATAGGAGCGTCAAACCATACGTAGAGCACTTTTCCTTCTGCTCCTTCTACAGGCACGGGTATGCCCCAGTCCAGGTCACGGGTGACGGCGCGAGGTTTGAGTCCTCCGTCGAGCCATGATTTGCACTGGCCATAGACGTTCGGCCGCCATTCTTTATGACGGTTGAGGATCCAGTCCTCGAGCCAGGCTTGGTATTGGTCGAGCGGCAGGTACCAGTGTTTGGTAGCTTTTTTCGCCAGCGGGTTTCCGGTCTCGGCGTTGTAGGGATTGATGAGTTCGTCCGGAGAGAGGGTAGCGCCGCATTTCTCGCACTGGTCGCCATAAGCGCCGAGGGAGTGGCATCGCGGACATTCGCCGCGTATATTGCGGTCGGTGAGGAAATGTCCTGTCTCGGGATCATAGAACTGCTCCGAAGTCTCCTCCGTAAACTGGCCGGCATCGTACATCCGGCGGAAATAATCCGCAGCGAAGCGATGATGGGTGTCAGAGGTGGTACGGGAATAGATATCGAAACTCATTCCGAAATCGGCGAAAGAGCGTTTGATAAGGGAATGATAGCGGTCAACCACCTGCTGGGTGGTGATGCCTTCTTTTCGTGCGCGGATAGTAACGGGCACTCCATGTTCGTCGGAACCGCAAACGAAGAGTACTTCCTGCCCCTTCAGCCGCAGATAGCGGGCATAGATGTCCGCGGGGATATAGACTCCGGCGAGGTGGCCGATATGCACAGGACCGTTCGCGTACGGCAGTGCAGCAGTGATTAATGTGCGATTAAATGCCATATTTTGTGTAAATTTTGTACTAAATATAAAAAAAAGTATCAAAAATTTTGCGTATGTCAAAAAAAAGCAGTACTTTTGCGTCGCAAAATCGGGTGCAAAGTTACAACAAAAAATCCGAATGTGCAAGAAAATCGTGAAAAAACATCGTTTATATTGGGTTTTGCTATTCGCATTTCTGTTCGGAAGTGCGGCGAAAGCGGATGTAAATAACTACGTAGGAGCATACGGATTTTTAGGCGAATGGAGCCTGATGCCCTCTCAGAGTAAATACCAGACGAGTTTTGGCGTAGCGGGCGGCGCGGGCTTCCTATACGAGCTGCAAGCCGGAGATACCTACAAGCCGACGCGCTTCCTGCTGGACATCGGAGTAGGCGCATGGGGCGGTATGAGTTCGTTCGGCCAGAGTTCGAACCAGACGGTAGAGTTGCTCAACCAGCGAGATTTGCAGGGCGATCCTTTTGACTATGTCTATGAGATCAAGGACCGGCGTGACCAATACAACGACTTGGCTGTACAAGTACCGATTCTGATCGGTGTGCATCACCGCAAATTCTACATGCTGGCCGGCGCGAAGATCAATGCCCATGTGCTGACCAAGGCGCATACAACAGCCAATATCACTACTTTCGGCAGATACGAGGCTATTCCCGATTTGCGGAATATGCCGGACTACCAGTTCTTCAACGACCAGCCTCTGAAGGGTTCGACGAATGCGAAGTTGAATCTGGATGTGGCATTGAGTCTGGAGATAGGCGGCCGTCTGGGCGTGATCAACGAAGCGGTGGGCTATGATGTGCCGAAGCGCAAGACAGAGTATCGTCTGGCGGGATTTGTGGACTACGGTCTATTGGATATCCATACAAGCGGTACGAACGCCGGATTCACTGCGCCGAAGATATACGACACCAATCCTTCGTCGCCGAACTATGTGTACCAGACCCGTTCGATGATAGACGGCAATCTGCAGGTGAACGATATCATGTCCACTGCGTCCGCGGATGCGTCCGGTAATGTAGTGCCTTTTGCTAAATCGGTTAACAGCCTGATGATCGGCTTGAAATTCACAATTCTGTTCCAACTGCCGAAGCCGGGAACGTGTGTGATCTGCCGCGATGCCTATCGCTCAACTTTCCGTCCGCGCAGTGGCCGACTGAAGTACGAGGAATAAGTCGTCTTCTTTTACCTCCCGTATATGTCCGTCGGCAGCGACGGAGATATGTCCTGATTCTTCCGACACCACAATACAAGTGGCGTCGGATTTTTCTACCAATCCCAGTGCCGCTCTATGGCGCAGGCCGTAATACTGAGGGATAGTCTGGTCCTTGCTGACAGGCAGGATACATGCCGCAGCGAGCATCTTACCGTCGCGGATAATGAGCGCGCCGTCGTGCAGCGGCGTATTCTTGAAGAAGATATTCTCTATCAGCCGCGCAGAGACCTGTGCATCCAGCCGCTCTCCGGTATCCACTATCTCCTTGAGGTTCCCCGCTCCGGCCAGGACGATGAGCGCCCCTGTTTTGGTAGAAGCCATATGCCGGCAAGCCTGGGTGATCTCCAGGATCTGCTGGCGTGCGCGGGGGTCTTGCTCGGTCGTTTTAGGCCGGAAGATTTTGAAAGACGAGAACCGTGAACCGATGCGGTAGAAGAACATACGTATTTCCTCCTGAAAGATAATAATCAGCGCGATAGCACCGACGGAGATGATGCGGTCGAAGAGCGCACCGGTGAGGTCGAGTTGGAAAACAAAACTGACCAGAAACCAAACGAGGATGAACGCCAGAATACCCCAGAAGAGGTTAGCCGCACCCGTCCGGCGGAGGAGACGGTAGGTATAATAGAGGATGCCCGCCACCAGGAGGATATCGATGGCATCTTTGAATCCGAAAGAAAAAGCTAAGAGTTGCATAATTCAAATAATTTTATGGTTTGTGCCGTTTCGGCTACGTCATGTGTTCGTAAGATAGTGGCGCCATGCTCGAGCGCGTACATCTGCAGCGCCTGTGTGGCAGCGAGGCTGGTATCCGGCGTGAGTCCGAGAGGTCTCCAGACGATCGATTTGCGGCTGAGGCCCACCAGTACAGGCCGGTCGTATACCTTCAGTTCGTCCATCCTGCGCATGCACTCATAGTCCGCTTCGGTAGAGCCGATAAATCCGAATCCGGGATCCAGGATCCATCGGTCGGTATTGCCGCAGTCCAGAACAGAGAGTTTGCTATAGTCGCCGCAGAAGGTGAAGACATACGGCACGTCGTAGTGCTGCACCAGTTCGTACATCTGTTCGGATCCGCCGGATATATCATTGATGATCATCGGTCCGAACCGCTCCAGCGCCTGTCGGGCTATGGCGGGACGGAAGGTATCCAGCGAGAGCGGCACGGAGGGCATTTCTTTTTTGAGGATTTCCAACGCCGGCGCCACGCGAGTCCATTCGTCCTCCTCGGATGCGGGTGTGCTGCCCGGCCGCGTAGAGCAACCGCCTATATCCAGAATGTCTGCGCCCGCCGCCAGCGCCTCTCTCGCCCAGGTCAGCACCTGCGCAACATCGGATAGCCGGGATGCAGCATAAAAACTATCCGGAGTGACATTTCCTATCGCCATTATTTGCGTTTTCACGCTGCAAAAGTACAAAAAATAATGCAAATATGCAAAAAAAATCGCAATTTTCTTGCGTATGTGCGAAAAAAGCAGTACATTTGCAGGCTGAATTGCGTACGCGCATAAAAATAGCATATATATAATAACCAAAATAAGTTATGAAAAAGGTATTTAAGTATCTCTTGATCATTTCGGTGGCGATGGCAGCAGTAGCATGCCAGCAACGTGAGTTGAACACCCGTGTTAGTAACACCACCGGTTGGAATTATTTCGACGAAAGAACCACGAATTTCCAGGCCAATGAAGGTGTGGGTAATGTCAATCCTGTAGGTATGGTGCCTATTCAGGGCGGTTCGTTTACGGTAGGTGAGAAAGATGAGTTCATCACCGCTCCGCGCAACAATGAGACCCGTACGCTGACAGTAAGTTCGTTCTATATGGATAAATATGAGGTTACCAACCTCAACTGGAACGAGTATCTGCACTGGCTGGAGTATGTATTCGGCGCAGTAGCTCCGGAGCTGGTAGATCAGGCTCGTCCGGATCATAAGGTATGGCGCGAGGATTTGGCATACAATGATCCGTATGAGGATAACTATTTCGAGCATCCGGCTTTCTCGTTCTATCCTATCGTAGGTGTGACCTGGGAGCAGGCGATGGCATACTGCCAATGGCGTACCGACCGTGTGAACGAGATGGCTCTGATCAATGCCGGCGCAATCGTTGTTCCTCCGTTCGCTGACCTGCAGCCGACGGACGACGAGGCATACAAGGACGAATGGGAGCAGGAGACGGGATACGAGATGTATTCCTATGAGGAGGTAAGCCCGGAGGATCCGGAGCAGACGGTGACGATGTATCGTCCGAGCTACGAGTGGATTCGCGACAAGTTTGTATTCAATACCGAGAAATATCTGATGGACGATACGTATGTACCTGAGTACGGCCGTCGTCCGAAATTCGACAGCTACGGCAATGAGCGCAAGGTCAACATCGCCGACGGTATCTTTGTGACAGGTTACCGTCTGCCGACAGAGGCAGAGTGGGAGTTCGCAGCTTATGCTCCTGTAGCCGGCGAGGACGGACTGACGATCGAGGGTAAGGTATATCCGTGGAGCGGTTATCACCCCCGCGATATGTCGAAAAAGAACCTCGGTCAGATGCAGGCTAACTTCGTTCGCGGCCGCGGCGACATGATGGGTGTGAGCGGTGCGCTGAATGACCGCCGTGTGATCACCAACCCGGTAGATGAGTTCGCTCCGAATGATTTCGGTCTGTACAACATGGCCGGCAACGTAAACGAATGGGTAATGGATGTATATCGCGAGACGACCTATCAGGAGACCAGCGAGTATAACTCCTACCGCGGTAATATCTACAGTCATCCGGTATTGGACGACAACGGCAAATACCAGATTGACTCTGTAGGATGCGTGATGATCACCTATGGCAAAGAGGATGACAAGCGCGACGTGCTGGACGGCGATTTTGCCAGCCTGATAGAGACCGACTATCCGTTGGATACAGTAGGTGTGGCCGATCTGTCGGAGGTAAAAAGCGACCCGACGGACGTGCTGGCTCCGCGCGTAACGAAGAAGACCCGCGTGTATAAAGGAGGTTCTTGGGCTGATCGTATCTACTGGCTCAATCCTTCCACCCGTCGTTATCTCGACCAGGATAAGGCTTCGTCGAAAGTGGGCTTCCGCTGCGCAATGAGTACGCTGGGCGATCAGATTCCCGGTACACCGGTGAATTAAAGTTTAGAGTTGAAAGTTTAGAGTTTAAAGTTTAAAGTTTAGAGTTTAGAGATATGAATTTTCCTGAGAATATCAAATATACCAGCGAGCATGAGTGGATTCGCGTGGAGGGCAATGAGGCGTATGTAGGTATTACTGACTATGCGCAGTCTGAGTTAGGCGAGATCGTCTTTATCGATGTGCCTACGGTAGGCGAAACGGTCGGCCAGGGCGAGGTGTTCGGTTCGGTAGAAGCGGTGAAGACCGTGAGCGATCTGAATATGCCTGTGACGGGCGAGGTATTGGAGTTGAACGAAGAATTGGATGCCGCGCCGGAGTTGGTAAACAACGACCCGTACGGCAAGGGATGGATCATCAAGATCAGCGTCAAGGATGCTGCCGAACTGGAGAAGCTGATGGACGCAGCGGCATACCAAGCATCGCTCTAAACGCGCGTACGCGTGTAATAAATAAGGAGAAGCGACCTTTTCAGGCCGCTTCTTTTTTATGCGAATAGGTGTAAAATAGAGTTAGCAAAATGTATAAAAATCACAAAAAATTTGACATTTTGTTGCAAATTCAAAAAAAAATATGTAATTTTGCGCCCTAGATTTGGTTTATTTTAGGCAAAATAATTTCTATATAAAAATATATATGAAGAAGAATCTACTCTTTTTGATAGCCGTGACGGCTATGTCAATGAGTCTCAATGCCCGTGTCGTTCTTATTGACGAAGGTTTTGAGAACGGAATCCAAGAAGACGTTTGGACCCAGGAGTTTGTGGCAGGCAATATGCCTTGGGCGGTAGAGGATGTGGCAGACGGTCTGTCTCATCCATCGACGGTAGTACAGGGTACCAAGCGTGCTTATTTGCGTAATACGACAGGTGAGACCGAAGGGTACGCGACAAGGTTGATCAGTAAGGTGATGGACCTGCGCCCCACAAAGGTGTACATGCCTGAGCTGATCTTCTATTATGCGAATCCGAAATGGGGTGCGGATCGCGACACGTTGCGTGTGTTGTACCGTACCGATGAGCGTTTGTCATGGAAGACTCTGGCGGAGTATAGCACGGCCAGTTCGAATTGGCAACGTGTGAAGATTTCCTTGCCCGAAGCGGGAAAAACTTATCAGATTGCCTTTGAGGGAAAAGACAACCTTGGTCGTGGTATAGTCTTGGATAGTATCAAGGTTCAGTCTGCTCCGGAGTGTACTGTTCCCTATAACCTTATGGCGACCAATAAAGGTGCCGGGAAAGTTAATATAGCTTGGATGGCCAGTTTCGATGCGGACTATTACGAAGTGGTAGTCACCCAGGATACGATTGACCCGGATATGATTGATGAGATTGAGGCGACTACACCGGAGAAAATCGTTTTTCATGGTCAGATTATGGATGAGACGAACAAGGATTTAATCCTGGAGGCAGGTGAGTTATATCTTCTTTATGTCCGTTCTATCTGCGGTGATGAGATTAGTTCCTGGAGTAGTGAACTGACGGAGGGAATGCCCTTTGGTTTCAAAGTGCGTACTATCAAGAATGTGCCATTTACAGAGAACTTCAACTATCCGTCAGGTACTATCCGTGATGTAGACTGGGTGTGGAGTGGTAACACCCAGAATACCAACCCGTTTGTCAACTCGAGAGCGTCGGCTACGGCATGGGCATATTATTCTCCGGATGTTACTTCAGCGGTTATTTTCTCAGGAGGAGAAACATCCAAACCGGAACAGGCTATACCGGCTGACCGCTATGTATATCTGGCTACGCCGGCTTTGGCGGATACGCTGAACGACGGTTTCCAGGTGAACCAATGCCAGGTGCATTTCTGGAGCACGGTGTACACTTACACCGGTCGTCAGTATGGCCGTAGTATCATCGTTGGTGTCATGGATGACCCGGATGATATTACTACCTTTACGCCGGTGGATACGGTGGAAGTATGGGGTAATAAGACGTTTCAGGAGAACATAGTAGACCTTAGTTCGTACGATGGTACGGGTGCCTATGTGGCATTTGTCAGTCGTTTCGATCGTCAAAACCTATTCTATCTTGATAACCTGACGATAGAGTATCATAGGAATGTCAACAAAGTAACGAAGATTACGGTCAACCCGCGCGATACTTATGCCGATATCTCATGGGAAGGGAATGCTTCTTCGTATACTGTGCTGGTTACCAATACCGAGGTGGATCCTGCTAATCCTGCCTCTTCTGCGATTGTTGACCAGGCTACGGTAACGACCAATAGTTATCGTTGTACCCAATTGGAGGCTGATCATAGTTGGAACAGACCTTACTACGTCTATGTACTGGCTGCCGGTACCGAGTGGTCGTACCGCTATCCGTTCGTAACGCTTGCGCCACAGCGCGCTATCCCGTATAATTTCGATTTTGAGACATCTACGACTACTAAATATACCATCCCCGGTATGTCCGGTAGTTTTGTTACCGGTTTAGGCGTATTTGGTAATAACGGAACGACCTATCCGGCTGTTCTCACCGACTCGAAATACTCCTACGGAGGCTTGGGTAGTTTGTTTATGAGCAAGCGTGGAGGTGCCGATACTTGGATTACTCTCCCGCTGGTGGAAGACTTGTCCAATGTACAGGTGAAATTTTACCTGAGCGGAAGTAGTACTTTCAATCAGGCACATGCCACAATCGGTATCATGTCCAACCCGATGGATATCAATACCTTCGTGCCTGTTTCGCATTTTACTCTCAATACGGAGGGTTACACCCGTTGCTATGCGAACTTCACGAACTATACCGGCCCGGACGGGGTGATAGCTATTGTATGGGATGATGTGATGAAAATGAGTCAGAACACCATCAACTATATCGATGAGATTATCGTTGAAGAGCTTTCCAACTGTGTACCTCCGACTAATATTGAGTTGCAGATTGAACCGGATTCCATTACCATGCTTTGGGAGGAGTCCTCTTGGGATCTCTGGGAGGTATTCCTGTCTCGTACGGCTTTGAAAGAAACGGATCGTTTGCATAAGACATTCGAGGAGATTCAAGCTATGCGCGGGGTTGTGTTCGCTGATTCGTTGCAGTGGAATAATTCGACTGCAAAACCTCAGTTCGGCTTCGGAGACCTCACGCCGCATGCCACCTATTATCTCTATATACGTGCTACTTGCGATCCCGATTGGTGGACGGAGATGAGTTTTGCTACCCCCTGTAGGGAGGAAATATTCCCCTTTAAAGATTCTTTCGAGGATTATAATATCGAGAGTACATTAGCCGGTTGTTGGCAATTAGCCGACTATATGGGTGTGGGTTATCCGCGTATTGCAAATGCCGGTACGGCCGGATATCCGGAGAAAGTGCTGGATCTCTATTCTTCCGGTACCATTCACCGCTCGGTGGCTATCCTGCCGGCGGTAGAGGGAAACCTGTCCGATATGCTCCTTGCGTTCGATATACGTACGGAGGAAGGTGATGCATCATCTACCGCCGTGGTATACGTGGGCTCGATGGAGGATATAGAGGATCAGAACAGCTTTGTGCCGTTTGATACCGTCTATGTAAGCGGAGGAGCAGCGTTTAAGAAAGTACGTTTCATTCTCTCCAACTATGAGTTGGCATATGATAATATCGCCATCACTACCGGTTTGGGTGGTAGTTTGGAGATGAGTAGTCATGTCTTCATTGATAATGTTGAGTTGAAGGATCCGTCGTGTATCGAGGCCTATGATTTCAAGCAGTCGAATTTTGCACCGCACTCTATCGACATCACCTGGCAAGGCCTCTCGGATCTTGACCAATGGGAATTGAAAGTGCTTTCTTCGAATGTTAGTCTCAATGCAGTGAATAATAACTCGTATAACTCCTCTTTGGATGTCGTGCGTGATACCATCGTTACGGGTAAGAGTTTCTATCTGTCAGGCCTGCAAGCGTTACATACCTATTATGTCTATGTCCGCAGCCTTTGTGGGGATAGTGCCTGGGTGGTTGCAGCGGCGGAGACGTCCTGCGAACTGTTAGACCCGACGAAATCGAATAAGGAGACGTTTGAATCCTACTCCGGTACAGTGCCTACCTGCTGGTATAGTGCGAATAGCGATCCGGATGCTACATCTACGTATATCCCATACGTCTATAATTCGACCACTTATTCTAACTCCGGTTCGCAATCCTTCCGTATGTATAGTAGCTCGTCCTATTACGGAGTAGCCTATGTGGCATCTCCGGAGATTAACTGCGATAGCTTGAGTCATATTGCGGTGACGTTCTATATGTATGCATCCACGTCGTATAAATGGATATTAGGAGTGATGACCGATCCGACGGACTTGAGTACGTTTGTTGTGATTGACTCGGTACAAGGGGTGGGCAATAGTATTCAATATTCCTATGATCTTAGCGAATACACAAGCGTTATTCCGGCTTCGGCAAAGTATATCGCATGGCGTACGCCGTATAATACAACGTCTTACGCATATCTGGACGATGTATCGTTCGTATCGGTGGCATGTCCGCTTACTAAGCCGAGTATCTCGGAATTGACCACTACCGGTGTACGTGTCAGCAGCGGACTCCGTACGAATGACCCGTGGATATTGATGATTACGAATACGGAGATCTCGGATGCGAACTTGGCGAGAGAGAACTATGTAGTACCGGCTAGCCAACTCGTTTATTTGGATACAATCAGCCGTCGTTCGCAATCGGTGGACGTGCTGGATGCGCAGACAAAGTACTACGTCTATACAGCGGCTCTCTGCGACACGGCTACGATGTCCCAATGGAATACACTGTCGTTCACTACGCCTTGTGCTTCCGTGACTCCGGAAGAAATAGGTACCATTACCTTTAGCGAAAAAGAAGGATTTACCACCGGTTCTTCCGGTGAGAGACCTTGTTGGACGGTAGGTAGCAAGACCCAGAACGCTTCTTCGTCATACATCCCGTATGTCAATAGTTCCTCCACCTATAAGCATAATGATAATAACTACCTCTATTTCTATGATTATGTTTCCTCATCGTCCAGTACGGTAGGTGCTTATGCGATTATGCCGGAATTGGAGGTAGACTCGATTAAGAAGTACCAGGTTACTTTCTGGGGACGTGGTTATAGTACTTCCTCCTATAACAGTCAGATTATCGTAGGTGTCGTAACCGATCCGAGTGACTTGAATACCTTCGTGGCAATCGATACGCTCAATCTCAGTCATACTGCGTGGGATCCGTATAGCGTCGGCTTTGAGAATTACGAAGGTGACTATATGGGTGATCTGGGACGAAACATTATGTTCCTCTCTGATTTCGGTAAAACCAACTATGCGTATATCTCGGAGATATCGGTTGAACCGATACCGCGTTGCCGTCCGATCCAGTCCTTCACGGTGGATAGCGTAGGTGAGGATAGGGCTATTATCAGCTGGAAAGGCTATCAGGATACCTATCGTATGCTATTGTCTGATAAGCTCTTGACGGAGGATCAAAAACCGAAATATAACTATCTGCTCGATACGATTGTTGACCATTCGGATGAGATTCTCCTTACTGGCCTCAATCCGACTACGCAATACTATGTCTATGCGCAAGGTATCTGTGAGGGCGGTGACAGTACGGCTATTTCCATGACTTATGCGTCGTTTAAGACTCCTTGTCCGACTTCCGGTGGTGTGCCGTTGCCTTTATTTGAGGACTTCGAGAGCTATAGTACCGGTACGCGTGATATAGGTTGTTGGATTATGCGCGGTAGTACCACGTATCCGCAAGTGGTAGCCGCTCAAAGCAATGGATCGAAGGCTGTTGACTTGTATAGTCCTTCCTATGCTTCATGGCTTGTATTGCCGGCTGTTGATGCGGATTTATACGATACCAAACTTTCGTTTGACATCTGTCCGTACGGTAGTTCCAGTACCGGACGGTTGTATGTTGGTACGATAGCCGATCCGGAAGATTTATCAACCTTTGTGCCTATTGATACTTTCAATACAACCCAATTTGCGTTCGTGCACCATGAGATGATTCTGGCAAACTACGAGTTGATGTATGATCGTATTGCTTTCACTTCCGGTGTATACCAAGGCACGACGATTGATATTGATATTGACAATATCGGTCTGGAGTATGTATCGAATTGTAATGCACCGAAACTTAAGTTTATCGGTTCTTCGCTTGAATCGGCAGAGTTGCGTCTGACTCCTTATAAGCAGGATGATGCGCAGTGGCAAGTGGTAGTCCTTACGGAATCCCAGTATAACAATGCCGGTGATATCACTCGCTATTTGAATGCGGCGCAGAAGATGACGGTTGATTCGACTCATATCGTGCTCACCGGGCTTACTCCGGCGTCCTCCTATTATGTCTTTGCACGGACCATGTGCGGCGAGGGAGCGGTAAGTTCCTGGATGCGTACTCCGGTTAAGTTCAGTACCAAGTTCTACTTCGCTGACAGCTATTCCTTCGGCTTTGAAAAGTCCGAATTGTGGCAGCGTAGCCCGAACTCCGAGAGTGATAACTATTACCTCCATCCGGCGTTGGTAGCCGGACGCGATACCATCGGCGCGGAAACGCAGTCGTATATGTATTATCCTCATAGCCGCACCAATGATACCACGTATCATTATTCGCTTCAAGGTGTGGGTGCGACGAATGGTGCGCTGATGATGCATGCGCGTGGGGAATATTTCGGCGAATACATCATCTTCCCCGCTATCGATAATGCACAAGCGCGTTCTTTTGAGTTCAAGGTACGCCCGGATTATCTGGATTTCAGTACCAAACTGCCGATAGCCCAGACGAATGCGATACTCGAGGTAGGTACGATAGAGAAGGATAAGGACTTCGATACCTATCAGCATTTGGCTACGGTTCGTCTCGATGCACTCGATGCAACAGTTATTGGTGGCTATACATCCAAGAAGAAGTATGGATATAGTTACTTTACTCTTGACCTCGATGAGACTACAGTGGCTACCAGACAGGTGGTACTGCATATGCCGAAGCAGCCGTCGGATAGCACGTATATCTGTGTGGACTCCGTTGCTCTCGGTGCTCTGAAAGGCGTGAGTCTCGTGTCGCTTAAGAAGGTAACGGCAGATGGAACCAGCGCACTCGTAGAGTGGGATAATATCGGTGGGCCGTGGAATCTCGTTATTACCAATGCTGCTACCGGTATTGCTGTGGTTTCCTTCCCGAATCTGAGCGGTGTAACGCAGCAACTCGTGGAGAATCTGGATCCGCAAACCGATTATATAGCTACCTTGTCCGGTGCCGCATGGCCTTCGGCTGCGAAGAACTTTGCCAATGCAAGTGCAAACGCCACCAAACTGGCCTTCCGTACGCTTTGTATGCCGATGGAGCCTAATATGAACGGAACGGACTTCGTCTGGAACTTTGATAATAGCTCCGACTGGGAGAGCAATGATATCCTTGGCGGTGATGCGAGTGACTCGCTGTACTACAAGCCGGGTTGCTTCCATGTCGGTCTGACCTATGGTGCACCGCTGAATGGTTACCAGTGGCTCATCCAGCGTAAGGGATACGAAACATCCGGACCGCTTTCAACTTATAATGCGTCCAGACACCTCGAGGTGGGACGTAATGACAGCCATGCCCTGCGTATCCATACTACCGAGACTAACTTCAATTCGTATATTGTCCTGCCGGAACTGAACTGCAGTTTCGATACGATGATGCTGGAGTTCTACGGTCGTTGTTTCGCTAACTATGACCAGACTCATAATCTCTCCGCTAATCGCAATAAGATAGCGGATGCTACCTATCTGAATGATGCGTATAGCCACTCCATCGTAGTTGGTACGTTGACCGATCCGGGTGACTTCAGTACGCTGCAGATTTTGGATACGCTCACTTATATGCAGACCGATCTCAAGGCGGGCGACAACGTAGCCAATGATCCGGCCGGTCTTCGTTATTGGGAACTCAAGCAGATGCCGTTGGAGTTCGCGCAGGGTAAGTATATCGTGCTCTTCCAACCGGCTCCGGGTCTGTTCTATATTGATGATCTGGCTGTCAAACCGGTGGGTAGCACCCTCTTCCCGCCGACGAACACGCGTACTACAGGTGTCACTTCTACTACGGCTACGCTGGCTTGGAATACCCATCACCCGGAGTACACCACAATTATTGTACTGTTGGATGCAACAGGCAAAGAGGTAAATCGCATACAAGTCACAGGCACTTCGTACCAGTTGACCGGTTTGAATCCTGCGATGAACTACCAGTGGTATGTATTCCAGACCAATGGTACAAGTACATCGGCATCGACGAAACCTGTGCAGTTCAATACCGACTGTGTGGTACTTACGCCGGATTATACCTGCGGTTTCGAGCCTGCTGAAGGTTGGATGAATATCGAGGGTCAGAAATCCTACACCCAGACACTCTGCTGGACCTACGGTGATGCCGCACAAGATGGTGCTTGGGTGAACGCAAACTACGATCCGTATAATCAGGAGAATAACAGGAATTATTCCTATAGTTATAACGGCTCTACTGCTCTCATGATGCATGCTACCACCAGCTCGCGTCTCACCTACCAGCCGTATGTGGCTATGCCCGCAATGGATGTAACGGCATACGATACGCTGCAAGTGATGTTCTGGATGCGTCCGGCATATGTATCGGCTGCGAACGACTCTGTCGCAATGTCATACACCGGCTCGACCTACTCGAAGTCCGTTATTGTCGGTACGATGACTGATCCGGCTAATCCGGCTACCTTCGTGCCGATTGATACCGTTACGTATGACGGTACGCTCTCTGTGACAGACCATGCTATTCCCGAGAACGACTATCTCTTCCAGCAGATGAAGGTCGAACTCACAGGTGCTACCGGTCCGTATATCGCGTTTATGACCTCGTTCTTTGAGAAGGGCAGCAAGACGCAGAAGACGGGCGATTATATCTGGATTGACGATATCTCCTTCGCGCATCGTCAGGAGTGTAAAGACCCGACTGACTTGAAGGAACTCCAGATTGGTACGGAGCATGCTGTACTCACTTGGAATCCTATTGATTCGGCCGGTACCTATCGCGTTCAGGTATCTACCGATCCGTTCTTCGCGAAAGAAGATGCATTCATCTTCAACGATGTGGTAGAATCTAATACTTGTACCGTGAAGGGTCTCCAGCCGCTCTCTACCTATGTATGGCGTGTACAGTCTCTCTGCGGCGAGAGATGGGGAGAGAGCAGCTTCTCGCAGAAAGCTACTTTTAAGACCAACCGTAGTCCGTACTTCCTCGAGGAGTTCACCACTACCGTCAGCGCTAACGAGTGGACCTTCAGTAAGGCGCACGCCGATAATGTACTCGATTCTACCGGTGTTGTTGCGCGTGGTGTGGATAACTGGAGCTTCTCGCGTAAGAGCGATAACAATGGTCTCCAGGGACCGCACTATGCCGCTATCGGTTATAATGCGGACTACCACTGGATGATCACGCCTACTTTCTATTTGCCGGAGGATGATAGCGTCCATCTCTCGATGGATCTGGCGCTCACGGCTTGTAACACGGCCCACCTCGCTACGAGCAATGCCATCACCGATAATGATGTCAAGAATGATTATTATGTCATGATCATCGTTTCCGAGGATGGTGGTGAGACCTGGAAGAGCAGGAATATCCTCGCTAAGTGGCAGAATACCAACGAACCGGGTATGCAACTTCGCGACATCTCCTCTACGGGTATGCGTGTTCGGTATAGCCTGGCTGCGTATGCGGGCAAGAATATCCGTGTAGGTCTCTATCGTGAGGCGCGTACCACTTCCAATACCGGTATGGTTGTACATGTTGATAATGTCCGACTCGGATATTTCGATAAGACGATTGAACCGGCTTCGGCTTGCCAGTACGAGGATGTTACTATTGGCGGTATTACGCTTGACGGAGAAGTGACAAAACCGGGTATCCATTCGTATCCTACCTGTTTCTATGCTACCGATGCGGAGGCAAGAGCCGGCAAGCGAGACAGCGTACAGCAACTTGAGATAGAGGTCTTCCCGGCTCAAGAGACCTTCTTCACGGATACTATCTGCGAGGGAGAGCAGTTCACCGGATATGACTTCCTGCCGAAGACAGCTACCGGTATTTACCATCGTAAGCTTCTCTCTCACGAGCACGGATGCGATAGTGTCGTAACGCTCGACCTCTATGTCAAGCCGAGGAAATATGCACTGGACGAAGAAGTATCTATCTGCGCGGGTGAGAACTATATATGGAATGATAAGGTCTACAACCGTGCCGGTATCTTCCGTGATACGCTCCTTTCCTCGATAGGTTGCGATAGTGTCATGACGCTCATCGTTTCTTATCTGGCGGACGAGAAGGATACGCTGTATGCGGAGAGCATGGTGGATCTGGAGGAACTGCCGTTTACCTATAGCGACCCGCTCCATCCGTATCTTGCTGGCCAAACGATCACCTATCCTGCCGGTACGCCGCAAGGGATTTACATGGATACCGTGCGTGTCGAAGGAGAAGCTTGTACTACGATTCTCATCCATACCTTGACGGTTTACGATAAGCATCAGGCTATCGATAATATCTTCGATGGTAAGAAGGGGGCTCGCAAGCTTATCTACCGCGACAATCTCTATATCATTCTCAATGATGAGTGGTATAATGCCGCGGGACAGAAAGTCGCCGATCCGCACCGTTAATCAACCAGTCTACAGTCTTATAGTCTGCTAGTCTGCAAACCCAAAAAGCTCTTTTCGGAGGGCTTTTTGGGTTTTTCTCTTCCGTTGTCCCGTTCTCCCCTCTTTATCCCTGCCCTATGGCATTTATACCATTTTGTTAACTAAGAATGACAAAAATTGACAAAAAGACGAATTTTTTAAAAATAATTTGCACATTTCGAATTTTTTTTGTACTTTTGCCGCCAAATTGTCGTTTTGTATCCGGACGAAAATAAATACTTGTCTATTTATAGATAACTTAATTGTTTAACTAATTCACAAAGTGTATGAAAAAAATCTTACTTTTGTTGACGCTTTTCTGTGCTATGTTTATTGGTACTGTTAAGGCGACAGATGTGGAGATCGGTGTGGATGATGCTACGGTAGCAACAGCAACTACCATGCCGATTAACGCACTCTGGAAGTACGGTTGGTCTCAGCAGATTTACACACCTGATGAGATCGGCACGGCAGGAACCATCAACTCTATCACTTTCTGGATGTATCATACCGGAAGTAATCCTCCGGCATATAACATTAGCGTCTATATGGCGGAAGTGGGTGAGGATGAGTTTGCCTCAACTACTAGTTGGGTAGCGCTTTCAGCAAGTGACCTCGTTTTCTCTGGCACAGCATTTGCGAATCTGCCTACAACGGCAGCCGGTATTGACGAGGTGACCATTGTGTTTGACACTCCGTTTGCTTATAGCGGAACAAGCAACTTGCTGATTGCCTTCGCAAACAACACAGGTTCGTATGTGTCAGGTATGAATGCCAGGGTTTTTGGCGCTTCGACAGATCCGAAACGGACGCTGTACAAGTACCAAGACACCGGGGCTATCGGCCCGGATGTGCCAAGCGTAGCTGGTACGCTGACCCATTTGCGTAATGTCATCAAACTGGACGTTACCCCGAGTGGCGGTCCTATCATCGTTTGTGACAAACCGGAGACGGCTGACATTACAGACATCACATCTAACAGCGCGACACTCAACATCTCCGGTGGTAGCCAGACCTACAACATCGAGATCAAGGGCGGTGCGTATGACGACTGGACGTTCTTGACTAAGAACACCACGAACACGTCTGTTTCTTTGACGGGTCTTACTCCCTACACCTCGTATCAAGTTCGTGTTCAGAGTACCTGCGAAGGCGGTAACACTAGTGGTTACAAGACCGCTTCGTTCATAACCCTCATCGGTATTCCGTTTGCAGATGGTCTGGGCACACAAGGCGAATGGACCAAGAAACAAGGTCTGCTCAGCGATATTATGAGCGGAATGGCCTTCGGTACTGCAACCGGAACATGGAACTTCGGTGCAAGAAATGGAGTCTTGGGGGGTAACCATGCTTACATGAACCTCTACGGCACTTCCTGTAAGAACTGGATTATTAGTCCGATGATTCCGCTTCCGGAGGGTGGCAATTATGTGCTTACTTACCAAGTGGCTTTGACGGACTATAACAATGAAGATCCTATTGAAGATCCGACTTTGCAGCAAGATGACAAGCTGGTAGTACTCGTTTCTGCGGATAGCTGCCATACGTGGTCTATTCTTCAGCAATGGGATAACCAAGGTTCGCCTTATGTCTACAACGCAATCCCGACTACGGGAGAAGAGGTGGAGATTGACCTCAGTGCATATGCCGGTCAGGAAATCCAAATCGCTTTCTATGGCGAGTCAACCGTTTCGGGTGGCGATAACGATATCCACGTAGGTCACGTCCTCATCGATTACGCTCCGTCTTGTATGACGCCGGATGGACTCGTGGCTGCTAATGCCACCAAGACTTCCCTTCAACTCGACTGGAATGCAAAGAGTGGCGAGACCGCTTGGATTCTTCAATACAAGAAGCCGAGTGCGGAGGAATATACTTCCCTTGATATCACTCAAAAGCCGTACACTCTGCAAGGCTTGGAGGAGTTCACTGAGTATCAAGTGCGCGTAGCCGGTAAGTGCTCTGACGCTGAGGATGGTACCAGCAAGTTCTGCAAACCGGTTACCTTCAAGACGGCTTCGGGTGTACCTTTCGTACAATCCTTCGATACGGCTAATTTGGTAAGCGAGTGGGTGCGCTATGAGGCATTGCTCAGCGATGTACTCAATGAAGGCGCAACGCTGGAATCCACCAAGAAAGGATGGGAGGTAGCAGCGGCTAACGGCATCTTCCCATCTGCTGACTATCACCTCGTGCTCAATCTCAAAGATTCTACTTCCAGATATTGGATTGTAGGTCCTACGATTGAGATGGAGGCTAACCAACAGCTCACTTTCGACTTGGCTTTCACCAAGGCTGCTGGTAACAAACAAGCGGTTGAAACCGGTAAACAGAACTCCCAGAAGTTCTATGTCTTCGTTACTACTAACAATGGTGCTACTTGGACCGATATTGCTAAGTGGACCAACTCCGGTGACGGATTCTCGCTCGATGGTATCAATACAGAAGGTCAGACAGCTAAGATTGACCTTACCGCATATGCTACCAATAGTATCAAACTCGCTTTCTACGGTGAATCGACTAATCCGACCGATGCAAGCAATAACCTCCATATCGCAAATGTAAAAGTTGCGGAGATTCCGGCTTGCTCGAAACCGACCAGCTTGAATATCACCGGTGTCCAAGGCACCACAGCTACGGCTGTTTGGGAGAGCGATGAAGATGGTTTATGGGAATATGGTTATGTAGTGAAGCCGACTGGCGATTTCGTTCCTGCTGATTCGCTCTTTATGGGTACGACATCCGCAACGATCTTCGACATGACAGGCCTCGCAGAAACCACTCATTATCTGTTCTTCGTTCGTCGCATCTGTGACAACGATACCAGCGAGGCGCTCGTCAAAGAGTTCGCTACTATCCAAACTCCGACGGATCTGCCGTATGAGCAGGACTTCGAGACAGCTAACGGATGGAAACTCATCAACGGAGAACTGGAGAACCACTGGGTATGGGGTGAGTCTGCAAGAGCAAACAACACGCCGAGCGGTTCGAAAGCACTTTATATCTCCAATGATAACTTAGGTACATATGCCTATACGAGAGGTACGGGTAAAGCCGCTATGGTTTATGCGGTTAAAACCTTCTACTTCGATCAGGCTGGTATGTATTCCTTCCAGTATGATTGGAAATGCTGGGGTTACAGCACCAATGATTACTTGCGTGTAGCGTTGATACCTGCAGATGTAGAACTCGAGGCTGGAACTACTGTTCTATCCGGATTCTCTACAACAGCTCTGCCGGAAGGTTGGACTGCCCTTGATGGTGGTAGCAAACTCAATCTGGATAGCGCATGGAATCATCAGCTCACTGAGTTGACGATTGACAAGGCGGGTTATTATCAGATGGTATTCGCTTGGAGGAACTACACCTATACTTCCGGTAAGAATCCTCCTGCTGCTGTAGATAATATCAAGATCGCTCGTATCACTTGTACCAAACCGAGCCACTTGACATATGCTGACCTGACAGCTACGAGTGTAACCTTCAACTGGGATGCTGTAGATGGTGCTTCCTTCGATTATGCGTTGGTTACTGCGGATGAGGATAGTGCTTTCTTAGCTGATCCTGTCTTCATCGAGGTTCCGGGTGGTGCGAATACGATTCAGTTCGATACGCTTACCGAGAAGACTTCGTATAAGTTCTACTTGCGCAAGGCTTGTGGAGGTGAAGATGGTAATAGCGATGTTATAAGCATTGAGTTTAGGACCTTACCGTTCCCGCTCGCTCTGCCTTGGAGTGAAAACTTCAATCAACTCGCAAGTGGTATCCCTGAGTTCTGGGATAATTCCGAAGGAACGACTACTTCTGCTACCTCTAAGTGGAATCGTTATGTTTCGAATGGCGATACATGTCTCCGCTTCAACTCGTACTCGAATAGCAATGGTAACACCAATATTCTGGCTACGCCGCGTATCAACCTGTCCGAGAATGCTATTCTCTCCTTCCGCTGGAAGAATCCTACCGGTGGTCAAGGTGAGGTGCTGATTTCTGAGGATGGTGGTGCGAATAAGGTTTCGCTGAAGAATGATTTGACAGGTATCTCTGCTTGGACCTCCTATGATATTAACCTCTCTGATTATACCGGCCAGATAGTAACCATCTATTTCAAGGGAACCAGTAACTATGGTAACGGAGATGCGTATCTGTACTTGGATGATGTAGAGGTGAAAGAAATCCCGTCTTGTATGAAGCCGACTGATTTGGCTGTTATTGATAGTCTCACAACTAACTCTTCGGCTACAATTACTTGGACACCGGGTCTCAATGAAACCAACTGGTTCGTTCAGTATAAGAAGAGTGCAGACTCTGTTTGGACTCTCATTCCGGATTCTGTTCTGGCAGATACATTGGTTCTTGCTGGTTTGGAGGCTGCTAACACCTACGACGTTCGCGTAGCTGCTTGGTGTAATACCGCAGACTCGACTGCTATCAGCGAGTATACCGCTCCGATCACCATCGCTACCCTTTGCGAGCCGTACTCTATTGCTACGAAGGGTGACTTTGTGGAAGACTTCGAGGCGTATGAGGGCGTTGCATACAATGTAGCCGGTATTACTCCGGTATGTTGGGAAACAGGTGGTACTTCTACCTATGCAGACCCGCATGTTGTAAAATCGGGCACGTATGCTTATGTTCACGAAGGTCAGAATGCTCTGAACTTCTGTGCTTCTGCGAATAGTTATGCATATGCTATATTGCCGGAATTTGCTGATTCGCTCAAATTCTTGCAAATCGGCTTCTGGGCGCAGATGGAAAATGCTACGAACGGTGTCTTGTATATGGGTTATGTAGATGACTCGCTTTCATTCTATCCATTGGCTTCGTATGCTAACCATACCACTACGATGGCATATTATGAATCGAAACTGGATACGATTCCGGAGGCCGCGCGTCGTCTCGCTTTCGTTTGGCAGCATACAAGTACTTCTTATTATTCTTGCTGTATCGATGATATTAAGATCTCCTACATCCCGGATTGTCAGAAACCGGAGAACGTAGAGGCTGTTGACAGCCTTGCTACAGCTTCCTCTGTACTTCTGAAATGGGATGCACAAGGTTCCGAAACGGCTTGGGTAGTACAGTATAAAGAGGCTACAGACTCGATCTGGACGACTATCGCAGCAGATAATGACTCTGCCTTCGTTATTGACGGTCTCAAAGCCGCTACCTACTACGATGTACAAGTCGCAGCGCTCTGTGGTGCTACGGATACTTCCGAGTATTCAATCCCGATTACAATCCATACCGGTTGTGCACTTGTTTCGGAATTCCCGTACAGCGAGAACTTCGATATCATGGAGGGTAAGACCTCCGGTAAGAACCTGCCGCTCTGCTGGAGCCAGATTAATACCGGTACGAATACCACCTATAACTCCTATCCGATGGTATACAAGGGTGCTACGTATGCTAACTCCGGCCTGAACAGCTTGAAGTTCTATGCATATTATAGTAGTACTGCAGGAGCTGTTACGGATCAGTACGCTGTTCTTCCGGAAATGGAGGGTATCAGCGCATTGCGTATGCGTTTCAACGCGCGTAAATACTCTGCTTCGTATAATGCTACGTTTACGGTAGGTGTCATGACCGATCCGGCTGACGCTTCTACTTATGTGGCTTTGGATACTATTACTCCTTCGGCTGCAACTTATGAGCCGTTCAGAGTATTATTCAATGCATACGAAGGCGGAGCGAAGTATATCGCTATCAAGATGGATGCACCTACTTCTTCCTACAAGGGTGTTCATATTGACGACATCGTGATTGACTCGATTCCGAACTGCCTCGAGCCGGATAGCTTGCGAGCTGTTCTGACGAAGGGTAATGGGGCTATCGCTACCCTCAAATGGGCAGCCGGTTCGGCTTCTGCATGGGAGGTACAGTATGGTATGAATCATAAGTTTGCAGACGCTATCACAGCGAATGTGAACGAGCCGACTCTCAACCTCACAGGCCTCATTTCTGATTCTACCTATTACGCTCGCGTAAAAGCAATCTGTAGTGAGACGGAAGAGAGTGAGTGGTCTAATGTGATCTCCTTCACACCGATGAACGCTATTATCATCAACGATGGTACAACTACCGGTAGCTATGTTCCGTTCTACGGATACTACGCAGATATGGGAACTAATAGCCAGTTCATCATTCCGGAGAAAGAGATTGCTACTATCCAGTGGGATTCTATCACCAAACTGACATTCTTCTCCAGCACGACTACGGCAACTTGGGAAGGTGCTCAATTTGATGTATACGTAGCTGAAACGAATGACACGGTTCTTTCTGCAATGGTTGCTTGGACAGACATGCAGAAAGTAGTGAACTCGAAGCATCTCGAACTTGCAAACAAGCAGATGGAAGTTACCCTGGATAAACCGTTCCAGTACCAAGGCGGTAACCTCTTGATTGGCTTCAAGCAAGCTGTAACAGGTACGGATGGATCTTGCTCTTGGTATGGTAAGTCGGGTGTATCCGGTAACTCTATGTATCAGTATAGTTCCAATTCTGCTGTGAAGAGTAACTTCAACCCGAAGGTGAAGATTGACCATGTTTATGGTGAAATGCCTACCTGCTTCGTAGTGAAGGACATCACTGTTTCGGATATCACTCCTTCTTCCGCCGTTCTCAACTGGACTCCGGGTGAGGAAGGTCAGAATGCATGGCAGATCGTTTACTCGGCTGATCCGGCATTTGATCTCGCAAGCATTGCTGCTGAGGATATCCATGATGTAGCGTCACTCCCGTATGCACTCGCAGAACTCGCAACAGATACCTTATATAAAGTATATGTGCGCGCGAACTGTAGCGAAGAAGGCAATGAAGACTATAGCTTGTGGAGCGAACTCTTTACGTTCCATACCGCTTCGTCTTGCCAGACTCCGGATAATGTAAAAGCAGATAGTATCTCTACTACTTCCGCGTTGATTAACTGGAATACCTATGGCCAGACACTCTTCAACCTGCTCTATACTGATGGTACCGCTATGGATACCCTCTATAGCGTAGAGTGCCCGTATCTGCTCGAAGGTCTGACACCGAACACGGCTTATGGTGTGAAGGTTCAAGCTGCTTGCGCAGGTGAATCCGGCTCATGGTCGTCGATGGCTACCTTCAAGACCGCTTACGGTGTTCCGTTCAGCGAGAAGTTCAATGAAACTACCATCCCGGCTGACTGGACTGTTTACAGTGGTCTGATGAATAAGGTATTGGCAGATAGTATACAGCTGACTTCTACATCCGGTATTTGGATGTATGGTACCAACAATGGTGTATTTGATAGCCACGCGCGTATCAATATCTATGGTACTAGTCGTTACCACTGGTTGACTACTCCGAATATTAATCTGACGGGTGATGTACAGCTGACCTTCGACTTGGCATTAACCGCTTTCTCCGGCACAGGAGCAGCTGCGGCTACTACTGGCACGGATGATAAGTTTGCAGTTCTTGTTTCTACCAACGGTGGTGAGGATTGGACCATTCTTCGTGAGTGGAACAATGCGGGATCTGCATATGTTTACAATAACATTGCTACGAATGGTGAAGAAGTGGCGCTTGACCTCAGTGCTTATACCGGTCAATCTGTTATAGTAGCATTCTATGGCGAGTCCACAGTATCCAATGCTGACAACAACCTCCATATCGATAATGTCCTCATCGACCGCGTTCCGACTTGCTTGAAGCCGACCGGCTTAAGCATCTCTGAAATCAGAGCTCACAAGGCTACAATCGCTTGGACGGCTGCTGAGGGTCAATCGGCATGGCAGATTGCTTATGACACCAAGGCTACGGAGAAACCGGATACATTGGCGAATATCCTCGATGTAACGGTTAACCCGTATGTATTGGAGAACCTCGATCCTGCTACTACCTACTACGTTTATGTTCGCGCTAACTGCGGTGCTGACGACGGTGTAAGCCGCTGGACGGATGGTAAGTCCTTCAAGACGACTGTCGCTTGTCCGGCTCCGACGAACCTCCAGGCTATTCTTACTCCGGGTAACGGTACGATCGCTACCTTGAAGTGGACTGCAGGCGGTGATGAGCAATCGTGGAGAGTTGAGTATAGTACGAATGCTAATATGTCTGACTCGGTTGCTGTAGTAGTAGATGATACAATCTACAACCTTACCGGTCTGACCGCTGAGACAACCTACTACGCTCGCGTTCTCGCTGACTGTGGTGAGCTCGATAGCCTCAGTGTTTATTCAACGAAGATTGAATTCACACCGACATCGGCTTATCGCCTGACCTTGAATGATGGTACGACGACCAATAACTATGTACCTATCTATGGTACATACGTTGACGAAGGTACACGTAGCCAATTCATCATTCCGGAAGCTGACCTCGAGGAACTCGAATGGGATTCCATCAAGGGCTTGACCTTCTATGCAAGCCAATCCAGTGTAGATTGGGGTGCTGCTCAGTTCGAGATCTACTTGGCTGAGGCTCCGGAGACCACTCTCTCCGAAGAGGCTGATTGGACTGCTATGACGCTCGTTAAGAACGCTGGTGCACTGTCTATCGTAGATAATAAGATGGTTGTTACCTTCGATTCCGCTTATCAATACCAAGGTGGTAACCTTATGATTGGCTTCTACCAAACAGTGAACGGTACATATAAGGCTGCTTCCTGGTATGGTGTGAAAGCTAACGGTGCTTCCTTCGGTGGTTACGGTCAAGGTAGCAACTATGCACAGCGTAATTTCTTACCGAAGATGATGATTGACTACGTTCCGGGTGTGGCTCCGGCTTGTCCGAATCCGAAAAACCTGAAGGTGGTTAGCGTTGCTGCTGACAGCGCAGTCTTCAGTTGGAAGGCTGTTGAAGGCGCAAGTTGGGAGTATGCAGTTGCTCTGGCTTCTGCTGTTGAACCTACTGAGTTCAACGCTGTTCCGTCTGGTGCGAACGAGATTGTTGTTAACGGCCTCAGCGAACTGACATCGTATGTATTCTACCTGCGTAGAGCTTGCGGTGCGGATGGTAACAGCGAAATCGTTTCTGTTCCGTTCGAAACCCTCGAGATAGCAGAGGAGATTTCCTCCGACTATAGCGATGACTTCGAGGCCGCTACCGGTTGGAAACTAATCAATGGTACAGAGACCAATGCTTGGGTAATCGGTAATGCCGTATCCAACGGCAGCGAGAAAGCGCTCTATATCTCCAACGACGGTTCTTCGTACGATTACGATGACGAAGCTGCTTCAGTAACGTATGCTACTAAGTTGTTCCACTTCGTAAGTACAGGTACATTTACCGTATCGTACGATTACAAGTGTATCGGTGAGTACAACGACGAGGATGGCGCACTTGATTATCTGCGTGTTGCTCTCCTTCCGGCTGATGTAGCTCTCACGGCTGGTGTACAACTGGATAACTTGGTTCAACCGCTTGATCATGACTCGGCTCTTGTAGCTCAGAGCGCATGGACGCGTATGAGCGCGGTAGCTTCGATCCCGGCTATCGGAATGTATCGTCTGGTATTCATCTGGAGCAACGATGATGTTGACTCCGATGGTGCTCCGGCGGCTATCGATAATCTGTTGATTATCCATAAGGATTGGGCAACCGATATACAGTCCGGCGCAGGTATTGAGAGCAATGCTGTCAAGTTCATCCACAACGACCAGGTTTACATCATGATCAATGGCGCTGTTTACAACGTCACCGGTCAGAAAGTAGAGCTGAAATAAGGACATAACCAGTACTTAACCAGTACTTAACCCCAATAAAGTTAGTACTGGGGAAAATAACAAGAAAGGCTGCTTCGGCGGCCTTTTTTGTTATAGACATATGACAAAAAGCATAAAAAAAGCGAAAAAGATGACAAAAATTTGCATATTTGAACTTTTTTTAGTAATTTTGCCGCCTGAATGCGTTTATTTATAGCAAAAGTGCTAAGAAAGATAGTATGTATAGTATGCGTATCGCTCTCGTGCTTATGTGCGAGCGCGTTCACTCCGCTCTCGCCGGAGACCCTCCATTTCATATCGCTTCATGGCGATTTGGGTTATTCGGCATTGCTGCATACGATAGCCGGTCAGCCGCCTGCTGCCGGAATGAATGCCAATATAGGCGTGGATTATCGTTTGTTCCATAATAACTTCCTTTTCTCTGTCGGTGTGGAGGGTATGTATGATTTGAATGCAAACCGTCTGGACGAGCATGACGAGGTGCTGCTGATGCGGGATACCGAAGGCGATATATTCAATATGCATGTGCATGTAGATAAATCGCGGGATCTGGCGCATATGGTGAATCTCAATATTCCGCTGCTGGTAGGCGGAGAATGGGGCAGATTCTATTTCCTCGTCGGTCCGAAGGTGTCGCTGAACCTTTACGGTTCCACTTCTTCTGCAGCCCAGATCACGACGTATGGCGAATATGACCGCTATTACGACGATTTCTATGATATGCCGAATCACCAGTTCGTGACGGGTCAGCATATGGGAAGCGCCACGATGCCGATGAAATGGAATTTCAATATCATGGCTCATGCGGAGATAGGCGGCCGCATCAACCATATGTACAAGCATAAACAATTCCGTCTTCATCCGGACAAAGTACGTATGTATCTGGCGGTATATGCCGATTTCGGCATCCTGAATCTGCATGCGAATAGCGGCGGCGCACCGCTCTTCGACTACCGCGAGACGGATCAGGGCGTGCAATTCTATATCCAGCCGCTGATGATGAGCAACATTGCGGATAACGCTACATTCCGCAATCTCAATGTAGGCATCAAATATACGGTAGCGTTTGAGCTGCCGCAGAAGGGCAAGTATCATGTCTATGATTATAATAAAGTGGGCCGCAACTATCGTAAACGCGGTGGTACGCAATCTATAAAATACTAAACGTATGAAACGAATCATCTACATACTGCTGATGGCAATGGGAATGGCTACTGTCGCCCCGATGGTATCCATGGTAGATAACAATGTATCCACGGTCTATGCCGCGGATGCGAAAGCCAAAGCGAAGGCGCAACGCGAGAAAGAGAAAGCGAAGCGCCAGAAAGAGCGTGAGAAAGCGAAAGCCAAGGCCGCCAAAGAGCGCGAGAAAGCAGCAGCCCAGAAGAAGAAAGAGCAGGCGAAAGCGGTAGCCCAAAAGCAAAAAGACCAGGCGAAACGCAAAGCGCAGGCTGCCAAAGCTTCTTCCAGAAAACAAGGCGCTATGGCAAAAGCCGGCAAGCCGGCACCCAAGCAGGCTCCGGAGTTGAGCGCAGCGGAGGAGAAAGCGCAATATATGGAGCAGATAGCTGCCATCGAGAAGAAGAACAAACGCGTAGAAGCATACCTCAACCGCGATATATCGCACCGCTTGGGATTCTGGGGACAGGTAGGATACAGCAATCTCTTCACCTCCGGTATCCATTATGCCGCTCCGGCAGCAGAAGGATTGAACCCGGACGGATACCTGAATAAAGACAAAGGATTTGTAGGCGGCGGTCTGGGTCTGGGATACCAGTTGCGATACAAGCAATTCCTGATGACCGTAGGCGCAGAGTTCAATTTCTACAACTCCGTCATGGGAATCACGAATCAGGAGAACGGCGCATATGCGCTCCAATACGGAATGGCGCCGTATGCCGACAAGATGATCTATCATTATGATTTCTCGGAGTTGAACGACAAGTTGATCGGCGGATTTGTACAAGTGCCTTTGCTTTTCGGTATGGAGCTGAAGAACCTGCCGCTTTTCTGGCAGGCGGGTCTTAAGGTAGGAATGGGTGTGATGGGACAATCTACCGTCAGCGGCACGTACTCTACTACCATCGAGGATAAAGAGCTGATCTCCGGTCTGACCGATATGTATAATCATACTCTGGTAACGGACCAAAAGATAGCGGCACCGAGCACGAACGTGAAGTTCGGTCTGAATATGGCAGCTTCCGCCGAGGTAGGTGTCAATCTTGACCAATGGGTAAATGCCATGCCGAAGTTACGCGTATCGCTCTTTGCCGATTACGGTTTCCTCAATTCACTCAGTTACAAGCCGGTAGATAACGCTCAGGATATTCCTACGCGAATGTTAGAAGATGCTAACCCGCTGAATTTCCCGGTCAACTCCGCTCTGGCTACAACTTCTGTAGCGAACGCGAAAGTCAATCCGTTCCTGGTAGGCGTGAAGTTCGCCGTATGGTTCGAGTTGCCGCGCAAGCATCTGGTAACGAGCCCGATGCCGGCTAAGCCGCTGCCGCGTATGGGCGTTTATGCATATGACGAAGAGACGGCTCTGGCGCTTGGCGGCGCTTCGGTGGAGATCACCGAAATCAGCGCGGACAAGACGAAGCAGAAGAACTCCAACAAGCAAGGTGTAGTGAAAGTAGGTCGTGTACCGGAAGGCGAATACCGCGTATCCGCTACGAAGAACGGTTATTTCCCGTCCGACACGGTGCTTCATATGGTAGAAGAATTCACGTATGATACGATCAAACTGCCGCTGAAGCGTATTCCGGCGCCGATCATCTATACGCTCTGTATGAATATCTACGATGTAGAGACCCGCGAGCCGATCGAGGCAACAGCCCGGATCACCGGACTCACGGATACCATTGCGCTCTACACCGCTCAGTCGTCGGACGACGGATTTATCGAGACGCCTCTGCGTGAAGGCGATTATATCGCTCATCTGACGGCTCAGGGCTATATGCCGAAGGACGACACGCTCCATTTCGTACGGGATACGTTCGATCTCTACATGCAGCATATCAAAGAGGGTATCAAGGTGAAGATCGAGAACCTCTTCTTCGCTACCAACAAGACCGTCATCCTGCCGCAGTCGGAGCAGGCAATGTCCGATCTGGCGAACTTCCTGCTGGAGAACCAGACAGTGACTATCCACATCACGGGTCACACCGATGCCGTAGGTACGGATGAGGCGAACCAGATTCTGTCCGAGGGCCGTGCCAATGCGGTACGGAATGACCTGATCAAACGCGGTGTGGCTGCAGAGCGTATGACCGCCGAAGGTAAGGGTGAGAAAGAGCCTGTGGCGGACAACGATACCGAAGAAGGCCGTCAGCTCAACCGTCGTGTAGAATTTGTCATCACCGATGTAGGTAATGAAGATATCCAGCAGATTTATTAATTATAAATTTGAAATTTGAAATGAGGAAAATTATCCTCTTACATATAATTTTACTCTTCAGCGTTCTGGCTTGGTCGCAAAACCCTGCGACCGCTTACCCGTATGAATGTAGTTTTGAGGAGGGAGATACCACCCTCGGCGCTTGGGTGCTGAATCCGCGTACATCCTCCGCGGTGGACCAATGGATAATCGGTACAGCGGTGCATAGCGAGGGGCGTCGTGCGCTCTATATCTCTTCCGACGGGCAGAACGATGTAATGGGTAAAACCGCCAATGTAACGGTGGCTTACCTCCGCTATAAATTCCCGGAAGTAGGAAAATATGACGTCAGTTTCGATTGGAAGGGTATCGGTGATTCGACTAGTTCGAGACTCCATGTAATATGCTGCCTGGAATCGGATTTTCTCAATAACACAAGCAACACGAACTACTGCGATATCAATAAAATCGTTTCAAGTACTTCCGGTGTCTTGTCGCAGAATGTGATTGATAAAGCCTGCCAGTATCTGGGAGAATCGGGTGAGAAATTCGTATGTGGTAGTGCGGCATGGCAGAATGTATCCTTTGCGCAGCAGGTAAGCGTCGGCGCTCGTAATGTTGACAAGGTCTTTGTATTCGTCTTTATCTGGATGAATACCAATAGTTCGGATACACCTAAGTCGTCCATCGCAATCGATAACTTCCAGGTCAATTCGGCAGGTATTTCGAAGCCGACCGACCTCATCGTTTATCCGCATTGTGAAGACTCGTCGCTGATCGTAACATGGAAGGCCGAAAGTGCATATCAATATGATATTCACTATCGTAAGGTGGGTGAGTCCAATTGGCGCGAGCAGAATGGTATCTCCGAAGGTCCATCGGGATATACCCGTAATTTGGACGGCTCCTATACCTATTCGCTTAAGAAGATTCTGGAGGGAAGTTACGATGTCCGTATTCGTGGTAGATACTACGACCCCGAAGAGCAAAAGGAATTAAGGACGAACTTTGTTTACCAAACGAATATTCTCGTCTATTGCCCCGAGAACCACTGTATCAACTATGTTGATCTGTATGGTCCGAATGTGGTATGTACGTATGGTATGCACGAGAAACATACCGGACAGACACCTTATGACAATATCGGTGTAGTTGATTACGGTCCGGACTCGCAAGACAGTCGCCATACCTTGCATGTCGATCCTACGGAGATGGATCCGCGAACCGACAGCATGCTTCATACGGTGCCGCCCGGAGCGATGGCTTCCGTTCGTCTCGGTAACTGGAATGCATCCGGTAAGGCGCAGTCTATCACTTACAACATGACCGTCGATACCGCTACCCAAGGTATTTTGATCATGAAATATGCGGTGGTTTTGGATAATAGTGGACACGATCGAGATGAAGAACCCTACTTCCGTATCGAGATTCTGGACTCAATTGGGCAAAGTATTGATGCACGTTGTGGCGCAGCGGACTTTGCTTATTCCGATGCTGTCAAGGCCGGAGATACTAAGGGATGGCATCTGACTACATATCAAGGGGGTGAGTTGGCATGGAAAGAGTGGACTTCGGTTGGTGTGCCTCTCATGGACTATGACGGCCAGAATATCCAGGTACGTATTACTTCTGCCGACTGCGGTCAGACTGTGCATTTCGGCTATGGCTATTTCACATTGGATTGTGCTAACGCGCATATTGAGACCGAAAACTGCGGTGCCGATGCGTCTTTGACCTGTGTCGCTCCGGATGGTTTCGCTTACGAGTGGAGAGATGAGAATGACTCTATCTGGAGTAATAATCGTATATTCGAGGTAGACGCCGGTCTTCATACATATACCTGTAAGGTAAGTTTTGTAGAGGAACCCGAGTGCTACTTCGAGATCAGTACGGTTTCCGCACCGCGTTTCCCGGTTCCGGAATATACCTACGAGAATGTCTTGGCTAATTGTATGAGTACGCTTGAGTTCACGAATACTTCGCATGTTATGAATAAGTTCGAGGGCTATGAGAACCATACTACCGAGCTGTGTAATGAAGGACGCTGGGTGTTCAGGAGTCTTACTACGAATCAACCCCCGGCGGTTTCTACTTACTGGAATCCGACCTATATATGCCGTGACGAAGGAGATACTATTGAGATTACCTATACTACCTATATCGGCGCGAATAACGCGTGCGATAGTACGCGTGTGGATACCGTGATAGTACCTTCTATTTATTCAGAGCCTACGGAGTTCCATTATACGACCTGCTCGGAGAGCCCGATTAAGTTCGATGACAAATGGTTCAACACCGATACTGTTTATCAGGCGAAGTTTAAAAATAGAGCCGGTTGCGATTCTGTCTCTACGCTCTTCCTCAAGGTTTATCCGCAGCCGAAAGATGTGATCATCCACGACTCCATCTGCTCCGACCAGTCTGTGACGGTTGCCGGCGTGAAATATACGCAGCCGCTGGATAACTACCTCATTATGCTTAAGACTAAGAACGGGTGTGATAGTGCTGTTTATCTGACTCTGACGGTCAACGAACGAATCAAGGCAAAGGTAGATACGCTGTCCTTCATCTGCGCGGATGACGAGCAGTTATACCTGACCTTCGATATCGCGAAAGGAGTGTATGACAGTATAGGTATTGTATTCAATACGCCTGCGCTGCGTGATACGATGATTTACACGCCGGGTCTGAGCGAAATAGTGATCCCTTATCCGGATACGATCACGCCTGCCGTTTATCAGGCGGAGATCACTTTCTACCAGTTCTGCTGCGGTCCTTACACGCAGGTGCGCGATATAGAGATTAGGTATCGCAGTTCAATCGTAGAGCAGAAATGGAACGATGTACTGACGCTGCTGAGTCCGCAATACAACGGTGGATATGAATTCATGGGAATCCAGTGGTATAAAGACAATATGCCGATAGAGGGCGAGACCCACTCGTATCTCTACCAGCCGCTGGATGTGAACTCTATCTACTACGTAGAGTTGACGAGACCGGACGGAACGAAGATGAGTACCTGTCCGATCCAGCCTGTTTATCATGAGCAGCAGACGCCTTATCCGACGATTGTACAGGCGGGTCAGCATATGCCGATTTATATGGAGCATGCAGCTACGGTATGGTATTATACCATCTCCGGTAAACTATATAGCACCTTCTCGCTGCCGCAAGGCTATGTTTCCTTGCCTACGCCGGGACAGACGGGTGCGTATGTCATCAAATCTGTAGATTCCGAGGGCGGGACACAAGCCCAAGTAATGATAGTAGAATAAATTCAATCCTATGCATATGAAAAGATTGGTTCAAATAATACTGGTAGCAGCGCTCGCTTTTGCTGCGCCTGTACAAGCAGTTAGAAGATACACCTGTGATTTTGAGTCAGAGGCTTCGCGTGCCCGTTGGACAAAGAACCCTACGGCAAATCAAACGATTGCTAACCAACTCAAGAATAAATGGTATATCGGCGAACCGGGTAATAATGACAAAAACGGTCATTATGGCTTGTTCATTTCGGACGATAATGGTCAGACTGCTCATTATACCAATACCGCCGGTTGTTTTGTCTTTGCGTATGATACGATCCGTTTGGATCATCTGGACTCGGGCGACTATACGCTCTATTTCGACTGGTGCGCTATGGCGAACGTAGCCAGCAATTTTGATGGTCTGTATTTGTTCTGGATTCCGGTAACGAAGGCTAACGGTGATTCCATCAGGATTCGTTCCATCGCTTCTTCCAGTGGAGCAGTTCCTTCCCAGTACGAGGACTATATCATTCCTCTCCAGCCTATGGCCAACATGGACTTTCTGAACGGTACAGCTACTTGGCATCAGTGTGCAGTAACTATTCCGAATAGCGAATGCGATGGTACACCCCACTATCTCGCTTTTGCATGGACTAACGGTTCCAACCAAGCGCAGCAGCCCGCTGCTATGGTGGATAATATCAATATTACCGACAATACACCTTGCGATGCTCCTGATGATCTGAAGGTTACTCCTAACGGAACAACCGTTACTCTGGATTGGCAAGGTACAGGTACGGAATATGAGGTCAGTGCCTATTCCTATGAAACAGGCACTTGGTCCGGACCGAAACTTGTGACGGGTAATCAGACCAGTTTTACCGGACTTCCAATCGGTCAGACGGACTTCATTGTTCGTACGAAATGTGATGTGGATTACTATAGTTTGAAGGCCATTGTCTCCAAACTGATCTACTATCCTGATCAATTATGTGTGGATTATCTGAACCTGGATAATGCTACGTGCTATGTTGCTGCTACTCCCTCGTCGGGTCACCCTAGCACAGAGACCTATAATAATTTTACTATAAGGAAAGAGGACCACGGACCGTCAGATATCAATAGTCTTCATGTAGTCCATTTCGATCGCACGGAATTGGAGCCGCGCACGGGTTATATGGCCAAAACGGTTCCAGACGGTGAATTGGCATCGGTGCGTCTTGGTAACTGGGATGACGCAGAGTTCGCTGAGCGTATCGAGTTCACCTTCAACGTGGATACCATTAAGTATCCGGTGCTGCTGCTGAAATATCTGCCTATTCTGGAAGCGCCTACACATGATGATGATGAGAATCCGCGTTTCATGCTGGATATACTCGTGGGAGGTCAGTCTATTGGACGATGCGGTATGGCGGATTTCAATGCCAATAGTGTTCGCCAAAATGGTAATTTGACATCCGAAGCTATAGCGCAAGGATGGCACGTTACGCCTAAGGAACTGATTGAAGGTTCATATACCGATATATTCTGGAAAGAGTGGACTACTGTAGGAGTCAACCTTAAAAAGAAAGCATATGCCGGCAAACAGCTGACAGTTCGCCTTACCACGTTCGATTGCGTTTTCAATGCTCACTTCGGTTATGCGTATTTCACCCTCGGTTGCTCCGATGGTAAACTGAAAGGCATGAAGTGCGGCGAGATCAACCCGGAGTTCACTGCGCCGGATGGATTTGAGTATCGCTGGGCGTACGCATACAATGAGAAATACCGCCGTGCGGACGGTTCGCTGCCGGAGCAGTATATCCTTGGACGCGGGCAGAATTTCAATGCCGGTTACCAGGACGACAGCCTCTATGTAGTGGATTGTATGTTCGTGCAGGATAGTACTTGTTATTTCTCGCTCTATGCTTCTACCTTGGCTACCAATCCGGTTTCGGTGATGAAAAAGCCGCAGATTCTCCGTCATTGTACCGAGGGAGTGTATAAACTGAAGTTGGATGCTTCGGATTCGTGGGTACAGGAGATAGACCATGTCACCAATGATACGCTGAAAAATAAGAATTATCATATCGAGACGTACGAATGGAATATCGAAGGTCTGCCGTACGGCTGGTCCGATGAGGTAAGTCCTACATTCGACCTCCCGGCAGAAGGCGGTGTCTTCCCTATCTCTCTGCGTACCACCTGCGGTACATGTGAGTCTATCATCTATGATACCCTGCGTCTGGAGCCGCTCGGTCCGACGCACGAGACACAGACGATCACTCTCTGCGACGCTGATCGCAAGGCGGGATATGTATGGGCGGAGAATACGAAGATCAGCAGAGATACCACTTACCGCACCTATGGCGTAGTGGATTCCGTAGTGCTGCTCAATCCGGAGACGACCTGCGACAGTATTATCTATCTGGAGCTGGTAGAGCCGTATCGTATCTTCGAGGATACGATGCTGTTGCCGGAGAGCCTGCCGTTCACCAAGCACGGCCGTACTTACGGCACAGACACCAAGTCGATGATAGATACTATCCCGATGCCGGGTCATTGCGACACGACATGGGTGCTGAATCTGGAGATATACGAGTCGCTGATTGCTTCTATGCCGAACACGGCGTATGTGCTCTGCGAGGGCGATCCGGCGCTGAATATCATCTATGATATCGCGCGCGGCAGGAGTCTGAGATATTCCTATACCTTCACCGATCCGGCTATTCCGTCCAGCGGCATGGTACAGGAGATGCAGAAGAAGGGTCATTACGAGGTAGCAGTACCGCTGAATAATCTCTATCCGAACGTATATGAGGGATCGCTGTTGCTTGTTGATTCGATGCCGGAGTTCAGCGTAACGATACCGTTTACCGTGACGATGCAGTATGCTTCGGCAGTTATCGCGCAGCGATGGAATGATGTGCTGGCGATCAAGAACACCGAGTACAACGGCGGTTATCAGTTTGACTCCGTGCAATGGTATGTATCGGGTCAGCCGATAGCGGAAGCGATAGAGTTCAATTATTACGCAGGCGAAGGCAGCCAGTTGCGTTTCGGCGAGGAGTATCAAGCCTTGCTGACGCGTAATGACGGTGTGAAGTTATTCACCTGTGCGTTTATCCCGTCGCCGGTTTCGGCAGAGGTAACCGATATGCCGTCGCTGGTAAAACCGTCATCCACGCTGCAGGTCAAAGGCAGAGGTACGGCAAGCTGGTACGATATGATGGGTCGCCGGTATTCGTCCGAGCAATACAACGACTCGGAGATCCGCACGCCGGATGCAGAAGGTCTGTTCCTGCTGGTGCTGCAGAGCAATAATGCCCGTGCTACCCAGCATGTGATGGTAAGGTAAAATAGAAAAACAGAATATTAGGAAGCCTAATCTTTCGGGCTCCAGAAAAAGTCGGTGATCCATTTGGGTATCCGGCTTTTTTTCGGTCCATCATTAGGCTGCGAAGCAGCATCATTGGCAAGCTTGCTTGCATCATTCCATAAAGCGCCCGCTGCAACCGGTCTTTTCCCGCGCCGAAACGGACGCCTACCGCCACCTGCACTTTCCAGTTCCAGTTTTTCAGCGTGATATAGTTGTCGTTCTGCGTCCATTTGGACTTAAAGCGGATATGATCTGCCGTTGCCCAGGCATTCAGATGAACCCATTTGTTGATCTCCCAACTCACCGCGGCGCGCATGTTACCCGTCACATGAACCGGGGAAGAAGGCTCCATATTAAACATCGCCTGGCTCGGAAACTCAGTCACGATACTGTCCGGCATATAATAGGAAGCGAGGTTGACGGAATAGGTCACTAACATCGCTGCAGCGGAGGCATGGAGAACGACTTTGCCTTTGTTGGGCGT
Organism: Bacteroidales bacterium UBA4295; assembly: GCA_002395805.1. GTDB lineage: Bacteria > Bacteroidota > Bacteroidia > Bacteroidales > Paludibacteraceae > Colicola. Next base: position 26,755 of record DGVB01000005.1, on the reverse strand, counting down.
ATAGTTGATGCCGTAACCGATACCGATTGCTATCTGGCGCGTGCGGAGTGCGGTTAAGCCCGACATGAGCGCAGGCAGGAATGGCATGTCTGATTTCCGGAAACTTTCGTCGAATTGCACTTGGCTGGACATATACGCCAAATGGAGCAGTAGCGAACCGGCGGTTTTCTTCTGGATATACGATTGTTTGACGGCTGCCTGGTGGGAGTAATGACGCGCGTTCAGCGCGTACCATATATCGAGGTTGGCATTGGTGATCGTGACGTTGTTTTGGGCTATATTAGGCATAGGTTGGGTGTATGTGCCCGATGTGACAAGACCGGATGTCTGGATATTCGTGCTGGTATGGATGCTGAAATCAAGACCGATAAACTTACTGCCGAGCGAGAAGGAGAGGCGCTGGGCGTAGGCGTTGATGGCGTCCCAACTGTAGCCGAAGCCGAAACCGCGGTAACCCACATTGAATCCTAAATCAACGGAAGGGGTGGTTTGGTTGAATAGCGCGATACTGGGCATGTTGAGATCCGGTCTGTCTATATAAGAGGTGATGGTCGAGTGTACGCCCACCATACCATTGGTGTACGCCACGCGCCAGCTATGTTCCGGCAGACCGATATACGAAGTATCTATCCCTCGCTGCAAGTAGTTATCGACCCAGTTACCTGTGCGATAGAAGAAGAGCAGAGCCTTGTTCGGTTTCTTCTCCGGCTTTTGGGTCGTAGGTTGTGCCGAAGCATCATTCAGCTCCGCCGAAGCATCATTGAGCGGCTTTGCCGCACTATTAGCCGACGCGGTCGTATCATTCTGCCCCGCTGCCGCATTAACAATCGCCCCTGTGCCGGAGATATCAATCTCCTGCGCGAGCACACACGTACTCGCGATAATAAATGATACTACTATGAAATAGAATCGTTTCATTTTTAGATAGGCGGATAGTTTACCAGGCGGAAAGTTTTTTAAATCGAATGCAAAGGTACAACAAAAAATGCACATATGCAACAAAACACCCTATTTTGCTAACTCAATTTGGCAAAAGTGGCGAAAATTCGTCAAATAGTGTTGATTTTTCCACATCTATATTGTGAAAATGTAGTAATTTTGCATCCGATTTTTATATTTTATATAAATAGCTAGTCGGCTAGTCTAAAAAAACACAAATAGAATAACATAAAAACACACAAGAATACCATGGAGAATGTATTTACTACTTTCTTTGATTTGAGTCAAAAGGGCCAAGAGAACAGTGCCAACTGTGTCAACTGTGTCAAACCGTTAAATTATCAAACCCTCCCGTCAAAAAATGAAACAGAAGAGCGGGAAGGGTACTACAAGAGTACGGCAACACCAGTAGGAAAGTCTAGGATTACCAGCACAAGACCAGGACTTAATCAGGACAAAACCCCTATCACAAAAATGCTGCAACGCGTGGCAATGATTTTTGCCGTACTCGTGATGAGTATGGCCAATGTTGGTGTGGTGTGGGGAGCAAGTCCATTGATCGTAGATGCTCCAACTGAATATATATACACGCAGGATGGAGTGACGGTACAGGGTACATATGCTTCTGAAAAAATCAACAATACATCAAGTCAGTCGGTGTTTAAAACCAACTCGTCTTCTTCAATTTTTATATATTCGGAGTCTACAAATATTAATAGCATTTCCTTCAAAGCATGTAAACATAATGATGGTGCAGGAAATTGTTTAGATGTGGCTTACTCAACAGGAGGAGCTTTTACTACTCCTACTTCAGCATCTGGGTTTACTGCTACAAAGGATGGCAGCACATTATCTTCGTTGCAAAATATTAACTTGAATGGACAAAACGGAACCGAAAATACGATAGTCATTACTTTTACTTCTCCTGTAAAAGCAATAATTTTATCCAAAAATTCCAATGATGTTAGGGTGAGAAATATAAGTGTGGCATATGGAGCAACTTCAAGTTATACAACGTATTATGCAGCACACTTAAAGTCAACAAGCCCGTATTACGAAATTGATACAGATCCAGGGTCCGCAAGTTCTTCAGTTACAAAAGCCGATAATGGCGTAACAGTTAATACAAAATCTTATCTAAAACCATCGAGTGATATCCTCATAGACTTAGGTAGTGGTCATACATTTGCAGCAGGTGATCAAATTGTAATAGATGTGGCTGGTAGTGGAACTAATAAAAGTGCTGCTATAGTATTTAAAACATCTTCGGGTACATCTGTTGCAACTGTAGGTGCCGGTAAAGTAACAACAGCTTTCTCTAACCAATTCACATATGTAGTACAAGCATCTGATGGTATACAAGGTCAACAATCTGCAAAAATTAACATTTCGGGTAGTGATACGCGTATATATTCATATTCTGTAGTTCGTGCCTCTGCAGCTGGTTCCGGATGGGGAATTGCTAGTAGTGCTAATAGTTATACGCCAGCATCTGATGAGATGAGTGGTAGCGGAACAGTAACTAAAACGTTATCCCTTTCCGCAGGTACCGATCTGCAATTTAAGATTGTTGATATTAGCGGAAATGTCTGGTATGGAAACGGCGAAATTTGGGGAGGCACAAAAACTCAAAGTGTTAGTAGTACGGGAACGGCGAATAACTGTCATTTGTTAACCACTGAAGCTGGTAATTACACCTTCTCGTTTAATACATCAACAAAGGATTTGACCATCACTTATCCGAATTCATATACGTTCTACTATGCCAATACCGGTAGTTGGAGCAAGGTATATGTATATAAATTCACATCTAATGGTTCGACAGGTAATAATGCCGCTTGGCCGGGAGTAGAAATTGTGTCACCGGCTTATACTTGTGGAGGAACAGATTATTATGAGACTACTAGCGACGGTTACGCAAAACTTATATTTACAAATAATGGAGGAGGTGACAGTAATCAAACCAGCGATATGGTGGTTTCCTCTTCTGATGCTGGCAAATATACATCCGGAAACAAAAGCGGCGGAACAACTACTTGGAATGCATTCCCAACATATACCGTGACCTACAATAAGAATGGTGATGGCGCTGGAGGTGCAGGAAGCGTTACAGGAAGTGTGCCGACGGATAGCAATAGTCCTTATGCTTGCGGAAGTACAGTAACAGTGTTGGGTAATACGGGTTCACTTGCTAAGGATGGCTATAACTTCATCGGCTGGAATACTGCACCTGGAGGTGGCGGTACGAGTTATGTCGCTGATGCGACGTTTACTATTTCGGCAAATACTACCCTTTATGCTCAATGGGAATTGATCCCTACTTATGATGTAATTTACAATACAAATGGCGGAACGGGTGGTTCGACGGCATCGCAGACAGGTAATCTAAGCGGTGCACAAGTAACGACACGTGCAAACGGATTTACCAAGACGGGTTACAAGTTCAAATGGTGGAATACAGCGGCTAATGGTAGTGGTGAAGACTTCTATCCAGGAGAGAAAGTAACTATTGCAAGTGCTGATGTAAATCTCTATGCTCAATGGGAAGAAGTAGCTTCCGGTTGGGCATATTGGGTTGGTGATGTAAATGTATCTAGTACTACTACAGATATAACCGGCAATGGTGTTACAATGCGTTTTACAAATAGTGGTGGCGCATGGAATACTGACGTATCGCAAGATAAAAATAGGGTAAGTAAGTATAATAGCACAACAGACAAACACGCAAAAGTTTTGGCGGTTGATGCGGATGATGAGTACCTGCAAGTACATTTCACTGATGGCAAGCCAATTAACACTTTAAAATTGGGTGTGGTAAATACAGACGAATCGACGGCTAATGCGATGGTTGTTCTTTATTCAACGACTGCGGATTTTAGTAGTGGAGAATATGAAAAAGTAACACATAACTCTCCGGGATACACACAGGCTACGAAATCGATGACGGATTTTTCTCCTTCCACAGAAAATAAATATTACTATGCTCGTATATACCGAAAAATTAGCACAGCAGTATATTCTCAAACAGGTGGTTCTGGAAAAACAATCCGCATTTATGCAGTTAAAGCCCAAAAGGGCGCCACATGTACTGCCCCCTCTACGGTTACAGTGACGCCGACGAATGATAATGGATATAGATATACTCCGGGCGAGACGATTAGCCTAACTTGTACGGCTTCTGGTGGTAGTGGAGGAGACTATTCTTATCAATGGCAGAAGTATTATGACAGTGATTGGCATGATATAGCTGATGCAACATCGGCTGTTTATAGTAAGTCTAATTGTACTACTTCAGATGGCGGTAGCTATCGTTGTATAGTAAGTACCGGTGAAGGCTGTGAAACCATTAGTGATGGAGGAGACGGCTACAAAATCCGTGTCTGGACATTCAATGGCAATTACAGCGGTAGCGGATTTGTTGCTAATAACATTACATGGACGGGAGCTAATACCGGTACAGTTACATTGACGTTAAATGCCAATAGTACGTACGAATTCAAAGTAATGGATAATGATGGTAAGGAGTTTGGCTGCAATTCCGGTATAACTGCGGATGCTTCCAATTGGACGTTCTATACGAATAATGGGAATTGTGCATTAACGACAGGAAAAGTAGCAGGAGAATATACCTTTACTATTGATATTACCAATGTCGGAAGTAACAACATAAGCGTGTCGGTTGCATATCCTAAGATGAGGATATATATGTCCGGAGGTAGTACGACTTGGTGTAATGATGATCCTGTATTCTTTGCTCATACATACGGAGGAGCAGATAATGATGTAATGATGACTGCGCATTCGTGTGAGGCAGGATTGTTCTACGCAGATGTGCCTTCATATAATTCAAAAGTTACTTTTACTCGCCAAAAAACCGGTTCGACAGAAATTGCGTGGTACGGTGATGATAATTACTTGAATAAATCAGAAGACAATATTTCGATAGTGTCCAATAACTTATTCACATGTACCGGCTGGAATACCACTCCTAATCCGGATGAAGGTACATTCTCAGGAAGTACATATTCTGCAGCAACATATACTATCAGTTTTGATGGCGGTTCGGGAAGTACCGGATCAATGAGCAGTATTAGTAGTATTGCGTGTGGAGCGGATCAGGCTATTACAGCAAATAGTTTTGAGAAGACCGGATATAACTTTAGTTGCTGGCATGCCGATGTGGATGTAACCGTCGGAGGTGCGACTGTAACGTCAGGAAGTGCAATTGCTAACTCGGCTACAATCCAAAATATCACAGGCAATATTACCCTTACTGCTCAGTGGACGCCGGATGTAGTCGGCCACACCGTAACCTACAATTACAACGGCGCAACGGGTGGTGCTGGTACGCCAAGTGCAACCGGTGCAAGTGTGACGCTGCCGAACCCGACGAGAACGGGTTATGAGTTAGACGGCTGGTACACTACAGCCGGAGAGAAAGTAGGAGCTGGCGGTGCTACTTATGAACCCGAAGCAGATATCACGCTGTATGCTCGTTGGGAGGAAGAGTGCGATGCTGGAGGCGTGTCAAAGAGCACAGCTGATGTACCTGCAACAGGATATACGACTTATCAGGAAGTCGGTGGATCGAATGTGGTATTTACGTCTACTCCGTCTCTCAAATTTAAATATAAAACAGCAGATGGAACACTAATTAATAATCCATCGTCTACAGCAACTCTAAATAATGCTTATTCATGTCAGATAAAATCGAACAGTAGTAATAAGGGATCAATCAAGACAAATAGCACGTTCAGCAATGTGGACTCTATATCGTTCTATTTTGCCGCAAGTGACAAGAACGGATGTAAAATAGCTGTTTGGTTCTCTACAGATAATTTCAGCACAGACTCTACCTCTTTGCTTTCTGCTACAGCAATTGCAAGTAGCCGTAGTAATGAAGAGTTCATACGAAAAGTAATAGCTATTCCTTCAGGCAAAAAGGCAAATACGTTGACATTCAAGTTCCGCTTCACCGCAGATGGGTCCGGTAAGACGTGTTACATGGACTCGCTGAAGGTGTATAGTTCAACAACCGGCGGCGGTACCTGTTACCATGTCTATTATCACGGCAACGGCGCAGAGAGCGGCTATGTGAATGATACGGTTTCTTACACAGCCGGTTCGAAAGCCACAGTGCTGAATTATAACTACGGTCGCTATCCGTTGGCAAAAGCGGGTAATGACTTCCAAGGTTGGGCAACAAGTGCCGGTGGTGCTGTAGCTTATACGGCAGGTCAGAAGATAGATATTACCAGTGCGGATGTACACCTCTATGCTAAATGGGCAGTTGCGAGCACGGCGTTGGTAACATGGACGATGAATCTGAATACCGGCACCTGGGGAGCTGCAAGTACTTCTACTACAGACGGAACTAATATATCTTCTATAGGAACCGCGCGTACAGGCGGAGGTGACAGTAAAAAAGAAGAAGCAACTGCGAAAGTTACTATGGCTGCGGCTGAGGTATCGGGTACGGCAGCTCCGAGCAACAGCGCAAACTTCACCTTCACCATCGCAGGCGGAAAGCAAGTGGAGATAAATAAGTTCGACTGCAAGGTATTCAATGTGGCTTCCGGAAACCGTACTTACAAGGCACAAATCTCCGATGCTGCAGGCAATGTATATAACAGTACCAATACGGTAGCTGTTTCCGCTGAGGCTACTTTGACCGATGCATCGTTTGTGTTCGGCAGCACTAAGATTCTCCGCGGCGCAGTGACTATCCGTGTTTATGCATGGGGCTCCGGTTCTGAGTTCCGTATGGGTCCGGATGTGAAGTTCTACGGAACAGTGGATGACTACGCATGCGCAACGCCTTCCGAACCGACTATTAGCGGTGTATCGGAGTACGTGCCGGGACAGACGATTACCTTGACTGCTACACATGAAGGCGAGAACTACGACAACTTGACTACCTATACATGGTATAAGGGTGACGCGTGGGGTAGCAAATCTCAAGTACAGGCTGCGGCTACGGGTGCAGCAGGTTATACTTTTACCAAGGATCCTTGTGCGGCAGGTGATGCCGGAAAGTACTGGTGTGAAGTAGCTAATGGTACGTGTAACGCGCATAATAGTGAAGGATATAATGTGATAGTATATCCTACTTATAGTATTACATGGGAATTGAATGGAGGTAGTTGGGGCGAAGTAGAGCATAAGGACTCTTATACCCAGTTTGATGAGGACTACACTTTGCCTACTCCGACGAAAACAGGCTTTGTCTTTGCCGGATGGTATGGGGCGAGTGACTTCTCCGGTTTACCGACTGTAGTATTGGGGGCTGGTTCTGTTGGCAACAAGGAGTACTATGCTAAGTGGGGTGCGGTCGTAACGGTCAGCTGGACTGTCACCAAGGTAGATGACGAACTCTATCGCGGCGGAGGCGGCTACAGCGTCAAGGCTGTTATTAACGAGCCCGATTGGAGCACAGGATTTATGGATGAACTGGAACTAACGGCTACCGAAGGCGTGACGCTGAAGAATATCGAGGTGAGCGAAAATGGTGAGAGCAAAGTGCAAGTGACAGCGGACTTCGACATCACTACCGACTTAGCGGCTGATGCTACATCTATCACCTTCACGCTCAATGTGCCTGCCGACGGAACGTATGGTCCGGCGGAGTTGACGCATGACGAGGATTTGACCAGTTGTGCGGGAAGCAGTACCATATGGGATTTCACGACGAATGACTTCTTGAATGGAGGCACGTGGAGTACTTCTAGTGGTGCAGAAAACAAAGCATATGCAACCGACGGAACAACTATCCTTAAGTATTATGCAGGAGGTTCCGGTGACGAGTGGGATTCATCAAATGAACAATTAAAAACAAAGGGAGCAACGGAATTCACTAGCGGAACGGGAAAGAAACAGATGACTAAGAAATACTTCTTATTCCCTTCGTTATCCGGAAAGGGGACGATAAGTGTAGTATATGGGACTACGAGTAACGACCTGAAAATATATGAAGCAACCTCCAACAATATTTATGGATTAGAGCCAATAATAACGCTTACTTCCACTTCCACAACAAGTGCTTCTTACACCTTTGACGGTGATAAGAAATACTACATGAACATGGAGTCGGACAAGGTATATTTCAAGCGCATTACCTTTACTGCTTCCAGTGGTGGCATTACTCCGACGTTGAGTTGGAGTCCGGCATTAGCGAGCGATGGCGACTGGGATAGCGGTAATAACCGTCTGAACAAAGAAACCGGTGATGTGGACTTTACGTTTGTAGCAAATCAGAACAAGAACAGCTTGGGAACTATCACCTACAGCAGTAGCGATGAGACCGTTGCCACAGTCAATGCAACAACCGGTAAGGTACATATCGCTGGTGCAGAAGGAACTGCTACAATCACTGCTACCTTGGCAGCAAGCGGATGTTTCGATGGCGCTACGGCTACTTATACTATCAACGTAGTGGATAACTGTATTGACGTGCCGGGAACAATTAGCACTACTGATCGTGGTTGCTCCGGTATAGAAATGACCGTTAGTGGGCATACAACTTCTGGCGAGACTGTAAGTTACCAATGGTACAAAGTAGGAACTCCGGATGAGATCGTTGGAACAAACAGCGCAACCTTTACCGCTACAGAAGCCGGTGAATACTACGTGGTTGTTAGGAATACCGGCGCAGACCACTGCGCAATGGCTTCTACCAATACGATTAAGGTGGCAGCTAAGGCGGCTATTTCTGTACCGACAAACATCGTTGACAGCTGGTACGTGAAGAACGGACGCCGTACGCCGGATATTGCTCTATGGAAGACAACAGGCGTTTCTACCTTTACCGTAAAGAACAATGCCAGTGGAGCAACAATAGAAAATATCGGTGGATGTACATTTGAACTGAAAGACGGTATCATTTATTTGAAAGGTACTACTTCTGACGGTGCAGCACCAAGCGGAATGGAAGCCGGCGATTTAGTAATTAAAGTAGAAGTAAAGGATGAATGCGGAAGCAATACAAAGACCTCTTCTACTATCACTATCCATCGCCAAGCAGCGACGGCCTATAAGGAGATCGCGTTTGTAGCTGATGGCGGAAAAGGAATGAAAAAAGATTCCATCACAGTTGGACACGGAGACGGAACTGAACTATACGAATATCTGGATAGTGTTGGTACAGCAGCAGAAAACCGTCTGTTCAAACTATCGGAACGGAATATCTATTGGACAACCGATGAGAAGGCTATCCGCGAAGAGTACTCGCAGTTTGATGCTATCCTCATCACCGATGATCCAAGCACGAATACGGTTGTTAAAAAGGGAGATGACTACAAGACCAAGGGTTACGTGAACGCTTTCGGTACTATGGTAGATGTGCGTCCGATATTTACAATGGAGGCATATGTTAGTGCGCTGAAGAACTGGGGCTCCAAAGGTATAAAAGGAAGCCCTGAATCACCTAATCCGCGTCAGTACGAGATGCGTCTGGAATGTAAAGACCATGAGATATACGGCGCCGGTCTGCCGGTGCCGTCAGACTATACGAACGTATGGGAAGAGACTATCGGCGGCGAGACCTTCCGCCATGTGATCTTAGTCGATTCTACGAAGGGCGTATATAAAGGTGTGAAATATAACAAGGAGACGAAAGGCAACGAGAAACCGGCATTGCAAGGCTTTACGGGTGAAGCAGCCGGCAGTCTGTTAGGTCTCGGTCGTATTCTCGAAGGCACACTGCAAGCGGCAATCGAGCGTCAGGAAGAGCCCGCGGCACGTCTGCTCGTAATGGGTATCAACGCCAAGGCTCTCCAGCCGACATGCGCGTTGACCAACGAAGGTAAGACGGTGATAAAGAATATCCTGATTTATCTGCTGAAGACCAACATGGAAGAGGTGGATGACTGCTCCAACTACTTCACAGGAAAGATCGATAATGATTGGAGCAAGGCAGACAACTGGTCCAAGAGTGCGCTACCGTCTAGCGAGGCGAAAGTACGCATTTTGGCACCGTGCATGATCAGCGGAATCCAACCGCACGTAGCGCAAGTAGCTATCGTAAGTTCCGGCGAGAGCAGTATTCGTGGAACTAATAGAAATGGCGATAAGACCTGTGATGGTAGGTTGACCATCAATGCAGACGGTGCGCTGATTGTGGATGGTAAAGTGCTTGCTGCTCAGGCTCCGCATTTCGCAGCCAACAACCTCAAGCCGACCACTCCGGAAGACCTGATTATCAATACGAATGGTTCCGCCCAAGCTGCCTTGATCTTTGATAACGAGGAAGCGAAAACGAAAGCTACGGTGAACTACTACAGCTTGGGACGTAAGATATCCGGTGATTATCAATACCAGTATTTCGCTGTGCCGATGGAGTACGTAAGTGTAAGTCCTACTTTTGCCAACGAAAACCATGGAGGAACGAAGATTTATACCTACGTATATAATGCAGGAGCAGGTTGGACGCGTCGCGGCTATTATGACGACTTGTATGCATTCGAAGGTTTAGGTATTACCACTAATACCACTGAGGATCATATGAGCTATACTATGACGGGAACTTTAGCTTCCACAGCAACCCAAGAGATTTCCATGTCTGCTGCTGGCGACGGATACAATCTGGTAGGTAACAGTTGGATGGCTCCGATACAGATTGCTGCTCTCTCAGAAGATAACACAGACACTAACATCACCAAGACGGCATATATCTACTGTACGGGTCATGACGGCGGAACGGGAAGTGCAAGTGCTGAAGGAGCAGAAACAGCCGGTCAATGGATACCAATTCCATTTGCTGCATCCGGAACTGACGGATGGAGAAGTGCAGGCAAGTTAAGTGTCATCCCGGCAATGCAGGCCTTCCAGATAAAGACAGCCGCCGATGCTACACTGACTATGGATTATAGCAAGGTCGTTCGCGGAAGCGACAATAGTTTGACCGAGAGAATGCGTGCACCGAAACGCACTGCAAACCATACCGGCAATGAAATGACCATCATTCGTGTATCGGATACCAAGACTTATACCGATGTCTGCCTGTTCGAAGGCGAACAATTCAGCGAAGCATTCGATAACGGCTGGGAGGCAGAGTACATGGAAGGCGACGGACGCTCCGCACAGTTCTACGCTATGAACGGCGAGGATAAGATGGCGGTTATGGCTACCGATGAACTGGAAGGCACTCCTGTATGTTTCGCTCCGGGCAAGGAGAGCAATTACACTATCTCGTTCTTCGGAGGAGACGGTCATTATTACCTCAATGACCTGAAAGAGGAGAAGTCCACGCTGATGGAGCAAGGCAATACCTATTCGTTTAGTTACGAAGAAGGCGATATGCCACACCGATTCCTGATCAGTACTACGCCATTCGGCATACCGAGTGTCACTACCGGTTGTGGAGGTGTAGAGGCGCAGGAGAAAGTGCAGAAAGTGGTTTACAACGACCATGTGTATATCATCCGGGGAGGAAAGATATATGACGTCATGGGCAAAATGATGAAATAATGTTTAGTGTTTAACGTTTAGAGAGAAAGGGAAAGAATCATGAAAGCACAAAACATTATGAGATCATTGGTTATCGCAATCATACTGGCGGCAGGTATCGCACAGGTACAAGCGGTAAACTACCAAACGAAGTACAAAGGGACGAGGTACAATGTACAAAGTACCACATCCTTCGGTGTAGCCGCACCGGCTGCTACATTCCGGTCGACGAGCGCATTCTCTTCGCCGGAATGGGCGGAGCAGCCGATGCTGAATAGCGACGGTACGGTGAATGAAGGAGCCTATATGAGCAGCAGAAATAATGCACCGGGAGGTCCGCGAAAGATAGAATCTATCGGAAACCCGGAGAAAGATGAGGACGATCCTGGAAACGTACCACTCGGCGATGCCCTGATCCCGCTGATGCTTTGTATGTGCGCGTACGCGATATATAAGGTCTCGCGCAGGCGCAAGGAAGCGTAGAGGAGGGTAACTCGCCGGTACATCGGCGAGAGGTAAACGACAGGTGCGAGGAAGCGTAGAGGAGGGTAACTCGTCGGTACATCGGCGGGAGGTAAACGACAGGTGCGAGGAAGCGTAGAGGAGGGTAACTCGCCGGTACATCGGCGAGAGGTAAACGACAGGTGCGAGGAAGCATAGAGGAGGGTAACTCGCCGGTACATCGGCGAGAGGTAAACGACAGGTGCAAGGAAGCGTAGAGGAGGGTAACTCGCCGGTACATCGGC
>DGVB01000005.1:0-14474 GCA_002395805.1 Bacteroidales bacterium UBA4295 | reverse complement strand
CGTAGATGAGGGTAACTCGCCGGTAAATCGGCGAGAGGTAAACGACAGGTGCGAGGTAATAATGGAAGATAGAAACAAGCCACATATGACACCTGAAGGATGGCGATGTGATGCAACGCATCGCCATCTATTAAGAATCCCATGGGTGAATTATAGAGATCCTGGTATCCATTTATTAACAATGGTAGTAGCGGAAAGAAAACCATTGCTCGGACACCTCAGTGGCGAAGAAATGGTTCTCTCTTCGCTCGGCAAGAAAGTGTCAGAAGAGATAAAAAGGATACCGGAATACGAAGGTGCCTCAGCTATCGAGATATGTAATTATGTGGTTATGCCGGACCATATACACATATTACTGCGCATACATGAGCGGTTGCCACAACATTTAGGGCGATATGTAGGTTGGTTCAAGTTGCAATGTGCAGACCTATATAAAATAGAGAAAGCAGACTCCAGCAGTCAACCTCTTGGTGATGTACCGCCAAGTAAGATTCGTCTCTTTGCACCAGAATATCACGCAAGACCTTTAACGAAGCATGGCCAACTCCAGAGGATGATAGCGTACATCAAGGATAACCCGAAGAGGCTGGCGATGAAACGCGCCAACCCGGACTTATTCCGCATACAAGAAGAGATAGAATACAAAGGAATGCGGATGCGGGTAATGGGAAATCGCTTCTTGTTCGACTATCCCGACAAGGCAGTACTTCAATGCTCGCGCAGCATGACCCAAGAGGAGATAGGGGCACGTAAAGAGGAATGCCTTGCAGCGGCGGAGAACGGGACGGTCTTTGTGAGCGCGGCTATATCAGAAGGTGAGAAACAGATCTGCCGGGCCTTGCGGGAAGGAGGATACCCGATTATTATTCTGTTAGCAGAGGGATTTCCAAAGGAAGGTCATCCGCACTATTCCTATTATAAGCCAAGCGGCGTGTATTTCGAAGCATGCGCAACAGGGCGGCTGTTGCTGATAGAGCCGGATGAAGCAAACTTCGAGAATCCGGAGATAGTAGCGCAGATTACTGCCAAGACAGGCGAGATTCCGCATAGCGCAAAGCGCTGGCGGTTCGTAGCGATGAACGCCATAGCAGAAGAGATAGCAGGAGTTGTCCCAAATATGGGACAAAAGGGAAAGGCGTAAAGGTAAAGGATATAATCTCTAAAATGAAAACATCTCATATTATAGTTTTGGCAGCGGCGGGATTGATTCTCGCTGCTTGCGCCAAACCCCATCCCCACTGCTATAGCCGGGAGATGATTGACGCGCGCATGAGCGCGTGGTATAATAAGGATAACTGTGTCGGCTTCCCGAATGCCAATGCTACGAATGGCATTACGATCCCGGAGCACGCTGCCACATGGGATTATGTGCCGGGAGTAGTAGCCAAGGGGATTCTCGATGTATGGCAGTATTACCAGGACTCCGCCTGGGCGGATGCATGGTATCTGGGACTTGCGCAGTGGGCGGATAGTCTTGATGAAGGAGAACTGAACGAACTGGTAAGAGGAGGTATTCTGGATGATCTCAACTGCGCTAAAGTATTCATGGGATTGTATGAAGGAGCAAAGCCGGGTGGTAAATTCGAGAACCCGGAGAAAGCTGCTTTCTATATGGCGCAGATGAGACGCGCTGCAGCAGGTCTGGCGGAGCATAAGGCCAAATACTCCATCGCGGTGGAGGATAACGAAGCTTCGGTAAACGGAGGATGGATGCATAAGGCTACGGATAATCCCGAGAAGAGTTATTGGGGTCAGATGTGGTGCGATGGCGCCTATATGGGACCTGCACTGCTGGCGCAACTATTGCTTTACGGTGCTTGCGAAGAGACCGATCTGGGATGGAACGATGTCTATACGCAGTTCGAAGCATCATGGCCGTATCTCTGGGACGAGGAGAAACAACTGCTTTATCATGTGCTCTTTACGGATGTAACGACCAATAGGAACGGTCGCGAGATCTATGAGGCAGGGCACCTCTACGAAGTACCAAGTGACCAAGAGTCAAGTACCAAGGTATATCGTTCCGAAGAATCCTGGGGACGGGCAGCAGGATGGTATATCCTTGCGCTGGTGGATGTGATGGAAGCCTATATGAAAGGCTTAGGGCTGAATGTTGAATGTTTAGAGCAATCGCAGCTGCCTTCGGCACAGCATTTTGATGAGATGCGCGATTATCTGACCAAACTGGCGGACGGTCTGGTGGCTCGCCAGGATCCGGAGACAGGATGCTGGTACCAACTCTTAGCCTATGGTCCGGAGAAATGCGCTACGCAAGGAGTGGATGACACCGGTTCTGCCAAATATACCAATGTGGGCGAAGGCGGCACGCAATGCAATTATCTGGAGTCTTCGGCTTCCTGTCTCATTACCGCAGCGCTGCTCAAAGGTACACGTCTCGGGCTCATCAACCATGCCGAAGCCGGCAAAAAAGGGTTTGAAGGAATAGTGAAGCAGTTTGTGCGTCAAGTACCAAGTGACGAAGTACCAAGTACCAAGGAGATACTGACCATCACGGGTTCCTGTCAGTCAGCGGGACTCAGCCATGATAGAAACGGCACCGCAGCCTATTACCTCATCGGCAAGGATGTGCCGATTCAGGATAATACGGAAGGAAAAGTACTCGGCGCCTATCTCATGGCTGCTGTAGAATACGAAAGAGCCTGTCAGCGCTGACAGGCTCTTTTCTAGATATATAATACTAGAGTCCCTAGGCTCCTAGAACCTAAAAGTAACGCCCATGAGGCAGTTGATGCCCTGGGAGCGATAGCCGTAGTAAATATCATTCTTGCGGTGGAGCCAGTTATTGATCTGGACGAAGAGCGTCAGGTTCGGTTTCGGTTCCGGGGAAAGTTTACTTCCATCCTTCGTCCTTTCACCTTTCACCTTTCCTCCTACCCACATGTTATACTCCGCACCGAGGTTGAGAGCGATGGTCGGTTTGAGGATATGCTCGCCGTCGGTAGCCAGCACTACGCGGCTGCCCGCAAAATGGTTATCCGAATAGAGCGACCAATGCTTGTCAATCCGGCCGTCGATACGTACTCCCAGTTCCCAGTTAGGGCGGTCATAGACCGTGGTGTCCCCTTTCCAGATATAATAATCGCCATCCACGTTGATCCGTATGATATCGCGGTAGTGGTAGTTGATCTGGCCTCCGATCTTACCGCGCTGGTAATCCGTGTGTTGATGCACGAAATCACCTATCGGTCGTTTGATGTTAATCGGCGCCAGCAGCGTCGTAGTATCTGCCGTAGCGATCCAGTAATCTTCATCCATCATATAGGCGTATCCTCCGTGAATCTCCAGGAGAAGGTCGCGGTACGGACGGATGCGGAAGCCGAGTTCGGCATCTACCGGCACATAGGCGGCACAAGGATGGATGATACCGGCATGGATAAGGCTATAGCGGTTCTCCTCCATATAGCTTTGCAGCGAACCCAGACCCTGGTTGCCCAAGATGTCCGCATAGATGGTCAGCCATTGTTTGGCTACCTGTGCCTCCAGGTTAATATGCGGCGAAGGAGCAAACGAGATATTCTCCGATTTGGAGAGATGGTGGTGATGGCTTTTGCCGATGTTCAGATCGAAATTGACACCTATATGCAGGCGGATTCGCTTACCCTCATAGGCATAATACGGCTCGATGCGGAAATTATGCCGGTTGGAGTATAGCGAGTCAGGAATGGCGGCGGCGAGGCTGCCCAGTTGCAGGAAATTATTCTGCACGTAGAGATTCGCTCCCACATGGTGCGCCTCGCTATTCCAATCGAAATCAGCTATCGTACGGATCTGATGCTCACTGACCGCACCGGGTTTGGAGAACAGGCTATAACCCGTCTGCACGCGGTACTGCACTTCACTCTTGGCATTCGCTTTCACGCCCAAATAAGCCTCTGCGGTCCAGAGAGACGTCTTGTCCCTGTCCGTCAGCGGAGCACGGTTGGCATAAGCGACCTTGTTCTTCTCCCACATACCGAATTCACCGGTGGCGTAGTCGTACCAATGGCCGTATTTATGAT
Source organism: Bacteroidales bacterium UBA4295 (assembly GCA_002395805.1). Lineage (GTDB taxonomy): Bacteria > Bacteroidota > Bacteroidia > Bacteroidales > Paludibacteraceae > Colicola. The sequence continues at coordinate 10,455 of DGVB01000005.1, read as the reverse complement.
AATAGATATTCCCGCCGTTGACGCCGAAATAGAGATCGCAGGACGAGAAAGTATGGGTGAAATTGATGCCCAGTTTGGTTTTGCTCAGCGTAGCCAGATCCCATTGACCCTTATGATGCGCATAGACATCCAAAATCGAATTCTTACCGTCATTCAGGTGGTACCCGAAATCAAAAAGCGTATTGGGATGGCCGATAGCACCGCGGATATATCCATGATATTGCTTAGCCGGTTCGAAGCGTGTGGGCTGCGAGAGCAGGGGATGAAAAGCCGTACCGGGAGTGACATCTGCTGTAAACTCGGAGTACTCGATCGGCGCCGGCTCCATCTGTTCTTCCAATACAGCCGGTTTGGTAGAAACCTTGCCCGCCGCCTGTATCACCGGCTGAAAATCCCGCTCTACCGTTACGGAGCGGTTCAGTTCATCTTCGCTTTGGGCTTGGCAAATTGAAAATTGAAAAGTGAAAATTGAAAGGACAATCCATCCCGGCAAACCTTTCACCTTTAATCTTTCATCTTTTACCTTTCTATTCCTCTTCATCATTCACCTCCTTTTCTACGGGTTGTTCAATCTTGTCCAGTTCAGCGAGCCGTGCGGAAATGAGCGCAGGGATATCGTCTCCCTTGATCAGATAGTTCTGCTGCAGGACGAGCAGGTACTGGCGTGCCTGGAAATACTCGCCTCGGCTGCGGTTGATATCGCTCAGGAGCACCAAAGCCCGCGCCAGCCAGTATTGCTGCTGGGTGTTCATCCGGGTAAACTCCATCACTTGCGACTCTGCCGCATCCATATCTTTGGCTTCGTAATAGCTCTGCGCGAGCAGATACTTGGCCTCTGCGCCTTGCGGGGTGCGTACCTCGCGGGCGAGGATCTTCAGATCCGGCTGCGCCTTGCTCCATTGTCCTAACGCGATATAGGCTTTCGCTCTGCCGTAGAGGGCTTCCGCTTTGGTCTCGTCGCTGACGGGCGTGTCGCTCAGCAGCTGGTCCGCTATATCGATAGCCGCCTGATGGCGTCCCAACTGCTGCGAGCAGCGGAGAATACCCAGACGGGCAATCGTGGTGTTCTCGCGGGTGGAGGCCAAGGCATGCATCCGGTAGAAACCGTCCAGCGCACCTTTCCAGTCGCCCTTGTCGTAGCATATCTCCGCTACGCGGGTAGCCGCCTCTTCCTGATAGGGGTTGGCATTCATCTCCGCCAGAACGATATATTGCGCCAGCGCTTCGGAGGTCTTACCCAGACGGTAATACGAATCCGCCAGATAATACCGCGCTACGGTGCAATACCGTCCTCCGGCGCAGTACTGGGTGATATAATTGCTGAGGCTGACGGTTGCTTTCTGGTACGAAGCCTGCATATACTGCATCTCGGCTGCGGCATAGAGGAGCGAGTCCTCGGCGGTCGTCACATTCATATTCATCTTCGCCAGAGTCTTGGAGTAGGTGAGGTATTCATCTACATTGCCGCTCTCCACATAGAGTGCCTGGAGTGCATCGAGCGCCGTGTAGGCCTCTTCCGTAGCCGGATAGCGCTCTATCGTCTGGCGGTACGCAGCGATAGCCTGGTCGTTCTGATTGAGATTGCGGAAGAGCATCGCGCGCTCCAGCGAGGCTTTGCGTGCCAGCGTGGAGTGAGGATAAGCGCTCAGCAACTGCTCATACGTGGCGATAGCGCCCCGCTCGTCGTCCTGCTGCAGCTGCGCACGGGCGATCTCATATACGCCGTCGTCCGCATAGTCGGATTTCGGATAGCGCTTCACGAGATCATTCAGTACGCTGATCTTCTCGCTGTATTTATGCTGCAGGCCGAGGGCATAACCCTTCTGGAAGAGCGCATAGTCCGTTCCTGCCGCCTGCAGGTTCGCTACCTGCGAATAATACGAGATAGCCTGCGGGAACTGGCGGGCGTTGAAATAGCAATCACCGATGCGGTTGAGCGCATCCGCATAGGTCGTCTCCGTAGCCAGCGCTGCATCGATATAGGAGATGAACGCATTGCGCGCTTTGTCATACTGCTTCTGCGAGAAATAGGTGTAGCCCTGCAGATAGCGGGCGATAGAGTAGTTCTCCGATCCCTTGGCACCCGGACGGCTGAAGAAGGTATTCAGGTCTTGCTCGCTGGCGGCATAGTTGCGCAGACGGTAGTTCGCCTCCGCACGCACATAATACGCCTCCGTGGTGTATTTGGAGCTCTCCGCGTCATGCTTGATCACCTCCGTCATCCATTCTGCCGATTGCTGCATCTTGCCCTGCAGGAAATGATCCGCGCCTAACTGATAGCGCAGATATTGCTTCGTCTCGCGCATCTTGGGCGTTGGGTTCGGTATCGAATCCAGGGTCTGAATAGCCGCTGCGTAGTTCTTGCTCTGCATCAGGGCGTCGGACAGCAGTTGATAGACCTTACCCTCGTATTTCGAGTCGGGGAATTGGTTTAGAAAATCATTGAAAGCACGTACAGACTCGCCCAACGCGCTCGAGCTCTGGTAGGTACAGAGCGTGTAGTTATACGCTGCCTCTTCCGCTACCGAAGGGGTGATCTTGTATCCCGCTGCGGCCTGGTAAGAGAGCTTCGCCTGCTCCGGCTGACCCAGCTGCACATAGGCATTACCCATCGTCAGACATGCGGCCTCGGAGATGGAGTCCTGCTCCTGCTTCACCTGTTTGAGCGAACTGACTGCCGCTTCGTACTCGCCTAATTGGTACTGGGCGGTACCGAGCATGAACATATCGGAGCGTAGCAGTTCCTCTTTGTTTTCCGCTGCGGCTTTGCGGTACTTCGCCAGTTGGTCGGCTGCACCGCGATAGTCCTTCTTCATATACGCCATCTCGCCCAAGATACGATGGAGTTCATTGTTATTGAGGCTTTCCGGGTGTTCGCGAAGCAAGGTATTGGCACGATCCTCTGCCTCTTCGTAATCACCCGTGGCGTAGTATATCTGCGTCAGGTAGTACGGCACGGTCTTGCTGTACTGCGGGTCATTCTCCAGCGCTTTCAGCGCCGGAAGGGCTTTGTCATACCGCTCCAACTTGTACATGCAGTAGGCATAGTAATACGTACCGCGGGTGGTATAACGGCTGTTGCCTTTGCTCAACTGGCTGAAATAGATCGATGCCCGCTGGTACTCCTGCATCATCAGGTAAGCGTAACCGCGATAGAAGGAATAATCCGTCTGGTGCGGCCGCGTCAGGGCTTTGATATCAATCGGCTCCAGGATCTTCAGGCCTTGTTTGTAATGTCCCTTCTCCACCTGCAGCACACCCTGCATAAAATGCACCTCGTCCAGAAACGTGGTGTAGGGGTATGCCTGCAGATAGTCCTTCAGGTCGCGCTGCAACAGCTTGTCTCTCCCGTCGAAGCGGGCTTCCAAAGCCTTGTAGTGCGTCTCCATCTCCGTCGTTTGGGCGGAGAGAGGGCTAACTAGGACGCCTAGAAAACCTAGGAGTCCTAGGATGCCCAGTTGAATGCTTTTTCTCATCTAGCTAATTTGATTTCATTCCACATCTCGAGCAGCATCTCCTGTGCATCGCCTGCATCGTGCATCAGCGCGCAGCGGTCGATGATACTCTTGTCGGCATAATAAACCGGGTTGAGGTGCAGCGCGTGCGGATCCAGCATCTCGCCCTCTACCTCGATCGGGTCATTGCCGAAGAAATACGAAGCATCTACGGTCTCAGGCCACTCCTCGTCATCGTTCTGCTCCTCCAGAATCGTAGCGGCAGCGAGCGGACCTCCTGCGCAGGATACATATCCTATCTCGTCCATGTTAGCCAGCGCATTGTCCGCACGGCACATATAATCGATGAAATAGGTAGCGGCTTTCACATTCTTGGCGAACTTAGGGATCACCCAACCGTCGAACCATACGTTCGAACCCTCCTGGGGCACGATATAATCGAGCATGACGCCCATCTCGGCTGCTTCCTCGATAGCGAATTGCGCATCGCCGGACCAGCTCAGATTCATCCATGCTTTGCCTTTGGTCATCTCCTCTTTTCCGAAATCAACCTCCCAGCCGCAGATCTGCTTTTTAGCCTGCAGCAGCACTTCTTTCACAGCCGCTACGCGCTCCGGAGTGATTTCGCGTACCAACTCGTCGCGGGTTACTTCGCCTGCTTCGATCTGGTCCTTGAAAGCATAGAGAACGAGTACCGAATAGACATCGCGGAAGGCATCTTTCATCAGGATGCGGTTCTCGAATTTCGGATTCAGCACAGCGCTCCAGCTTTTCAGATCCTCGCGGTTCACAAACTGCGGATTGTAGATGAATCCGGTCGTACCCCACATGTAACCTGCGGTGTAGTCGCTCACCTTCACGTCTGCACTCGGAGCCATCTGTTGGAATTTATCCAGCACGAACGGGGAGATATTGTCGAAATACCAGATGCTGTCTGCTATCAGTTCTTTCCGGATCGGCAGCAGCAGGTCTTTCTTCAGCATTCGCTCGATGATATACTCCGACGGACAGAACAGATCGTAGTCCTCGTGACCTACCTCAATCTTCGTCAACGCGGTCTCGTTGATGTCGAAGGTCTCATAGACCAGCTCTACTTTCTCGCCGGTCTGGGCGAAATACCACGCCTCAAAATTCTCTTTGACGTCCTCGTTGATATAGTCCGCCCAGTTCAATACCTTGAGTTGATGTGCGCGGTCTGCACCGCCGCAGGAAACCATGATAAGGGACAAAGCCACAAGGTACAAAGTACCAAAGAATGATTTTTTCATTTTTTCTCTTGTTTTGAATTACGTATGTTGATATAGATTAATACTGTCAGCATGACCAGTAATATGATTGTAAACAGGGGTCGCAACTCCGGCGTCAGACCGCCTTTGCGCGCGTCGGAGTAGATAAACGTACTCAGCGTCTCCAGGCCTCCGCTACCTTTGGTAAAGAAAGTAACGCCGAAATCATCGACGGAGAGCGTCAGCGCCAGGATAAAGCCGCTCAGCATTCCCGGCCAGAGTTCCGGCAGCATCACCATCCGCAATGCCTGTCCGGGCGTAGCACCTAAATCCAGCGCAGCCTCGTACGTATTGGGATTCATGCGGCTTAACCGCGGCAGCACGCTCAGTACCACATATGGCGTACAGAACACCACATGCGCGATACAAACGGTAGCCAGACCCTGGCTCACACCTAATGCCACAAACAGCAGGAAAAGCGAGATACCCGTGATAATATCCGGGTTGATCATCGGCACGGAGTTCATCAGACTCACGATCTTCCGCTGCCGCGCACGCATGTTGTAGATACCGATGGCGGCTAATGTACCTAAGATTGTCGAACTGACGGCAGCCACCAAAGCAATCACAACCGTGTACCAGATAGCGCTGTTCAGACCCGCATCGGCCTGACCGGTAAACAAGTTGGCATACAGGTCCAGCGAGAAACCCGTCCAGTTGCCCAAGATCTTACTCTTGGTAAACGAGAACACGGCGATCAATGCAATCGGTGCATACAGCACAATGAGCAATAACCAGAGGTATAACTGCGATCCGTAATGCCGTCTCATACCCATTCGTTGGCGGCGGAGCGTCTCTTGCTCTACCGGAGTCAACTCACGCTCTTTGCGGCGGCAGTAATAGACATAGCCGCCATAGCAAACAGTGCCTGCGAATAGCAATCCGGCGAAAACCCACCATATCCAGCCGTGGTTTTTCTTGACATCCAGAGTCTCGTGCAGATAGGTCTCAAACGCATTGTAGGCGTTGCCTACCAGCGTCCGCTGGGCACGGTTCTTGATCTCTTTCCCGTTCCGCCAGACTACCCATTCCTGCTCGCCTTCCGTAAAACGGTACACCTCGCTGAATCCCTCTATCGGCTCCTCGCCCGCAAAAATAAAATCAAAGTCTTTGAGCGAAGCAGTCTGTATTCTGTCAGCGTAGCGGTCTGTCAGCGAAGCGGTCTGTATTCTCACATTCACTTTCTCTCCCTGATAACTCTCCGGGAAATCCGTCAGCACCTGTACCTCGCCCGTCGTTCCTACTTTCAACTCATACGTCAGGTTCGACTGCGCAAAGGCCGGAATAAAGAATAAGGAATAAAGAGCCAGGACGAGTATTGTCTTACAGGCGAAGCCGGTCCTACAGCGTAGCGGTCTTACAGGCGAAGCCGGTCTTACAACGAAGTGGTCTCTTTTCATACCAGCCCCCCTCCTTTCTCTCCGGTCTCGTCATTGTCGCCGAAGAACGACGTCAGGGCAATGATAATCAGCAGCACGAGCGACAGAACAGCTCCGTAATTGAGCAGGTCGGTCGTCGTGATATAGTCCTGAATCAAACTACCGAACAACTTGATATTGTTATGCGTCAGCAGTTCGGCTATGGCAAAAGTGGAAACGGTAGGCATAAAGACCATGACGATGCCGCTATACACACCCGGCATACTCAGCGGAACGATCACTTTCCAGAAGCTCTGCCATCTGCTGGCGCCTAAATCCTGCGCTGCCTCCACAAGCGAATTGTCCATCTTCTGCAGCGTGTTGTAGATAGGGTAGATCATAAACGGCAGGTAGTCGTAGCATAAACCGAAAAGGAGTGCGCCTTCGCCTAACGGCAGACCGCACATGTTGAATAACTCCACCGTTGCTACCGTGCGCAGCAGGAAGTTGATCCACATCGGCAGGATAAACAGCATCGCCATCACTTTCGGCGTCCGGAAATCCTCTTGCGCCATGATATATGCCGCCGGATAACCGATCAGCAGACAGATAGCCGTATTGAAAACGGCAATCATCACCGAGTACAAAAAGGTCTGGATAGCTTCGCTATGCGTAAAGAACTTCGCAAAATTGCGGATCGTGAAATGGCCTTCTATATCCGTGAAGGCATAGAAACCCACCAATATCAACGGCAACACCACGAACATCGCCATAAACAGGATATACGGCCATGCCCATGTACGACGCGAAGAGGCTATTTGAAGTATCTTACTCATTGCTTTCGACTTTCGACTTTAGACTTTCGACTATTATATCCTTCGGCTTGATCACAATACCTACGCGGTCGCCGTCGTCCCATACATCATTCGTATTGACATACAGGTCGTGCCCTTCGTCCGTTCGGATGGTGAGGTGGTAGTGGTTGCCTTTGTATAAGATGAAATGCACTTCGCCCGAAAGGGTTCCTTCTTCTTCGTAGTCCTGCAGGTCGATGGCGCGGAACGGTACCTTCACCTGCACTTTGTCGCCCGGCTCGAAACCTTCCAGACGCTTCTCTTCTACCTCCCATTCCGCATCCAGGAACCAAACCTTGCCGTTCTTGAGCACTTCGCCTTCGAAATAATTGTAGATATAGTGCTCTTTCTTCATAATCTGGATATCTTCCGGACGAACGAGCATGCCTACTTCCGTGCCCGGCAGGTACTCATGATAATCCTGAATCAGGAACTCATATCCGTCCGGCGTCAGCACGCGCATCTCGTAATGCACGCCTTTGAAGATACAACTCTGTACCTCGCCGTACCATTTGGTGAATTTCCCTTTCGGCACCCTGTCCTCTTCATCCAGATCCGCTTGAGAGGCCACATCGGGACCTTTGTCACTTTGTACTTTGTCCCCTTGTACCTTCCATATATAGATATCCTCCGGACGGATGACTACGTCCACAGGGTTGTTCTCACCGAAACCGGTGTCTATACAATCAAAAACCTGACCGCAGAATTCTACTTTCTTGTCTTTGATCATCGTCGCAGAGAGAATATTGCTCTCGCCGATAAAATCGGCTACGAAGCAGTTCTGCGGCTCGTTGTAAATATCTGTCGGAGTACCGATCTGTTTGATCTTTCCTTCGTTCATCACTACCACGCGGTCGCTCAGCGTCAGCGCCTCTTCCTGGTCGTGCGTCACGTAGATAAAGGTGATGCCTAATTTCTCATGCAGTTCCTTCAATTCGATCTGCATATCATGTCGCATCTTCAGGTCCAATGCACTCAGCGGCTCGTCCAGCAGCAGCACTTCCGGCTCGTTTACTATCGCGCGGGCAATGGCCACACGTTGTTGCTGGCCACCGCTTAATGTATCTACTTTGCGTTCCTCGTAGCCCGTCATGTTCGCCATCTTCAGCGCACGACGCACTTTCTTCTTGATCGTTTCCGGATCTACTTTCTTCAGCTTCAATCCGAAGGCTACGTTGTTAAATACATTCAGATGCGGGAAAAGCGCATATTTCTGAAACACAGTGTTTACCGGCCTTTTGTAAGGAGGAGTCTTGGTTACGTCTTCGCCTTTCAGCAAAATCTCACCGCTACTCGCTACCTGGAAACCTGCAATACAACGCAATAAAGTCGTTTTACCGCAGCCCGAAGGACCTAAAATGGTGACGAACTCGCCTTTCTTCACTTGAAGGCTCACGTCGTCGAGGGCATACTTACCATCCTCGAATTGCTTCGATACATGGTTCACCTCAATGATAAACGGGTTTTTACTCATTTCTTCAAACTAGATTGGATTACGATACTCTCGATCAATCATAAAAAATTAATTTAGTTAATAATAATTATAGGGTCCCCGCAAATTTTATATTTGTGGGGGAGAGCGTAGCACAAGGCGTAGCGCTCTACAAGGGTCGTACCCGCAGTCGCGCGGACGCCTTAGTTTAAGCGAGCGTACGCCTACGCGCACATTTCGGCGGCAAAATTACTACAAAAAATTGGAATGTACAAGATTTTTAACAAAAAAATCGTGTAAGCTTGCTTATAAATGGCTTTTTTGTTAAAAAGATTGTCGTTCGCTCAACTTAGCGAACGTAATTTCGGGGGAATTGGCATAAGCCAAGGCGGAGTCCGAAGGTATTACATTTTTTGCTCGCGGTGTAGGCGGTGACCACTTGTCGCGCTTCGCCGGCACTCTCTCTGCGTTCATGCCGTCTTTTCTCGCGTCCGCTCTCTACGTGCGGACATTTTGTATCCTCGTCCGTCTCTATTCTGCGAATATCGCCCGCCCGGACGACGATTTTTGCGTTTTTTCTTGCATATGTCAAAAAAAAGCAGTAAATTTGCAGCGCAAATTTGAAAAACAACACTATTATGCCAACATTATTTATTGTCTTCGGCTTTCGTTTTATGTTTTATTCCAATGACCACGAGCCCATTCATGTACATGTGATTAAAGGGGATGCAGAAGCTCGTTTTCAAGTCTACCCGGAGGTGACTTTGATAGACAACAAAGGTCTTAAGCCTGCAGAACTTAAGTTGGCAGAGTCGTTAGTGGAAGAGAACAAAGAGACTATTGCCGCTAATTGGAAAACCTTTTTTAAGAAATAAAACCTATTAAACTATGATTGAAGTAAAAAAAATATGGCTTACCGATGAAGCCATTTGGATTGAGACCACAGATGGTCGTCAGGCGTGCGAGCGCTTTGCAGACTATACTCCGTTACGAAATGCAACTGTGGAAGAGCGTGCAGCTTATTCTCGTTCTCCGTTTGGTTTGCATTGGCCGGCATTAGACGAAGATCTTTCTTTTGAAGGTTTCTTTGCTGCCAAAGATTATAGTTCTGTACCATCGCACGCAGCTGCGATATAAATATACCGCTGGCCTTGACAGCGCAAAATGTAAACCGTCGCTCCCCGACGTTAAACAGGAGGACATATTGGGGTATTAGCTCATCTGGCTAGAGCGCAACACTGGCAGTGTTGAGGTGAGCGGTTCGAGTCCGCTATACTCCACAAAATACAGCGCGAAGCGTCGCGCAATAAAATAACATATTAAAAAGAAGCTGTTGCTTTCGCTCTTAACGGTAGAAAAACTAGGAATCTTTCATGCCAAATAGCAAGATCGAATGCAAAATAGCTTCGCGCGTCAGCGTGGAGTTCTATTTGCATGTTTGCTATTAAGGGTTATTCCTAGTACCCTCTACTGTTGAGTATGCACGTAGTAACCTCACGCTTTTTGCGTACTAAAAATCAACCACACTTAAAGAATTTATCAATGAAAACAACTATTCAAGAATCGGCGAGAGAATTAATATCTCGCAAAGAATATCCAGAAGTTATACAAGCGGCACTTCAACTGATTGTAGAAGGGCAGATGAGTTCACTTGCACTGGACAAGGTGCTCGCAGAAAAAGGAATCCGGCGTATCACGGATATTAAAGAAAAGACACTTGATGTTTTATTGGATTACGCCGATATAATTCTTGAGGATGATTCGCTGAGCCAAGAGGAGTTAAGAAACCTTAAAATGTTAAAACTATTCTTCCGAATTGAGGAGGGTGATTTCCAAAAGAATAAGAAGTATCCACGTGTTGAAGCAATCATCGTTCGTCAATTAGAGAAACTCTACGCAGACAATATATTAGAGTATCAAGAGGAACTTCACCAAAGCGAATTGCAAGGTGTGTTCGGCTTAGGTCACGATGAGTATATGAAAATTGTAAACAAAGTAGCAAATGAGCACATGGCGTAAGAAAATATTTGATGTTATTGAAACAGAGAGCCATTCCCTTATCAGTAGGAT
>DGVB01000004.1 GCA_002395805.1 Bacteroidales bacterium UBA4295 | reverse complement strand
CGGTCGCACATCTCCCGCACCTCCTGCATGATATGGGTCGATAGGATCACCGTGCGTTCCTTACCCAGATTACGGATCAAACTGCGTATCTCTACCAATTGATTCGGGTCAAGGCCGGTGGTAGGTTCATCGAGAATGAGCAGTTCCGGATTGCCGAGCAGCGCCTGAGCAAGCCCCACACGCTGGCGATAGCCCTTGCTTAACTCGCGTATATGCTTGTGCCGCTCGGGTGTCAGTCCTACGAGGTCTATGAGCGTAGCGACAAGCTCCACCCCGTCCCTCCCCCGCAGGGAGGGTGTAGTCATGCCGGCCATAAACTCAAGGTACTCGGCAACGTACATCTCATCGTAAAGGGGGTTATTCTCCGGCAGATAGCCGATGCGGGCAGGAGCATGCACCTCTCCGCTGTCGGCTTTCCAGAGACCGATAAGAATCTTCATCAGCGTCGATTTACCGGCGCCGTTAGGTCCCAGCAAGCCTACGATCTGCCCGTCCGGGATCTCCAGCGACACATCCTTCAGCACCTGCTGCGAGCCGAAAGATTTACAAATATGTTGTATGGATATCATACTGTAGCTTCGATATTCCAAACAAAGGCACGAACGCCGACTTCCTCGTTGCGGAGGTCGAGTTTCTTGATTGACTCCAAGAGCGCGGGCACCTGTTCGTCCTCGACAACAGTGATAACACAGGAGTTCATCTCCGGCCAGGCGTGCGTTCCGCGGCGGGGTTCACCGCCATTCGTACCTCGTCCCTGTACCTGCTCAAAGAACGTGAAGCCTTTGATATTCAGGATATCCAACATATATTCCACACGACCGGTGTTTGCCTGATTAAAGACTATCATTACACTCTTCATAAGTATTCAGTATTCAGTTTTCAGTATTCAGTTTTCAGATTTCTTTACTTTGAGGTCCATGAAGATAAATTTCTTGCGGAGGGCTTCCTGTTTGTCGCGGTCTCCGTGGCGTGACATAACACCGTAGAGCACAGGCACTACGTAGAGCGTCAGGAAGGTGGAGACAGTCAGACCACCGATCACAACGATACCCAGCGGCTGCCACATCTCGGCACCTTCACCGGAAGAAACCGCCATAGGAATCATACCAAGGATGGTAGTGAACGCCGTCATGAGGACAGGACGGATACGGCTGCGTCCGGACATCTGGATAGCCTGGTTCAGCTCATAGCCACGCTCGCGCATCAGGTTGATATAGTCCACGAGCACGATACCGTTCTTCACCACAATACCCACCAGGAGCACCAGACCGAGGGCACCGATCATATCCAGTGAACGGCCTGTAAGCCAGAGGGCTACGATGACACCCGAGAGGGCAAACGGAATAGAGAACATGATGATTGCCGGCATTCGGAGTGACTCGAACTGCGACGCCATGACGATATATACCAACAGGATAATCATCATACCGAGCAGAATCATGTCGGAGAAGGTGTCCTGCTGCGTCTCGTAGTTACCGCCGATGTGGGTGGAGTAACCTACAGGGATGTCGAGTTGCGGAACAACCTCTGTCTCAATCGCTTTCGCCAGTTCTCCAAGGGTGGTGTTGTACGGTGTAGCCTTGACAGTGACAATACGCTGACGCGCCTTACGCTCGATGGTAGGCGGTGCCCAGTATTCGCCTACAGTTGCCACCTCGGAGAGTTTGACGGTCTTGCCCGTCGCCGTCGGGATAGAGAGGTTGAGGATATCGGAAATCGAGTTGCGGTCCTCTTCCATGAGACGCACCACGATGTCGTACTCCGAACCGTCGTCCTTGAGATAGCCGCACGCCATACCTGCCACACGGTTGCGGAGGTAGGTAGAGATAGTAGCAGAACTCAAACCGAGACGCGATGCTTTCTCTTTATCGACGGTAATCTTGATATCCGGACGGTCGTCCTCACGGGAGATATTCACGTCGCGGGCACCGGGCAGTTGCGAGATGAGCTGACGGCATTGTTCTGCCATCTGGGAGGTCTTGTCAAAGTCATAACCGTAAATCTCCAAATCAACTGTGTTACCGCCGCCGGGTCCACCGGACGAAACAGCACACTGGTATTCGTTGATCTCCGGGTATTTCGCCATCTCTTGACGGAGGATTTCGGCAATAGTCCATATATCGCGGTCACGTTCCCATTTTTTAGGCAGACGGACGGTCATCTGAATCTTGTTGTTCATCGTCGAAGAGAAGAGCGCTGCAATAGAGGCATCATCGTTCGAACCGGCGGAGGTGTTGATCAACTGAATCTCCGGCACCAGTTCGACGAAGCGCGCTTCCAGTTTGCGGGCGGTCTTAAGGGTCTCCTCGATACGCGTACCGCGCTGCAACTTGACCGTAACCGAAAGACGGCCGTTATCCTGTTGTTGCATAAAGTCCGTACCGATCTTGCCCATGAAGACAGGAATCAGAGAGGCGGCAAAGAAAGCAATAAGGATAAGGAAAGTGAGCGCTTTGTGACGCAGACACCAACCTAGCGACTTAGCGTAGTACTCATCAATAACATCAAGCATGTGTACTACCGTACGCTCGTACCAGCCTTTCTTGCCTGCCTCGTCGTCCACCAGATTGCCGTTCTCATCCACATGCACTTTCTTGGCTTTCAGCAGTTTGGAGCAGAGCATAGGCGTCAGCGAGATAGCCACGAGAGTGGAGGTACAGCACACTACCGTCACAATCCATCCCAGTTCGTGGAACATGATTCCCGCCATGCCGGAGAGCATCGTCAGCGGCACAAATACCACTACGAGCACCAGAGTGGTCGCGATGACGGATACCCAGACCTCGTTGGTAGCGTAGATAGACGCCTCGTGCGGGTCTTCTCCACGCTCCACGTGACGGGTGATGTTCTCCAAGACCACAATCGCATCATCCACCACCATACCAATAGCGATAGTGAGCGAACAGAGGGAGATGATATTGAGCGACGAATCCGCCAGACCGAGGTAGATAAACGCCACGATAAGGGCAATAGGAATAGTAATACCGATGATAATCGTCGCACGCCATTTGCCGAGGAAGAAGAGTACCACGAGCACCACGAAGAGCAGGGCGTAAAGCACAGACTCTTCGAGAGAGTTGATGGAGTTCTGGATGTTCTCCGAGGAGTCGTAGATTTTCTCTATCTTGACATCTGTCGGGAGCTGTTTCTGTATCTTCGCCAGTTCGGCACGCACGTCCTTACAAACCTGTACGGTGTTGGCACCTGTCTGCTTGGCGATGACGAGACGCACAGCTTCACGGCCGTTGGTCTTCTCATCCAATGAGAGGTCCTTGATGGTATCCTTGACGGTAGCAATATCGCGAATGAAGACCTGCTGGCCCTGCGGTGTCATGGCTACCATGAGGTTCGCTATCTCGGAGGACTCGATGTACTCCGAACGCACCTGCATCTGGTATTGCTCCTGCGGCATCTTAATGGTACCGGACGAGAGGTTGAGATTGTTCGCCGAAACGACTTGTCCCACCTGCTCCAGCGTAATACCGTACGCATCGAGTTTCTGCTGGTCAATATTGACATAGACATAGCGGTCCGGCGCACCCGAGAGGGATATATTACCGATACCGTCAATATGGTTCAGCTGCGGCACCACCTCGTCGTTGAGGATCTTGTCCAGACCCGCATAGGTCTCATCCGCCGTGATGGAGTACTGACAGATAGGCATGGAGGATGTGGAGAGTTTGAAGATAACAGGCTTGGCACAGTTGTCCGGCAGGTTGTTCGCCGCCATATCAACGAACGAACGCACGTCGTTAACCGCCTCGTCCATGTTGCTACCCCACTCCAACTCCAGCGTCACCACGGAGATATTATCCTTGGACTGCGAAGTGATGTGTTTGAGGTGATCAACGGAGGTCAGGGCGTTCTCCATGATCTTCGTCACGTTGGTTTCCATCTCACTCGCCGATGCACCCGGATAGGTGGTCATGACCGTGATATACGGCGGGTCCATCTCCGGGAACTGGTCAATCGGCAGCTTCAGGAAACTGTATATACCGATGACGATGACCGCCACAAAGATGAGGGCGGTGGTCACCGGTTTTTCGATTGCTGATTTATAAATGCTCATAGGATTTCCTAGTTGTCTAGTCGACTAGTTTTCTAGCAGACTAGTAAATTATTCCACTACATTCACTTTGACGCCGTCCACGAGTTTGTGCTGGCCCGTGGTGACGAATTCGACACCCTCTTTGATCTCCGGGGCGATGATCTCAATATCCTGGTCAAAACGCTGTCCGAGAGTAACGGCAACACGTTTTGCGCGTCCTTCCTCCACGATGAAGACATAGCGGTCGTTGGCGCCAACGAGTTTCTCCACGCTCTGGTAAGGCACTACAATGGCATTCGCTTTGCCCAGACCGATGGTTGTCGTCACGTACATACCCGGACGAAGCAGATTGCTGCCGTTCGGAATAACGATCTTGCATTGGAAAGTGTGGCTGGAGGGGTCAATGGTCGGATAAACAATCTCCACCGTAGCAGGGAAAGTCTTGCCCGGATAGATCTCCGACGTCAGCGTCAGTCTCATTCCCTTCTTGAGCAGCGGGAAATAGGTCTCAGGAACAGCCACCAGCGCTTTCAGTTTGTCTATCTGGGTCAGCACCAGAATAGGCTGACCGCCGTAGAGCTCGCCGTCCTCATAGTTCTTCGCCGAGATCACGCCGCTGAACGGAGCTTTCACATACGTGTTGGCCTCCAGAAACTCCAACTGCTCTTTGGTCGAGTTGTACTGCGTCGTGATCTGGTCATACTGCTGCTGCGTAGCCGATCCGGTCTTGAGCAACTGCTCTATACGATTCTTCTCGATCTCAAGATTCGCCATCGAGATCTTAGTGGTCTTGTACTGGGTTTGGTCCATGCGGACGAGATCCGCTCCTTTCGCCACGCGGGTGCCTACCTCACAATAGATATGCTCGATCTTGCCGGTAAGGGAGGGCGCCACATTTTGCGTCAGGTAGCCCTGAAGGTTTGTCGAAACAGAGATCTCGCGCTCTATCTCACGCGGTTGCAGAACGGTGGTGCGTACCTGCTCAACGCGTTCTTCCTCCTGTGTGGCAGATGTGTCTTTGCCGCCGCAGCCTATGAGCACCAGGGCTGCGAGGATGTAAATCAAATTCTTTTTCTTTGCCATAAAGGCACGATTAACTTTGTTCTTCATATATCTTATTTGTTCAAAAATTCTTCTAATTCAGCTTGCGCATTGATAAGACTCAGCATAGCCTGCACATAAGTCGATTGCGCATTGATCAGGTCGTTAGACGCATTGGTAAGCTCCATGTTACTGCTCGCACCGTATTTGAATTTATTGGTAGCGGAGGCAAACACACGCCGGGTCACTTCGATATTGTCTTTTTCGTTCATGTAGGTCTCATAGGCGTTGGTGAGATCGAAGCACAGCTGGCGATACTGGATCTCCAGATTGTCGGATGTCTCGGAGAGAGTATTTTTCGCCTCCTCCAGCGCTATCTTCTTCTCCACCAGACCTGCGGCACGTTTGCCGGAGGACCAGAGCGGCATTTTAACCGTCACCTGCACCACATTCGGCGGCGTCATACGCATACCACCTTCGCCATAGTATTTCTGGTTCTGGTAGTTATAAGCAAGAGCCACCGTCGGACCATAAGCCCAGCCCGCCATATGCACATTGCGTTTCGCCAGTTCCACTTGCTGCTGCAGAAGCTGGTAATTAAGGTTGTTCTCGATAGCAAAATTCTGGCTCAGCAGATCGAGTACTCTTGCCGGCGAGAGCACTTCGTCCATATTCTCCGTCAACACCAGTTCGGTCTCCACAGGCACGTCCAGCAGCACTTTGAGGCTGTTGGTAGCCAGTTCTACATTGCGTTTCTGGGCATTGATATTATTCTTGAGTGTGTTAACCCTCACACGGATCTGGTCAGCCGAAGTCTGCTCTGCTGCTCCTACCGTCACAGCATTCTGAGTCATCTGCTCGAGATCCTGGATATTCACAAGGCTGGAGTCCAGCAGACCGGTGATGCTTTGGAGCGCGAGGACAGATACATAGGCGCTCATCACACTGCTCCGTAACTCATTTTCGGATTTCTCCAGAGCGATCTTTTTCATCTTGATTGCTACATTATTCAGCAATGCTCCGACGATGCCTTGTCCGTTAATACCTACCGTAGCTGTTATACCCAGCGCACCGACATTCGGCATGTTGATCTTCGCATCCAGACCTCCCATAGAGAGGGTTGCGGAATAGCCCAGATAGTTGCTGTAACTATAACTTCCATCCACCTGCGGCAGCATAGCGGCTATTGTCTGCCAGCGCTGCGCATAGGCTTCCTGTACCGCCAGCGAAGCGTTTTTCAGCGTTCTATTCTGCTGCACCGCATACTCCTGCGCATCCTTGAGGCTGAGGTTCATCACCTCCGGTGCACTTTTCTTTCCATCACTGGATTTGGTAGCCGCCATCACGTGGTCCTCCGCCATCACTGTAGCACTTATCACAAGTGCCGAGATTAAAAATACGATTTTTCTCATATGTGTTATTTATACAATTTCATTCCTTCTTCGCTCAGCACGCCGCGCACGAAAATATCCATCGCCGTATGGCCGAGCTGGTGCATGTTATGTCCGTGCGCCTCTATCACCTCAAAATCGCGAATAGCATCACTATGGATTTTCGCAAACAACGTTGCTGTTAATTCTATATTAAGGTTCGCGCGCACGTATCCTTCTTTGCGTCCCTGCTCCAGATAGCGCATGATATAATCTTTCTGAGCCTGGAAACACTCCTGCTGGAAATCCGCGAATTGGCGGGGATAGTATTTCTTGAGGTCATAGACCAACTGCGGCACACGCCGTACATCGTTTTTCTCCGCCTCCTGGTGCTTCAGAAACTTACCTACCAGCTGACGAAAATCATGTAGCTGCAGTAATTCCTCCATCTTATTAGATATATAGGCGACATTGCTATGCAAGAGCTGGGCGACCAACTCGTCTTTGGATTCAAAATAGACGTAGAAAGTCTTCTTTGACATGCCGAGTTCATGACATATATCGTCTATGGAAACACTACGGATACCGAGGCGAAAAAACATCTCGCCTGCCGTCTTAATAATATTACATTTTTGATCTTCCGCCATAGTTATCGCAAAAAAGCGCACAAAAGTACTGCTTTTTTTTGAAATACGCAAGAAAATTGGAAACTTTTTTTACTCTAAAAGTTTCTTTGTAAACTTAACATGTCAAAAAAGCCAAAATCAAAAATCACGGGATAATATACTATGTATATTATAGGGTATACCGGGATACGACATAACCAGTACATGATCAGGGAATGATCAAGCGATGGTCAGTATAAAAAAAAGAGCCTCCGAAGAGACTCTTTATTATGTTCTATTTCACTTACGTGGTCATTACCTGGTTGTTACCTGGTCATTACCTATATAAGTGCTATTTAGAAATGTTTTATCTCACCTGCGCACCTTGTACGTTGAACATCTTGCCGTCGCGAACGATATAGAGTACGCCGTCAACCATCACTTTGTTTGCTTTTTCAGTGAGGGTTACGTTCTCAATTCCCTGGCCATATACGTGAACCAATGTACCGCCGGAGATCTCGTACGAATGATACTCACCATTGGAGCCTTCACCCCAATAGTGCTGGATCTTGCCGGTAACAATTACCAAGTCGCCTTCCGCTACCTCATAATCTACAGAAGAGCACTTGTAAGCCTCAAACTCGCCGTACGCACCTACTTCGTCAGCCAGATAGAAGGTATTTTCATTCTTGGTCGAGATGCCTACTACAAAGCCTTTCACAGCATATTTATCTGCAGTGCTGGCGGATTTGGTCTTCTCCGGAGTCAATGCCTGAGCTATTTGAAGAGCCTCAGCTACAGTGATCGGTTCAAGCTTAATGCCTGCACCTTTGGCAACAGAAACGAAGATAGCATTCGGAACTTGCGGAGCACCTTGGTACTCACCGTAGATAGCCTTGATGGTCAATGTGTCCGTTACATCTACATTCAGCGTGTTGAATTTCTTGCTCTCGCCTGCAGCGGTCAACACACCGTATACATAAACAGAACCTGTTGCGTCTGACATATACAAGTTACCATACTGGTCATTCTTGATACTATCTACTACACCCGTCAAAATGCAAGTATCCTTCATATTCTTCATTTCAAGGAACTCTGCAATGGTCTTCGGACCAAGGTTCTGTGCCGGAGCGGATGATTGAAGAATAACAAACGTACAAGCTGCAGCAAACTCAGGAGTCGAATTATACTTCGTTAATTTACCGGTAACTTTTACTTTGTCACCTACATTCGGAGCATCAGCAGCAGTAGCACAAGCAGCACGATAAGCCTCAAGTACATTACCGCCATCAGCAGCATCTGCCATCCAGAAAGAGATGTTGTGATACTGGTCGTTGTAAGCCGTTTGAATAGCAGTTACATAACCGGTTACCTCAATTTCCTCACCGTTGTTGTACTCAACGTTGTTACCGGAAACGGACAGCGCTGCCTCACGAGCCTCTGCGCAAGTCATGGTGGTGGCAGCCATCATGCTTCCTGCAAAAAGCGCAGCTGCCATAAAAGAGAAAAATTTCTTCATGATTTAATAGATTTAGTTGTTAAATAAAAAGTTTGGTTTTCATTTCTGCTGCAAAATTACGAATTTATTTTGACATGTGCAAATTTTTTACTAACTTTGCAGCGATTTTCGAGATAATAATAGCATTTATGTCAAAATTACTAATTATAGACGACGAGCGCGGTATTCGCAACACGCTTCGTGAGATTCTGGCCGACGAAGGACACGAAGTGGATGTGGCCGAGAATGGCAAACAAGGCCTGGAGATGGCGCAAGCGAAAGCCTACGACTTGATTTTCAGCGATATCAAGATGCCGGAGATGGACGGCATGGAGGTGCTGAAAGCGCTCAAAAATGGTGAAAATGATGAGAATGGTGACGCTACGCTTAATGGTGAAACACCGGTAGTAATGATCACGGGTCATGGTGATGTAGAGACGGCGGTACAGGCGCTCAAGACAGGAGCGTTTGACTTCTTACTCAAACCACTCGACCTCAACCGCATTCTGATCACTACCAAGAACGCACTGGAGAACAAATCTCTCAAACAAGAGACCAAACAGCTGCGCAAGAAAGTGGCGGCCAAAGGTCTGCAGATGATCGGCGAGAGTGCCGCTATCACCCGTGTACGCGAGATAATAGATAAGGTAGCACCGACCGAAGCGCGCGTGCTCATTACCGGACCGAACGGAACGGGAAAAGAAGTGGTGGCGCATATGATTCATTCGCTCTCTGCCCGCGCGAACGGGCCGATGGTAGAGGTGAACTGCGCGGCTATTCCGTCCGAACTCATCGAGAGCGAGTTGTTCGGTCATATGAAGGGTTCGTTCACAGGAGCTGTCAAAGACAGAGCCGGCAAATTCGAGCAAGCGGACGGAGGGACACTTTTCCTTGACGAAATAGGCGATATGAGTCTGGCAGCACAGACCAAAGTGCTACGGGCGCTACAGGAGAGCGAAATCACCCGTGTTGGTTCGGACAAAGCCATCAAAGTGAACGTGCGCGTCCTGGCGGCGACCAACAAGGACCTCCAGAAAGAGATTGCGGAAGGCAATTTCCGCGAAGACCTCTTCCACCGCCTTAATGTCATTCCTATTGCCGTTCCGGCGCTGAATGACCGGATCGAAGACATTCCGCTGCTCGTGGAGTATTTCTCGGAACAGATCTGCGGAGAACAGGGTATAGCTATCAAATCTTTTGAGCCGGCTGCTATCAAGGCATTGCAAAGCAAGAACTGGACGGGAAACATCCGTCAGCTGAGAAATGTGGTAGAACGCCTGATAATTTTAGCAGGGGCGAAGATTACCAAAGAAGATGTGGATCTCTACGCTTAACATACTCAACTATCGCAATATACGCGAGGCGAGTTTGGAGTTTGCCCCCAAACTCAACTGCTTTGTAGGGCTGAACGGGCAGGGCAAAACAAATGTCTTGGACGCAATTTATCTGTTGAGTTTTGCGAAGTCGGCTTTTACCTCCCAAGACAGCCTGAATATCACCCATGGTGAGGAGATGGCTTTTGTTCAGGGCATCTACCGAAGCCCTGAACAGTTGAAAGTTGAAAGTTTAAAGTTGAAAGAAGATGCCCCTCTTGTTATCTCTTGCGGATTAAGGAAAGGTGTGAAGAAGCAGTTCCGGCGGGACAAGAAAGACTATCCACGATTGATAGACCATATCGGGTTGATTCCTTTGGTAATGATCAGCCCGTCTGACCAACAATTGATTGACGAAGGTTCGGACGAAAGGCGGCGGTTTATGGACGTAGTTATCAGCCAGCAGGACCGCAAATATCTGGATTGCCTCACCAAATACAATGCGCTTCTCAAGCAACGCAATGCCTTGCTCAAACAATACGCCGATGCACCTGCTCCGCCCGACGATTTACTCGAAGTTCTCGAATGGCAGATGGTAGAGCCGGCAGAGTATATTTTTAAGGCACGCACGAAGTTCTTCTCTGATTTTACCGGGTTCTTCGAACGCGTCTATAACCAGATCAGCCGTCAGCCATCGGCCGTCAGTTATCAGGCAGAAACGCCTCATTTACGGTATGTGAGTCAGTTGCAGGACAGAGACCTGAGGGACTCTTATGTAAAGACCCGGCAACGCGATCTGATACTCGGATGGACGTCGCAGGGCATACATAAAGATGAGTTGGAGATGAAGTTGGGCGAGTGGCCGTTGAAGCAAGTGGGATCCCAAGGCCAGCAACGAACTTTCGTCCTGGCGATGAAATTGGCACAGGCTTTGTACTTGGGAGATGTCAGCCGTCAGCTATCAGCCATCAGCAAGCCGATCTTGTTGCTCGACGACATCTTTGACAGGCTGGACAGCGAGCGGGTGGAGCGTATAGTAGAGATGGTACAAGGCGACGAATTCGGCCAGATCTTCATTACCGACACCGACCGCCAACACTTGACAGAAATACTCAAACCCAACGAAAAGGCCAAGATATTCCACGTAGAGAATGGAGTGATTAACTAAAAAGCCTACCCCGCCCCTCCCTAAAAGGAGGGAGAATAGATGAGAAAAACAATTGCCATATTAGTCTTTATTCTTTGCTCCATGAGCGAAGCGGTCTTTGGTCAAATCACGTTCAGAGGCGCGTGGATTGCTACGGTCGCCAATATTGACTGGCCTTCCGCCGAAGCGGTGGGAAATACAGAGAAGCAGAAAAACGAGATGATCTTCCTCTTAGACTCCTTAGAAAGTCTAGGATTGAATGCTATCATTCTTCAGGTAAGACCTACGGCCGATGCGCTATACCTCAGCGAATTGGAGCCGGTCAGTCATTGGTTGACCGGTACACAAGGAAGCTGGAACGAACAGGAGTCTTATGACCCTCTCGATTTTACGATAAAGGAGGCGCACGAACGGGGCATGGAAGTGCATGTGTGGTTAAATCCCTACCGCGTCAATCTTGCCAAAACAGACACTTCTTCGCTCGCACCGGATCACATTATGCGACGCCACCCGGAGTGGTTCTGGTGCTATGCCAAACAATGGTATTTTAACCCCGGTCTGGACGAAACGCGTGAGTGGATTTGTACTATAGTACAAGATATAGTACAGCGCTATGATATTCAGGCCATCCACATGGACGACTATTTCTATCCTTATCCGTCGGGCAAACTGCAACTGCCGGACACGGCTACTTTCCGTCAACACCCACGGGGTTTTGACAATATCCATGACTGGCGGCGTAATAATGTCAACATGGCGATACAGGATATCAGCCGCACTATCCGCGAATGCAAAGACTCCGTAGAATTCGGTATCTCGCCTTTCGGCGTCTGGCGCAATGCCCATGTCGATTCGACAGGTTCTGCAACGAAAGCAGGTATTACCAATTACGACGACCTCTATGCCGACATCCGCCTCTGGATCAAAGAAGGATGGATTGACTATGTCCTCCCGCAGTTATATTGGGAGATCGGCAAGAAAGTGGCAGACTATGAGATTCTCGCTCATTGGTGGGCGAATGAAGTGCGAGACACCCGCTGCAAACTCTATATCGGCATGGCGCCGTACCGCCTCGAAAACGCGAGTGCGAAAAGTGCGTGGGGGCAAGGTAACGAGATCAGCCGGCAGATGCGGCTTAACCGTACCATTCCGGAGATCTCCGGCGAGTGTTTCTATTCCACCAAACCCTTACTCCGAAACCCCCGCCATGTATGCGACAGCATCAAAACCGTTTATGCCGAGGACGCACAAAAAGAACCGCTCGTTTTACCCTGGGAATGAAAGAACAGAAAGAAATATACCCGCTCCTGACTAATCGGCCTTGGAAGGTCATAAAGAGCGAAAATATCTTGCGTATCGGACCTTGGCTGTCCGTACGGCAGGAATGTGTTGAATTGCCAAGCGGCAAACAAATCCCTACATGGTTTATACTGGAGTTTCCGGACTGGATCAACGTCATCGCCATCACCAAAGACGGAAAGATGGTGATGGAGGATCAGTACCGCCATGCACTTGGTGAGACCCACTATGAATTGGTTGCCGGAGTAATCGATCCCGGAGAAACACCACTTGAGGCAGCCAAACGCGAACTGAGCGAAGAGACCGGATACGAAGGCGGCGAATGGCAGCTCTTCATGACGCTCTCGCCTAATCCAACGAACCACAACAACCTGTCCTATACTTTTCTCGCCACCGGTGTAGAAAAAGTGCGCGAGCAACACCAGGAACCCACCGAAGATATCCATGTCGATATCATGGAACCGGAACAAGTTCTGGCGATGCTACGGGACGGTGAGATCATCCAAGCGCTACACGCCGCTCCGTTATGGAAATATTTCGCAGAATTCAGGAAAAATGCACTTTGAATTTACATTGTGCATTTTTTTCTTGCATATATGCAAAAAAAGTTGTAATTTTGCAGCGCAAAATATGGGCGACACAAATCACCAACAGTGAGAAAGGATGTTAACCGTTTTAATCATACTTATGGCATTACTTGTTTCTTCTCCGGTTACTGGCGCGTCGACGGATGCAGATTCGGAAGCCGCTCCGAAAGTAATCATACTGAGTTATCATAAGACGGACGGCAGGAGACACCCGCAGGCGTGGTACGATTTCCAGTTGGAGAAAGACGGACGTTATATGCTGATTAACAGCACCAACAGGTCTCCGAAAGAGGCATTGCGTGCAGAAGTGCCCGCTTATGTGGCAGACAGCCTTGCGCAAATCGTGCGGGAAGAAAAGATGGGCAAATACAAGGAACACTACACGCAACCCCATAAGATACTGGACGGAACATCATGGTCACTCTATGTGCGGCTGGACGACAAGACTTCGTTTTCTTCTTCCGGCTACATGGCTTGGCCGCGAGGAGACGGACTGCAACGGCTGAATACCTATCTATGTAATTTATGGAAACTAGTGGAAGGGCAAGCCGAAGAGATAGATTTATGGGAATAATGTAACACAACACAAATAATAAACAATAATTTAAAACCACATGATTTATTCGAAAGAAGTACAAGAAATGTGCGTAGTAGCTAAGGGTCCGAAGCACGGACCGGCACCTATTCCCGAGGAGGGTAAATGGGTGAAGGCTACGGAGATCAAGGATATCTCCGGTATGACGCACGGTATCGGCTGGTGTGCACCTCAACAGGGTTGCTGCAAGCTGAGTCTGAATGTAAAAGACGGTGTGATCGAGGAGGCTCTTGTAGAGACCATCGGTTGTTCGGGTATGACTCACTCCGCTGCTATGGCGGCTGAGATCCTGCCGGGCAAAACGATCCTTGAGGCGCTCAACACCGACCTCGTTTGCGACGCTATCAACACCGCCATGCGCGAGCTGTTCCTGCAGATCGTTTACGGTCGTACGCAGAGTGCCTTCAGTGAGGGCGGTCTGGCCATCGGCGCAGGTCTCGAGGACCTCGGTAAGGGACTCGTTAGCCAGTGCGGTACGCTCTATTCCACCAAGGCTAAGGGCGTTCGTTACCTACAGTTGACCGAAGGTTATATCACCAAGGAGTTCCTCGACGAGGACAATGAGGTTTGCGGATACGAGTACGTTCACATGGGCAAGTTCATGGACGCTGTGAAGAATGGTGTTCCCGCTGACGAGGCGCTCAAGAGCGTTACCGGTACTTATGGCCGCACGACCAAAGAGCAAGGTGCAGTTAAATCGATTGATCCACGCAAAAACTAAGGAGGAGAGACTATGATTCGTGAAGTAAAATTTGAGTCGCAAGACCGCCGCGAGAAACAGATTCTCGCCGCTCTGAACGCTAACGGTATCGCTTCCATCGAGGAGGCTAACCAGATTTGCGAGCAATACGGCCTCGATCCCTATCTGACATGCGAGGAGACCCAGCGTATTTGTTTTGAGAACGCCAAGTGGGCTTACGTAGTAGGTACCGCTATCGCGCTGAAGAAAGGCTGCAAGAACGCCGCTGACGCCGCCGAGGCTATCGGTATCGGTCTGCAGGCATTCTGTATCCCGGGTTCGGTAGCTGACGACCGCAAGGTAGGTATCGGTCACGGTAACTTGGCAGCCCGTCTGCTGCGCGAGGAGACCCAGTGCTTTGCTTTCCTGGCAGGCCACGAGTCTTTCGCTGCCGCTGAGGGTGCTATCAAGATCGCTGAGATGGCGAACAAGGTTCGTAAGAACCCGCTTCGTTGCATCCTGAACGGTCTGGGCAAAGACGCTGCTATGATCATCAGCCGTATCAACGGATTTACGTATGTACAGACTGAGTTCGATTACTTTACCGGCGAGCTCAAGATCGTTCGCAAGAAAGCTTACAGCGATGGCCCGCGTGCGAAGGTTAACTGCTACGGCGCAGACGACGTACGCGAGGGTGTGGCAATCCTCTGGCATGAGAACGTTGATGTTTCCATCACCGGCAACTCTACCAACCCGACCCGCTTCCAACACCCGGTAGCAGGTACGTACAAGAAAGAGCGTATCCTGGCCGGCAAACCGTACTTCAGCGTAGCTTCCGGTGGCGGTACAGGCCGTACCTTGCACCCGGATAACATGGCAGCAGGTCCTGCTTCCTATGGTATGACCGATACCCTCGGTAGAATGCACAGCGACGCGCAGTTTGCAGGTTCGAGTTCCGTTCCGGCACACGTTGAGATGATGGGCTTCCTCGGTATCGGAAACAACCCGATGGTAGGTTGCACCGTAGCCTGCGCAGTCAACGTAGCGCTCGCGCTGAACAAGTAAGAAAGATTCGATATACCGGGATGTCGATATTCCGGTATATCGTTTTTTTATAAAAACAAAAACAAATGAAAAAATTTATCTTAATGGTTGTGCTTGCTGTAGCAAGCGTGATGGCTTATGCACAACCTCGCGCTATCGGTGGCCGTCTCGGTGCTTTCAACGGTTTTAGTTACCAGCACGGATTTGGAGACAGCAACATGCTCGAAGTCGAAGCCGGTTTTAATTTCGGAAACAGATGGGGAAACCGCATGGTCGGATGGGAAAATGGCAACGAATGGCACATGTACGGACACAACGTGCAAGTAGCCGCTACCTACGATTGGATTGATCCGTTTAACGCTACGTTCCCTTGGGAACATAAAGGTGAATGGCATTGGTATATGGGTGTCGGCGGTGCCGGTGGTTTCGGATGGGATGCTCGTACGTACGTACAGGGCACAGGAGAAGTTAGTTCCCGCGATTTGGGGTATAATGCTCATTGGGGATTCGTAGGTGCTGTAGGTCGTGTCGGCGTAGAATACGATTTCTGGTTCCCGCTCCAGCTCTCGATCGACTATCGTCCTACTCTCGGTGCGGGTCTTTGTGACGCCGGTGCTCTGGGAACTCAGGCAGGATTCTATTATGATGTCTTCGGTCTCTCTCTGGGCGTACGCTACAAATTTCCCTAAATGAAACGTGCATCGCTCATAGCACTTTGTGTACTCATGGCGATACCGCTGTGTGCGATTAAGTCCGCGTCCACTCCGTTTGGGCGCGGGCTCTTTCGCTACGCGCAGTTCGGGCATAGTCTCTATGCCGACCTGCACCCGAACTTCCCTCGAATGGACATTCCCTATTGTACCAACAACCCCGTCTATGACTACGGCGCGCACGGTACTCCGTACCGTTGGCAGACACAAGGCCTCTTCGGCATCAACTTGCCGCTCTGGGCGGGAAACCTGAAGGACTCCACTTTTGCGATGACGGTCAATATGCATTTGAGCGCCAATCTCTGGATGGACTTCTATGATTTCAGCACCTCACCGATCGTTGACACCGACTACCGCATCGGTCTGCCCACCGTCACTTTTCTGCATCGTCTCGACCGCGGGTTTGCGAAGAACTACTCCGTCCAGTGGAGCCCGTTCAAGCACGAGAGCACCCACATAGGCGACGAACTGCAGATACGCTACATCGACCGCGGATATGCGCTCCGCAGAGTCAATGTGTCCTATAACTATACCGAATTTGTTTTCACTTTCAACGAAGCGGAAGACCGCTACGCCCAAAACCACTGCTTCCGTTTGGGACTGATGCTTCTCTGGCACGGAGGGTGGTTTAACATGGATCCCGACGCAGGCGATGCGTCTATCGTCGATCCGAATGGCACGGAACTTGTGCCCTATACCCAAAGAAACCCCTGGGAGCTTTACTTCCAGTACCAATACCAATCTCCTACCAGCAAGCACGGCTTTCAGGGCATTGCTTCGGCGGAGATACGAAATCGCGAATGCTACGGATTTGACCTCAGCGTTCTGAAAACAGACGATCCTAAGAATTTACAGAAAGACCGACGTGTCTTTACCTATAATATTTTCGTAGGTGCCCGGTACAACACCCCCGGCTACGACGGCTATTTCTCCCGCATCGCCCTCGGTGTCCGCGCCTATCACGGCAACTGTCCCTACGGTCAGTTCCGCTCCATCAGCAATTACAGTCAGATCGGCGTTTGCCTGATGTTTGAATAACTTGTATTATTTAACTTTTTAAAATTTAATGCATATGAAAAAGATTCTTTTCCCCCTTTTGGCGGTAGCCTTTATCTTCAGTTCGTGCGCTACTGCCCGCCAGAACAAGGCCAACAAGGAAACCAGCCAGTTCCGTTATGAAATCGAGTGCGCAGGCAATGCCATTCAGGGAACCTATCTCGTCAAAGTATGGACCTACAGCCGCAGCGCTGCTATCGCCGAAAACCAATGCCGCAAGAACGCCGTGCATGGCGTCATCTTCAAGGGCTACGGCGGTGGACAGGGATGCGTCTCCCAGCGCCCGATGGCAAACCAGCCGGGTGTGGAGAACCAGTTCAAAGACTATTTCGACCAGTTCTTTGCTAACGGCGGAGAATTCCAGAAATACGCCTCTATCATGGAGGGCACGACGGAGATCGTCCGCGTCGGCAAAGAATACAAGGTAGGTGTGGTCGTCAGCGTTCGCAAAGACGACTTGCGCAAGGCGCTCGAAGCGGCCGGTGTGATCAGAAAGTTAAATTCAGGATTCTAAAATTTATTTTAAATTATGAAAAAGATTACTTTGTACGTTGTACTTTGTACCTTGGTACTTCTATCTGCCGGCTGCGGTTCGCGCCATTCGCAGGTCTATTACGACATGCCGAGCCAGCTGCTCAGTTCCACCTACGAGGGTGTCTACGTCGTTCGTACCCAAGTGCGCTCCAAGGATGCTGTCACTGCCTTCTACGATGCTCAGCGCAAGGTGGTGAAAGAGATCATTTTCGACGGGATCAAAGCCGCCAATAATGGTGTCTCCGACCTCAAGCCGCTCTGCCTCGATATGAATGCACAGGAGAAATATGAGGATTATTGGAATGCCTTCTTCCGTGACGGAGGCCCATGGAAAGAGTTCACCAATTATTCCAAACGACGTGTTGTTACCACCCGATACGAGCGCGACGGACGGCAGATGATCGAAACCGGTACCGTGACCGTTGACCGCGCGGGTATCAAGAAAAAACTGCAGGAAGACGGTATCATCCCAAAAGAAGGCAGATATTAATTTCAAATTTCAAATTGTAAAATTATGAAGCGATATATTTTCACTCTCGCAGTGGCGCTGGTAGCGATCGTTGCGAGCGCACAGATCAAGAAACCCGAACTGATGGTCATTCCGTCCGATGTATGGTGCATCTCGAATGGCTATTATACCGAAGTGGATAACATGGGTGTTATAGCCAAAGTGCCTAATTACAAACAAGCCCTACAGGAGAATATGGGTCTCAAACTGGCTATCGCCAAACTGAACGACCTGATGGCGGAGCGCGAGTTCCCCCTCCAGAGCCTCGAGCAGATGATCAAGAACCTCGAGCAACGCCGCATGGAGGACAACATGACCATGAGCAAGGCCGGCAATGAACTGGCGGAGAGCCCTCTCGACGAAGTGGCGCGCATGGCGAAATGCGATATCATTCTGGAAATCAGCTGGGAGATGAAGGACTTCGGTCCCAAACACTCGCTGGCGTATATCCTCGAAGCACGTGACGCCTATACCTCCAAATCCATCGGCGCTTCTGCCGGGACCGGGGCACCTTCCTTGAGCGCAGATGTAGACGTTCTGCTCGAGGAAGCTATCGTGGCGAATATGGATAATTTCATTGACCGCCTCATGAATCATTTCACAGAGATGCAGACGATCGGACGCGAGATCACCATGGATGTCAAAGTATTTGCCAATAATGCCGCCGGTGTCGATCTGGAGACCGAGTTCGACGGAGAGGAGCTGGTGGATATCATCAACAACTGGCTCCAACTGAATACTATCCAGGGACGTTTCTCCATGCCGTACGCCTCGGAGAATGTAGCTAATTTCACCCAGGTACGCATTCCTGTTTACGACGAGCGCGGACGCGCTATCGACGCCAACGGATTCGCCAAACAGTTAGCCAAATACCTCCGCCAATCGCCGTATAACATCCCATGCAAAGTGATGGTAAAAGGCCTCGGCAGAGCGGTAATTGTGCTGGGAGAGAAATAAAACCATTTACCATTGAGTCATTACCATTTACTATTTAAGATCATTATGAAAAAGATTTTTTCTATATTCGCAGTAGCGTTGATGAGCGCAAGTATGTTCGCTGCGGAGACGGAGTATCTGCCGATTTCCGTGTATGCGGCGGACGATACCGAGTCTTTCCCTAGGGGAGCGAAAGCTATGATGGAGAATAAACTGACCCAATTGTTGACCAAGAACGGCATTGCCGGACTCGATTATATGGGCCAGTTCGTCCTTACCGTCACCACCACTCCTACCGACAAGGATGTGATCCCCGGACCGCCGATGAAGATCTCGGAGAAAATGGAGATGAATCTCTATATCGTGGATGCGTATGCCAAGACCATTTTTTCCTCTACCTCCCTTACTGTCCGCGGACTGGGTGAGACGGAGAATAAATGCTACCTCAATGCTATCTCGCATATGCCTCTCCAGACTCCGCAGGTAGCTAAATTCATCGAGGACGGCAAGCAGAAGATCATTGCTTATTACGACCATGAGGGAGAAGCATTGATCAAGAAGGCGCAGTTCCTGGCGAAGAAGAAGGAATATGAGGAGGCGCTGTGGATCATCTCCCTTATCCCGCAGCAGAGCAAGCATTACGATGCAGCCCTCGCCGCCGGACAGGAGATCTACCAGATGCAGCTGGATAACGAGTGCAATATCTATCTCGCTGCTGCACGTCAAGCATGGGCGGCGGAGCAGAATGCCAAAGGAGCTGCTGCTGCCGGAGAATATCTGATGAATATCCTGCCCGACGCCGGATGCTACGACGAGGCGATGGAGCTTTACCGCGAGATCAAGGGCAAGGTCCTCGACGACTGGAAGTTTGAGATGAAAAAATACCAGGATGGTGTTGATCTGGAGAGACAGCGTATTGACGCAATGCGTCAGGTAGGTGTGGCGTATGGAAACCACCAACCCGCGCAGACTACCTCCATCGAGTTCCTTCGAACCCTCCTCTAACCCTCTAACGGTTTAACGTTTTGAAACAAACCCTTCTAACATTCCTCTGTGCATGTGCGGTGCTTGCCGCATATGCGCAGAGCGATCTTAACTACCGGCGTAACTCGCTGGCTACAATGCTCGTCTTCCATCCCGAGGATGAGTTCGGCGAGGAGATATACAAAGCCTTCGACTCGCTCCCTATCCCCGACAAATACGACGACCATACCATCGAGGGAGCGCGCGTCATCGACAATAGTTCTATTTGGGGTGTGCAGCGCAAGGACTCCGGATATTATAAGGCTACCTACGGCCATCAGCTCACTGCGGCGGAGCTGAATAAGAATGCGCTCTTTACCGAAAAACTGCTCAATGAAGCCGAGATGGCGAAGCAGATGGTAGCCAAATGGTTCGGTCTCACCGGCAACTCCGTTGAGGATGCCACTTTCAATACCGAACTGATCCAGTCCCGTGGACAGTACAATGCCTCCGATGTCGATGTGGCAGTAGCGATGCAGACCACCAGAGGCGTCGCTTCCCTCTCCGATGCCGGAGAAGAACTGCTCAATAACACCTTCGTCCTCGTCAATGACATCACGTATGTCACGGCCGAACAGGAAGCCGAGGCAGCCAAGATTGCTATGGGAGTCATCGGAGGAATCTTTGACGCTCTCACCGGTGGCAAATCCGGACAACAAGTGGCTCAGGCAGCAGGCAAGATAGCCGATAGCTTTACCGGATTCAAGGTCAAGACCCATTCCTATCTCTATCAACTCGACTGGAATGACTCCATTGCCGCTATTTTTTATCAGTTCCATTATACCGACAAACCCGATCCCGCCAAAGTGCAGGCGTTCATGGAGGACAAAACCACCTATCGTCTCAAGTATGTCGCACATGAGTACGAGTTTGATAAGAAATCTGTTCTCAAAGGCAAGTATTCTCGCACCGAACTCGTCCGCACTATCTGCGCACGGTCGATGGATAAGAATATCGTCGCCCTCGCCAAGCAGTACGAGGATTTCAAGGTCAAGACACCGGTCTTCTCTGTCCTTACTAACGAGCGGGGTAAGATCGAAGGCTATGCGGCGAAGATCGGTATGAAAGAAGGCATCTCCGAGACCTCTAAGTTCCAGGTCGTGCAGCGCATCCAGGATCCCGAGACAGGCAAAACAACCTATAAGTATATCGCTACTGTCAAACCCAAGAAAGGACATATCTGGGATAACCGCTATAATGCTGCCCTGGAGGAGGCAGACGGTGCTACCCTGCCCTATACCACTTTCACCAAAACTGCCGGTGGCGAGATCCTGCCCGGCATGCTCCTCATCGAAGGTAAGTATAGGAAAATAACAGAATAAAAAAGGCTCGTCTCCCGACGAACCTTTCGCTAATATAACAAACAATCTCTATGTATCACCGGGCAGACCCCGGCTGATTTTTACTAACTCTACTATTACTTTTTACAAATACCGTGCCAAACTGCAAAAATAAGATATATTTGCGTATGTCATTTTTTTTGTGTAATTTTGCAGCCGGATAATCACTACAAGTTCATTCACTAAAACTACAACACTTATGAAAAAGATTCTTATTTCTCTGGCAACACTTTTTTGCCTAAGCACGATGGCGATGGCGGATGTAGAACTGGCTTCCGGCAGCCTGAGTGCTCTCAAAAACGCCGGCGAGTATGCCTATGTCGAGATCGATTGGTCCAAAGCCAAAGTGGTCGAATTCGGACGAGGGGACAAGGTAGAGAAATCCTTCGGCACCATCGATCAGTACAATAAATCGCAAGGCGCGGACTGGGTTAAGGACTGGCCTGCAGTCAAACAGGACATCCTCAATTTTACCGCTTGGAAGAAATACCCCACACGCCCCTGTTTCAACAAGAAAAACAAAAAAGGCACCCTCATCACCGTCAACCCCGCTGTTTGGAAATCCAAATCAAGCGACAAAGACCATTGTATCTGGGAGAACCCCTCCAAGGCGAAATACAAATTCGTCCTCACCGTTGAGCAAGTGGATATGGGCAACGGCGTGGCAGCCGGCTTCGGCGTCGGGAGATCAACCGGAGGAGCTATCATCAACGGAAAAATCAAACTCATTGAGATCAAGACCGGCAAACAGCTGGCGCTTATCAAAGTCTCTCATTGCAAAGGTATCGGCAATTTCTCCCAGCGCACACGTCTCGTGGATGTCGTCGTCGGAGAGATCTTCGGAAACATACCATCACTCATCAAATAGCAAGAAAATCGTCTTCCGGGACGATTTTTTTTGCATAATTCGAAAAAAAATTGTACCTTTGCACGCTAATTTGAATGAATATGAAGAATTTTGTAGAAGAACTCCGTTGGAGAGGCATGTTGCAGGATATCATGCCGGGAACGGAAGAACAGTTGATGAAAGAAGTGACCACCGCCTACGTCGGTATCGACCCCACCGCGGACAGTCTGCATATCGGACACCTGTGCGGTATCATGATGCTACGCCATCTCCAGGCCTGCGGCCATAAACCCATCGCCCTACTCGGTGGCGCGACAGGCATGATCGGAGATCCTTCCGGCAAGAGTGCCGAACGTAACTTATTGACCGAAGAGACATTGCGGCATAACGTACAATGCATCCGCGAGCAGCTCGAGCATTTCCTCGATTTCAACTCTACGGCACCCAACGCAGCCGAACTGGTCAATAACTACGACTGGATGAAGGACTACACCTTCCTCGATTTCGCGCGCAACATCGGCAAACTCATTACCGTCAATTATATGATGGCGAAAGACTCCGTCAAGAAACGCTTCAACGGTGAGTTCTCGCAGGGCATGTCCTTCACCGAGTTTACCTACCAGCTACTGCAAGGCTACGACTTCGTCTACCTCAACGAGCATAAGAACTGCAAACTGCAGATGGGCGGTTCGGACCAATGGGGCAATATCACTACCGGTACCGAGCTCATCAAGAAGATCACCGGCAACGAGGCCTTCGCTCTTACCTGCCCCCTCATCACCAAGGCTGACGGCGGCAAGTTCGGTAAAACCGAATCCGGCAATGTATGGCTCTCGAAAAAATACACCAGCCCGTATAAGTTCTTCCAGTTCTGGATGAACGTCTCAGATGACGACGCGAAGCGGTATATCAAGATCTTCACTACCCTCACCCGCGAGGAGATCGAAGCCCTCATCGCCGAGCACGATGCTGCTCCGCATCTACGCGTGCTGCAGAAACGGCTCGCCAAAGAAGTGACCTGCATGGTGCACTCCGAGGAGGACTACAACAAAGCACTCGAGGCGTCCAATATATTATTCGGAAACGCGACCGCGGACGCGCTGCGCGCGCTCGACGAGGAGACCTTCCTGCAGGTATTCGAAGGCGTTGAGCAGTTCGAAATCAGTATGGACGAACTCAAAGCCGGCATCGGGCCGCTTGACCTGCTGGCGGAGAAAACCGCCGTCTTCCCATCCAAAGGCGAGGCGCGTAAGATGATCCAGGCGAACGGCTTCTCGATGAACAAAGAGAAACTCACCGACCCCGCCACACCGATCACCGATGCAGCATTGCTCAACGGCAAGTATATCCTCTTCCAAAAAGGTAAGAAAAATTACTATTTGGTAGTTGCAAAATAGCCGTCAGCTATCGACCGTCAGCTATCAGAGAGCAAAAAAGCGAGGTAATCTGCATTTTTTAGGCAAAAAATTTGGTCATGTCAAAAAAAAGCAGTACTTTTGCACCCGCTTTTCGCTGAAAGGCGATGTGGTGTCCACTCGTATATCGGTATTACACCGGATTTTGGTTCCGAGAAGCGAGGTTCGACTCCTCGGTGGACAACAAAGGGAAGCCTACCCTATCCCCTCCCTAAAAGGAGGGGTGTTTAATGAAAAGGCACGTGTGATGGGATACGGGCAGCGTCACAGATCCATTTAACTGCCCCATATTGAGTAACACAAATTAAACAATGAAAGAATTTGCATTAGTAGGTACTCCGCGTAGCGAGTATGGTAAGAAGGCTGCTAAGGCCCTTCGCGCAGAGGAATTGATTCCTTGCAACATCTATGGCTGCGGTCTGAACTGCACCTTCACGGTAGCAGCAGCAGACGTTCGCAAACTGATTTACACTCCTGACACCCAGATCGTTGATCTCACCGTAGGTGACACCAAGACGAAAGCTATTGTTAAGGAGCTTCAGTTCCACCCGATTGACGGTAAAGCACTGCATATCGATTTCCTCGCAGTTGATGAGAAGAAGCCGGTAGTAGTGGAGATTCCTATCCAGCTCAACGGTCTCGCAGAGGGTGTTAAAGCCGGTGGTAAACTGGTTCAGGCTATGCGCAAACTGAAAGCGAAAGGTATCTACACCGCATTCCCCGATCGCATCAATATCGATGTTACCGAGCTTGGTCTGGGTAAGAAGATCGCTGTTGCTGACGTGAAGGTAGAAGGCTTGTGCTTCGTTAACCCTGCTGACGCTTGCGTCGCTGAGGTGAAGGCTACACGCCAGAGCAAACAAGCTTAATTAGTCGAAAGACCGCTTTCGCTCAAAGTCGAAAGTCGAAAGCAGAGGGAGCGGGACTACTCGTTCCCTCATTTTTTTCTTTGAGTGCGAAGCACGGTCTTTTAGTGAAACGGTCTTTTATCTTATTTCTGGAATGAAATACTTAATAGTAGGACTTGGCAATATCGGAGACGAGTACGCAGGTACACGTCATAACATCGGTTTCATGATGATCGATGCGTTTGCTGCATCCGTGAAAGCGGAATGGCAGGACAAACGCTACGGCTTCGTCGCCAAATGCCGTGTCAAGAACGCCGAACTCGTGCTCCTCAAGCCCTCCACCTATATGAACCTCTCCGGCAATGCCGTGCGTTATTGGCTCCAGCAGGAGAAGATACCGGTGGAGAATATGCTCGTCCTCGTCGATGACCTCAACTTGCCGTTCGGCACCATCCGCATCCGCAAACAGGGTTCCAACG
This sequence comes from Bacteroidales bacterium UBA4295, assembly GCA_002395805.1. GTDB lineage: Bacteria > Bacteroidota > Bacteroidia > Bacteroidales > Paludibacteraceae > Colicola. The sequence continues at coordinate 19,462 of DGVB01000004.1, read as the reverse complement.
GCGGTCATAACGGGCTCGGAAACATCCAGTCCGTCCTGGGCACCGAGAACTACGCGCGCGTACGGTTTGGCATCGGCAATGAGTTCACCCGCGGCACCCAGATCAATTTCGTGCTCGGTGAATGGACTGACGAAGAGAAGAAAGCACTGGAGGAGCGGCTCAAAGTAACGACCGAAATTATCCCCTCCTTCTGCCTCGCCGGTATTGACCGAACGATGAACCAATTCAATAACAAATGACGAAGGGACGAGGTACAAAGTACAAAGGTTATGGCAGAAGTAAGAGTAGATAAATATCTCTGGGCGATGCGGATATACAAGACCCGCTCCATCGCCGCCGACGCCTGCAAGAACGGACGTATCACTATGTCCGGCGTACAGCTCAAGCCGAGCCGGACGTTCAAAATAGGCGACATATTCTCTGTTCGTAAAGGTCCTATCACATACACTTACCGCATCCTGCAACTGACCGAGAACAGGCTTGGAGCCAAGTTGGTGCCCGAATATATGCAGGACTGCACCGACCCCAAACAACTGGAACTGCTCGAACTCGCACGTATGGCAGGCAGCGGTGTGCGCGACAGAGGTCTGGGACGCCCGACCAAGAAAGACCGCCGCGAGATTGAGACTTTCATGAGCGACAGTTATCTGGATGAGATCGAATGGGATGATGAGGAGTAAAAAAGACAACATAGCCGAATACATTCTCTATCTATGGCAGATGGAGGACTACCTGCGCGCCTTTCCACAGCAGGCGGACACGACAGCCGAACTGCATGAACTCAACGATATGATGCACCGCGAGGGCATCATGGAGGGCGGACACCTGGCTCTCGCGCAGAACGCCCTTGCGGAACTCATCGACCTGCATACTACATTGCTCGACGAAGATGCCATGTACCGCGCTGCCATCATTCGGCTGCAACCCTCACTCAATCTCCTTAAAGCCAAAACAGACCGCCCCACCATGTCGGACATCGAGGCCAGCCTGATTCTGCTTTACCAGATTATACTGCTACGGCTGCAGAAAAAAGCGATCTCCCCCGAGACCGCTTCCGTTCAACAACAAGCCACCCAGGTATTACAGTTCTTAAGCAGGATTTATCGAGATATCGATATATCGAAATAACGAACTATCGAAATGACGACTCCTGAACGCTATAAACACATCTTCGCTTGGTTCGAAGCCAACATGCCCGTCGCAGAAAGCGAACTCGTTTTTGCGTCTCCCTTCCAGTGTCTGGTAGCAGTGATGCTTTCCGCGCAATGCACCGACAAGCGGGTGAATATGGTCACCCCTGCCCTCTTTGCCGCATACCCTACTCCCGAAGCGCTCGCACAGGCCACTTCCGACGAAGTATTCGAATACGTTAAATCGGTCAGTTATCCCCGCTCCAAAGCCGAACACCTGGTGCAGATGGCAAAACGCCTGGTGGAAGTCTATCATGGCCAAGTGCCGGACAATATTGACGATCTGCAGACTCTGCAAGGTGTGGGACGCAAAACCGCAAACGTCGTATGCGCGGTCATTTGGAACCAACCTACCATGGCGGTGGACACCCATATATTCCGCGTATCCGAACGACTTGGCCTGACCACCAACAGCAAGAACCCGCTTCAAACGGAGAAGCAACTGGTCAAATATATCCCTCAATCTGTTATTCCAAAGGCCCACCACTGGCTGCTTCTACACGGACGATACATCTGTCAGGCGCGCAAACCCAAGTGCGAGAGCTGCGGTTTAGCCACCTATTGCAGATTTTTTGCGAAAAAGTGAGCACATACTTGTGTATGTGCTTTTTTTTTACTAACTTTGCAGCCGATATGTCGAGACATCGATATATCGGGATTCCGACAACAATTAAAATACAGAATATTATGGCAGAGAAACAAGGACCATCGGCAGAGAAGCTGAAAGCACTGCAAGCCGCGATGGCGAAAATTGACAAAGAGTTCGGCAAAGGCGCCATCATGAAACTGGGCGACGAGAAGATAGAGAATATACCTGTAATCCCGACCGGCAGTCTTGGGCTTAACTATGCGCTGGGCGTAGGAGGCTATCCGAAAGGACGTATTATTGAGATTTACGGTCCGGAGTCGTCCGGTAAGACCACCCTGGCTATCCACGCGATGGCGGAGGTACAGAAAGCCGGCGGTATAGCGGCTATCATCGATGCCGAGCATGCTTTTGACCGTTTCTACGCAGAGAAATTAGGCGTCAACATTGCAGAACTGCTGATAGCTCAGCCGGATAGCGGCGAACAAGGACTGGAGATTGCAGACCAGTTGATTTGTTCCGCTGCTGTGGACCTGATTGTCATTGACTCGGTGGCAGCTCTTACCCCGAAGGCGGAGATCACCGGCGATATGGGAGATAACAAAGTAGGTCTGCAGGCACGATTGATGTCGCAGGCACTGCGTAAGATGACCGCTTCTGTGAACAAGACCGGTACTACTGTGATCTTCATCAACCAACTCCGTGAGAAAATCGGCGTGATGTTCGGCAATCCGGAGACGACGACCGGCGGTAATGCTCTGAAATTCTACGCTTCTGTCCGTCTCGACATCCGTCGTACCGGTCAGATCAAGGACGGCGACCAGATCAAAGGGAACCAAGTGCGTGTGAAAGTAGTGAAGAACAAAGTGGCTCCTCCTTTCAAGAAAGCAGAGTTCGACCTGATGTTCAACGAAGGCATCTCGCGCATCGGAGAGATCCTTGATTTCGCAGTAGCGACAGAGGTAATCAAGAAGAGCGGTTCATTCTTCTCTTACGGAGACACCAAGTTAGGTCAAGGACGAGATAAAGTGAAAGATGTGCTGGCAGATAATCCGGATCTGTGTGACGAGATAGAGGCTAAGATCACTGAAAAGATCAAAGAGCTGGGACTGGAAGCGGTACTGAGTAAGATGGGCAAGAAATCCGGTGAGTAGTGGGCACCCGGCAATATATATTATCCCCGCGTGAAGCTCATGAGGCAGAACAGCAATGGCGGGTAGTAAAACGTTCAATTGATGCACGGCAACGAGAGTTGCGCGTGCATCTTACTATATTAACCGACGACGCAGGAAAACCCATCGCCAAAGATGCGCCTATTCCTCTCTATGAGCCGCCGGTATATCAGGATGTTCACAATGCGGAGAGGTCGGTTGTTATCATCGGTGCCGGTCCTGCCGGATTGTTTGCTGCATTGACCCTTCTGGAGCACGGCATCAAGCCTGTTATCTATGAGCGGGGAAAAGAAGTGAGCGAGCGGAAGAAAGACATCGCGCTGCTGAACAGGAACGAAGGACTGAATCCGGAGTCTAACTACTGTTTCGGCGAAGGAGGTGCGGGTACGTTCAGCGACGGCAAACTCTTCTCCCGCTCCAAGAAAAGAGGTAATATGCAGCGGGTGATGGAGATTTTCCATTACTTCGGTGCACCTGACACAGTACTCTACGAAGCGCACGCGCATATAGGTTCCGACAAACTGCCCACCATCATCAAACGGATGAGGGAGTGTATCATCGAGCACGGAGGGGAGATACACTTTGAGACAAAGATTGAGAGCCTCAAAAATCTAACAGCCGAAGGCGGTCTTACAGCGAAACGGTCTTACAGCAAAGCGGTCCTACAGCGTAGCGGTCTATTGTTGGACGTACCAACGATATTGGCGATCGGGCATTCGGCACATGATACGTATCGGATGTTAGCCGCCGAAGGCGTAGCCATGGAGACCAAGGGGTTTGCAATGGGCGTCCGCGCCGAACATCCGCAAGCATTAATCAATAAACTGATGTACCATACCACGAACGTGGAATATGTCGGTAACGCTTCCTACTCGCTTGTGACCCAGGTGGACGGGCGGGGTGTGTATTCATTCTGCATGTGTCCGGGCGGACATATCGTACCTGCCGGCAGTGCGGAAGGGATGTGCGTCGTCAACGGCATGAGTGCGAGCCACCGCAACAGTCCTTATGCCAATTCCGGCATGGTCGTTCAGATCAATCCGGAGGATATAGAGGGAAGCGATCCTCTCAAAGGGCTGGCATATCAAGAAGCGCTGGAGCGGCTTGCCTGGAAGCAAGCTGCTTCAATTCACAATTCACAATGTACAATTCACAATTCAGCGGCGGCACCGGCGCAGAGGATGCGGGATTTCGTGGAAGGCAAAGCAAGCAAGGATCTGCCGAAATGCAGTTATTTGCCGGGGATTGTGCCGAGTCGCTTGGACCAGTGGCTGCCGGCAGGTATAGGCAAGAGGCTGCAGCAAGGATTCAGGGATTTTGACAAGAAATATCCGGGTTTTCTGACGAATGAAGCGGTTATTGTAGGTGTAGAGAGCCGCAGTAGCAGTCCTGTGCGCATTATTCGCGATCCGGAGACACTGCAGTCTGTCAGCACACCGGGTTTGTATCCTTGCGGAGAAGGAGCGGGCTATGCCGGAGGCATCACGAGTAGTGCATTAGACGGCATTAACGCTGCGTTAAAGATAGCGGAACAATAAAAAAGGCTCGCGTTTGCGAGCCTTTTTCTTATTACTTCTTCTCTGATTAGAGAGCTACACCAAGAGCGTTGTAACGAACGCCGTTTTTGAGGATGATGAGCTGACCGTTCTCGAAGAACTTAACAGCTTTCTCAGAAGCCTCAACGTTGTCGATAGCCTCAGCAGCACCAACTTGGATGCTTACAAACTGGCAAGCCTGAGCGTACGCATTTGCATCTGAAGGAGCCGAAGAGTCGAACACAACTTCCGAATCCGTAGCCTTAAGAACAATGGGAGTTTCAGTATTTTTCTCGAATGCAACTACGGTTTTGTCAGCACCTGTTACAGCGAACTCGCAAGCCTTGCTATAGGATTTCGGAGTAATAATGATGTCATCGCCCGGCATACAATAGATAGTCATGATAACACCTTTTCGGTTGATCTGGAGGTAACTATTATACAACTTGAGACACTCAGTTTTGTCACCAGAGTTCTTGTACGTAAACTTAACCTCAATAGGTGCATTGGTAAAATACAACTCTGCATCAGCTCCCCCCAATTTATAATCAACTGCTACGTAAGGTTGGTTGTCACTGGAAGTCTTTTGCGTGAGAGTGAACGTAGTGTTCGATGCCATAGCATTAACTGCTTCTACAGTGTTGATAGTGTCAGTTTTGAACTCCCATACAGCGGCGTTCATTGACATAGCTGCGATAGCGGCAGCTGCGAAGAGGAAAATTTTCTTCATGTTTGTTGAGTTTTAAATTGTTAATATTTATTGTTAACTAATAGTTTATCTAGTCGAACTAGTCAACTGGTAAATCTAATTATAGATTTCGAGTGCAAAGGTACTACATTTTCCGGAAACATGCAAGTACATATTGCCGAAAAATGTAGAAATTTTGCGTTTTTTATTCCGCAGCGTCCGGATCTTTGCCATTATAACGGACATTTTTGATCTTCTTATAGTCCGTAATAGGCATCGGTTTGGGATTGATCTGGCAGTTGGTGAAGTTGATATCCTCCGCCCATTCCAGTTTAATACCTCCTCTATTACCGAGGATAGTTACTTGGTCGAAGAGGATATTATGAACAGGTTTGCCTTTGAGACCCTGGATATCCACTGCCTGTTTGGAGCCGATGCAGGTGATATTGCGGAAGGTGATATTGGACCAGTCGGGGAAGAAAGCATTCTTGTCGTCCGAGTCCGTAGCAGATACACCTGCGCCCTTGTCGGCATATCCGGAGGAGATGAGGAAAGCAGACTCGCGTATATCCTTCATGATAATATTATAGCAATAGATATCTTCGCACCATCCTCCACGTCCGGGAGCGGATTTGAAACGGCAGCCGATGTCCGTACCTTCGAAGCGGCAGTCCTTGACTACCAGACGCTGCATGCCGCCGGAGAACTCAGAACCGATGACAAAGCCACCGTGCGCACGGTAAACGGTGTCGTTGGTAATCAGGAAATCGCGCTGCGGACCTGCATCCACACCTTTCTGTCCCACGCCGCCTTTCATACAGATACCATCGTCGCCGCAGGAGATATTACAGTTGACGATCAGCGCCACCTGGATATTACCCGGGTCCATGGCGTCACCGTTCTGCGCCCAGTGCGGGCAGCGGATATTAACGCCATCTATAATAAGGTTTTGCACGCGCGTAGGCACGAGATGGAACTTCGGGCTGTTGAGCAGATGCACGTTCTCTACGAGCACATTCTTCGAATCGGTGATGTTCACCAGGTGCGGACGCATCTTCTCCTGAATAATCGGGTCCTTGGCGATATTGGGCACGTTGTATTCCTTATTGAGATTGAAAGGATACCACACGAGCCATTTCTTACTGTTTCCGTCCGGGCGGGTGACGCCACCCATAGCCAGCACATCGTCCCATACATTGCCGTCCACAGCCACAACAGCAGGATCCACTACTTTCTTTTGTTTGATCGGACGCCAATAAATACCCTGACCGTCAATCGTACCGCGACCGGTGATGGACACGTTCTCCAGTTTGGAGCCATAGATCAGCGCGTGGCATTTCTTCGAACCGTCGCGAAGGGTGTCATTCTTCTGAACATAGAGTTCCTTGTTGGTAGAACCCAGAATAACCGCATTATCCGCCAGATGAAGGTCAAAATTGCTGATCAGTTTGATCGGTCCTGTGAGCCATTTGCCATCGGGCACGAGAAGGTGACCGCCGCCTTGCTTCTTAAGATGCTTAAGCGCCTTCGCAAAGGCTTCGGTATTATCCGTCACGCCATCGTTCACACCGCCGAAATCAACGATATTTACCGTATAATCGGGGATAACAACAGGCTGCACGTGCTCTACTGCACAAGGCAGATCGGTATAATACTTGTCATAGGGATTCTGCGCGAAAGCCATCGTGCTCACGGATAAAAGCATACAGACCGCTGCGCTCAAAGATAAAAAACTCTTTTTCATTGAATATTTGTTTTTAGTCAAAATTAGCCAAAATACTGCTCAACACTATTTGTACAAATTCCGTACCAAATGGCAAAGATAGACATCCAGATTAGTGTGTCCGGTGACGAGCGTGACCGTTCTCGCGTCATTCGGATCAGCGGGATTAAGCCCGAATTGGTTCTCCCATTCATCGGGTATTCCGTCATAGTCGGTGTCCAAAGGCCGCTCAGCGGGCTGCAACTCCGGCCATCCTCCTACATCCGACTGCGTATCGATGAGACCGTTTCGCGAACCGTTAGAGCCGGTATAAGTAAAATTACCGTTTCTTACCTCCTCCACTATACGTGAATCCACTGCATCGCGGTGCAGCGAGCAGCCGGCCTTGGCCAGCACGGTCTCATAGGCTGCCTCTGCTGTTTGTTCGTTTTGCAAAGCTGTCAGACCTTCCGTCCAACGGGAAGTAGCTCTGCATTGTTCCTTTTTACTACTCTCATCAGGATCAACACCCTGCCAATTATCATTAGTTACCGTTGAAGAACCATACACATAATTGCCGATTATATAAAACTTACCGGGTTCAACAGTTCCTCCGGGTGACTTACCACAATTATCTGCATCTCTGGTTGTAGGATTCACGATACGTGATTTTTTGCTGGTAGCCGGACCGTATTTATAAAAGTTATTAACCATATTAATATGGCGTCCTCCGGCACCTTTATTCGTTCCTTCTCCACCATAGGCAGAGTTACCGCCCCAGTTATAGATTACATTATTGACATAGTCAATAGGACCTGCATATTTGGTGTCCACATAGTCATGGTCGAAACGCGGATTACGACTGTCGTGGTGCGCCAAGAGGTTATGATGGAAGGAAGCGTTCTTGCCGCCCCATATACCGCCGTAGCCATGCGAGCCCTTGCCGTGCACGGAGTTCTTTAAAGACTCCGAAATGATGCAATACTGCATTGTAAAATCGGTATTCCCATAGCAGCTGACGCATTCGTCCACCGACCAGGAACAGGAGAGATGATCCAGCACAATACCTTTGGATTCATTCACCGAAATGGCATCGCTCTCCGTATTGCTGACATCGCCCAAACGGACACGAATAAACCGCACTATCACGTTGGAAGCATTGATCACCAAAGGATAGTCGGCAATACATATACCGTCGCCCGGGGCCGACTGACCGTCGATAGTAAGACTTCCCGTTTTGATACGCAGTTCGCTATTGAGATGTATCGTGCCGGAAGTAGTGAACAGAACACGTCTGGCACCGGTCTGGGTGACGGCATAGCGGAGTGTACCCGCCATCGGGCGTCCCGTATTGGGATCCAGGGCATCATCCATCCGGCTGACACGATAGACAGTACCTCCGTCACCGCCTGTGACTGCAGCACCGCCGCCCTCAATAAGCCGGCATGCTGCTACCAGCTCCGGATTCGTATCTATCGTCCCTTCCTCCGGGGGATTAGGTGTGTTACATGCCGCCATGAACCATGACAGCATGCAACACATCGCTATAGGTTTCCAATTTTTCATTGAGCGGAATTATTCTGCTGCGTTAGCGTAGTCGTAGTCATTCCAGAGCGCGCCCTCGGATTGTCCTACGTTCACCGAGAAGATCGGCCAGTACTGACGTCCGTTCAGACGCTCGGGATACTCACGATCGAAGAGCATGTAGTTGTCCGGAGCCAATTCACGACCGGACGAACCAAGATAGATAGCCGTCTTCACCCAGCCGTTCTCTTTGCTATAGGTAGCCGGAGCACCCGTCTCACCTTTCTTGAAGCCATACGTAGAATCCGGATCAATGATGAAGCCCTTGATGCCCGCTGCGTAACTATACTCATCGCCTACATATTTGTACTTGAAGTAGATTGTATCCTGCAAATTGGCAAACTCACCCTCGTGTTTATCCATCTGAGCCAGACGCGCGTGAGCAGCTTCCAGAGTCTCCTTAAGAATACCCCAGCGCATCAGATCGTATTTACGGATATACTCGCCGGTGAACTCCAGTTTACGCTCCTCCTGGATATTCGCCATTGTGAGCTCCTTGGTGCCTACGTGCGCACGCGTACGTACCTTATCAAAACATGCTTTGCCGTCAATGCCGTACATATTGGTCGGAATATCGCCTCCGATGCCACCGATAGAAGCCTCAGCTGCCATCAACAGTACATCTGCATAGCGGATGATCGGGAAGTTAATACCGTCGTCATTGCCGGTACGGTTACGGGTCATCCATTCTACGCGGTATTTATTCAAATACCAGTCGCCTACCATCTGGTTTTTCTGGTATAGGATCTTGTCATCCATACCCTTCTCCGGGAACGCCAGCGCCACATTTTCAGGACTGCTATTGAACTCAGAGCCGTTGTCGTAAACCCAGATATAGCGAGCCATGGTGATGTCGCGGCGGACGTCAGCCTCCTCAAAATCATAATAGAGTGTCGGCACAATCGTCACAGACGAGTTGCTCGAACCGCCTTCGTTATTCTTGAGTCCGCCTACCGCCTTGTCCATTTTGGTACAGTTGTATTGGAGTACCTGTCCGCGGCTGCCGTCAGCGAATGCCAGTTCGAAGAATACCTCCGAGTTATAATAGTTGGTCTCGTCCGCACAGATTTTCTTGAATATATCCTCATAGTTCGTTTGGAACTTAGCCGCCTCATTGCCATTGTTGAGGATCTGTGCGCAAGCCCACATGACCTCGGTATTCAATTCCTGACGGAGAGAAGCATCCTCAACGAGGAACTCAGGTCCGTTCTTCCATGTAGCAGGTCGAACGCCTTTGCCGGCATAAGTCAGATCCACACGTGCCAGAAGCGCATAGGCAGCACCTTTGGACGGACGGCCGGTATAGTTAGCCGCCGTACCCGGACACTCGCTCGACCAGGGGATCAACTCTGCTGCTTTTTTGAGATCGATACGCAGTTGTTTAAGCACATTCGTGCGATCCGATTTAGGAGTCTTGAGTCCTGCTTCGTCCTTCGAGATAGAGGTAAAACGAGCGGGCACGTCGCCCCATAATTGTACCATCTGGAAATAACAGAAGGAACGCAGGAAATAAGCCTCGCCCAAGAGGTATTTCATTTTGGCAGCCGTAGTGTCGCCGTACTGCTCAATTCCCTCGATGATATTGTTACAACGCTCGATAGCCGAATTCAAATATCCCCATGGATCCTTACCATTGGCGGTAGAAAGGTCGCCGCTGGTCGGTGTCATGGCATATATATTCCATTCTGCACGACCGGAGTTTTTATTACCATGCTCCACATCGGTGTTCATACCCTGATAGCCGCAAGCCAAACGGTTACGGAAGGATTTGTCCTGCCCGAACTGCTCATAGACACCGGCAATAACTTGCTCCGTGCTGTTCGGATTAGAGAACACCTGCGCGGCATCCATAGCTGAAGGGGACTCGGAGTCGAAGAAATTGCACCCTGTCAGCGCTATTGCAGTAGCCGCAATTGCTATATACTTTAATGTTTTCATATTCGTTTTGTATTTTCGAGATTACGACTGATTAGAAAGAAAGGTTGATACCAAAGTTAAACGCACGGCTCTTTGGGAATGCCGAGAAATCAACGCCGGTAGCCAGCGGATTGATTTTCGAACGGGTATCCACCTCAGGATCTGCTCCCGAGTACGGGGTAACGCAGAAGAGATTAGATGCCGTAAAGAAGATACGCGCCGTCTTGATATACGCTTTGCTGATCCAGCGGTCAGGCAGCGAATAGCCGAATGTCAGCGACGAGAGACGGAGATAGGAAGCATCCTCTACATATTTATCCGTCAAAGCGATATTCTCGCTGATCGGGTTGGCAGAACGTGCGCCGCTGTTGTTTGCAGCCAACGCTGCTGCCATAGCCGCATAGTCGTCGCCCTCTACTTTTCCGCTGGCACCTACATGCTCAGACGGGATGAATGTACCGTCCTGGCGGAAGAGAGAATAGCGTACGCCATATGCCACATTGGCGGTATTATTACGCAGTTTGGATTTGTCGAAGATCGTTCCGTAATCCAGCGCCGAGAGGTTGAGCACCTCATTGCCTACACTGTAGGTGAACTGTGCGCTGAGGTCAAACTTACCCCACTTGTCACCGCCGATATTGAAGTTAAGGCCGAAACCGCCTTGGATGTCCGCCTGGGTGTTACCCAATACTATGCGGTCCTCGTCATTAATCACACCGTCGCCGTTCTGGTCAACGATCTTGGTCATACCCGGACGAGCCTCACCCATAATTGTGTTAATGGCCTTTCCATCCTCGGCATACCAACGGTTATTGCTCGGGTTATACGATACGAAATCCTCTGTACCGTACCATCCGGCGGTCTGATAACCGTAGATATTACCTACTTTGTCACCCGGGCGGAGTTTGAACTCATAGTCCACATTGTCGTAGTTCGACGAGAAGCAAGAGGACGATACCAGATACTCGCTCATACCACCCAGATCAACCACTTTGTTATAGTTATGCGAGATATTGGCATTGATGCTCAAACCGTAACTCAGGCTCTTGGCACGCTTGTCCAGAATCACACCGTTGAGAGAGAGTTCGACACCCTTGTTATCGGTAGAACCGATATTGCGGTATTGGTAGTTATAACCGCCGATAGCCATCTTGTATTTCAGGATCAGGTCCTTGGTGGTATTCCAATAGAGATCAATGGTACCGCTCAAGCGCTCGTTCCAGAAACCGAAATCAATACCGAGGTCTCGGGTAATAGTGGTCTCCCATTTGAGTTTGTTGTTAGCCGCGATAACATCCGAACCGCCATCCGCCAACTTAGTATCAAATACTTCGCTATATGCGGTAGCGGATGCCAGATATTCCGGACGGATATATCCCAGATCCACATTATTGTTACCTACCGAACCGTAGGAGAGACGGAGTTTGAAATTAGACATCACGTCTTGCGCCGGAGCCATCCATTCCTCGTCGATGATACGCCATGCGATAGCAGCAGACGGGAAGAATCCCCACTGGTTGCCTTTCGCGAAGCGGGTAGAAGCATCCGCACGGAATGTAGCGGTGATATAATACCGATTGAACAGAATATAGTTCGCGCGAGCGAAGAACGAAAGCATATTATCCGTCGGATTTACATACGATTTCTGAGTGTATGCCTTCGCAGAACCGATATAGTTGAATACTTTGTCTCCTGTCAGACTTGCATCGTAGCCATAACCGTTATTGGTACGAAGCTCGCCTTTCATAATTTGCAGCTCTTCACCGATCAAGATACCCAGATCATGATCCTCGCCCCATTTTTTCTTAAACTCCAGGGTGTTGGTATTCTTGAAACGGCTGGATTTCTCATCCGTAGCTACGATATGGCCGTAACCAGCTCCGCCGGCGTAGGTAAATCCGTCACCTGCACGGGAGTAATACGTGGTCGGACCGTAATAGCGGTCTTGTTTCTGATAGCGACCCTCATAGCCCAATTCGGTCTTCCAAGTGAACATCTTCGCGAACTTATAGCTCACATAACCCTGCAGGTTGAATTTGTCGTCCACTTTCTTGCGGTAGTTATGGTCGATGGTAGTAATAGGATCATAGAGCGAACCGAAGGACTCATAGTCATCCAAACCGGCTACGTTGTCTTTTGCAAACAGCTCGATCGGCGAATAAGCAATGGCGTTGCGCACACGGCTCTCGGTCTTGGAACCGGCATCTTGAGCGGTATTGGTACCCGAACCCAGCACGTTCGTATTCGAATAACGGGCAGTGAAACTGATAGTCAGGTCTTTGATCGGTTTGAATTTAGCCTTGAAACTCAGGTTATTGCGGGCGTAATTGGAACCGTACATGATACCCTTGTCATCAATACGATTATAAGACAGCGAGAAGTTAGCCGCTTTGTTACCGCCGCTAACGGTGAAACTATGATTGCTATTCAGTCCGTGATAGCCGAACGTCTCTTCCTGCCAGTCCGTCACTTTCTGGGTATGCCAGTAGTCCTGGATCTCCGGAATAGACATCACCTGGTCTCTGTCCAGTGTCTCAGCATATCGCGGATCGAAATACTGGTTGAAGTTCGACGGGATATTGGCGGTATTGCCTTTTGCCTTGAAATGGGCGTACTCATACTGCATCAATACGAAATCATCTACATTCAGCATATCGTATTTCTTCGCCATCTGCTTCCATCCCATATAGCCGGAATAATCGAAATGCAACTGCATCTTGTCTTCGGCATTATTGTCCGCATCTTTGGTAGTGATGATAATAACACCGTTGGCACCCTGCGCACCGTAAATAGCGGTAGCTGCAGCATCCTTCAGGACATCCATCGACTGGATATCGCTCGGAGAGATGTCGGCGATAGAACTTACCTGGAATCCGTCAACGATATAGAGAGGATCGCTCGACTGGGTCAACGAAGTACCGCCGCGGACACGAATCTTCACGTCTGCATCAGGGCTACCTTCTGTTGTGGTCACCGACACACCGGCCAGTTTACCTTGCAGTGCCTCGCTTGCCGAAGCTACAGGAATATCCTTCAGCTGCTCTGCGTTAACCGATGAAACGGCGGTCACCAAGTCGCGTTTCTTAGTCGTACCATAACCGGTTACAACCACTTCCTCCAGCACCTCGCTGTTCTCGGAAAGCGTTACATTCATCACATTGCCGGTGATGTTCAACTCCTGCGTCTTCATGCCGATGTAGGAGAAAACAAGCACCTTGGCATCATCCGGAACATCGAGGGTATAGTTACCGTCGAAATCCGTCACTGTACCGATAGTGGTACCCTTCACCACAACAGAGGCAGAGATAATAGTCTCGCCTGTTGCGTCTTTTACTGTTCCGCTGATTACACGAGCCTCAGCAGCCATGCCCGCAAAGAGCAAGACCGATAGCATCATGGTACGGAACACACTGGAATTCAGTTTCATAAAGAGAATTTGTTTGTGTTGATATTATTTTAATTGGGTTAGTAAAAATTCAATCCCTTATACGCGCGTAACGCGCGTTTTGAGAAATCGGTTGCAAAAGTACACAAAAAGCGTCAATCTTTTGTGGAAAAATTGACGTAATTATTACACATATGCATTTTTTGCAAACTTTAGTTGTCAAAAGGTTCCCTATAGGTGCATCCTTCCCGCCATCTGGAACATCCATACTGCGTATTGCCGCGAATGATGAGCCCTTGTCGGCAAACGGGACATAACATACCGGCCTTATTGGTTTTCACATCCCGCACTACGCCGGATGTCATCTCCTTCAGTTCCGACAGGAAATCCTGCGCCGTATATTCGCCGCGCTCAATCTCGCGGAGTTTTTTCTCCCATAGGCCGGTCAGTTCAGCCGATTTCAGCAGAGGAGAGACGATGGTATGGATCAGGTTGATACCGGTCTCGGTAGCTCGAAGCGATTTGCCTTGTTTGACGATATACTTGCGCTGGTAGAGTTTCTCAATGATGGCGGCTCGGGTAGAAGGACGGCCTATACCGTTCTCTTTCATCGCTTCGCGCAATTCATCGTTTTCCACCGTCTTGCCTGCTGTTTCCATAGCACGAAGCAGCGTTGCCTCCGTATAATATTTGGGCGGTGTGGTCGTTTTCTCTTTCAACAGCGGTTCGTGCGCCCCGCTCTCGCCTTTCACAAACGCCGGCAGAGACTTGTTTTCCTCAGGATTATCGGAATTCTCGGCATCATCGGAGGTTTCCTTTGTATTTTGTACATTGTCCTCTTGTCCCTTGTCGAAGACAGTCCTCCATCCGGGTTTGAGTACTTCGCGTCCGGTAACCTTAAAATCAATCTCGCCCGCCTTCGCCAGTACGGTCGTATTGCTGACTTCGCATTCGGGATAGAAGGCCGCGATAAAATGCAGCGCCACCAGATCATATACCTTTTTCTCCTCTGCCGTCAAGGCATCCGGTCTTTGCCCGGTAGGGATGATGGCATGGTGGTCTGTCACTTTCTTGTTATCAAAAACCTTCTTGGATTTGGGCAGCGAACCCGCTCCTTTTTTGCCGTCGGCTTTCAGGCCCAGCAGCGGTGCCACTGCGGGGAAATAATCTTTTATCCCGGCTAACGTGCCCGGCACTTTGGGATACAGGTCATCGCTCAGATAAGTGGTATCCACACGCGGATACGTCGTCACGCGTTTCTCATACAGCGACTGGATCAGTTGCAGTGTCTGCTCGGCGGAGAAGCCGTATTTCTTGTTGCAATCGACCTGCAGCGAAGTCAGATCATATAGCTTGGGAGCGAACTCCAGACCCTTCTTCTTCTCCACAGAGGTAATCACAAACGGCTCGTCTTTGATGCTGTCCACCAGCGCTTGTCCCTGTTCCGCGGAGGTGATGGCATACTCGTCCTCCTCTACCGGAATCTGGGCATTGAAGAGTGTATCGCGGTAGTTGGTTTTCAGTTCCCAATAGGTGCGGGGTTTGAAATTCTCTATCTCCGCCTGCCGTTTGACCACCAGCGCCAGCGTCGGCGTCTGTACGCGTCCGACGGATAGCACTTGCCGGTCTTTCCCGCTTCCGCGTGCGTACCGAATAGTATAGGCGCGCGTAGCATTCATGCCGAGCAGCCAGTCGCCGATGGCTCGCATCAGTCCTGCCTCATACAGATGCTGGTATTCCGTCTGGTCTTTCAGTGCCTTGAATCCCTCGCGGATCGCTTCTTCCGTCAGCGAATTGACCCAGAGGCGTTTCACCGGGCAGCGGCATCCCGCCTGCTGATAGACCCACCGCTGGATCAGTTCTCCCTCTTGGCCGGCATCGCCGCAGTTAATCACCTCGTCGGCTTGGTCAATCAGCGATTTGATGATATTGAATTGCTTGTGAACCCCCTCGTCGCCGCTCACTTTGATGGAGAACCGAGGCGGTATCATCGGCAGCGAACTCAGGCTCCAGGCTTTCCATTGATCCGTATATTCCTGAGGATCCAGCAGCGCACAGAGATGTCCGAAGGTCCAGGTCACCTGGTACCCGTTCCCCTCAAAATATCCGTCCTTTCGCTGTTTGGCGCCCAGCACATTCGCTATATAGGCCCCCACCGACGGTTTCTCTGCTACACAAACAATCATTGCTGCTGCCCGTATCCGTAGCCTGCGCGCATGCTTTTTACTCCGTTCAGCACACATGCTACATTATGCATCCGTTTCTGCGCTATCATATTATTGATATAGTCGATCATCTCCGCCGGCGTATATTTGTACCGGCAAACGAAGATGGTCATGTCGGCTATCCGATCCAGATGATACGTGTCGCTCACGAGCGCTACCGGAGCTGTATCAACGATGATATAGTCGTACCGTTTGCGCAATTCGGCGAACAATTCGTCCACCCGCTCCGTCTGCAGCAGTTCCGCAGGATTAGGAGGAATAGTGCCGCAAGGAATCAGATCCAGATTCCGGTGCTCACCGCTCGGTACGATGATATCGTCTATCGTCACCTCCGGTTCTGCCAGGTAGTCGGTCAGACGCCCTTTGTCTCTCAGCCCGAAATAATTCGCCAGCATCGGTTTGCGGATGTCCAGACCCACCAGCACCACTTTCTTGCCCAGAATAGCCAGCGACAAAGCCGTGTTGCTGGACACGTATGATTTGCCGTCTCCGTTGATGCCACTGGTGACGAGAATCACCGGATTCTTAGCCTCAGCCGGAAGGATGAAGCGCAGGTTGGTACGGATCAGACGGAATAGTTCGGCCGAAACGGTGGACTCGCCTTCATGGATCGCTATATGCGCATTGCGGCTGTTTTGTACCAACTGGCCCAACATCGGTGCATTGATCCGCTGCTCAAACTCTTTCGCGTCGTCTATCGTGTCATTGAAGAGCACGATCAGGTACAATAATACCGCCGGAAAGACAAGTCCCAGCAAGATACAGAGTATCAGCAGTTTGGACAGTTTGGGACTTTGGCTTCTCACGTCGCGTTGCGGCATATCGAGTATCTTCGCCGGCATAGCGGTAGCGGCCAGCATCAGCGCATTCTCTTCGCGTTTCTCATAGAGATAGACATAGAGTCGCTCCTTGATTTGCTGTTGGCGCACTACGCGCACATATTCGCGTTCCTGCTCCGGCGCATTCTTGATCTGACGGTTGAATTTGGTATCCTGCGCCTGCAGGCTTCGCTGGCGGATCTTCAGGCTCTCGCGAACGGAGCCGATCGTCTCGATGATATTCTCCCGCATGGACGCCAACTGCGCGTTCATCTGCTCGATCACCGGGTTGTCCTCCGTAGCCGTACGCAGGATTCGCATCCGTTGCAATTGCAGCGCGTTATACTCTGTCAACCCGCTCGCCAGCGATGCATCCGACAGGCCTATATTGGACGGTATCAGACTGTTGCGCTTGGTATCGTCGCGCAGGAACTCATCGATATATTCCACCAGGCTCAGCTGGGTCTCTATCTCCGCCATCGCGCGCTGCTCAGCGCTGCTGGCATGCAAAAACAGGTTCGCCTGAGTGCTTATATCGGCGATGTTATTCTGCTGTTTGTAATCCGAAACGGCTTCCTCCGCTTCTCCCAACTCTTTGGTGATGATGGACAGCCGCTCGTCGATAAACGCTGCGGTATTGGTAGCCAGCATATTCTTGTCCACTATCGCGTTGAGGTTGTATTGCTCGATGATCTGGTGCAGCAGTGCTTTGTCGCGCTCCGGCAGAGCCGATTTGGTGGACAGGGTGATGATATTCGATTCTTTTTTATGCAGCGCTACGGTGATATCTTTCTGGTACCCTGCTACTACGAGTTCGCGTCTTGCGTGTGCGACACGGTACGTGGTGTCGGCGCTCAGCGGACGGTTGGCATGAATCAGGATTGTTCCCACGCCGGTCTCTATCGGGCTGCTCAAATCCGCTACGCGGGTAGTGGAGCGATGGAAGAAGCCCATTTTTGTTTTCACCTTGTAGCCCTTCTTCGTCGCCTTCACTTTGACCACAAACGGTTTTATCTGCGCATCTTCGGTCAGCGACAGATAGTCAATCGTCAATGCCGGATTGCGGAACTCGCCTTCCCATCGTAATCCTCCGCGTTTGGAATTCGCCTCCCATAGATTGAGCGCATCGATAGCCTGATAAAGCAATCCGCGCGAAGAGAGAACGACCACCTCGTCTTCCGCAGCCGTATTGCTGGAGAGGCCTAACATCGACAGGGCGTCTATGGAGGTACCCGCTCCATCTTTCTGACGAAGAACTATAGTGGCGTCTGTTGTCCATTTCGGCGCTTTGCGCAGATAATACGCTATGCCCAGCAGCGTGCATACCGCTACTCCCGCAGCGAACCACCACCAGTGCTCCGCTACTATGCGCAGTACCTTGCGCAGGTCTATTTCGTTATTTCTTGTTTCCATATTTTTCTAGTATTCTAGTATTCTAGTCGTCTAGATGTCTATACCTATCATTTTACTACCGTTACTATAATCGTCGCTGCGCTTATAGCAGTTCCCACGATGCTGACCCACAAGCCTGAATTAGTACTGCTGATCGCCCGCACTTTGTTCGGCGAGACATATACTACGTCGTTCTGCTGGAGGTAGTAATAGGGCGAAGTGATCAGGTCTGCGCTGCGTAGGTCCACACGCGCCATCTCTATTTTGCCGTCCACTTCGCGGGTAATCAGCACATTGTCCCGTTTGCCGTACGGCGTCATGTCGCCGGCTGCAGCCAGGGCATCCAGAATAGTAATCCGGCCGGATGTCATATGCACCTGACCGGGTCTGTTCACCTCGCCCAGAACCGACACATGCGCATTGATCAGAGATACCTGCACCAGCGGATTCATCACCTGCTGCTCCAGTTTCGTCTTGATCAGTTGAGCCACTTCGCTGCGTTTCAGACCCGCTACATGAATAGAGCCCAGCACCGGAAACTCAATATTCCCCGCTTCATCTACGATATAGTATTGCATTGCCGGAGTGGTCTGAAGCTGGTTGGTACCGGGTATCGCATAGACGACGGTCGGCAGATTATACGGCACTACGGCTTCTGCATCCAATGCGGATACATAAATCGTCAGTGCATCGCCGTTGCGGATGATCGCTTCTGTCTGCGGGTGGAAATTCGCATTCAGCGAATCCGCCGTAGAGGCATCTACCCCGCGCAGGTACGTCAACTGTTTCTGCGTCACGCAACTCGCGCTGCCTATCGCAACCAGCAGTGCTGCTAAAATTCTAAAGTATCTCATTTTCTCTAAACTTTAAACTCTAAACTTTAAACTCTAAACTTTAAACTTTAAACTTTCAACTTTAAACTTTCAACTTTCAACTTTCAACTACCACTTCGCTACCGTATCATTGTATATATTCTCCGAGATCTCGGTGATAATGATATTGCATAGCTGATCCTGCACATCCGACAGCAGCTGGCTGGCGTCATAAGTCTGCGAAGCGCTGTATGTCTTGTCGAAGGACTCTTCGGGGTAGATATTATTCGTAAAATGGACGGTTACCCGGATGGTCAGTTTGCCCTCCGATGCGTAGCTGTTGGCGGCGATAGCGCCCTGGCTGACGTCGTATCCCACTATCTCGCCTTCTATCTCCAGGTCGCCGCCTTTGCTCAG
The DNA here is from genome assembly GCA_002395805.1 of Bacteroidales bacterium UBA4295. Lineage (GTDB taxonomy): Bacteria > Bacteroidota > Bacteroidia > Bacteroidales > Paludibacteraceae > Colicola. The sequence goes on along the minus strand of DGVB01000004.1, from coordinate 39 downwards.
CACCTGCAATCTTGTCTGGCGCTGGTACAGGTCGCGGAT
>DGVB01000022.1:6759-45919 GCA_002395805.1 Bacteroidales bacterium UBA4295 | reverse complement strand
CCTCGAGAAAGAATAATGAATAATGAATAATGAATATGGCGAAGCATTAATCGTTTGAGCGAAGCGAAATAAGAATAATGAATAGAGAGCATGCCCATATCGAAATAATGGCTCCTGTCGGGTGCTGGGAGAGTCTGGCTGCGGCGATACAAGCCGGGGCTACCTCCGTCTATTTCGGTATAGAGCACCTCAACATGCGCGCACGCAGCTCGGTCAATTTTACGACGGACGACATGGCGCAGATCGTAGCCACCTGCCGCGAAGCGGGGGTGAAGACCTACCTGACCGTCAATACCGTCATGTATCCGGAGGATCTGCCGCTGATGCACGAGATAGTGGACAAAGCGCACGCCGTAGGCGTGGACGCGGTGATCGCCAGCGACATCGCGGTGATGCAGTATGCCAATACGATCGGACAAGAGGTGCATCTCTCTACCCAACTGAATATCGCCAACACCGAGGCGCTGCGCTTCTATGCGCAGTTTGCCGACGTGGTCGTGCTGGCTCGCGAACTGAATATGGAGCAGGTCGCGGCCATCTACCGCGATATACAAGAGCAACATATATGCGGCCGTAGTGGCGAACCGATACGCATCGAGATGTTCTGCCATGGCGCGCTGTGCATGGCGGTGAGCGGTAAGTGCTACCTCTCGCTCAATAACTACGGCCTATCGGCTAACCGCGGCGCCTGCGTACAGGTGTGCCGCCGGGGATATACCGTCAAAGACAAGTCTTCCGATCTGGAACTGGATATAGATAACCAGTATATCATGTCCCCGAAAGACCTGAAGACTATTCATTTCCTGAACAAGATGCTGGATGCCGGCGTGCGGGTGCTGAAGATCGAAGGCCGTGCGCGAGGGGCCGAGTATGTATCTACCGTCGTGCGCTGTTACCGCGAAGCGGTGGAAGCATGGCAGCGAGGAGAGTACAGCGATGCGGCACTCATCGAACCGAAGATAGAGGAGTGGAACGAACGGCTCAGCCGCGTCTTCAACAGAGGGTTCTGGGACGGCTATTACCTGGGGCAGCGGCTCGGCGAATGGACCTACGCGTACGGCAACAAAGCGACGCGGAAGAAAGTCTATGCCGCCAAATGCACCAATTTCTTCAAGAACCTGAGTGTGGCGGAGTTCGTCGTCGAGGCTGTTCCGGCGATAGAGGAAGGACAGGAACTGCTCATCACCGGCGAGACAACCGGCGTCTACGAGTGTGTCGCGCATGACATGCATGACGAGCAAGGACAACCTACCACGCGCGTCGAGCAGGGACGCTGTTTCGCAATCAAAACCGACCGACTCATCCGACGGGGAGACAAACTGTATCTGTGGACAGAACAATGATTAATGAATAATGAATAATGAATATTGCGCAGCATTAATCGTTTGAGCGAAGCGAAATAAGAATAATGAATAATGAATAGTGATGCTGACGGCTTATAACCATATTATCTCTCCGCTCACCGCACCCTGGTGCGGATGGACGATGCTGGTGCTGCTCCTGCTGGCGGTGCTCAGCGAATGGATCCAGCGCGGCGTCATCACACAGACCCTCACCTCCCTCACCGTCCATTCGGAGAGGGCGTACAAGGATGCTCCTACCAATACCCTGGCGCAATTGTTCATCACCCTCTTCCGCTTCGGCACCTTCGCCATGGCGATATGTCTCTGTTTCGCTTCAGAGGGCTTCTCGTTCGCAGCGTACGCTGCCGTCTTAGGCATCATAATCGGAGTCATGCTCCTGAAGATGCTATGCAACAGACTGCTGGACTATACGTTCCAAATAACCCGGCTTTTCGGCGATGCCAATGAGCATTATGCCAATATCCTGACCCTGGCGAGCGTAGTGATGTATGTGCTCCTGCTCATCTTCCTGCGTATCGACTCCGAACCGGCTTACCGATGGATGGTAGGCTCTGTGGCGGGACTCTTCTTCCTGCTCTGGCTATACCGCTCTGCACGCCAGTTCGTCCGCTCCCCGATGGCGGTGCTGTACTTGCTCCTGTATATGGCAACACTTGAGTTGCTGCCTATGGCAGGAATAACTGTTTTATCTGCAAAAACGATAGCTATCATATGATCAAGAAAATTATTTTCTCTCAACCCCGCCCTACTACTGAGCATAATCCCTACAGCCGTCTGGAGGCGCAATACGGGGTCGAGTGTGACTTCTACCAGTTCATCCATGTGGAGGGACTGAGTGCCAGCGAGTTCCGCAAGCAGCGCATCAATCCGCTGGACTATACGGCAGTGATCCTCAACTCGCGTCTGGGCGCTGAGCATTATTTCCGACTCTGCGAGGAGATGCGACTCAATGTGCCGGATACCATGCATTATTACTGCAACTCCGAACAGGTGGGGCTCTATCTCCAGAAGTTTATCAACTATCGCAAACGCAAGGTCTTCTTCCCCGAAACCGGCAATAACTTCGCCGACCTGCTGCCTGCGATGCACCGACGCCCCAATGAGAAATACCTCATGGTGCTCTCCGATATACACACCGACGACCTGATCAATATGTTCGCCGAGAACGGTATCGAGGTCAAACCTGCTATCATGTACCGCACCGTCTCTACGCCTTGGCCGAAGGACAAACCCTTTGACTATGACCTCATCGGACTCTTCACGCCTGCAGGAGTAACATCGCTCTGCGAGAACTTCCCGAACTGGAAACAGGGCAAGACGCTCATCGCCGCTTTCGGAGAAGGAACGATCCGCGCACTGGACGAAGCGGGCTTCCGCGTGGATATAGAGGCCGGACCCGGCAAAACCTTCGCCTCACTCCCCATGGCCATCGCCGACTACCTCGAGAAAGAATAATGAATAATGAATAATGAATATTGCGAAGCATTAATCGTTTGAGCGAAGCGAAATAAGAATAATGAATATTGCGAAGCATTAATCGTTGAACTCCTTTCCCAAACATAGCAAGCTCTGTGGCCAAGAACGCATCACTGCATTGTATAAATCGGGTCATCGCTTTGTGGCCTGGCCGCTCCGGGTCACCTGGCAGAGGATACCTGATCTCCCCCCCTCATCTCAAGTCCTCGTCTGGGCACCCAAATCGCTCTTCAAACATGCTGTCGACCGCAATCATTTGCGACGCCTCATGCGCGAAGCCTACCGGTTAAATCAAAGTTTGCTGGGAACGGAGCATTATCAGATCGCATTCAATTATATTGACAAGGAGCGGCAGCCCTATGCCGTTATTGAGAAAGCCGTATGCAAGGCACTGAAGAAAATAAGTGGAAAATAATTGTGCGCAAGTTGTTTTTATTGCCCGTTTATTTCTACCGGGTGTTCATTTCTCCGCTGACGCCTCCCTCCTGCCGATATACACCTACCTGCAGCCAGTATATGGTGGAGGCGGTGCTCAAATACGGTATCTTCAAAGGTACCTGGCTGGGTATCAAGCGTATCCTCCGCTGCCATCCCTGGGGCGGCTCCGGCTACGACCCCGTTCCATAATAATGATTAATGAATAATGAATAATGAATATTGCGCAGCATTAATCGTTTGAGCGAAGCGAAATAAGAATAATGAATATTGTGAAGCCTAAGATATATAATTTAGGAATATTGGAGGAAAAAACATACTCCTTTGCTCTGCGAATAATAAAAGCGTATAAGTACCTCGCAGATAAAAATGAATATGTGTTGTCCAAACAACTCCTACGTTCAGGAACGTCCATAGGAGCCAATTGCAGGGAAGCTACATATGCACAAAGTAAACAGGATTTCGTCAGTAAATTGAGTATAGCACTGAAAGAGACGAATGAAACTATTTATTGGCTAGAGTTATTACACGATTCTGGTTTTATAACAGATGAAAGTTTTAAATCTGTGCATACAGATAGTGTAGAGATATTAAAATTATTAATCTCTATAATAAAAACTTCCAAATCCCATATCAATAACTAAAATATTCATTAATCATTAATCATTATTCATTAATAAAGTGAGAATCGATATCATAACCTGCTGTCCTGAACTCTTGGACTCGCCGCTGAACCACTCTATTATCCAGCGTGCAAAGGATAAAGGCCTCTGCGAGATCTATGTCCATAACCTGCGGGACTGGACACTCGATAAACACCGTAAGGTGGACGACTATGCCTTCGGCTTCGGTGCCGGCATGGTGCTGCAGATCGAACCCATCGACCGATGCATCGCACATCTGACTGCCGAACGACACTACGACGAGATCATCTTCACCGCACCTGACGGTGAACGCTTCGACCAGAAAGCAGCGAACGAACTGTCACTCAAACAGAATATCATCATCCTCTGCGGCCATTACAAGGGCGTGGACCAGCGCGTGCGAGATCATCTCATCACACGAGAGTTCTCCATCGGAGATTTCGTCCTCACCGGTGGTGAGATGCCCGCTGCTATGATGACCGACGCTATCGTACGACTCCTGCCCGGCGCGCTCGGAGATGTCGAGTCCGCACTCAATGACTCTTTCCAGGACGGACTGCTCGAACCTGGCGTCTATACACGACCAGCGGAGTATAAAGGATGGAGAGTGCCCGATATTCTCCTATCCGGACACCAGGCGAAGATAGAAGAATGGCTCTATGAGCAATCCCTCGAGCACACACGCCGGAAAAGACCCGATTTATTAGATGAAAAATGAATAATGAATAATGAATATTGCGTAATTCGTCATTCGTCATTCGTAATTCACTAAAAATGCAAAGCCAAGTTTGCATTTTTATGTTTTATAACATTTTTTTTGCCAAATATTTGGTCAGTTCACCAAAAAGCAGTACTTTTGCACCGTGTTTTTCATGGTATTAGATTTAAGGTTAAGTAAAAAGATTGGGATGTCGGGAGACATCCTTCTTTGTTTTTATAGCAAAAATTGCTCTATTTAAGGACTTGACCAGTACTTTATCAGTACTTTCTCAGTATTTTCTCAGTATTTTTGTGCTAACGTCAATCTTTTAATCGAAAAAACTCCCTTGCACAAGTACAGACGATTTCGAGAAATCTTCTCTTTGCTGTGCAAATCGATTATTTTTTCGGCTAAAATCTTGCATATGTCCGAAAAAAGCAGTAAATTTGCAGCCGCAAAGGTTTTGAATTTTAAAAGCGAGTATTCCTTATATAATAACCATGAGAAGTCCTAATACGATCAAGAAACTTTTCCGTCTTATTATACTGTTAGCCGTTGTATTGCCGGCCATGGCGTCCGTGCAGAAGACGGCTGAGCCGATAGATACCTTGCTGTCCCGATTTGACCAGAAGCCGGGTTTGACGACCGCCCGTGAATTTTTCGCCTACATGGATAAGGAGGAGTTCATGGACGAGCCGGTGGTTTTTACCGCGGCTACTCCGCTGGATACGATGAAAGCGCTGGTATGGTATTGGGCGGGCGAATGGTATTACGCCGAGCAGGATTACGTGCGCGCGGAGAAAAATCTGCTGCGTGCGCTGGAGTTGATGGAGTATGCGGACGAGAAATCAATTTCGGATAATTTAGCGATGTTAGGTTTGGCGTATATGCGTCAGTCCAAATACGACGAGGCGCTGCATTATATGCGGCGTTGCTATCAGTTAGACAGCCAAAGCGGGGATCCGGACCGCATCAGTTCATCGCTGAACACGATCGCCGGTACACTGCTGGCGGCAGGCAATCCGGAGGAGGCGGAGGGATATATTCTCCGCGCTATCGGTTATGCCAAGCAGGCAAACAACCCCTCCCGTATGGCTGTGATATACGGCATGGCGAGCGAGATAGAGAACCGTCTGGAGCATCAGGAGCGGGCATTGCTCTACGCAGACAGTGCATGCATGGTAGAGGCTACTACCGGCAATCAATACAAGATGGCGGTTCGCCAGACCCAGAAAGCGTCCATTCTCGTCGGGTTGAAACGGTATGGCGAAGCGGAGCGAATACTGGCGGAGGTGGAGCCTTATTTCCGCGAGACGGGAGATCAGTTATCGCTGGCGATAGCGCTGAACAAACGCGGTCAGGCTGCGAGCGGTCTGGGTCGTCAGGACGAAGCGGTGGAGTACCTGAGCGAAGCGATAGACATATGCAGGCGCATAGGTAATCCATATAATGAGGCGTACGCGCAGCGCGCGATATACGAGATACTGTATAAATCCAACCCTGAGGCAGCGAGGGTTCATCTGGAGCGGTATCATCTGCTCAAGGATTCGCTCTATTCGCATGCTACGGCAGAGCAGTTAGCGCGATTCAATGCGGAGTTCGGCAGGGATGAGTTGGAGAAAGAGAAAGAGTCGCTGGCTCGCCGCAATCACAGGCTGATAGGCTCAGGTGTGGCAGTAGGTCTGGCAGCACTTATCGGAATAGCGATAGCGTTAGTATGGCTTCGGAGGCGTCAAAGCAAGATCAACGAGCAGCTGAGCAGTATGATGACGGAGTTGAACGAAGCGCGTCGCTCTCCTGCGCCTGCACCGGAGACCCCGGTGGCGGAAGAGAAAGAGGAATATCTGACCTCCGAGGACAAGCAGTTCCTCAAGAAACTGATTCTGGCGGTGACCAAGATGATGAACCATCAGACGGTAACAGTGACGCAGGTAGCCGACAAGATGTGCATGTCTCCGAAGACGCTGAACCGCCGGGTGAAGTATTTGACGGGTGAAGGAGCGAAGCGCTATATGATGCGCATCCAGCTGGAGCAGGCGCGAATCATGCTGCTGCAGGATCTGGATGTACCCATTGTGGAAGTAGGAAACTGCTGCGGGTTTGAGGACCATAGTTCGTTCACCAGAACCTTCACTCAAAACGTCGGAATGTCCCCTTCAGACTACCGTTTAAACCGCGGAAAAATGATAAATTAGTCAGTTTGTCCGATAATGTAAAATAATTGTCCGCTTTTGCAAAAGCGATTTCGGAAATTTACACTACTTTTGCACCCGAATTCAATCGGGTGCTTTTTTGTTCCATTTTTGTGGGCATGGAAACAAAGAAAAACGACAAACAATCTGCAAAAGACACTTCTTCTGTATCGCAACGCCGCCATGAGGAAGCAAAAGAGTTTACGAAGGAGTTGATAAAGGAGTTGCTCTCTTCTGCTTCAGCCAATAGCGCGCCCGCGCGTACGCCTGAAAAGAAAAATAACAAGCAATAATTATTCTATTAATACTAACAAAAATTTAATTTTATGAAAAAAACAATTACTTTACTCATTGCTATGCTACTCAGCGTTAGCATGTTTGCCCAAGATCCGGAATGGCTAGCGTCAGGCGACGAATGGGATGGAGAGACCAAAACTCTGACTATCAAGAGCAATCCGAGCGGTTCTAATTATCAGTACAAGGGTGACTTTGAGCATCTTGTGATTGCTGAGAGCGTGACGGAAATCGGGGCAGAAGTTTTTAGTGGCTGCTGGAAAATAATTGATGTTATCATCCCTGCAAGCGTAACCAATATAGGCAGTGATGCCTTCTTAAGTTGCCTGAGCGTTGCTGACGTGTATTGCTATGCAAACCCGGACAACTTGACATGGAATGATGATTTGTGTAATGATTTCAATGATGATCATACAACAACCTGTCATGTCTTGAGTAGTTATCTGAGTACCTATAACTCTAAATGGGGTAATACAACTTATAATGAAAATAATGAGGGTGTCAATGTGACCTTTGTGGGTGACTTATCAGAGCAGGCTGATCCTGATGATCCGACACCTTCTTCCACGCATGATCCAGTCACATGGGATGCAGAGTATCTTGCAACCTTTGAACTCAATGAACTCTTTGAATGTAAAAACTTCGGCAATATAGGCACTTATAGTGGTACTACAACTGCTGATCACGATGGTGTAGTCGCAACTATTTCTGCAATTTCTGCAGGAACAGATGGTTCTTATGCGAATTTTAAAAAATATAACGACAATACAAGTATTGATTTGAGAAATGGGGCAACACTCGAATTCTCTACCGGATTAGGAAAGTTCGAGAGCATTGTTATCCAAATTAGTCCTGACTATCCATATGACTACTACTATTTGGCTGGTTGGTATTGGGATCCCGAAACCAAACAACTGAAGTGGCCTAATCCTAATCCGAATCAAGACTCAGAGACTTCATCGTCTGTAATTTTGGATAGTTCTTCAGATAACATATATATTAGCGACATTACTTCTATCGTATTTACCTTTGCTGACGAAAGTGGAGAAGAACCTGGCGATGAGCCGGGAGATGAGCCTGGTGATGAAAATAAAACTGCAACTTCTGTTGTTATCTACGGGGGGGGAAATTATTATGATGGAAAATTCACTATAGTGGATACGGATCTTGGTTCGTTTGGTGTTTCTTATACTCTTCCTAATGTTTACCTGCGAGAGAGCGAATTGTTAAATACAATAAGTGAAAAGTCGCTGACCATCACCTCTTCGGACGAGAGTGTTGTTGCTGTTAGTTTGTCTAATTTTATAGATGAGGAGCATATATACCGCACCATACAATTTGTGCAGAACGATTATGGTAAGGCGGTTATCACGGTTTCTTTTGCTGGCGACGAGACGTATGCCTCCTCTCAGGCTTCGTTTGAGTACGAGTACATTATGAATACTAACCCGATGGCTGCGTGTCATGTAGAGGGCCTAGACCATACAACATATGCCAATTTGACAATGACGGAAGGTGACAGAATAGCTCTGGATGTAGTTCGCGATGACGGTAATGAAATGTCGTATCAAATGGTCGCTACTGCTACTACTACCCATAAATCGTGCTGGAAACCTAATGAGGAAATAAACCATGTGCAGTTCTATCCTCACGCAGCCGGTTTGGATACAATCGTATATGAGTATTACAGATTCTCCCATTTTGATAATCCGAATGGGAACAAGGAAGACTTCCGCTACTGGCCTTATCGCCAGACAATCAAGATTCCGGTAACTATCATGCCGTACCTAACTCCTGTATCCTATTGCGTAGAGACGACCATGGAGCTTGATCCGGAAGGTAACGCTAATTTGTCTTTCAGTAAAACGGCTGATGATCTCTTTAACTCTGCAGAAAACCAATTAGAGATTAAATCTGTCGTTTCTGCAGAGAACCTGCAATTGGCATTAGATTCAATGGCTACAGGAAAGAAAGAATGGAATGATCTTCTGCCGGGTGCTACTACCTTCAATGTAGCCGCAGGTAGAGGTAAGATTAAGATTGAATGCCAGACGGTAGAAGGTTATGAACTCAGAGTACTCATCCGTAACGGAGGAACGGCTACTATTACTCAACCGACCATGGGTATTGCAGAGTTGAACTACGATGTAGATGAGGTGTCCGCAGTATTGGTTTATCTCTGGCGGACTACTATGGGGCCTGCTCCGAAACGTGCTCCGGCTGCAACCAAAGATACAGATCCAAAGGCAATCATCAAGTCTATTACGATTACCCCGGGAGTTGATATTATCGCTAAGCAGGATCCTGACAATACTGGTCTCTATTATTCAACCTTCTTCGATGGATCGTATAAATATGCCCTGCCGAACAATGGTACAAAGGCATTTGTGGCTAAGATTGATGGCACAAATATGATTATGACCGAGATTGCCGAAAAGGATGAGGTAATCCCTGCTAACACAGCTGTTATTCTTCAGTCCCCGACAGGTTTGTTCTCGCTTACTCCGTCTGATGGAGTTGCAGTAACATTCGACTTGGCAGCTAACCAACTCCAAGGTGTGGATGAAGCTACGGCAGCTCAGCCTAACTGCTACGTACTGAGCGGACACTCGACTGACAACAGCGTAACCGGTGTAGGTTTCTATCAGTTCAGCGGTACGATCCCTGCGCACAAAGCTTATATCACCGTCAGCGGTAGTGCTCCTGCTCCGAAACGTCTGCGTTTCGTCTTCAATGGGGAGAATGCCGCTACAGGCATTGGAAATGCGAGCGAGACCCTTAAGAGCGAGAAACGCATCGAGAACGGTCAACTTGTAATTATCAAAAACGGCGTGCGTTACAACGCGCAAGGTCAGATTGTAAAGTAATGTTTAACATTTAAAGTTTAAGGAGAATTATTATGAAAAAGCTTTATAATCAACCTGAAGTGCAAATTACGCACATTGTATTGGAGTCAATCATACTCGCCGGCAGTGCTGCCGCAGGTGGCTCAGGTGCCGGTAAACTCAACACGGGTGTCGGAACCGACGACCCGTGGTAATACCAACCAACGTTAATCGGAACCGCTCTCTCATTCATGAGGGCGGTTTTTTTGTGCGCAATACTACGATAAGGACGAGTGACAGGTGACACCGGTGACAGCAAATCTATATATATCCCCACGCGAGAAAGATATTTTTTATATAAGATTATAGAAAGTACTGTCACTGCTGTCATCTGTCACTACTTTCTGTTCCTTAAAATCAGCACAAAACCAGTACAAAACCCCTATAAAACCCCGATCGAGTGGCAGAAAATGCATTAAAATGCGCATTTTTATATAGAAAAAATTTGCGTATGTGCAATTTTTGTTGTACCTTCGGACTCCGCCTGCTTTGCATTCCCCCGAAAGTACGTTCGCACTATTGTGCAAACGTCAATCTTTTAACCGAAAAAACTCCCTTGTACAAGCACAGACGATTTTTTCGCTTAAAATCTTGCACATTTCAAAAATTTGTAGTACCTTTGCATCGCAAAATTGATGGAATCCATGGAGACACTCATTTCTGTTATCGGAGGCGCGAATATGGATATGTCCGCTACGCTGGCGGATGCGTTCATTGCCGCGGACTCGAACCCCGGACATATAGAGGTCGGATACGGAGGAGTAGCGAGGAATATTGCGCATAACCTTACCCTCCTCGGCGCACGCACGCAGCTGCTGACTATCTTCGGCGAGGATCTGTTCGGCGGATTGCTCCGCGACTACTGCAAGCAGCAGGGCATTGACGTACATCTATCCGACCGCGTCAGAGACCTGCGATCCGGTATCTATCTTTGCATCAATAATCATGGCGGCGAGATGATAGCTGCCGTGGCTGACACCGACGCCATCCGGCTGATTACCCCCGAGTGGCTCGCCAAAAGGAGCGGGGAGATCAATTCCTCCGACTTTATCGTAGCGGACACCAACATAGGCGAGGACGCTATCCGGTGGCTGATGGAGAACAGCACCGCTCCCCTGTTCATCGACGGCGTCAGTACAACCAAGGCGCACCGCGTAGTGAACGCCCTGCGCAAAGCCAAACTGCCGTATCTCCATACCCTCAAACTGAACCTCAAAGAGGCGCTCGCCGTCACCGAGACGGCTACCTATGCCGAGGCCGCGCAGGCACTCATCAACCTCGATGTGGCGCATGTCTATATCACCCTCTCCGGAGAAGGCGTCTATTGCCGCACCGCCGCCGAGGAATATCTCTTCCCCGCCCTGCCGGGAGAGATAGTCAACACCACCGGCGCAGGGGACGCTTTCCTTGCCGGCGTCGTCTATGCACACGCCAAAGGGATCGATTTCCCACAGACCGCACAGTACGGACTCATGGCTGCCAGAGCGACACTCATGAGCACCAAGGCGGTGAACAATGATATTGCTAATATATTGTTATAATTACGAATTACGAATTACGAATGAATAAATATCTTTCCATATCGTCGGAAGTGAAGGCGGCGCTGGAGGCCGGCAAACCGGTAGTGGCGCTGGAGTCCACTATCATCTCTCACGGCATGCCGTACCCGCAGAACGTGCAGACGGCGCTCAGGGTGGAGCAGACCATCCGTGAGAACGGAGCCGTGCCCGCCACTATCGCTATCATCGGAGGCAAACTGAAAGCCGGATGCACGCCGGAGGAGATCGAATACCTCGGTAAGAAAGGGCTCGCTGTGACCAAAGCGTCGCGGAGAGACCTGCCCGTGCTCATCGCCCGCAAGGCCGACGGAGCTACCACCGTGACGACCACCATGATCATCGCCGCCATGGCAGGCATAAGGGTCTTCGCTACCGGCGGCATCGGAGGCGTGCACCGAGGCGCGCAGCAGACATTCGACATCTCCGCCGATCTCGAGGAACTGGCGCAGACACCCGTCATGGTCATCTGCGCCGGTGCCAAGTCTATCCTGGATCTCGGGCTCACACTCGAGTACCTGGAGACCAAAGGCGTGCCCGTCATCGGATATCAGACCGACGAACTGCCGGCGTTCTACACCCGACACAGCGGTTTCGGCGTGGACTACCGCATCGACACACCGGAGGAACTGGCGGCTGCCTTCAAGGCCAAGATAGACTGCGGACTAAAGGGCGGGATGCTCGTCACTAACCCTATTCCCGAGGAGTTCTCGATGCCCAAGGAAATCATTGACCGCGCTATCGAACAAGCACTCCGCGAGATGGACGATGCCGGCATACATGGCAAGCAGTGTACTCCTTTTCTGCTCGCCAAAGTGAAAGACCTGACCGGCGGCGACAGCCTCGCCTCCAACATACAGTTGGTACTCAATAACGCCCGCCTCGCCGCGCAAACAGCGAAAGCAATGATTAATGATTAATGATTAATGAATAATGATTAATGAATAATGAATATTTAATATGGATTATCCTTGCGGTCTGTCTGGCGGCATGCACGAAGCCGGAAGGACAGAGACAAGTGACCGGTGTGCGCACCGAAGCAATCAAGGTGGACGAAGGGCTCGATGCCATTCAGGACACCGGTTACCTCGCCCGCCTCGCGCCATACAAAGAGGTGGTGGACCGCGAGATGAACGTCAGAGTGGGATACGTGCCCGACACGTTCTGGGTAGGTGCACCCGAGTGCCCGCTGCTGAACTGGCTCACCGACGCCCTCTGGGAAGCTGCCAAACAGGTGTACCCCGGGCGGGTCGATGGCGCTTTCGTCAATATGGGCTCCGTGCGCGGCGAATGGCTGCCCGGTGACCTTACGTTCGGTCAGATATACACCATCATGCCGTTTGAGAACCATCTGGTGGTCATCACTCTTACCGGAGAGAACCTGATTGAGCTATGCGACTCCATCGTCTCCTACGGCGCGCAGGGCCTCGCAGGCTTGCGTATGACCGCCGTGGACGGACAGCTCGCCGACCTCACCGTCGGCGGCAACCCGGTGGTGCCGAACAAGAACTACACCCTCGCTACCAGCGACTACATGACCGGCGGAGCCGACCATATGACCGCGCTGACAAGGTATACGAAATACTGGGACAGCCAGCTACTGATACGCGACCTGTATATACAAGCCGCACAGAGACAAGATACACTCCGAGCTACCGTGGACGGACGGGTTACTATACTATGAGCAAGAAATTCTTATTCCGTATCAACGCCCTGCTGGGCGCATTAAGTCTCCTTCTGGCGGGATGCCATGTGCAAAAAAAAGCGGCTGAGAACCAGCCGCAAGAGGAGGAGAGTACACCTCCGGTAGAGGTCAGAGAGCCCGAACCGGAGATCCGCGCGCTCTATGGCGTGCCTGTGCCGGATGAACCCATCAGGGTCAAGTACGGAGCACCGCACCCTCGGACGAAACAGTCATCCGGGTCGGACGACTGAGCCATAATGGCAGGTTGTGCTCCACATGACCGAAAGGTGCATTGAAAAGAACGGGGTAGTTGTATTCGGCAACTGCCTCTTTTATTGTCTCATAGACCGTCTCGTTCATCCCCGGATCGTCCTCGCAGTCGGTGAACTGACCTACAATCAGACCGCTGAGATTGACCAGCGCTCCTTCCATCTTCAGGTGCCGCATCATCCGGTCGATATGGTAGTGACGCTCGCCGATGTCTTCAATCAAGAGAATAGGGTTAGCAAACTCGTCTGCCTCGATGTCCATGATATGCCTGTTCACCATCTGTTTGATAGCGAAGGAATAGCCGTAGAAAGTGCACTCCAGACCGTGAAGAACCGACAGGTTGCCCCCTATGATAGGAGCGGTCACCTCGCCCAAACGGTTCAGCGGATGAGCCGGGATGCGGTATTCCAGACCTTCGCCCGCCAGAGCTTTCCGTAACATCATGATCGGTTCGCTCTCTTCAGGCAGCGTAGCAATATGTTTGCACATGATACTATGCAGCGATGCCGTACCGCAGACCGCTGCTTTGTTATGCAGGGCGGTGATGTCGCTAAAACCGATGATGGTTTTCTCCCTCGGGATAAAAGGCACACGGTCGATGATGCGCTGCAGACCGTAACCGCCGCGCGAACAGAGGATGCAATCCACCGTCTCGTCCTTGATAGCCTCCACGAGATCCTGCAGTCTGTCTTCGTCTTTGCCGGCAAAACGCCCCCATCTATCGCGCGCGTGAGCGCCCTCGCTCACTTTATATCCCCACGCGCGCAGGCGCGCAGAAGCTTGATCGATATACGTCGGGTCTATTGCCCCGGACGGAGAAATAATACGAATATGCATGGGATGATTTAACTGTATAACTTATATTCGACCCAGTTGACGAAGCGTTTGGGCAGCAGGCGGTCGAGCAGGCAGAGAACCCTGTATTGGAACCCGCCGATATACTGCGGCCGCGGGCTGCGGCATGTAGCGATATGATAGAAGAGTCTCGCCATCTGCTCCGGCGCCATGCCCGCGCGTTCGTCTTGCTCCATATTGGCGACCGCCTTGTGCGCAGAGCGATAGATTGCTTCACCTGCCATGCTCTTCTCTCTCGCGTCTGTGAACCCGGTGCTGACGTCGCCCGGCATGAGTACACTCACCGAGATACCGAACCCCTTCACTTCGTTCGCTATCGCCAGCGCCAGCGCATTGATAGCCGCCTTGGAGGCGGAGTAGAACGCCTGATAAGGAACAGGCAGTTGGGCGGCGACGGAGGAGGTGTAGATGATCCGTCCGTACCCCTGCGCACGCAACTGAGGCAGCACAGCCTGCGTGAATCGCACAGTTCCCATGAAGTTGACATCCATCTGGTGCTCCGCATCTTGGATAGCGGTGAACTCCACCGGTCCGGAGATACCGAAACCGGCATTGGAGATGACGACGTCTATATGATCCGTCTGCTGCATCACTTCCGCAACCGCCTTTCTGCAACTCTCCTCATCGCATACATCACAAAAGATATGCACGACTTCGCCTGCGCATTGTGCATTGTGCATTGTGCATTGTGCATTGTCAATTGCCGCCCCGTGTCTGCTCAGTTCAAAGACACGCCAGCCCCGCTCTGCGAAGAGCGAGGCTGTTGCTTTTCCTATACCGGAACTACCGCCGGAGATAACTAAAGTATTCACTTAATGAATAATGAATAATGATTAATAGGCGAGGCC
Organism: Bacteroidales bacterium UBA4295; assembly: GCA_002395805.1. GTDB lineage: Bacteria > Bacteroidota > Bacteroidia > Bacteroidales > Paludibacteraceae > Colicola. The sequence continues at coordinate 30,716 of DGVB01000022.1, read as the reverse complement.
TTCCGGTGCTCCTTCTCTCAATACGCGCGCGATGATCTCTGTTGCTTCGTCGATGACGGGCTCCGTATGGGTTGCCATCAGGGTCGTGCGCAAGAGACACTCGCCTTCCACACAAGCCGGTGCGATAACCGGGTTGACATATACGCCTTCCTCAAACATCTTCTTGCCGAAATAGAGCGTGTCGAGCGTCTTGTAGGTGAAGATCGGCACGATCGGTGTCGGTGCTTCAATGATCTTGACGCCTGCGGCGAGAAGGCTTTTCTGGAAATAATGGGCGATATTCATCAGTCGTGTCGGCCGCTCGGGATCGAGGATCAACTGATGCAGCGCCTCGAGTGCCGTAGCAGTCGAGCAGGGGGTGATAGCAGCGGAGAAGATGAAAGGCCTGGACACGTGTCTCAACCAGTCCGCCACCCTGTGACTCGTCAGCATACATCCGCCGATGGACGCCAGCGACTTGGAGAAAGTGAGCATGGTGATGTCCACTTTGTCCGTCAGACCGAAATGCGCCGCAGTACCGCGGCCACCGGGACCGAGCACACCGAAACCGTGCGCATCGTCCACCATCACGCGGGCATTATATTTCTCCGCCAGCGCACATATCTCCGGCAGTTTGCAGATGTCGCCGCGCATGGAGAATACTCCGTCCGTGACAATCAGTTTGCCTGCGTTCTCCGGGATGGACTTGAGTTGCCGCTCCAGATCCTGCATGTCCGAATGGCGATAGCGCAGTACTTTCGCGAAACTCAGACGGCAGGCATCGTAGATAGAAGCATGGTTCTCGCGGTCATTGAGGATATAGTCGTCCTTGCCGCAGATAGCGGAGATGATAGCGAGGTTGGTCTGGAAGCCCGTCGAAACGGTCATACACTCTTCGTACCCCGTGAATTCCGCCAACTCTTTCTCCAGCTGCAGGTGCAGATCCAGGGTACCGTTGAGAAAACGGCTGCCGGAGACGCCTGTACCGTATTTGTCCAGCGCCTCATGACCGGCTTTGATAACCGCCTCGTTCTCTGTGAAACCGAGGTAGTTATTCGAACCCAGCATGATGACACGGTGGTTCTCCATCTTCACCACAGGGGCTTGACGGCTCTCCAACTCGTGGAAGTACGGATAGACTTGTAATTTGCGCGCCAGTTTGAGGGTCTCAAAATGGTCGCATTTTTCGAATAAATCCATGTAGTTTAATGATTAATGATTAATGAATATCTCGTTTCGGGTTATTCACTCTACAGCGAAACATTCATTATTCATTGTTAATTATTCATTAAAGAACATTCAGTTCTTTGAGGATTGCGGTTGTCTTACGAACGGCAGCTTCGCTCTCGTGCAGTTTGGCGCGCTCTGCTTCGCTGATGTTCAGCTCCAGAATCTTCTCAATACCGTTCTTGCCGATGATACAAGGTACACCGATGGTGATGTCCTTCATGCCGTATTCGCCTTCGAGGGCAGCGGAGCAAGGGATCATCTTCTTCTGGTCCTTGATGATAGCTTCAGCCACCGAAGCAGCAGCTGCACCCGGAGCCATCCATGCGGAGGTGCCGAGCAGACCGGTCAGCGTAGCACCGCCTACCATCGTGCTCTTAACGACGTTCTCCAGCTCTTCAGCGGAGAGGAACTCGGATACGTTGATACCTTTGTAAGTCGTGTAGCTCGTCAGAGGGATCATGGTCGTGTCGCCGTGCCCGCCGATTACGAAACCGTCCACGTCGTTCGCATTGCACTTCAGCGCCTGGCTGAGGAAGTATTTCAGACGTGCGCTGTCGAGCGCGCCACCCATACCGATCACGCGGTTGCGCGGCAGACCCAGTGCGTGCAGCGTCAGATAAGCCATCGTATCCATCGGGTTAGAAACAACAACGAGGATCGCATTCGGGCTATAGTTGAGCACCTGGTCGCAAACAGATTTCACGATACCTGCGTTCACGCCGATCAGCTCTTCACGCGTCATACCCGGTTTGCGGGGCAGACCGGAAGTGATGATCACTACGTCAGAACCGCTTGTCTTGCTGTAGTCATTGGTCACACCGGTCACTACGGTGTCGAAGCCCATCAGCTGGGCTGTTTGCATGATATCCATGGCTTTGCCCTCTGCAAAACCCTCTTTGATGTCGATCAGACACACTTCATTGGCTACCTCATTTACGGCCAATACGTTCGCGCACGTAGCACCTACATTACCTGCGCCTACTACTGTAACTTTACTCATAGTGTTTGTATTTTTATGCGTTAATTTTCAAATTAGCCCGCAAAGGTACGCATTTTTTTGCATTTATGCAAATAATTATGCATAAAAGTGAAAAAATTGTGAATTTTGTAATCACCGTTTGCATATTTGAAAAAAAAGCAGTAAATTTGCACGCAGAATCTACTGAAAAACAAATGAAACGCTACACCTACGTACATATCTTAGCGGCTCTTTTCCTGATTTTAGGAATGGGTGTTCATACGTATGTCTCTTACAGCCGGGCTCGGATCCAGCTGCAGGAGAAGATGGATCTGGAGATGCAGATCGCGCAGGAGAAGCTGCTGTTTGAGTTATACGATGCGTTAGAAGCCCGTTCACAGTTGGAAGAAGCGGTGAAGCGCTGTCAGGGAGAGCCGGAGCGGTTATTTGAAGAGACCGGCGAGATCATCAACCGTTTTAGCAATTTCTATTCCAGTTATGTCGCTTTTCCTCCGTATTACTATCCGGAAAAGGGCAAGTGGTTTTGTCTCAACTCCTATCGTACGGGGGACAGTATAGTATCCTATACCCACGGCGATGCGGCGCATGACTATTTTGAACGGGAGTGGTACAAAGGTGCCGCCCGGAGTACGGAGGGGTATTGGAGCACGCCGTACCGGGATGAGAATTTCGACGAACCGATCTACACCTATTCGAAGGCATTACGAGACGGAGAGGGCAATCTGATTTGCGTCATCGGTATCGATTTCAGTCTGGACTGGATTCACAAGATGTTAGAGCATTTCAAGCCGTTCAAAGAGGCAGTGTTTATGCTCTATAGTTCCAACGGAACTCTGTTGGCAGCCAGCGACGGAGCTCCTTCGGAGGGGTTCAATGACGGGGCGTGGATTGTTTCCCGCAAGATGCTGCAGCCTATCAACATCAAGATGGTCACAGCCGTTCCCAAGCGTCATATCCTGCGCTCGCTCCGATGGGGGATCTTATTGCCCCTGAGTGTGTTTGTATTAGGCATCTTCGTGGTAGGTCTGTTGATTCGCCGTCTGGCTCGCGACGAGCGCAGGAACGCCCGGCTGGAAACGGAGAAAGAGGTGTTGTCGCACGAGCTGCAGATCGCCCATGATATCCAGATGGGCATCCTGAAGGACGAGAAAGAGAAGCAGAAAGCGCAAGGAAAAGGGGATATCGAACTGCATACACTCCTGATGCCGATGCGCGAAGTGGGAGGTGACCTATTCGATTTTCACCGTGAGGGCGATGAGTTATGGTTCATCATCGGCGATGTGAGCGGGAAAGGTGTGCCGGCTGCTATCTTCATGAGTGCCGCCGTCAACCTCTTCCGCGCAGCGGGAGTCAGGGCTAACTCCCCGCGAGAGATCATGGAAGAGATGAATGCCGTTCTCAGCGAGAATAACCCTTCCATGACTTTCGTCACGGCTTTTATCGGATGTCTGTATATCCCTACGGGCGAATTGATTTACTGTAACGCCGGTCACTGCACGCCGCTGATCCGACGTCAGGAGTCCGCTGTCAGCATTCAGATGGAGCCGAATATCCCGTTGGGTTTTGACGGCGGCTATTCGTATGTCGAAGAGGGCTGCATGATCGGTGAAGGAGAGACGCTTGTCCTGTATACGGACGGTGTGACGGAAGCGCGAAACAGCGAGCGGGAGATGTTGGGCCTTAAACGGTGGGCGGACATAGTGGCGAGTCATGACGACCCCCGCGGCGCTATTGAAGCCTTCATGGGGAAGGCGGAACCTACGGACGACATCACCCTGATGACCATCCGCAAGACCGGTCCCGTCCTGCCGGTGACAATGAGAGTGCCATGCCGCGAAGACCAATGGCCGGTGATGCGGAAGGCTATCCATACGTTCGGTATGTGCATCGGGATGGAGAAAAAAGCCCTCAAGAAACTTGAAGTGGCAGCCGAAGAAGCGATCGTGAATGTCCTCCATTACTCGCAGGCGACCGAGTTGGAATTAACAATTTACAATTCACAATTCACAATTGTTCTTCAGCTGACGGATAACGGCATCGCTTTTGATCCCACGGAGCATGTGCCGAATGAAAAAGCGACCGACGAACGGCAGATAGGAGGTCTGGGAATTCATCTCATCCGCCAGATCGTCGATCAGATACACTACGAACGGAAAAAAGGGGAGAATATCCTCACGCTCGTTAAGAAATTAAATTCGTAATTCGTAATTAAATTAAAAGCAATATGAAAATCAACATTATTCCGAATGACCAAGAGACACGTGTTTGCCTGATCGGCGAACTCGACACGACAGTTACCACAACCCAAGTAGAGGACCTGAACCAAGTGTTGGCTATAGCCGACAAAGCGCTGGAGATCGATTGTGAGCAGCTGGAGTATATCTCTTCTGCCGGCTTGCGGTTTTTCATGCAGCTCAAGCGCGAGTCCGAGGCCAAAGGCGGTTCTCTCCGCATCACCCACCTCAACGAGGACGTGAGCGACATCTTCCGCATGAGCGGTTTTCATAACCTTTTTACGATAGAATAATATGGAACACTTAGTCGAATACTTCAAAAAACACATCGCTGAGCGGCCGAATGACATCTTCTGCATCGCCGGAGACAAACGCATCACTTTCGCGGAGGCAGACCGTCTGTCGGACACCCTCGATCCGCAGTACGTCACCCGCTGCGGCAGCAAAGTGGCTGCATTCATCGTGCCGCGTAATGAACAAATGGTGCTCGTACCTCTCGCTATCGCCAAAGCAGGTCTGACCGCCATGCCGCTCGATGGCTCTTATCCCGAAGAGCGACTGAACTACATGCGGGAAGATGCCGCCAAGTACGATGGGAACGACGCTTTCGTGCTGCTCTATACCTCCGGTACGACCGGTATTCCCAAGGGCGTCATGCTCAGCGAAGCGAACATCCTGGCTTTCCTTGATTTTCACATTCCTGCTATCGGACTGACCCCACAAAGCAAGTACGCTACGTACGCCGGTTATGGCTTCGATGCGTTCCAGATGGATCTCTGGTGCTGCGTCAAGTCCGGTGCAGCCATTTGTATCGTAGGAGATGACATCCGTTTTGATCTGGAGGGACTCAACCGATATATCCAGGACGAACACATCACCCATTGCTTCATGACCACCCAGATGGCGACGCAGCTGGTGCTCAACTATCCCGATATCCCGGGCTTGCAGTGGCTCGGAACGGGCGGAGAGAAACTGATCAGTCTCGATCCGCCTTCGTACAAGTTGATGAACTGCTACGGTCCGACGGAGTGTACGGTCTATGTCAGCAGTTTCTTCGTGACCCAAAACGAACCCAATATCCCCATCGGCAAAGCCAATACGAACGGTACGCAACTCATCGTCGTCGGACAGGACAGTAAGGAAGCACCTACCGGTACGGACGGTGAACTCTACGTAGCCGGACCGCAGGTGTCGCTCGGCTATCTCAACCAACCCGAGAAGACGGCAGAAGTCTTTGTCGAATGGAACGGCTTACGATGCTATAAGACCGGCGACATCGTGCACTACCGCGAGGACGGCAATATCGAGTTTGTGGGCAGACGCGACGGACAGGTCAAGATCCGCGGCTTCCGTATCGAACTCAAAGAAGTCGAAGCGATCATCCGCGAGTTCACTGGCATTAAGGATGCTACCGTGCAAGCCTTCGACTACCCCGACGGCGGTAAGTTCATCGCTGCCTACGTCGTCAGCGACGAGACTATCAACATCGACGAACTCAATGCCTTCATCGCTGACAGCAAACCGCCCTATATGGTGCCTGCTGTGACGATGCAGATAGACGCTATACCCCTCAACCCGAACCAGAAAGTGGATAAACGGGCCCTGCCGAAGCCCGAGCCGAAGGTACAAAGTAACGAAGTACAAAGTACAAAGGAGGCAGCACCGCTCAATGTGCTGGAACAGGAACTGCATGACATCATTGCGAAGATTGTCAACATGGAAGAGTTCGGCATCACGACCGACCTGCGTTATATGGGGCTCTCCTCCATTGCCGCTATCAAGTTAGCGACCCGGATATACAAGCGTTTCGGCGTCCAACTCGATGCCAAACAGATGACCAAAGGCATCACCCTCCAAGCCATCGAGAATGAGATATTAAAAGCGATGATAATAACCCCTCCCGACCTCCCCACAAGGGGAGGAGAAAAGGCGGTGAACTCATCTCCCTCCTTTGAGGGGAGGGTCGGGGAGGGGGTGCCTCTCTCTTTTGCTCAAATGGGCGTCTATTTCGAGTGCATGAAGAATCCGACTTCGACGCTTTATAACGTGCCGATCTGTATTCAGATGCCGTTGGAAGTGGAGACCGGAGCACTCCGTCAAGCCGTGCGCAAGGCGGTGCTCAACCACTCTGAACTATTCGTGCATTTCGCAACCCAAGAAACCGACGTCATCCAGACCATCGATACCGAGCAGATGAACGAAGCCCACATCGACGTGCCCGAGAAAGCACTCGATGAGGCACAGATGGAGGCCTTCAAGCATGAGTTCGTACAGCCCTTCAATCTACAGAAAGACCTGCTCTTCCGCTTCGTCATTGTGCGCACGGAGAAGAACCTCTATCTGCTGAGCGATATTCACCACCTCGTTTGCGACGGTGCGTCCTACGATCTCTTCATCCATGAGATATGTGACCTGCTCGAAGGTAAGGAAATTGAACCCGAGATGTGCTCTTACCCGCAGTTCGTGGTGGAGCAAAAAGCTGCTCAGGAAGGCGAGGACTTCAAAGCCGCTGAGGCTTTCTTCGCCGAGCGTCTCACCGGTATAGAGAGCGTTACTGAGATCCAGCCCGACCTGACGAACGCCCTGCCGCAAGGCGAGAACGGACGCGTGTGCGTACCGTTCGACATGGCTACGGCGGAGAAATACGCATCCCAATTAGGCGTGACACCGGCGGCGGTGCTCCTCAGCGCCGTCTATTATTCGCTGGCGCGGTTCGCCGACACAGATGACGTCTGCATCACCACCATCTCCAACGGACGAAGCAACCTCCGTGTCAACAACACCATGGGTATGTTCGTCAACACCCTTGCGCTGACTACAAAAATAGCGAACCAGACCGTAGAGGACTTCATTAAAGAGAATGCCGACGCCTTCGAGCAGACGCTCGCCCACGAGGACTATCCATTTGCGCGTATAGCGGCGGATTATGACCTCAAGGCAGAGATCATGTTCGCGTACCAGATGGGTGTGCTGAGCAACTACTCCGTCTTCGGTAAACCCGTCTTCGCCGACGAGACTATGGAACAGAACGTACCGAAATTCAAGATTGCGTTCTATATCATGCCGATGGACGGTGTGCCGTCTATCGCCGTCGAGTACGATAACGGATGGTATAGCGAAGCGCTGATCATGAACCTTGCGCAGTCGGTGGCGAATGCTGTGCAGGCTTTTGCTTCTTCCACCACCGCTCCCCTGCGGGCTATCTCGCTTCTCAACGAAGCGCAGACGGCTGTGCTCGATTCGTTCAATCTCACTGAGGTGCCTTATGACGACACACAGACTATCGTTTCCCTCTTCCGTCAGCAGGCGGCTAACACACCCGATAACCTCGCCGTCGTCTATCACGACGTCCGCCTTACCTATAAAGAGGTGGACGAACGGACGGACGCTATTGCTGCGCGGATCATAGAGGTCATCGGAAACGACACAAAAGAGAAAGTCGTTTCTATCCTCATCAACCGCTCCGAATGGATGGTGGTCGCTTCGTTGGCTGCCCTCAAAGCCGGTTGCGCTTATCAGCCGCTCGACCCTTCTTATCCGGCTGAGCGACTGAACTTCATGATGAAGGATGCGAACGCTGCACTCCTCATTGCCGATGAAGACCTCCGTCCCATCGTCAACGAATACGAAGGCCCGGTTCTCCTGACGAAAGAGTTAGCAGAAGTCAAAACTCCCTTCCCTTCAGGGGAGGGTTGGGGTGAGGCTTCCCCCTCGGATTTATTCATCCTCCTTTATACCTCCGGCTCCACCGGCGTGCCCAAAGGCTGCCAACTGGAGCACCGCAACCTTGTAGCGTTCTGTCATTGGTACCATCGCTATTATGATCTCCATGCCGGGGACAAAGTGGCGGCGTACGCGTCCTATGGCTTCGATGCCAACATGATGGATATGTATCCGGCACTCACCTGCGGAGCATCCGTTTATATCATCGGCGAGGATATACGTTTGAACCTGCCGGATCTGAACCATTACTTCGAAGCTGAAGGCATCACCCATTCGTTCATGACGACTCAAGTGGGGTATCAGTTTGCGCAGAACTGCGACAACCACTCTCTCCGTCACCTCTCCGTTGGAGGAGAAAAACTCGCTACTATCGCGCCACCGGCTAACTATCAGCTCCATAATGCCTACGGTCCGACTGAGTGTACCATCTTCACAACGACCTACCCGATACATGAGCAGGAGAAGAACATCCCTATCGGAAAACCCCTGGATAACTTCCGGCTCTTTATCGTTGATAAAGACTTGCACCGTGTGCCCGTAGGCGCAACAGGCGAACTGCTCGTCTCCGGTCCGCAAGTCAGCCGTGGTTACCTCAATCGTCCCGACAAAACCGCCGAGACCTATATCGACTGGAATGGTCTTCACTGCTACAGAACAGGAGATGTCGTGCGGTATTTGGCAGACGGCAATATTCAGTTTGTCGGACGTCAAGACGGACAAGTCAAGATTCGCGGCTTCCGTATCGAACTCAAAGAGGTCGAGGCGGTCATTCGTGAGTACCCGGGTATCAAGGACGCTACTGTGCAGGCCTTTGACTATCCGAACGGCGGTAAGTTCATCGCCGCTTATATCGTCAGCGACACCAAGATCGATATCCAGGCACTCAATGCCTTCATCCGTGATCGCAAACCACCCTACATGGTGCCGGCTTCGACCATGCAGATCGACCTCATCCCGCTGAACCAGAACCAGAAAGTGAACAAACGTGCGCTGCCGGCTCCGCAGTTGACGGACACGGACCGCGACTACGTAGCACCGGCTAACGACGATGAGAAACTCTTCTGCGACATCTTCGCCTCCATCCTCAACCAGGACAAGATAGGTGCTACGGATAACTTCTTTGAACTCGGCGGTACCTCCCTCATGGTCACCCGCGTCATCATCGAAGCGGATAAAGCCGGCAAACATGTCGCCTATGGCGATATATTCACACACCCGACACCTCGTCTTCTGGCGCAGTTCCTCTCCGGTGACATCTCTGTCAGCCCGGAGGGCGGTCTGTCTTCTGTCAGTCCGGAGGACGGTCTGTTTGATTATACCGGCATCGATGCCATTCTCCAGCGCAATAACCTCAATACCTTCCTTCGCGGAGAGCGTCAGGAGTTAGGCAATGTGCTGCTTACCGGAGCTACCGGGTATCTCGGCATCCATGTGCTCTATGAACTCATCCAACTCATGACTTCTACTCCCCCTTCAGGGGGCTGGGGGGCTGCTCCCAAGACCGTCACTTGTCTTGTTCGCGGAAAAGACCGGCAAGATGCGCAACGACGTCTCCGTAACCTGCTCTTCTATTATTTCGACAGACGTTTTGATGAACTCTTCGGCACCCGCCTCTTCGTCGTCAACGGCGATGTCACAAGTGATATCTCTGTCAGCGTTAGCGGTCTGTCTTCTGTCAGTCCGAAGGACGGTCTGATAGACACCGTTTTCAACTGCGCGGCGAACGTGAAGCATTTCTCCAAAACCGATGATATTGAGCAAGTCAACATCGGCGGTGCTGAGCGGTGCGTGGAGTTCTGCCTCAAGACCGGCGCTCGACTCGTACATATATCTACTACTTCGGTAGGAGAGATATGGCTAGAGCGCGGGGACGGCAAGGCCGTGCCCGAACTGACGGAACGCGTCCTCTACTTCGGCCAGTTCCTCGATAACCGCTATATGCGGTCGAAGTTCCTCGCCGAACGCGTCATCCTCGATGCAGTTGCGAGACATGGGCTGAACGCTAAGATCATGCGTGTCGGAAACCTCGCTGCACGTAGCTACGACGGTGAGTTCCAGGCGAACTTCCGGACAAACAGCTATATGGGACGACTCAAAGTGTTCTCTACACTCGGCTGCTGTCCGATAGACGAATACGACTCGCCGGCAGAGTTCTCGCCGGTGAACGAGACCGCCAAGGCCGTCGTACTGCTTGCCTCCACGCCGAAAGAGTGTAATGTCTTCCAGCCCTTTAATAACCATACCGACCTCTTGGGCGATATTCTCGCGGGCTTTGAGAAGATAGGCAAGTCCATCCGCTACGTGGAGGAAGATGAGTTCCGGCAAGCGATCCTCGAAGGAAGTCAGGACCCGAAGAAGGCGAGCCTTATGTCCGCCCTCTTGGCCTATCAAGACATGACACACGGACAGAAAGCGGTCGCTATTGAGCGCAATAATCGTTACACCTCTGCTGTTCTGCTCCGGCTCGGATTCCGCTGGTCTATTCCCGACAGCGCTTATGTCAATCGAATGCTAACCGCTATCTCGCAATTAGGCTTCTTTGATGATTAAAATGCGCTGTGTGAGAAATTTTTTCTGTATCCTCTCCTGTCTGATATGCGGGATGGGGATCTGCGCGCAGGAGGGTACATACGGCCTCGAGCATACCGATGTGCTTAAGCTCCGCATCGGCTATGCTCGTCAAGTCGATACGTATCTTAGTCCGATGGCCTACAGCGGCTTGCAGTACGGCTTGGGAAACGAGTGGTGGCAGCCTTTCCGACAGGATACGAAATTAGGCAGAGACGGCAAACTGGCGAACTGGGGGCATGTCGGACGAGTAGATATAGCTGCTTTCAATTATACTTCTACCGCCCGTTCCAATAGTTTCAGCGGTGCGCAGGGGGCTGCCGGATGGGGGGCTTTCTATTGCTGGAGATGGATCGACGACCGGCTCAAAGTGCATGTGGGACCCTATCTGGAGGGGCGTTTAGTAATACGTAACCATTCCGGGAATGTCAACAAACCCTTGTCTTTCGATATCGCGCTGGATGCCATGGCGATGGGCGGCTTGAGCTGGTCGTTCTACGGCAAGAAAACCAGTTACCGACTGAATTATCTCATCCGCACGAATCTGATAGGTCTCGATTTCCTCCCGGAATACTGGGAGTCCTACTACGAGATCTCGACAGGAGTGCCCGGGAATGCTCGCTGTTCCGGACATTGGAATCATCATACGATCATTCATGAACTGACACTCGATATGCAGTTCCCGCACTCTACCTGGCGCATCGGTGCTGAACACGAAATGACCGACTATGGCACAGCAAATCAGCATTTCTCGCGCAATCAGATTAGCCTTGTCATCGGATGTATCTGGAAATACCGACTTAAACCCAATTCACGATTATGAAACCGAACATACGTATATGGGGTGCACTCGCGGCTATATGTCTGTTGAGCGCCTGCCATTCAGGAGAGGAAATGACTTATTCCACGGACCCTGTCACCAATATCGAAGGCCTCTGGAGGATTATTGATACACGCTATTGCTATGTAGAGGACAAAGGCATTAATTGGGATGCTATTCGTGAGGAATATGTCGCTAAAGCGGCACTGATCAAAAAAGATGACCAGGTGGCGCTTTTTGACCTCTGCGCCGCGATGCTGGATTCGTTGCGAGACGGGCATGTGAACCTCTATGCCCCTTTCGACCGTTCTGCTAACGCTGCCTGGTTCGATACCTTTCCGGCTAATTTTGATGCGCGTCTGCAGGCTCTTTATCTGAAAAATTACCGCGTCGCTGGCGGACTGTATTATAGCATAATCGACGATGGAAAAGTGGGATATGTCTATTATTCGAGTTTCTCCAATTCCTTCTCGGCAGGAAATTTCTACTGGGTCTTCAAGACCTTTGAACAGTGCGAAGGGCTGATTATCGATGTGCGCAATAATGGAGGAGGCGACCTTACGAATGCCTACCGCCTCTCTTCGCCTTTCTATACGGAGAATAAAACCATCGGCTATTGGCGGCATAAGAATGGCACCGGGCATAACGACTTCTCGGATTTCGAACCGCTCACTTCTGACGCATCTTTAATAGGGAGCAAATGGGGAAAGCCGGTGATCATATTATGCAACAGACGGACCTATTCTGCGGCAAACATGTTTGTCAATATAATGCGCTATGTCCCTAATGCGCGTATCGTAGGTGGTCGCAGCGGAGGCGGCGGAGGAATGCCGATGAGCTATGAGATGCCTAACGGATGGATGGTCAGATTCTCCAGCGTGCGCATGTACGACCGCGATAAACAGGATATAGAGAACGGCATCCTGCCGGATGTTCCCATGACGATGACGAGTTCCGACAAAGACGATATCATCGAGAAGGCTATTCAATTGATACATAACGACTCGGTTCATGCACCGAGGAAATAATTAAGATGCGTGACCGCGCATGTACTCACCGGGAGTGATACCGGTTTTGTTCTTGAACATGCGCGTGAAATGATGCGGGTAATCAAAACCCAACATGTACGCCGTTTCGCTGATGCTTCGGCCGCTCATGAGGATATTCTTCGCGATTCGGATGATGTACGACTGGATATATTCCTTGGCGGAAGCACCAGTCGCTTGTTTCACCAAGTCGCCGAAATAACCTGCTGAATACGCCATCTCTGATGCGCAATAAGCTACTGTCGGCAAGCCCATTTCGGCTTGCCGGCCTTCGTAATAATACTTGTCCAGCAAAGCGTGAAAACGTTTCAGTACATCTGGCTCGTCAGCCGTAATCCGTGCATTCTGCCGCCAATAAGCCCGCTGGCAGTAATCCAAGATCAACCGCAGGTAGCCGACCACTATATTCCGTAGTGCCGAACTATCTTTGTGCGTTTGTAGCTCTTCGCGCAAACCGCCAACCAACATCTCAATCGCGTCCCACTCTTTCGGTTCCAAAGGCAGCGAATCGGTAAAGAAATACGAGAAGAAATTATACTCCGAGATATGCGCCTCGAGATCCGTTTTGCTCATCAACTCCGGCGACCATAACACAGCCCATCCGTTCAGAAAAAGCGGATTACCGTCATCCTCTCTGCCGCCTATCTGTCCGGGTGCTACGGCTATAACCGACCATTCGCTTACCTGTACCGGCCGCACGCCGTAAGACAAGTTCTGCGGAAACTCCCGCTGGATAAACAACCCATACACGCCGTAGCTGTTCATACTCGTCCTTACCCCCTTCTCCAATTCATCGAAATGAACCACACTAATCAGCGGATGTAGAACTTCCGCCTCCAAATGCCGCGCATACACATTCGGCTCACGTATATTCAGGACTTTTTTCATAACGGCTGTAATTTGATGCAAAGGTACAAATTTTCCATGAAATATGCAAAAATGGCAGCTAAAAAATGATGTTTTTCTGCGTTTTCTGCGTTTTTGGTAGTTATTCGGCAAATATATGTTATTCTATATCCGCTAAAAGCAGTAATTTTGCACTCAAAATGTGTAAATGTGAAAATATGAAAATGAAACGCTTTTTTACCTTTGTTTTTGCGCTGAGCACAATGACCCTTATGGCACAAACACCTATTAACATCATCGTCGGCTCGAAGACCTTTACTGCTACGCTCGCCGACTCCGAAACCGGCGAAGCCTTTGCTGCATTGTTACCCCTAATGGTCACGATGAACGAACTGAACGGTAATGAGAAATACAATTACTTGTCTTCCTCTCTTCCTACCGACGCGTACCAGCCCGGCACAATCCATGCCGGCGATTTGATGCTCTATGGCAACAACTGCGTCGTCCTTTTCTATGAGACTTTCAACAGTTCGTATTCCTATACCCGCATCGGCGCGATTGACGATCCTTCCGGTTTGGCTTCTGCTCTCGGTTCCGGCGATGTCTCTGTCCGTTTTGAAAAAGGACAAACCACAAACCTCACCCCAAATGTACAAAGTGACCAAGTACCAAGGTTCTCCGCGACGGACAACTCTATATAAGGTACAATGGATCAATGTATAATGTACAAGGAGTAAAGGTAAAATAGTTCTTTTTCGGCCCGACTTTCTTGCACATTTGAGAAAAAAGTAGTACCTTTGCACCGAAATTCAAATGACTGAATTTGAAAATGTGCAAATGTGTAAATGCGGAAATAATAAAAACAATAATAGCTATGCAAAACTTTGATTATCAGACACCGACACGTCTTATTTTTGGTGAAGGCGTAGTAGAGAAACTGCAGAAAGTGATGAGCACTTTCGGCAAGAAAATACTCCTGACTTACGGCGGAGGAAGTATAAAGAAAATACCGGCTTTCAGAGGTAAAGCAGGCAGCCTTTATGAGTACGTCCATGAGACGCTGAAGGATTTTGAGGTGGTGGAATTGAGCGGTATTCAGCCGAATCCGAAATATGATCCTTCGGTATTGGAAGGTGTGCGGTTGTGCAAAGAGCATAAGGTGGATGTGATCCTTTCGGTCGGCGGCGGAAGTGTGCTGGATTGCTCGAAAGCGATTGCAGCAGGTGCTTGTTATGACGGCGATCCGTGGGATCTCATTTCGTACAAAGTGAAAGCACAGGCTGCTCTGCCGATTGTGGATATTATCACGTTAGCGGCTACGGGAAGCGAGTACGACTGCGGCGGTGTGATCTCCCGCACGGAGACGAATGACAAGATCGGTTATTTGGATCGGCACTTGTTCCCTGCCGTTTCGTTCTTGGATCCGACATATACGTTCTCGGTCAGCCGGAAACAGACTGCGGCGGGTATTGCGGACGCGATGAACCACACGATGGAGCAGTATTTCGTGGAGGACGCGACGCTACTGAATGACGGTTTCTGCGAGTCGATGTTGCGTAGCCTCATGGCGAACGGACGCAAGTGTATTGAGAACCCCGAGGATTACAAGGCACGTGCAGAGATGATGCTGGCTTGTACGTACGGTTGCAATGGTATTCTGGCGCTCGGAAACAGCGAGAGCGGATGGCCATGTCACGGCATTGAGCACGCCCTGAGCGCGTACTACGATATTACGCACGGCGAAGGTCTGGCTATCATCACACCGCGGTGGATGAAGCATATTCTGAATGAGCACACCTTGCCGCGGTTCGTTAAGTACGGCGTGAATGTGTTCGGTATTGACGCTTCGCTGAACGAGTGGACGATTGCGAATAAGGCGATTGAGGCGACATATGCGTTCTTTGAGTCGATCGGCATTCCGATGCACTTGCGCGAAGTAGGAATTGACGACAGCCGCCTCGACGAAATGGCACATCATATCGCTGTGAATGAGGGACTTGAGAATGCATACGCGCCCTTAACCGAGAAGGACATTAAAGAGATTCTGGTGGCAAGTTTGTAAGAACAAAACATCACACATCAAACAATATGAACCAACTTTCGTTTACAACAGAGCAGGCGGCGTGGATGAGTGTCATCGCTTGCGATGAGGCTAAGGGCGATTTGGTGGCATTGGAGTCGGCTATTCATAACGGGTTAGAGGCGGAATTGACGGTTAGCCAGATCAAGGAAGCACTCTCGCAGCTTTATGCTTATACGGGTTTTCCGAGAAGCTTGAATGCCTTAGGTACCTTGCAACGCGTCATCGGCGACCGTCAGGCGAAAGGTGTCAAGGTGCTGATGGGCGAGGACGCAAGTCCGCTCGGCGATGACTACGATGCACTTAAAGAAGGAACGCGCGTACAGACGCAGTTGGTGGGCAAGGCTTTTGAGTATGAGTTTGCGCCAGCTACGGATTATTACCTCAAGGCGCACCTCTTCGGAGACATCTTCGCCCGCGACAACCTGACTTATGCCGACCGCGAGTTGGTGACCGTCTCTGCCTTGAGCGGTTTGCAAGGATGGATCGATTGTTACGAGAAGTGCTCGCTTAAAGCCCATCTTTTCTGCGGCGGTGTGAATGATCCGAAAGAGATTTCCGGCAACACCAAACTCCAAGAGGCGTACGACTTGGGCCGGAATATATAAGCACCTACAAGGGGGGGGGAATTCGTCCGGCAAGCATATCCCAAAACAACAAATTTGGCATAAAATGGACATTTTGGCAGAGACAAATAGGCTGGCACATTTATTGCCTCTCTCCGAGTGAAAACGCAAGTATGTTTTTAAATTCAATACGTATGAAAACGAGTACTAAAATTTGGATGTGTCTTGCGGGTGTAGCACTCGTAGCACTCGGCGTAATGTGTATCCTATGCCCGGGAACCACATTGTTAAGCCTGGCTTGGGTATTTGGTTTGATGTTCTTCCTCGGCGGTTGTACGGAGATGGCAGCATGGTCGGCTACACGCGGGTTTATCCCCATGAGCGGACTGATGTTCCTCTCGGCTTTGCTGCAAATCATCCTCGGAGCAGTCATGGTCTTCCATCCGGCTCCATTGATGGTTGCGCTACCGTTCATCTTCGCTTTCTGGCTTCTCTTCGAAGGTATCAACCTTGCCATCAGTTCGTTTGATTTCAAGCGCGTCGGATTCCGCCGTTGGTGGATTGTATGCTGCTTCGGCGTATTGGCAGCATGCTTCGGCGTGTACTGCCTCGTGAACCCGAATGTGAGCGCAGAGACGATTGCTTGGATTGTCGGTCTGGGTATAATCCTTGACGGTATTGGCAACTGGGTCAAAGTAGCAGTGGTTAACAAAGTGGAGAAACGCTTTGTCAAGCTGCATGACCGTCTCCGCGAAGTAACCGACATTGACTGGGAAGAGGTAAAATGAACCAATACACCCATCGTTATTCGCTTACAGCAGCGGATATGGACACGCGTTACCGGATGACGCCGAACGCTGTCCTGCTTTATTATCAGGATTGCTGGGCACGCTATATGGCATGCCTGCGTCTGGCGGCATTCGATATCATTAAACAGAACCGCATCTGGGTTATCACGGAGTTTAACGCGTGGTTTGAAGAACAGACCGCTCTCTGGTCGGATGACATCGATGTGACCGTCTGGAACAGTGAAGTGGGCGTGCTGCGGCTTTATGCCGAGTTCCGCGTGCGTCGGTCGGATGGGGTAGAGGTGGCGCATGGTTACGGCTGTTGGACGTTACTGGATACCGATGCCCATCGTCTTGCGCCGATGACGCCTTTTCAGCCGCAGATACCCGTTCTGCCGGAGATGACCTCCGAGACCCATAAGAAACGCCGTTTTCCGACGGATGGCACGCCGCTACAGCAGATCGAGCACCGCGTCAATCCTATTAATCTTGATTTCAACGGTCACGTCAACAACCGCACGTACCTCTCCATCGCCATGCAATCGGCGGACGAGGCGTTTATGGATGCACACGCCATCCGTTGCCTGACCATCCATTGGCTCAAAGAGACGTTCTTGGGAGATACGCTCATCTGCCGTCTGAACTTATTGCCTACCGAGACAGACGAGCCTGTTTATCATTACCTCCATTCCATCGCCCGCAATGATGCCGAGACCGCTGCGCAGGTTTATTCCGAATGGATTCCTCGTGCGGAGCAGATAGATGTGTCGGTTCATGCTTCCCGAAAATAACAATTTGTATCTTAGTGTCACCTTTTGCGCACAACGAAAATGAATATTCCCATGAGACAGCGAGTAATTGGTATCGGAGAAACGGTTTTGGACATCTTGTTCAAGGATAACCAGCCGCAGAAAGCCATTCCGGGTGGATCGGCGTTTAATAGTATCGTTTCGCTGGGACGCGCCGGAGTGCCATGTGCCATGGTGACGGAAGTCGGAGATGACCATATCGGTGACCTGACATGTCAATATCTGCGCGAGAACGGCGTCTCGGATGAGTTTGTCCGCCGCCACGAAGGAACAAAATCGCATATCACGTTAGCGTTTTTAGACGAGCACAACGATGCTCAGTATATCTTTTATAAAGATCACGTTTCTGCAGCTTTGGATGGCAAGTTACCGCATATTCAAGCAGATGACATCGTGCTCTTCGGCTCGTTCTTTGCTATCAATCCAGCTATCCGTCCTGCCGTGCGATCGATGCTGCAAGAAGCGCACAAAAAGGGCGCATGGCTGTATTATGACATCAATTTCCGTAAGACGCACATCGCCGATATACCTCATGTGATGGAGAATATCGAAGAGAACATGCGGCTGGCGAATATCATCCGCGGATCAATGGAGGATTTCTGTTATCTGTACAACCTGACTGATGCAGATGCTATATACGAGCGCGTACGACCATTCTGCTCCACCCTAATCCTGACAGATGGCGCACGGATGATTCGCTTTTATTCACCCGCAGGTTGCGAGAAGTACTCTGTTTCGCCGATTGAGACGGTCAGTACGGTGGGAGCCGGAGATAATTTCAACGCCGGTTACATCTATGCGAAGCTTAAAGGTATCAATGACCCCGCCCAACGTATA
This sequence comes from Bacteroidales bacterium UBA4295, assembly GCA_002395805.1. GTDB lineage: Bacteria > Bacteroidota > Bacteroidia > Bacteroidales > Paludibacteraceae > Colicola. The sequence continues at coordinate 12,211 of DGVB01000022.1, read as the reverse complement.
GACATGGCACAACGCTGGAGCCAGGATGTATGCCGTCAGCTAGGCAATAACATCTCCAACGAACTGGTTGCACAGTTAAGAAAAGCATAATAAGGAAATAAAACAAAAAAACCGCCCTCTTGTATGAGAGAGCGGTTCCTTTTGCGCTGCACCAGCGGTGGTTAGCCGTTGTGCTGTGCATCCCACTGCTCGCCGCATACCTTCCACAGATACGCCTTCATGGTCTTCTTGCCGCCGGCAAGATCTTTCTGCGCCAAGAAGTTCTCTTGGTCTTGAGAGATCTGCGACAAGTCGCCCTTGCGGGCCTTAACCAGCGCTGCTACGGCTGCGAAGCGCTCGCGAGCCTTCAGCTCATCGCCGGTCGGCTGGCCAGAGCGGAGGTACTCGCCTACCATGTAGATGCGGGTGCAGTTCGGGTTCTGGGTGGGTGCTACCCGGTGGGTAGCCAAGAGCGCGTTGCTGTGAGAGCTGTGGGGCTGACCAGCTTTGGGACGGCTCGACAAAAGGCCGGAAACGTAGTCAATACCTTTTGCCCATTGAACTTTTGCCATATCGTTTGCGGTCAACATAACTCCTGGCCGCTTGGAGGAAAAAATGAGTAAGCAGATGGACGAATTCTTTAGAGTGCCTCAACCTTTAGCACTTATAGACCCCCTCGATCCCCCTGAAGGGGGAAGATAGGGATTACCTTTTGCGGACTCCCTGATACTCTTCTACCGTTTTGGTAGAGATGGTCGTGGTCGTTTTGGTCTGCGCAGAGTCCGATTGCTGAACGTAAGTTGCGGAAGTAGAGATGGTTCTCCAAGCCTTGCAACTACAGACGCCGACACTAAGCGCCAACAGGGTCAATAATAGAAATAAAACATGTTTCTTCATCTTCGTAATAGTTGTTAGAGTTGATAAAAGCTTTTACGTACTGCAATCCGCGAAAATCTACCAAGACACATCCGGTGGAGTGTTCGGGCTTTGTGCCCATATGGATACGTATTCCGTCGCGGTCGGGAACATCCATGATCTGGGGAAGCGGTTTCTTGAACTTAGGCGACCAAGTCATCTTAAGGTGGTAGGATCCCGCAGGGATGATAAAGTCGGCGTTCTCAAGGGTGTCGATGGCTACCTCTCCATCCGGGAAGGGCAATGTCATCCGCCCTATCACCGCTCTCCCTTTAGTCATTAGGCGGTTTAATGTTGCTTGCATCGGTGTTACGATTTTTAAATTTGTAGGTGTAGTCTATACCGAACAGCGCACCGGCGAAAGTGGCGACCTCTCCGAAGCCGATGAGGAGCGATTCGTGCAACTCTCCGAGCGGGTCTAAATAGACGCCGCAGAAGAGCATAACCAGACCTCCGATGGAGAGGATGGCGGCGGTGACGAGTTGGATAATATTTTCGGGTAGTTTCTGCATGTGTTTTGATTTGCGGTGCAAAAGTAGTACAAAAAAACGAAGCGACCAAAAAAGCCGCTCCGTTTTAGTTAACATGTTAAGGAAATCAGTCGTGAGTGAGGTCGTAACCTGCATATCGCGAGAAATGAACAGCTTCTCCGAGCGACAGCCAGCAGCATCCGTCTCTTTTCCGTCTCATCGACATATGTGCATATGTGATGATGCCGTACTTCTTCATCCACCCGTATAGCAGGATGTTCAATCCGTGCATGCCGACGTCCGCGTGAATGGCTCGTTCAAGCCGAGCGCAAAGGGTCTCAAAGGTAATTGCATTCTCTTTCATAAGCCCCAACGGTTTACAAGGTTAATTACTTGCGAAGCATGAAAGATCTCGCCGTTCTTAGCTTTTGCGAGACTATCGCCATATAAAAAACCGGCTTCGTTTATCGCTTCACGCAGTTCCCCGGCGGTGACGAGTATGTCATCTATATGCGTGCCGCATAAAGCTAATTCTGCGCACGCTTTAATAAAGCACCAATGCCCATTAAACGGCACATCACCTTTGGAATTGCGTTTTGAAAAGAAGCCGTTCTTACGGCGTTGAATATGATATCCGAAACCGGCACCGAGCGAGCCGGTCAGCGACTTACATTGATCTGTTAAAATAATTTCCATGTTTGTATAATTTAATTCTGAACACGTAAACACCACGTAAACACCACGTAAACGACAGGTATATCACGCGAGGAGGTCAAGCGCATAATAGCGTGCCATAACATATCCTCGGAGTGTGCCGTATTGCTTGCCGCGGTAAGTAAATCCGTCCTGTTCCCATAGTTCCTGATATCTCATTTTATTGTCGGGAGGCAGCGAGCGCCAAAACTTCTGGAACGCAGCGAATTTTTCGCGGCAAGCCATTTCTTTCTCCGTGACGGGAGTGGAGCGTTCGTATCCGCCAAGCGGTCTGAGATACGCGCGTGTGTCAATTTTGCCGCCGCGTCTGTAGGTTTTGAAAATCATGTTACCGCTCTTACCGGAGAGCGATTCGATACCGTCTTTAAATGTAACTTTCATAATTGTAATAATTTAAATTGTTTTGGGTTTGCGTAGTATGCGGCATTGGGAGCCGCGTAGTCTTTTATTTACCAATATCGAACGAACTCAAGGTTGAAGTCCAACATGGTCTGTAAGGAGCAGATGAGGAACTTACCATTGTACCGAACCTGTACAAGCGGAATACCTTGCCGGTGGTGTTCGTCTTGCTCCTGCCCGGAAAGGAATTGCGGTTCGGGTTCTGGGAAGTCACAAAGGTAGAAATAAGGATTTTCCTTGAATGGCTTTTCGTGCATGTCCCTGCATCGTATCAAGTCTGCAATAATGGCACGCCGGTGCAATTCGGACAGCTTTGCCCATCTTTGTTCGCAAGCCTCGCCGCGGTACTTGAACCAATTTTCGCCGCCCTGTGTCGTAATGTCGGAGACTTCTATAAAAGCCTTTTTAAAATCCTCAAAAGTGCTGCTTTGCTGCTTTTCGCAATCGCGTGCGCATAGCGCGCGTTGCTGCTCTTTTTTTTCTTCGTTCATATTATTATTAATAGGGGGGTTATTAGGGGGGAGCTCAATTTGCACACTCTCTTGTGCATTTTGCACACTTTCGTGTTCATTTTGCACACTCTCTTGTGCAATTTGCACAGCGAACAATGTCTTATTCTCGCGTTCCTCTATAAGCCCCAAAGTTAGTAATTTTTGAATAGCCCGATAAACGGTAGTACGATTAATGACGAAAGGCATCGCGGCTGCGAGTTCGCGGTAATTGCCGTACCATCCTTTGCCGGAGCGAGTACATTTGAGTACTGCGGCAAAGATGCATGCTTCGTTAGCGTTGAGCGCGCAGCCGGCGTGTGTCTTATCGTCCAATAGCAGTTTCATTCCAGATTCGGGATTTGGAAATCGGGGTAGTCAACTCGAAAGTCCGGTGCAGGGATGACATCTTTCATTTCGAGCACTTTTTTGGTATATGGCAAGTTTATTAAGGTCTTGCTATATTCCACTTCATGTTCTGCGGACTCTAAGTCATTTGTACTGAAATTCGACCATGTATTCATTCCGTACTTATCCACACGCACGATGATATACTTGTATTTCCACGCGCTCGGTCTAAGACCCCAAACTTTTACTTTTTCTGACATTGTTCTGCCCTTTCGTTTAAGTTGTGTAAAATTATTCCCTTACTCTCACTTATCTGTTCTTGTGTGCCAAATAAGCGGACGGTTGCTCCGTCGCACATGATTTCTAGCACTGCTTCTTTTCCGAAGTTATACGTACCTTCGAACATGATATAATGAACTGAATCCAAGTCCATTGTAAAGCCGGTCGGTAACTTTGTCATAATGAATAATGATTAATGAATATTATTAGACTTGCGTGATAAAACCGATAAAGTTCTCACATCGGAAGGATCTCCATGCTTTCTTCTCGAGGTCGTAATAAGTGAAGACACCCGGGGCGGGGAGGTAGCCCCTTTCCCGTCCTTTCCCCTGAAGGGGCAAGGTGTCTTCCGGGAGTTGGTCTTTCGGGAGTTGGTCTTCCGGAATGAGTTCGAGATTGAGCGTACCGGTAGCTTCTCGGATTGATCCGTCGGTTTTGAAATAGGAGAAGCGGTAGATGCCGTTTTGTAGTTTGAGCCGGAAGGACTCGAACCACCATGCGTACTTGACCGCCTGGCTTTGTGTAATAGATACTCCCCGTAGGATGACGGGATTACTTTTTTGCATTGCGTGTGCCGCTCTCATCAGGCGGCGGAGTTTCTTGATGTCGTTCATGTTGATTAATGAATAATGATTAATGATTAATGAATATTTTTTAGAGGAAGAACTCTATTTGGACGTTATACAATGATTGCAGGCAGTCGGTCAGTTCGCGTGCCGGGAGATAGAGGATAGAGCGCAGTTGGTCGAAGGTGAGGCGGTTGTATTTCCACTTCGTGAGCGCTTCTTTGATTTTTGCCATACGAGCGAAATAGCGCAGCAGGTACGACCGCTGAATGGCTATAGGGTTGATGCCTTTATTGCGCAACTTACGCAAGAATCCCCCGTCTCGGCTATTGAGCGCATTGGTGATGCATCGCAGGTTTTCGATGCAGTTATCGGTTGTGCAGCCGTTGATATGATCGATCGTCATGCCTTCCGGGATTGTATTGCCGGCAGCCATCCAAACAGCATGAGAAGCATAGATGCCTTTATGCTTTCCAAAGGCATCTTTAAACTCGAAATATTCCGCTTTGCCGTGCACATAAGCGTACCCTTTATTTACAACGATTGCATTCACTACTGCCATTCGTTCGTCGGGATAGACGCGCACGCCGTAGGTGCAGCGGGTGGAGGAGTAGAAGGAGATACCCGTCTCAGGGCATGTGCCGACGTATTTCACCTCGACATTGTTGCAATAGGTAAACAGCGGCATGTCCGGTTTGCGGATGATAGAGAAGCCCCTTTTTTTAGCACACATAGCCGGCAGGGATTAGAGCGCCGAGGATGCAGGCGCAGATGAAACACAGCGCAGCGATAGCCGCAAGAACGATCTCATGCTGGTAACAAGTCCAAGAGATGGGCAAGCCCTTCATTCTCCAGCGCTCCATAAAGCTGTAGAAAGCAATCGAGCCTGTTACAAAGAAGATGGCGATAAACACCGAAGTGAAAAAAGTGTAAAACATTTATGTTCGGCGTTGCCAAACAGACCGCCTGAAGGCTGTAAGACCACTTACGTTGCAGGACCGCTACGCTGTAAGACCGGCTATGCCTGTAGGACTTTCTTGTTCAGCCCCTACGCCGCGAGGGGGAAAAAGTTAAAAGTTCAGGTGCCTGCAAAAGCAAAAGCACCACCTCCGATTTTCGAAAGGCGGTGCAAAGGTAGAGGTTTTGGGTGGGGTGATGAGTCACAGGTGTGACTTGTTTGTGACTTCTTGTGACTTAATGCAAATTGGGTGTCAAAAACATAAAAAAAAGCGGCCTAAAAAGGTCGCTTAGGGTACAAGTAGGGTACAAGTAGGGTACAAGCAGGGTACAAGTA
>DGVB01000022.1:0-6708 GCA_002395805.1 Bacteroidales bacterium UBA4295 | reverse complement strand
AGGGTACAAGTATGATTAGCGGTTTCTATTGAGGTTTACGCCGAGGTGGTGTGCATCGACGAGCCATCCGAACTCATCCGATAGCCGCTCGCAGATTTGTTTTCTGTTGTGGCATTTGCAATACTCCTTGAAGACGGGATCTTGCTCTTTACGGAGTTCGATATACTCCCTCACGGCGTTATAGTCGCCCTCTTGAGGTCGTGTGAGAGCAGAAGAGGGTGCTTCAACTATTTGAATACCGATCCCTCCGGCCTCTACTTTTTCAATCTTATGTTGGTGCTGTACGTTATCGCCAAGAACAATGGTAGTAGGCTGCAGTGTCCCGTTCTTAAGCGCTTCTATAATTTCGCGTTTGATGTCTTCGTTGCTCATTGTGAGTGATATAAAAAGCACGGATAAGTGGGATAACAAGCAAAGTCGGCAAACTTTCAACGATATCCCACCTATCCATGCAAACATGGATATATGGGACATATGTCTTTTCGTTGAATAAAGTTTTGCCGACTTGCTTGTAAAGAATATGCCTATAGATAAATATGTCCTTCTGTTTAACGTCAGTAAGTGACGAAAGCGAGCGCAAAGGTACTGCTTTTTCGTGAAATACGCAAGAGTTTATGAAATTTTACGAAAATTTATTCTCTACGTTATCTCCGAGATTGAGTGTATCCAAGTGATCGATGTGCAGGTGAACTTCGCCGGATTGCTGTGCTTGGAGTTGATGTTCAAGGGCTGCGACCTTTTGCTTAAGGTCTGCTACTTGCGCAGCAGGGTCATCCATCTTGTCCATAATGCGTTTGGTCTCTACCAGAACACTAATTATCTTTTCGTAGTGTTCGATTTCTTCCGTCGATAACTCACGCCCTTTGCGGTCTTTAAGCCATTTTTGCGCAGGCTGATATCCTCCAATATACATTTCCCATGCTTCTGTCGGGACACTAGAGAAGAATTGCCTATCGTTGATATAAATAGAGTACGAATATCCATTATCCTTATTCGGAACAGGTTGTATATGTTCGACCATACAACTTCCGGGTTCGTCAAAACGCACAGGTGATTCGGGTACATCATGCATTAGGTGGAGTTCGCGGAGTTGGTGACCGCACTCTTTATAATGCTCAAATTCTTCGGCATTCTTAGGATAAGGAATACGCGGGAAGTCCACTTTTAAGAACTCTTTATATTTCTCGCGGTATAGCGGCGAATGAAGCACACCGTAAATATAATCGAAGATGTCTTCCGGAGCAAGGAAATGAGGTTCTTGAGGTTCAGCATCAAAACCTAATTCACCGCTCTGCTCACTCGCAGTAAGAGGTTTGAAAGCTTGCCCATATTTTACCCAATTCTCTATAGTATGCCAGATCGTATCATTGAGGTTAGGCTTGCGTTCCGTCTCGAAACCCAACTCGCTTTCGGAAGGATAGAGGTATAGCGGGAAAACATAGTCTCCACCTTGCATACCAGAACAAGACCAATAACGAAAATCGGAAATCGTATCACTTACAAAAATAGGGGGATTTTCATTTGGAAAACCTTTTTTGGAAATAAATGCTTTATTATTACCTTTAGTTAGGTGCCCCATAACACGTCCTACAGGCCAGCCCATGAAACCTCTTGATTCTCCAGTATAGTATATATATCGCGTATCAAATAACCTATAATTAATTGGAACAACTAATTCCATTTTTATACCGCTTCTTATTACGTCTTTTTGCGCCCAATCGTATCTCCAATCGCGCACGTCAGCTGGCATATTATATTTTTTATAAAATACATCCTTTGGTAACTCAATAATGTCTTTTGCAGCTTGTAAGGCACGTTTTGAGGTCATTTGTACACATAATTCATCTCTTTTTGTTACAATACCTGTCCCATTAAGTTCCATTAATTCATCCAACTTAAATCCTTTTTTATAATCCTCCTCTCCAATTAAATCTTGCGGAATAAAGAAGTAATATGGAGATCTCAGATTTAATTCTGCAAAAGTAATATCCTGTAATAAGTGCTCAGAAAGGTAACGATACTTAACATCACGAATTCCAAATAAGTCACTATAGTACACTTTAGCCAATTCTCCCTTTGCTTTTTTTCGGGATTTAATGAATATATTAATAGAAGTCCCAACTGTAATATCGAAAACATTTTCATCTTTGCTACCATCGGGACATTTTTCCGGTTTTGGTTTCGCATTACCGTGCAAGTTAACTATATATATTTTATCGAAACTACTAAGGAGGCTCCATCTCATTCCACGAAAAGTTGGATTGTCAAGGAAACTATTAGCACTTATATATGCGACAACACCTTCTCCTTTTCTATCCACATAGTCCTGCGCCATACGGATAAATTTGCAATAATCATTATTTATCCATTTCGGATTTTTTTCATTTAGGCGTTTATCAGAATTAGGTTCCTTCTTATAGTCTTCCATAAGCCCCATAATCCACTCACTCGTATTGGTGCTTTCACCAGAATAAGGAGGATTCCCAACTACAACCATTACGGGGGTATTATGTTTGATATTGTTCGCCTCGTTTGCCTCACGGGCTATCATTTCTGCCAACAGATACTTATTTGCCAAAGCAGCTTGCGAGAGGGAGTTAGTCAGATATATCTGTACACGGTCATCGCGGTCTTTTTCTAATTTCTGTTCTCCCCACCAATTTATTAACATATCGAGTTTGAGGTGCGCAATAGTATATGGCGCCATCATGAGTTCAAAACCGTGAATACGCGGAAGAAGGTGCTCGTCCACATATTTTGGCCATATACCCGGCTGTTGTTGTTCCTTGATACGACGAACTACCTCAGCAAGGAACGTACCCGTACCTGTCGCGGGGTCGAGGATTTGTACGCGGTGGCGAGGCTCCATGGTTATTGTCTCGACATCCTTGCCTTCCTCCATCCGCTTGATAGGCACCTCTACTTTGCTTTTATCCGCCAAGCCATCCGGCAGATTAAATTCCGTTTTGAGGATATCATCTACGGCGCGCACGATAAATTCTACCACCGGCTGCGGGGTATAATAGACGCCAAACTTCTTCTTGGAGGCAGGGTCGTACTCGCTCAAGAAGTCCTCGTAGAAATGGATCATCGGGTCGCGTTTCTCCATTTCTTTTCCAAAGTTCTTGCGGAGCTTCTTTACATCCGTTACAGCAAAGATATTTACCAAGTCATCTACAATCCAAGCTATAGAATCGTTGATATCATAGCCCGCTAATTGTTGGAAAATCTGACGTAAAAATGGATTGGATTTAGGAATAAGTTCTGACGCTTCTTGGCGCGTAAATGTATCAGGAGAATCGTCGTGTAAACGGGCTGCAAAAAGACCGTAGGCGATAGTTTGTGCATAGAGGTCGGCAAAGGTTTTCTCGTTGAGATCATTATTAAGCACCTCTTTGAAAGCACGTAGTTTATTCCAAAAACTCCCCGTTTGGTAAGTGTCGTTCGCTAATACTTTTTCTATGGCATCGGCAAGCATACGCGCCTTTGAAGCCATGATTTTAGCAAGTTTGACAGGAGAAGCAATCGTTTGTGGCTTTAGCATTTTAAGGTGCTCCAACATGGAGATAAAACGAGGTACCGCCTCCTCGTCTAAACGAATATGCCCTTTGTCAATATATGCCAATTCTACTTTGGATATCAAAGAGCCATCTTCGTATAAATGGAAATCGAGATAGTCTGTAAAGACAATAGTATTCAGCGAAGCCTTGTATCTATCAAACTGTTCCTTATTTTTCTTATGTCCATCAAGGTCGCCTACTTCGAGATCCTTGGCTTCGAAATAAGCATAAGGAACGCCATTTTTATACAGAGCCAAGTCCGGTGCACCGCAGTCAATGCGCTTTTGTTCATTGATGACTTTGTAGCCTGTGGCTTCCTCTACTAATCTCTGAAGATCTCCACGGAACGAATGTTCCGTAGTTACTCCTGTTTGGTATAGTTGGTCGATATGCTTAATATACTCCTTTATCAGATCTATCATGGTATTATTTAAAATTCTTCGGTAAGACATGCCGCCAGGTGCCGTGGGCTTCCTCGCAGCGGATATAGGTCATGGCGTCCTCAGAGCCTAATTCGGCTGCGAGGACGAGCATATAGGCTCCTTCCGGTTCGGGGTTGACCGTAGGCAGATCCTTGGGAAAATCGGGATCCAAGAAGCGCAGACGCGACGCCATCCCCGTGACGAAAAGCGCTTTGGGATCGTCGCTGCTATACGCGCGCTCCATATAGAACGCGAGCGAGTCCGCATTATAGAACAACGACCGGTCCAACATCACCGGACGCGGGGGCAGCCCGCGGCGGTAACCCAAGAATACTATACCGCACGCAACAAAAAGAGCGACCAGTACACCAAGTACTCGCCGCCCTGTATGAGGAGGTATAAGAGAACTGTTATTTACAACATTTTTCTCGTGGGGGGGGTAATTTTAGACATTTTTGATTGAGGATTGATCATTGGTGATTGATCATTGATGATTGATCATTGATGATTGATGATTGATTATTGATGTTTAAACCTTTGCGGCTGCAAAGGTACAACAAATTTGGGGAATATGCAAGAAAAATCGCAAAAATGTGGAAAATTGACGGATTTGGTAAAAAAGGAGTGCTTCGGCGCTCTTTTTGCATATATGCGTTTGCATATATCGTTTTTTTGTTGTACCTTTGCACTCGAAACAAAACTGATTTGGCAGAATTGTTATGACATACGACGAATACATAGCGCAAGAACAATATGACAGAATACGAAAAAATGCTTCATAACTTGCCGTATGATTATACGGACAAGGAGGTCCAGGCGAATATCCTGCGGGCGTATCATGCGATGCGAGACCTCAATCAATGCGGCGCATGGGACATGGACGAGTTACATCGTTGCATCAAGGCCCTCATCCCGGATGCCCATCCTTCGGTGATCATCTGCCCGCCTTTCCATTGCGACCACGGCAACCGTATCTCCATCGGCGAGGGTTCGATGGTCAATTTCAATGGAGTATTCTTGGATGGTGGAGGTATTACCATCGGCGCTCACACGCTCATCGGGCCCAACTGCCAACTGCTGACACCCGACCATCCGCATGATTATATGGAGCGCCGTCAGACCATAGAAACAGGTCTGCCGATACGGATAGGCGATGACTGCTGGCTGGGCGGCGGAGTAATCGTTTGTCCGGGTGTTACTATAGGAAACCGTGTGATTGTTGGAGCCGGTTCGGTCGTCACTCATGACATCCCTGACGATGTGGTCGTAGCCGGCAATCCCGCCAAAATAATATCCAAATAATCCCGCAAAAACTTGCGTATGTGCAATTTTTGTTGTACCTTTGCACTCAATATGGAGTTACAACAAGACAGCATCATCGTAAGCGCCAGAATTGAAGCTCTCTTCAATCTCAAGTTGAGCAACTATTTCACGCATGTGTTCGTGACAGACGGCGAGTGCGTAATGAAATATAGCGGTGAGCAGGTGAAAATGGGCAAGGGTGACTGCGTGATTATTGTGGCAAACCATTTGGTGACAGAGCTTCATCCGACAGATGACTTCCACGCAAAAATAATCTTTATCGAGCCCGGGTTCATGGATGTCTGTACACCGCACACGAGTTACGGCATCGTAGGCGGCATGACGATGTTCATCAATCCGGTGATGCACCTTGACGAGCGTGCCGTCGCCTTGCTACAAGCCGCTGGGTATTCAGTCCAGTAAATTCCAATTTGTCGAACAGATGACATTGTTTAGACCCAATTAGATGATATAATGAAAAAGACAAATAATATGTGGCTACTTTTTGCAATCCTGTCGGCACTATTTGCCGCAGCAACCGCCATCCTTGCCAAGATAGGCATTGAGGGCGTGGACTCCAATCTTGCCACGGCCATCAGAACAGTTGTGGTGCTGCTGATGGCTTGGGGAATGGTTTTCATAACACATAGTCAAGGCGGCATAGAATCCATCACGTCACGCAGTTGGCTGTTTCTGGTTTTGTCAGGACTGGCGACGGGAGCTTCTTGGCTTTGCTATTTCTATGCGATAAAGGTCGGAGAGGTATCGAAGGTTGTTCCCATTGACAAATGCAGCCTTGTCCTGACTATACTATTTGCTGTTATTTTCCTTGGAGAAGCGTTCACTTGGAAAACTCTTATTGGTTCATTGCTGCTATTGGCAGGTACTTTAATAATGGTAATATGAACATAGAAGACTATCGTGAGTATTACCTTTCTTTGGGCGAAGACATGGAAGAGAAACTGCCTTTCACAGCATTCCGACATTGCCGCCGAGAGTTGAGTATAGCCTCACCGCCCGCGGTCAGTCCCTCATGCCGCACGTCTCCGCCCTTATCGGCTGGGCGCTTGAGAATTTCGATATCGCCCCAAATAAACCGATAAAAACTGAATGCTTTAAATCATAAAAGAGAATCATGACCCGCAAAGAAACAATCATAGCAGCTATATTGCTGATAGTCTTTGGTACAAGCATGCATTTTGTGCATCACGTGCCGTTCTTCAACCATTTTATGGGCTATTTCTTTCCCGTAGCAGAGAGTGTGATGGCCCACATGAAAATGGTTTTTTACCCAATGCTGTTGCTGAGTTTGTATCTTACTATTAGTCGCCGCGACATTCGTGAAATAGGTGCACCTGTATTAGGAGGACTGGCAGTGATGCCGCTTATAGTCATGGCGTTTTTTTCTTATTGGGTATTTGTGC
>DGVB01000040.1 GCA_002395805.1 Bacteroidales bacterium UBA4295 | reverse complement strand
GAACGTCAGATCGCTGCTGTTCACTACGTTCATCGCCTCCAGCACACGGCTTGTCATCCCGTACATATCCGATCCGTCGTGCGGGTCGTTTTTCTTCAGAAACTTAAACTGCTGCGAGTTGATGGCCGCAATGATGGACTGACGGACGGCGGGCTCTATCGAGATACATTTGATGGAGTTCAGATAATTGGTGTTGTTCTCGTCGCAAACGACGATGATGGTCACCTGGTCTTTGTCCGGGATGGCCTGGATGAAGGTCTTCAGGCTCTCGCGTACCACCTGCTCGTATTGGGTCATCGAGCTGGAGATATCTATCGCAAAGATATAATGGGCGTTGCGGCTTTCCAACCGGTTGCCGTACCGCTCCATCAGCAACGGATACTCTTTCTCCATGTTGCTGAAATCATGATCTTGCGCGCTTGCGTAAGGAATAAACAGCAGAATGGCTACTACCGTAGTAAAGATAAATGGGAATAGTTTTCTTAGCATAATTTTAAGGCGATTACATATTCGGGTGCAAATTTACTGCTTTTTTTCGAAATACGCAAGAAAAAAGCGTCGCAAAGTGCTTTTTTCATTGCGCAATTAATGAAAAATGCGAGTTTTGGGTACTTGTGTACCCCGCAAAAAAGCAGTAATTTTGCAGCGTCAAAGTGACGCTGCTTTTTTATGCCTTTATGTCCACTCAAAATAATCATTAATAATCATTAAAAACATGCGTAAATTTACTCTTTTCCTCGCAGCCATCTGCTGCTGCGCAATGATGAACGCCGTTAACTATAGCCTGACTGTTGCAGGCACTACTGTAACGGACGTTAACAAAACCGATGTGCTGGGTGACGGCAAAGTTAGTTTTGACCCTGCCACCAACACGCTCACGCTCAACAACGCCACCATCGAGACTACCGGCAACAGCGCGATTATATGGTCGGATTTCGCCTCGACATTGACGATTATGCTCAAAGGCACAAACAATTACATCGCTATGTCCGGTGTCCCGGATTATACCGGCGCTATCCATACGATGGGGCGGCTGCTGATTACATCAGAAGAAAATCCTTCTTCTATAGCGGAACTGAAAATCGTAACTTCCGGTACAGACGGGGCACCGGCTATCTGGTCGTACTCCGATGATATCTTCATTGAAAATCCGATAAGTGTCAATCTGCAGGGAGCCGGCAACGGAGCCGGAACTATCTATTCGCAATCAGGCGGAAAACTGATTATTGATGGCGCTACCGTTTATATGATGCCTTGCCGTATTCGTACCGGCGGAACAGTCATCGCTCGCAGTGCCATCACCTCGCCTTCGGATGCAGTGGTCGTTTCTGACGGACGAATCATGCGGTCAGGAACGTCTTCGGAGTACAGCAAAACCACTCAGGTTGTCATCTCTTCTAACCTGCGCAGACTGATATATGGCGCAACGCCGAAGAACGTAGGGAACAAAGTGAGGGTAAACGATAATCCGTTAACGGAAAGCCAAGCTTATGCCTGGATTGAGCTTGCCGATTATATCAATCTCACTGCCACGCCTGCGGAAGGTTATGCCTTCACCGGTTGGTATGACAAGAATAACCAACTGCTCAGCACCGAAAACCCATACTCAAACCATCAACTGATGACCGAGAACACCACCCTTATCTACGGCCGGTTTGAAGAAGCATTCATTTATACCGTTGCCGGTAGTTCAGTAGCAATCTTTGGCGGGGAATGGGACCTTTCGCTTAAAGCAAACGACATGGATTTCGACGGAAGGGTTTATCAGTTACATAAAGAAGGAGTATATGTTCCTGCCGGTACCGTTGAGTATAAAGTGGTATTGAATCGTCATTGGAATACATGCTGGCCGACGGAAAACGCGACCCTCGACATCCCTGAAAATGCCACATATGACATTAGTTTTACTTTTAGTCCCGACTCACAAGAAGTGACTGCTAATGCCGTGAAGCAATCGCAGGACATTAATGCTATCGGAACCGGTGAAAAAGCACATAAAGTCATCAAAGACGGTCAGTTGCTCATCGAGCGGAACGGGAAAACTTATAATGCACAAGGGAATGAACTTAAATAAACAATACAATTATGCGTAAATTTACTCTTTTCCTCGCAGCCCTCTGCTGCGCAATCACGGCCAATGCCGCTGTAATGATTATCGATGGTATTTACTATGATGTCGATCTGTTCGACAAAACGGCTACCGTTATAAAATCGCCGTTTTTCGACAATTATAGTACGCTGGAGGGCAAAATCATCATCCCTGCTAACTTTGTAATCAGCGGGCAGACCTATAGCGTCACGGGTATCGAAGACGAGGCGTTTCATAATGCCCAGAAAATAACCTCCGTCGCAATCTCGAACGGTATTACATCTATCGGTGCGAATGCCTTCAGTGCTTGTCTTTTGTTGGACTCGGTTAAGGTGCCTGCAAGTGTTACCTCTATCGGAGAAGGCGCCTTCTCTAACAATCCCGCACTCACACATGCTCTTTTTGCCAATAGTCTTGAGGTTATTCCTGACAAAATGCTCTATAACTGCACTTCTCTGGCTTCATTCACTATGCCATCCGCTCTGATCTCTATCGGTGAACAGGCGTTCGCCAAATGCCCGTCGTTGAAATCGATCGTGCTGCCAGATAATGTGGCGCTCGTCGGCAAAGAGGCTTTCAAAGAATGTCTCGCCTTGCACTCGCTTACTATACCTGCTTCCGTGGCACTTATTGATAATGAGGCCTTTTCCGAGTGTGTGTCATTGAAATATATTGTTTGCCGTGTCGCTTCACCGCTGGCTGTTAATCAACAGGTCTTCTATCATGTGGATTGCCCCAATGTCATGCTCCTTGTTCCCAACCAAAGCCTTGAGGCATACAAAGCATACAGCGTTTGGAAAAACTTCGCTGTCAAACCTCTGAACTATGATATCCGTTTTGTCGTTAACGGCGCTACGGCGTACTCGGTATCTATGGAGTATGGCACACCCGCAGCGGACGTCAAAGCAGAAGCCAGACTCGTCGAGCAGCAAATGGCAGTTCCTGCAGGAATGGTCTTCAAACATTGGAATCCCGAGATTACAGACGTAACGGTCTCACATGCTTACGAAGCCATAATCGAACCCGCCGCCACCGTCACGCAATGCAAGATCCAGTTTGCCGTGAATGGTGTACCCAAAGCATCCTTCCTCTTGAACGAAGGTTCGCCCAAAGCCGATGTCGAATACCTCGCTGAGATCTTCCTCGATCAGGTGGATATGCCTGCTGATCTGGAGTTCAAGTATTGGGAGCCTGCGCTCGCGGCGGTGACCGATAACCAGACCTACAATGCCGTTTATGATTATATCGACCAGAATAGCTACCCCGTTTCGTTTGTCATTAACGGAGAAACGGTCTTTACGGTTGATCTGAAATACGGCACGGAAGACTGGGTCGTTGAGGGATATGCGAATGCCGTGGCTAACAGTGCGGTCTATCCGGAAGGTATGACGTTCAAAGACTGGGACAAGTATTTCGACAAAGTCTCCGGACCCGAAACCTATACTGCCCGTCTCCGCCCGATCGGACAAGGCATTGATCAAATTACGAATGACGAATTACGAATGACGAATAAGGTGCTCCGCAATGGTCAACTCTTCATCGAGCGCAACGGCAGGACTTATAACGCTTTAGGCTCAGAGGTACAATGAAAAAGAAAATTTTGTTAATATGGCTGTTATGCCTCGGGATTTCGTCCGTGGCACAGGAAGTGCCGCGCGGTATCTTCTTTGGCCAGACGCCTGTAAAGGCAAGGTTTAACGACGTCTTGGATATCTTCGGGGACAAGATGGCGCTCTATGACCCGGAGGACAACATGCTCATCCTGCGGGACGGCTTCAACTATCGTTTGCCGGAAGGCTTCGTGACCTTCAATACCGGCGCACCGCTCCGTATCCGTCTGGCGGGCAGAGTCTATATGGAAGCGGCGGTGGTGTCCAAAGACCCGGTTGTGATCGAGAGCACCACCTACAGCACGCTGACCATCGTCTCCAACGGTTCTGCCACGGCGCTCAAGTGCCCGCAGCTGGTGATAGACGATTACTTCACCTCCGTACGGCTCTATTCCGATGCGCCGAACATGGAGATGATTGCTCTCAAATGTCCGGGCGAAGTGGTCGTCAACGGCGGGGCGCTGCGCATGGAAGTGAGCCGCAGTCCCAAAGCCGCGGAGATTAACACCCTCACACTCAACGGCTCGGTTCTGGAGACGCCGAGCGAGATAACCGTCAATGAGTACGGCGTCATCTGCGACCACAAAGGACGCTATGCCCGCCTCGTCAGCATCGTCCCCGAACCGTAAATCATAAAGTTAACTATATATACTTCTCCCTTCCTTTCAGGGAAGGGTTGGGGTTAGGCTTTAAAACTAAAAAATGTTATGAAAAAATTTACTCTTTTCCTCGCAGCCCTCTGCTACGCAATAATGGCGAATGCCTGGAACCTACAAGTAGATGGCATATGCTACAACGTCAATTGGAGCGACGAAACGGCTACTGTGACCTACGAGTCCAAAGTAGCAGCCGATAACTATAAGAACCTCAGCGGCCGGGTTGTTATCCCCGCTACCGTTCGTGGGGACTTGACCAATTTTAAGGTCGTAGCGATAGGAGATAGTGCGTTTCGGTATAACAAAGCAATAACAACTATCGATCTGCGAGACGCTGCTATCACCACTATAGGAAAATCCGCTTTCGAATACATGAACGTGTATGATATCTATTTATCTTCCACATTAACCACATTAGGCAGAGATGCCATGCTGTACTGCACAAATTTAACCCAGATTACATTACCGGAGAATTTACAAACTATCGGAGTAGAGTGCTTCCATGGTTGTAAAGCATTAACATCCATTCGCATACCGGATAAAGTAGAAACCATCGATTTTGGAGCATTTCGGTATTGTGATGCGCTAACCAGCGTGGTTCTTCCGTCGAGTTGCCCATACATTGGTGATCATTGTTTTGCACATGATTACGCATTGAGTTTGATTTTCAATTATGCAGAGACACCTCAAAGTATTTACGCTTCTGCTTTTTCCGGCATTTCCGTTCCGGAAGTCATTACGCTACGCGTACCTTATGGCAGTGGGCCGGCTTATCGTGCTGCCGAAGGATGGAAAATGCTGAATATCGAAGAGTTGCCGGACCCGAACGAAGGAATAGAAGAGGTTAGCCAACAGCCAAAAGCCAACAGCCAAAAGCTTATTAAAAACGGTCAGTTGATTATTGAGCGCAACGGGAAGACCTATAATGCTTTAGGCGCGGAGGTGAAATAAGCTGAATACTGAATACTTAAAACAATACAATTATGAGACGTGTTTTTTATGCTTTGGTACTCTTATTAGTGGCAGCAAACATGCTTGC
Organism: Bacteroidales bacterium UBA4295; assembly: GCA_002395805.1. Classification (GTDB taxonomy): domain Bacteria; phylum Bacteroidota; class Bacteroidia; order Bacteroidales; family Paludibacteraceae; genus Colicola. The sequence continues at coordinate 1,251 of DGVB01000040.1, read as the reverse complement.
CAAAGACGCCGTCATTGATGGTATTAAATACTCCCTGGATGAGCAAAACTGCACCGCGTCTGTGACCTATAATATCCCCGGTCCGGACGTGCCGAACTATAATCATCTGAGCGGCGTAGTGGTTATCCCTGCTACCATCAGTTATTCCGGCACCTATACCGTCACCTCGATTGGTCTTTCCGCCTTCGAGAAAGCGCCCTCTATCACCGAAGTGGTACTGCCTTCTACCATTACCACGATTGACGATTATGCGTTTCATGATTGCGGTGAACTCAAGAAAGTGGATATCCCGAGCAGCGTGACGTATCTCGGCAATTATGCGTTTCGCCTGTGTCGCAAACTAACGACAGTCAATATCCCTGTTACCATCAAAAAAATCGGTACCTACACCTTCAGTTATTGCGAAGCGCTGAAGGACTTCTATATCCCAGCGACGGTGGATACGATTCGTACGATGGCGTTTTCCTATTGCAAGATGAATAATCTGTATCTCATGCGTCCGACTCCTCCGGTCACGGAGGAAAACCCGTGTTATTCCGGTACGGACCATAAACCCAAACTGATTGTTCCTTGCGGCTATCTGGCGGCGTATCAGGAGAATGTCCGTTGGAACGACCTGGAGATAGCAGAGATGCCGAAACCTTCGTTCGACGGCTTATATTATGACTTCGACGAAACGGCACAAACCGCTACACTGACTTATGAGTTAAAGCAGAAAAGTATAAATTATATCGCTCTGCCGGAAACGGTGGTTTTGCCTGCTACCATCAACAAGGATGATACTTATACCCTGACGGCTATCGGCGATTTTGCATTGGCTTATAACCGCACGGTGGAGTCGGTCACTATTCCGGAAGGCGTCACCTCGATTGGAAACAGCGCCTTTGAGATGTGCGAGAAACTGAGTGCAGTCAGCCTGCCGGAAGGCATTGAGACCATCGGTTCGTTCTGTTTCAACCTCTGCAAGAAACTGCAAACGGTTCACTTGCCGGAAGGCTTGGTTTCTATGGGTACACTCGCTTTCTACCAATGCGAGAACCTGACAACCGTTTCTCTGCCTGCTACGCTCGTTACGATCGATGACAATGCCTTCGACGGATGTACTGCCCTTGCCGAACTGACCAATTATAATCCTATGCCGCAGGATATAGCCGCTAAGAATGTGTTCAACAAACTGAACGTAGCGTCCGTCACTTTGCGCGTGCCGCAGGGAAGCCTTTCTGCTTACCAAAACGCACCCGTCTGGCAGGA
>DGVB01000014.1:676-15941 GCA_002395805.1 Bacteroidales bacterium UBA4295 | reverse complement strand
ACCTATTACTGCGACGGAAAAATCAACTCACGCCCGGGAGACTATAAGGAGATCTATGATCCGAAAAAGGACGACATCCGGGTGAATGTGTATCTGTATTACGGCGACGTGAAAAAAGCGGTCATTGACCCCTCTATGAAGGATTATCCTTACGCCTCCATGACCAACCTCTTCGGCTCCTTTTACAACGATAATCACATGGGTGGTCAATGGTATGGTCTGGAAAACATGACGGAGATCGAGGGCTTGGAGAACCTGCCTACCGCCAATGTGACGGATATGTCCTTTATGTTCAGCAAATGCGCATCGCTGCACACTGTGGATCTGGGTTCTTTCAATACCGCCAATGTGACGGATATGCAGGGGATGTTCTCGGACTGCGGTTCGTTGGATTCGGTGAATCTGAGTTCTTTCAATACCTCTAACGTGAAGGATATGGAGGGTATGTTCTATTACTGCTCTTCATTGAAGTCGCTGGATCTGTGTGCTTTCAATATCTCCAAGTTGGAGGATACGAAGCAAATGTTTGCATACTGCTCTTCGCTGGAGACCATTTACTGCAACGACGACTGGAGCCAAAGTGCTGTACTGACTGAATCCGGCTATATGTTTAAAGGCTGTGAGGCATTGGAGGGCGGCAAGGGAACGAAATACGATTTCCTTGTGACAGACACAACCTATGCCCGTCCGGACGGAGGGAAAGACCATCCCGGCTATTTCACGCCGGTTAAGGAGTTGAATCCCATTGCCTTCTCCGTAGCCAAAGCCAACCAGGTGTTCTTCTCCAAAGCCAACCTGCAATACCATCCCACCAACGAGGTCTGGCGATTCGCTGACGCGGGATACGATATCGTCGGAAACGATAACTCCAAGATCGCTCGTTTCTGCGATGGCTGGATCGACCTCTTCGGCTGGGGCTCCGCCGACGAACCATACAATGCCTCCACCTATATCTCGGCATATCCGTCTGATTTCACCGACTGGGGTACAAAGAATATCTCCAACGGTGGCGGCAGGGCTTGGCGCACGCTGACCGCCGCAGAGTGGGAGTACCTGTTTGAGAAACGAGCTAATGCCACTTCTCTCTTCGGTTTCGGCAGCGTCAACGGTACGAACGGTTTGATCCTCCTGCCGGACGGATGGACACTACCTGCCGGTAGTACGTTCGTTCCCGGCACCGAGAACGGTTTTGTGGACAAGGGCACGTATTACCAGTGCACCGGCGACGCCTATGCGTCCAATAGCTACACCGAGAACCAGTGGGCTCCTATGGAGGCTGCGGGTGCGGCCTTCCTGCCTGCTGCCGGATCGCGATTCAGCAAGAACGTGTCGGAGGTGAACCAGAAAGGATACTATTGGTCGGCTACGCACGCAGAAGAGGACGGAAAAGCATACTGCATCTATTTCCATTCCAAAGGCTACTCCGTCCGCCATGCTGCGTCGGTAAGCTGCGGCTATTCCGTACGTCTCGTCCGCGACGTCGAGTGATTTTTGAAAGAACATAAACTCAGCTATGCAGGGCCGATTACCCTGCATGGCTACAAGACACAAACTACTAAATAACAAATGAAAAAGATCTTTTTATTTCTCCTGCCGGCGCTGATGCTGTTTGCTGCCGGCTGTAAGGACAAGAACCAACCGGAGAATCTTCCGCAGACGCTGTCCGTGAACCCGGAGTTGATCACCTGCCCTGATGCGGGCGGCGACTACACAATCGAGGTGAATTCGCCTAATGGCGCATGGTCGGCTACCACCAACGAGAGCTGGATCCGTGTAACACCTACCTCCGGCGAGAAAGGCACAACCGAGGTACGTATCAAGATCTCTCCTAACAAAGAGTCTGCAGAGAGCAAAGGCATCATCACTTTCACTTCCGGCGAGGAGACGGTGGAGTTTCCGATCACCCGTGCAGCGAAAGCCGCTCCGTATCTGCGTATTGTCTCTGACCTGGAACTCAACACTCCGAAAGAAGGAGGTACTTATACCGTCCAGATAGAGAGTAATATCAAGTGGTCCGCCTCTTCCAATGCCGGCTGGGCGAAAGTGAACAAAGGTGTCTCTGTTAACAACGACAACATCACCGTCACCGTCTCGCCTGCCACCACACCGGAAGAGACGACAGCCCGGATTATTGTATCCCCATACGGCGAGGGATATGATGCCGGCAGTGATACCGTTATTATTACCCGCGGCAGTACGGAAGCTACGTCCCTCTCGGTTGACCCGACGGAGATAACCGCTCCCGAGAACGGAGGTTCGTTTACCGTCAATGTCTCCTCTAATGCCAAATGGCGGGTATGGAAGACATGGGATATGGATTGGCTGACCTTCTCCGGCTCACAAGACGGCGACGGCAACGGCTCGTTCTCCTTCTCCATTGAAGAAGCGACCTCGCTGGACGCCGTTTCCGGCATCCTGACCATCGAGGAGGACCGTTCGGATAACTACAAACCCGTCGTAACCCAGGTAGCCGTTTCCCGCAAAGGCAAAGCGGCAGCGGATCTGACCGTAGCGCCTATCGCGATCAATGCGTCTGCCGAAGGAGGACACTATCCGGTAGCTATCAAGTCCAACTATCCCTGGACGGCCACCACGTCCGGTAATTTCTTCTCTCTCTCCTCTACTTCCGGCGATGGGTATTCTACCATCGTCGTGTCTGTCACCCCCGCCACTAACGAAAAGGAACTCACCGGCTACATCATCATCCGCACTTCCTTTGGCAACGAGCAGGCACGCATCAACATCAAGCGCGCCGGAAAAGAGCCCGAACCCGAGAGTATGTATGTCATGAGACCTTTCTCTGTCGGCGAGACAAAACAAGTCTATTTTTCTCCCGGCAACTTGCAATACCGGGCTTCTACCGGCACATGGCGGTTTGCAGAGCGCCAGTGGGATTTTGTGGGATTAGAAAAATGCGGTACTGTTTTTGAAAATGGAACCAAATGCAATAATAATTATATCTCGGATACTTATGACGGCTGGATTGATCTCTTCGGATGGGGAACGGGAAATGCACCAACCAAAGTAAGCACAAATTTTAAAGATTATTACTTCGCAGATTGGGGAGCAAACTCGATTTATTATGGTAATACGCTATATAATACCTATACATGGCGCACGCTGACAAAAGATGAGTGGTGGCATCTATTCTTTGAACGAACCAATGCCGCTGAGTTGTTTGGTATGAGTCGGGTGAATGAAGTCGTCGGACTGGTTCTGCTACCGGATAACTGGACTTTACCTGCAGGTGTTTCATTTATGTCCGGTAGGGAACAAAGTTATAGGGTTGATTCCTCGTATTATAAGTACCCATCCAAGGGATACACTGCCCGTAAAAGTAGTATAGAGTATAATGAGTACACTATTGCGCAGTGGGCAGTAATGGAAGCTGCCGGAGCTGTATTCCTGCCTGCTGCGGATATACGAACAACGGCGATATTCTTGGATAGGAGTGGCATCTATAGAGGGTACTACTGGTCTGCTAATCAGAAATATATGAACGCAGCAAGCATCGTCTTCTTCAGTAATGCATACATTATTCCGGCTGATAGACACAGTTTCACAGATGGTTTATCCGTCCGTCTGGTAAAAGATGCCAATTAGTAATAAACATGCAATTCAAACGAATCATAAATATAAACAATTATGAAAAAGAAAATCTATTTCTTGTGCCTTTTAGCCGCAGTAGCTGTCATGCACACAAGCTGTTTCCTGCTGGCTCCATCTACCAGCAGCAATAGTACCCCCGCACCGAAAGTGGACTATGCGCCCCAGCAAATCAAAAGCGGAGCCTATGTTGCTTTCACCCATCCCGACGGGGCTTCCATCAAGATTGTTTTCCAGACCCAGAGCACCGCGGATCTCGCTGCTTCGTCGGCTTCCAACGGACGTATCAACGCTGCCTATTACCGGTATGACGGATTCAACATGGCGTCACTGACGTATAATTACCAGCCCAACGGAAAACTCTCAGGCCAGTACAAAGCCGAACTGAATTTCACCAGAGAGAATGGAGGTACTATCAGATTCCTCGATTCCGACCAAACCGCATCATTTACTTATCGTCCCTAAATTCGGACAAATATGAAAAAACTATTTCTTTTTTTGCTGCCGGCACTGCTGCTGTTTGCAGCCGGCTGTAAGGACAAGAACGAGCCTTCTTCAAAGACTCTGTCCGTCAACCCGGAGTTGATCACCTGCCCCGATGCGGGTGGTGACTACACGCTTGTCCTGACCTCGCCTAATGGCTCATGGTCGGCTACCACCAACGAGAGTTGGATCCGTGTAACACCTACCTCCGGCAAAGCCGGTGTATCCGAAGTGCGCATCAAGATCTCTCCTAACAAAGAGTCTGCAGAGACCAAAGGCATCATCACTTTCACCTCCGGCGAGGAGACGGTGGAGTTTCCGATCACCCGTGCAGCGAAAGCCGCTCCCTACCTGCGTATCGTCTCTGATATAGAGCTCAATACTCCGAAAGAAGGAGGTACTTATACCGTCCAGATAGAGAGTAATATCAAGTGGTCCGCCTCTTCCAATGCCGGTTGGGCAAAAGTGAACAAAGGTGTCTCTGTCAACAACGACAACATCACCGTCACCGTCTCGCCTGCCACCACACCGGAAGAGACGACAGCCCGGATTATTGTATCCCCATACGGCGAGGGATATGATGCCGGCAGTGATACCGTTATTATTACCCGCGGCAGTACGGAAGCTACGTCCCTCTCTGTTGACCCGACGGAGATAACCGCTCCCGAGAACGGTGGTTCGTTCACCGTCAATGTCTCCTCTAATGCCAAATGGCGGGTATGGAAGACATGGGATATGGATTGGCTGACCTTCTCCGGTTCGCAAGACGGCGACGGCAACGGCTCGTTCTCCTTCTCCATTGAAGAAGCGACCTCGCTGGACGCCGTTTCCGGCATCCTGACCATTGAGGAAGACCGTTCGGATAACTACAAACCCGTCGTAACCCAGGTAGCCGTTTCCCGCAAAGGCAAAGCGGCAGCCGATCTGACCGTAGCGCCTATCGCGATCAATGCGTCTGCCGAAGGAGGAAACTATCCGGTGGCTGTCAAGTCCAACTATCCCTGGACGGCCACCACGTCCGGTAATTTCTTCTCCCTCTCCTCTACCTCCGGCGATGGGTATTCTACCATCGTCGTGTCTGTCAACCCTGCCACCGACGAACGCGAAAACACCGGCTACATCATCATCCGCACTTCCTTTGGCAACGAGCAGGCACGCATCAACATCAAGCGCGCCGGAAAAGAGCCCGAACCCGAGGGTATGTATGTCATGAGACCTTTCTCCGTCAGCGAGACACATAAAGTATATTTCGCTCCGGGCAACTTGCAATACCGGGCTTCTACAGGCACATTCCGGTTTGCTCTTCATCAATATGATTATATCGGGGCGGAGAATGTCAATATCTCTTCTACCTATTCCGGCTGGATTGATCTTTTCGGATGGGGAACGGGATATAACCCCACTTTCGCTTCCGTCGATGATCACGACTACACCTCCTTTACCGACTGGGGCGTGAATTCGATTCGTTACGGCAATACCGTATATGGCGCTCATAGCTGGCGTACATTGACAGTGGACGAACTGGAATATCTGATGCAACGCCAAAAAAGCGGTACCACGATGTTCCTTTTCGGAATGGCGAAAGTCAATGGGGTGCTTGGATTAGTGCTCTTGCCGGATGACTGGGTCTTCTCCTCCGAGTTAGTATTCATTGCAGGCACTTTTGTGGCAGGCAATTATATAGTGATGAAGGAGGTTCTGGAGACCAATAACTACACCTTGGAGCAATGGCAAGAGATGGAAGCCAAAGGTGCGGTATTCCTTCCTGCTGCAGGAGACCGCCTGAATGGAGAAGTGAAATACGTCTCTACGACGGGCTGTTATTGGACTTCTACCTCCGGATTCGACACTCCTACTAATCTGTACGCCAAACAATTGATGTTCTTTTCTTCCGCAACGGAGATAAGCATTTTCCCAGCTAACTCAGTACGCGATGACGGCTGCTCCGTCCGACTCGTACAGGATATAGATTAACCAACCCATAAAATTATACGATTATGAAAAAACTAACTATTCTTTTTTCGATGGCTTGCATGTGCTTGTCCATGCAGGTTTACGCCGATTGTGGCAGTGTAATCACCCCGTCTCAGGCTGCTACCAAAGCGGCTAACGGCGACCAGGGGACATACTGCATCGAGGGCTATGTGGTATCGACAGTAGATATCTATTGCAAGACTTCCACGTATGAAAACCAGTCGTTCATGATGGCGGACGCACAGGGAGGTGCACCGGTCTTTGAGGCTTGGCGCGTGGTCGGAGCGGATCATACCATCGGTATCGGCTCCTTCGTACGCATCGTTGATGCTACCTTGAAGATGTACGGCGATGTAGCTGAGACAAAAGCCGGCTTTACCGTACAGATCATCAGCGAAGTACCGACCGTCGTTAACCTCCCCGAATACGGCAGCGAACTGACAGCCTCCGAAGCGGTGGAGATCTGTATGAGCCTGCCTTACCATGACCAGCCTACTGAGGATATGTTCGTCGTCAGCGGATATGCCAATTCCGTAGTGGATATAAACCCCGAAAATGGTATCCAGACCGTCTATATTGCGGACGAAAGAGGAACCGGTTATATCTTCCAGGCTTGGGAATGTCAGAATATCAAAAATATCAACGGAGATTACATGCCTATTGAAGAAGGCGATTTTGTCTATATCACAGGACATCTGAGCCGCTACAACAAAAACTCCCAGATCAAAGGCGGGTATGTGTCCCGCTATGCGGTGGACCCCTTTGTCGTACGCGTCAGTGCAGACCCCGACCAAGGCTATGCCACAATCAGCGGCAAGTATGAGTTCACACTCGCCGACATGAACGACGTGCAGTTTACGCTGACGGCTATCCCCGAGCCCGGATATGAATTCGTCATGTGGATCGACCCGCAGTTCGTGAATCCCTCCGATCCCGATGCTGCAACGGGGATGCAAGTGGCTGAGACGATTCTCCAATGGTATAACACCGTGACGCATTTCTCAGAGGAACAACTGCAGGAATATCTTGCCGAAGAAGGAATGGACATGGATACTTTCGAAAAGACAGTAGCCCTTATTGATAAAATCATTATGCCTGAAACAACGCTTGATATCTATGATCTGGAGGCATGGCTGTCTTTGAACGGAATCAATGACCAGAGTGTCTTGTATTTCATGCCCGTCTTCCGACCGGTACAGGAAGGCATCGACAATGTACAAAGGGGCAATGTACAAAGTACAAAGGTCATTGAGAACGGACAACTCTATTTGAAGTACGAAGGACGGATGTACGATGTACAAGGGGCAGTTGTGAAATAATCAGTTTCCTATTTCCTGAACCCGCTGTTCAAAACTATCGCGGTCTCCAAGGGCGGCATTTTTCATCTTCACGCGATAGTTACTGATCGTATTGGGACTATAACACAGCAGTTCCGCTATCTTGGCGCTGCTGGTTATACCCAATAAGATCAGGGCGAAGATCCGCATTTCGATGGTCATCCGTTCTCCGGGTTTGGGCGTGAGACGTGCTTCGGGTTTGAGCAAAGCATTGAAATCCGCAACAAACGTGCCATAGAGCGAAAGGAACGTATCGTCGAACGAGCGGTAGAAATTATCCATCTCCCTGTCCATAAAAGCCGCAGGGTCTTTCTCTCCCGCCTTCCGCGCCATCGTAGTCAGACGGCGGATATAATCGCTATAAACCTCCAGATAGCGGCAGATATACTGTTCCTTTACCTTATTGGCGTCCTTCAGCTGATGGTTAATGAGCCGCTGTTGCTCGTTCATAGCTTCCATCTCCCGGTTCAAGACCTGCAGTTTGTGGTTCTGGCGGAGGGAGAAGATCGTGCCGATCGCGAGTACCAGCAATGCCACTGCCAGAGCTGACAGACCGATAATGAGCATCACGTATGACCGGTGCATGCGCTGCTCGTAACTGTTGGCGATATTATGTCCTAACGAATAGGTCTGGATGAATCGGGTAGGGGCATTGAAGAACGAAGCATTCGTCAGCGAATAGTCGCTGAAATGGAAGGCGCGCTCCAGATCGCCGGATTCATAACACTCTTTGGCTACGAGCCATGACGAACCGTTGTCGGTGATGCCGCACCGTACGTCGGCGATGGCGGAGCGAGTGAGCCATTCTATTCGTTTACGGTCCTGACCGGATTGCTCATACAATATCGCTCTGGCGTACGCCTCGATCGCATAGGGGTGTGACCACTCGGTCGTGCGGGAGAGGATCGAATCATTGATCTCCAGTGCGCGGGAATAATTATGAGAGTCGATGGCTGCCAGTATGTTCCGTCGCAGGCGGATGGAGATACGCTCCGGAGCCTGTCGGTCCATCTCGTGCAGCAGCGAGTCATAATAGAGATCCACGTTGGTCTTCAGTTCAGCCCGGAAGGACGGAATACGGCATGCGGCGTAGGCTTCGTTATACAGCCGCCATACGGCTTCTATCCAGTCCACGCGCAGGCTGTCCGGCGTCTCGCTTACGTATGGCACTAACGTAAATCCCTCTCCGTATTTGCCGATAGAGGAGGAGAGTTGTACCAGCCCCATGTACGCCTGGGTCCGGTATGGTTCTTCGGAGCCGATAAGCCCCAGATACCACTCTCGCGCGCTGTCGCTCTGGAAATACTGGTATTCGCGCGCAATACGTACCTGCAGCGCTTTGGTCATCGGGCGAACCGCTTTGAGCGAGTCAATCCTGCCCAGATGGGCAGCGCGGTAAGAAGCGGAGATCTCCACTTCCGCATCCAGTACGCGCATCAGCGAGTCCAGCGTGGACATCGCCTGGAGAGATAATGAGAGTACCAAAAGACAGGTACCGAATAGATAGCGGCGTATCATGGTATTAGCGATTTATTATTTGTCCGGCAGGAGTATAAACCACTCCGTTCCGAAGGATATGCAGTTGTCCGTGGATCAGTATTTTTCCGGTTTGGGGCAGATCTTCCTCCGCTGCTTCCATATCAAGCGTGGTGGCGTCAAAACCGAGTTTTCTGTCCATCCAGGGGATGCGGTTTCGTATATAGCTCCGTACGTTCTCCACCTCGGCTTGATAGCTTCCTCTCACTCGCGGATTCTGGTGGACTTGTTGGTAGAGAATCGGCCAGCGGAGGAAATTGAGTTGCTGGGAGTGAGCTAACAATTCCGCTTGCTCATCGATATAATCGAGCATGGATTCTTCGGTAAAACCGTTTCTGCGGAGTTGCGCCCAGAGGTCTTTGAGTTGCTGTTTGGCAGCGGCATCATTGATAACGATATTATCCACCAGCGTCCGCATGTATCCGATAGTACTGCCGCCCGAGCGGTAGATATAATCGCTTCGGTCGCATACATGATAGGTGCGGTTGTCGTTATCGAAGGCCAGATCGAAATCCCAACAGGGACCGACGTATAGGGTGTCGTTCGAACGATGCTTGTACATATAGACGCTCCAGTAAGTATCCGTGTTTCCCGATACTTCGCCTACCAGAAAATGGCGGAGGAACGTATTGAGATCCAGGTGTTGTCTCCAATTCGCCTCCATGGCGTTGTAGCGCTGGGTAATATAGTTTTTCTGCTGCGCAGTAATACTGTCTTCGTCCGGTGATTTGATAGTAACCGGTGTGCCGTAGTTGGACCAGAATACGCCGGCTTGTTTCGGTTCGTCTCCGGCATAGGCATCTACCTCAAAGAGATATCCTCCGGTAAGCGCTTCGCCGCTGTTGTCACGCGGGGTCATTCCGGTAATATTCACGCGGTTCTTGCGCACCTCTATCTGGTCGCAAAGTTGGTACGAACCTTTGTAATCACCGTTCAGCACCACATCCACATAGGCGCAGAAGGGTGTATAAGGCATGCCGAACCGGCGGCTTAGTTCAAAGGCCAGCTGGTTGCGCATGAGGGTCTTGTCGCCGTAGTTATTGATCAGCGTCCATTTCTTGGCGTTAGCCGGAGAACCCAGTACCTGGTGCTTCTTGTCAAACTTAATGCGGTAGGGTTTCTTGGGGAAATTACGGGATGCATTGCCCCGCTCGCGGATAGTAGCGGAGTCGGAGAGAATCGTCTGTCCGTTATTGGAGATGATGGAGATGAAGCAGTCTATCTCATGCTCTTTGTCATACGGAGCTTGGTTGTCTTTCGTATGGATGACTACGGTAGGCAGGTTCGTTAACTGGTAGAGATGGCTGTCGTCGCCTGCTCCTGCATCGCCGTAGAACTCCAGCGCCTGAATCTTATACTCCCCCTTTATGGCGGATTTGAGGTACCGCACGTACCTGACACCGCGCGAGCATTGCACGCGCGCGTAGTTCATCTGGTTTGCAATCGAAGCGCCCTCATGTATATACAGCGGAATAGCGTCCAAGAAATCAGGACGGTTCGCTCCCTCGAAGAGTCCCAACTCCGCCGTTGTGCTGCTCATAGGGTTCCATCCGACGATTGTGATTACATGGGGCGTGCCCAAATCCAAACCGCGCCATCCGTCGCCGCTGATAGGGGTGCCGGTAAGCAGATCATCCGCCCAGCAGGCGGTGACGAGAAAGGCAAAACATATTATTACAGTGATCCGTTTCATTCCGACGACAAAGGTACTGCTTTTTTTTGAAATAAGCAAATATAAAAGCGCATAAAACGCCAAAAAGGGCTACATTTTACGTACTTTTTTTTACCTTCCAAAAATCATAAACGATTGAAAATGAGAAGAATAGTTATTTAATATACGTACTTTTATGCCGTAAAACACATTTAGATATTTGCGCATGTGCATAAAAAGCAGTAACTTTGCAGCGTTATTTGAAAACTTTAAGTCCATGAATTACTCAGCTTCTTCCGATCGTTATTCCCGTCAGGAGACTATGTACGCCCGCTGCGGCAAGAGCGGAGTACTGCTGCCGAAAGTCAGTTTAGGTTTTTGGCATAATTTCGGAGACGATGCGCCGATAGAGCGCAGTCGTGCTATCACTCATTATGCATTCGATCACGGAATCACCCATTTCGATTTTGCGAATAACTACGGAGTCCCTGCCGGTAGCGCAGAGACCAATTTCGGCAGGTTGATGGAGGAGGATTTCCGTCCGTACCGCGATGAGTTGTTTATCTCTACGAAGGCGGGTTATCTGATGTGGGACGGTCCTTACGGCGAATGGGGCAGTCGCAAATATCTGATGTCGAGTCTGGATCAGTCTCTCAGACGGATGAAGCTGGACTATGTGGACCTGTTCTATTCCCATCGCTATGATCCGAATACGCCGATCGAGGAGACGCTTCAGGCGCTGGTGGATGTGGTGAAGACGGGCAAGGCGCTGTATGTAGGTATCTCCAACTGGCCGTTGGAGCCGCTCAAGGCAGGTGCCAAATATCTGAAGGAACATGATGTGCCGCTGCTGATCTATCAGGGACGACTGAATATGCTGAACCGCGAACCGATAGAGGAGGGAATTCTGGATTTCTGTGCGCAAGAGGGTATCGGTTTTATCGCTTTCTCGCCGTTGGCGCAGGGATTACTGACAGACCGGTATCTGGACGGTATTCCGGCAGACAGCCGCATGGCGAAGGAGCATTTCCTGACATCGGACAGACGTACACCGGAGTTACTGGCGTATCTGCGGCAGTTGGAGGCGCAAGGCAAGGCTTCCGGCCGCACGATAGCACAAGAGGCATTGCAATGGGTGCTGGACCAGAAGGGCGTCACTTCGGTTCTCGTCGGTGCCAGCAGTGTAGAGCAATTGGCAAATAATCTAAAAACAATCTTATAATCATGAAAAAGATTTTCTCTTTTGTTATGGCGCTCCTTTGTGCCTGCGGACTGAGTTTCGCGACGGACTGGAGTAGTATCGCTTTTTTGGCGGACGGTGCCGGAGAAGGCGCGTATGCCAACAAGTACAAAGTGGAGGCTGCGTTCGGACAGAACGTGGTCAATATCCAGAAACCCGGTTTCGCGGCGGAAGCAGGTATCTACACCAATTTTCCTGCCGGTATCTCTTCCTGTGATTTGCCCGCCGGCAAATACGCGATAGAGGGTGCGGGTGTGGTAATGTATCTCTCCGCGTTCACGGCGAAAGAGACGGCAGTATCGGTAGAGGCAGGCGGTGTGAATTATGATTTCAAGGTCTTCTATGCCGACGGTACGGGTGAGATAGATGACAATCCGGGAGAAGGCGGTGATCCGCATCAAGGTGATCTGACGCCGGCTACTTTCTACGGCAGAGACGTAAGAGCCGTAGCGGGAACAGATGTGACCTTCAACTGGTCTATTACCCGCAATGCGGATGCAACGCTCACTTTTGAGATCAGCTGGTCGAGCGAGATAACAGGTGTCGTGCCGCAAGTAAGTATCAATGATGTCTATTCGACCTTGCCTTCGCAGGGACAGATAGCGCGGTTTACCACCAAAGAGACCTATACCGACGGCGACACACCGGCGATTTTCTTCCTGATTGCCTATCCCGGCAATGCGGCTCGTATCGATGTGGCTTATACGGTAGGCGCGAGCAATGAGAAACCGGGCGATAATCCGGGACAGGGAGTGGATAATGCCTTCCGGCCGAACAAAGCGCACAAGGTGATCGAAAACGGAATGCTGTATATCATCCAAAACGGTGTTCGCTATAACGCCCTCGGCGCAGAAATAAAGTAACTAATCTAAAAATCTATATTATGAAGAAAAAATTAACTTTACTCTTTGCGCTCCTGTGCGCAAATGTGATGGGGTGGGCAACTAAATATTGCAACACAACCATTACTGCAACAGATGGTGTAACAACGGCTGAATTGACTTGTCAGAAAACAGGTGATAATACCTATGAAGTATCTATTACCTCAACAGCGGCAAGTGATTTAAGTGGTGCTTGTTTTAATGCTGCTCCACTTTGGATGTATATAAACGGCACTGAGACATACCATGTTGGAGAGCATTTTGAGAGAACGGGTAATTCTATTACTGCGACTATTACATCTTCAACAGTACCATCGTTTTATACTTATACTTTTTACTTCTATTATCCTGGAGAGATAACTTTTAACTTGCCTAATGATATAGACTTTTCATCCGCATGTGGTGGTGGAGGTTCAACTCCTGAGCCCGATCCGGATCCTGCAGTCACAACATTTAATATCCATGAGGTATGGCCTACAGAACGCGTAATTGCATCTAAGAGTGGCGATGATTTCCATGTCAATATCGCTTCTTATGGTGGAGAGCAATGGTCTGCTCAACTCAAGCTTGAACACAACGTCTCTTTCGAGAATACAAAAACATACAAAGTAGGTTTTACTCTTACGGCTGATAAAAATTGTGGCGGTATTACATTTAAAACAGATGACAATCAAGGAGAAGTCTATGAGAATCAGTCTATTAATCTAACGGCAAGCACTCCTTATCATTATGAGAAGGTCTTTAAAGGTCAAGCGGGTAATAATAAAATCACAGTCTTTGATTTCGGCTGGGTAGGCGAAAATACGAATATCACGATTAGTGATTTAACGCTCATAGAATATAGTCCCGCTACGGCTTCTTCTTTCGGAGGAGATCTTATTCCATTCTTGGCAGTTGATGGTAAGACGGGGACTCGTTGGCAGGCTGCAAGTAAAGGAGAAGCATGGTGGAAAATGGATTATGGTACATCTCAAAGTTTTAACCGAGTAAATATCACGTGGGAGAATTCTTACGCAAAATCTTTCACTATTCAAGGTTCGAATGACGATGAGTCATATACAACGCTTGCTACTGTTTCCGGGCAGACTATTTCTGGATTCCCTTATAAGCAGGTTATTGATTTGGATCAAGTTTATAACTATCGCTATGTGAAGTTTGTCGGAACAGAAAATGGAAATGATTATGGATTCTCTTTCTATGAGTTTGAAATCATGGAGGTAGAGATGTCTGTATTAACGAGTGTCGTTATCACTTCTCCACGGCGCAAAACGGTTTGTCCGATTAGCAGTAGTATAGATATTACCGCAGAGGCACGTGATCAGTATGACATACCTATGGGTGGCCAAACAATCACCTATTCCGTATCACCGGCTTCTGCTGGAACTATTGATGCGAACGGACACTACACGGCAAGCCAAGTATGTGAGGCTACAATTACAGCAAGTTGTTCGGATAAACAAGCAACCTGTGTTGTCGTTAACACAATTAGCGCCAACCTCGCTTTGAATAAACCCGCAACAGCCGGAGCTTACGAAACACCTATAGCAGAAGCAAATGATGCGAATTTAAATTCGTATTGGGCGCTCGGTCCCAATAGACCTGTTGATGAAATGTGGTGGCGTGTTGACTTAGAGGAAACATATGATTTATCCTTAGTCATCATTAAATGGGAAGGAGCATGCCCAACAGAACATGCCATCCAAGTATCTTCGGATGATGCTAATTGGACAGATGTAGCTACGTTATCTGGCTGGCCGGAGATAGGTGGTGATAATGATCATAACTATCAATTCTATTCTATCAATGCGCAAGGTCGTTATATTCGTGTAAAAGCTTCGGCTCTTCGTGACGCGGGTTGGGGTATGAAGATGTATGATTTCCAGGCATTTGGAACCGTAGCTGCATCCCCGACAAAATCCGTTTCCGCAGTTGTAAATGACCCAGCAATGGGTTCTGCTTCGGTAACGCAAAATGATGCGCCTGTTACAGAGGTTACAACAGGATCTACCGTTACCTTCTCGGCTACGCCTAAAGACGGATATGTATTCGTGAACTGGTCGAATGACGAGACTCGTGCGACCTTTGACGCGGAGGTTAATTCCAATATGAACCTCACCGCTAACTTCCGTGCACAGGGTACTGTATATTGCAATACTGAATTGACCGCTAACGGTCATACTATCTATCTGACCGTGAAACGCTCTGCCGCGGACGAATATACGATGGTCGTTCGTTCTACAGAAGAGTTAGGTAATTTTGGCGGGACTGTATTCTATCGTCCCGAGAATATTCTTGTCAAAGACGTACGCAATGAAGGCGTGCTGTCTGACGGCAACCATACGCTGACCGTTACGATGGACTCGGAGGGTGAACCGTATTTCGGTACGCCGCTGTATGTCAACTTTGCCGGTGTGGGCGAAGTGACGTTCAATCAAATGAATAATGTACGTCCCGAATACGCAGTAACTTGTGACGACAATGTTTCGGTAACATCCATTACGCTCAGCCAAAGTTCGGCTAACTTGCTTGTAGGAAAGACGCTGACTTTGACACCGAC
>DGVB01000014.1:0-518 GCA_002395805.1 Bacteroidales bacterium UBA4295 | reverse complement strand
GCGGAGGGTGACGCGACCATTACGGCAAAACTGACCAACGATAACTCTATTTATGCTACTTGCAATGTGCATGTTGTTGCTTCTTTGACCGAAGCTACATGGCACGGCTATGTAGTGGCAACTACTCCTACTGAAGGTAATATACTTGTTACTTACGCTGTCACCCGCGATGTGGAGCAGTACCTCACATTCTCGCTCACGACAGATAAGAATATGGCGGGTTTCGTCGCGTTCATAAATATTGGTGGTGTAGCCCATGAACTAACCGGTTACGGAGCAGACCACACGGCTACTTATACTACCACCGATACTTATGAGGATAACATACCGCTCAACTGCATGTGGGATTTAAGAGGTGCTAATTACGGTAAGAACTTCAACTTTACTTACATGGTAGGTTCAGAGAATGAAGCACTAAAGACATTGGCTCTCTCCGAGAAACAAGACAACACTTCTGCCCTTACGACCCTCAACGATCAGGAGGTCGCAGTAGCGATTGTCAACCGTTCTTTCGTGGC
>DGVB01000023.1 GCA_002395805.1 Bacteroidales bacterium UBA4295 | reverse complement strand
AACCCAAGTACGGATTGTGTAAGACCGCTGACTTATAACGAGTCAGCGGTTTTCTTTTATACCTACCTACGGTCTTCCGTTTTTCAGTCACGTTCGTTCGCCCAGACCAAGCAGCTGTGCCCTTCTAAATCCTAAGCGGGTGAAAGATTTTAATGTGAACCCCTTCGAAAGTCCGTTAAAAATCCTGCAAATGGCAAATTTATACCCAAAAATTTGCATATATCAAAAAAAAGTAGTACCTTTGCACTCGATTTCAAAAGTGTTCTTTTTCCCGTTTGGAGCAACCGCTTGTGGCCGTACATCCCAATGTCCTACAACAGACCGCTTCGCCCCGCAACCGCCTCGCCCCGCAGCCACCTCGCCCCGCAACCGCCTCGACCAAAATCGAGGTTTTTATAGGACTAAAATTAATCCAAAAGCGCGTGATTAGCGCGTGATAACCGGGTGGTTACCGCGTCATTAGCCTGTTGTTCATATAACGTAAAGGGAAGAATCCTGGGATGAACATTCAAAAATCTAACTATTAGTTAGAAATCTTGAAACCCTATAAAATATACCACAAAAACTGTGCCACCTTATGACAAAAGTTAAGTTACATGCACCCGTGGCAGAAATGCACGGAGAATTTGAGAAAAATAGCGGAATTATCATGCGCCAAAAGAAGTATCGCGCACCCAACGGCGCGGTCCTCAAAGTCGGCGTTCAGGAGTCTTACAGAATTGCTCATCCGCGCGATTTCGACAGAACGCCTGCACAAGGCTCCGAACTCGCCAATATGCGATCTTTTGGCGAAATCAGCCGTATGACGACTGAAATCATCCGTTCCGAGCGTTATACCGCCGAAGAACTCGCCGCAATGACACCCGAAGAGCGCGCACACGTAGCCGAACTCCGCCTCCAATTGGAGAACTACCGTACTCGTTTCTATGCCCAATTCAAAGAACCAGACCCGGAAGCGCCTTTCGAGAAGAAACTGCGTCCCGGCGCGTCCAAACTCCGCCGAAAGCAGTACTCCAAACTCGACACCTTCATCCAAGCCCTCCTTCGCCCCAAAACAGCAATAAACAACTAAAAATCCCTCAAACCCTTGCACATGTGGGATTTTTTATGTACCTTTGCAGCCCAAACAAGCAAGTCTGATTTATGAACGTAGAAGATATCCGCGAATTCTGCCTTTCTTTAGGTTCAGATGTAGAAGAGAAGTTGCCTTTCGTCATGTTCAAGAACGGCGAAGGAGTGCTGGTCTTCTATGTCTGCGGACATATGTTTTGTTTCTTCGATCTGAATGATTTTCAGGTTATCTCGCTCAAGTGCCAGCCTGAACGGATAGACGAAATAATCGTGCCCTCGCGGCTAAGAACTGAAGGCGCAATACGATTGTATCGGTAATCCGTACAACGAGTCGCCGAAACATTGGATAGGTATCGCCACACATACCGCGCCGGACGAGTTACTACGTGACCTTACTCGCAACTCGTACGAGATTGTCAAAGCGAAATATAATAAGAAGAAATAAAACAGATGACGCGAGAGAAAGAGATTATACGAATCACCCTATGGGGTAGCGTGGTTAATGTGGCATTAACTGCCTTGAAGTTCGTGGCGGGAATCATAGGTTGCTCGGCTGCGATGATAGCGGATGCCGTACATTCGTTGAGCGACCTGCTGACGGATTTTGTGGTGCTTCTTTTTGTGAAGATCAGCAGTCGTCCTGCGGACAGTGAGCACCCCTATGGTCACGGTAAATATGAGACACTGGCCACTACTATCGTGGCTATTGCGCTCTTGGTGGCAGGTGGTGTCTTGGCGGCGGAGGGTGTGCAGAAGATAGTGAGTGCGCAGCACGGCGCGGAACTGGTGATGCCTGGTCGGATAGCCTTATGGGCGGCGCTCATCAGCATAGCAGCGAAAGAAATCATCTATTGGCTTACGGTCCATGTCAGCCGTCGTGTCAACTCACCGGCTCTGGAAGCCAATGCCTGGCACCATCGCACAGACGCGTTGTCGTCGGTAGCTACGGCGGTCGGAATAGGCGGAGCGTTGTTGTTCGGCGGTCAATGGGCTATTCTGGATCCGATAGCCGCTGTGCTGGTAAGTATCTTCATCATCGTCACAGCCGGCAAACTGCTGCATGAAGCCGTACAGGATCTGATGGAGAAACGTTTGCCGGAAGAAGTGGAGCAACAGATCCGCGAGATCGTAGCACAGGACAGCGAGATGAGCGAGATGCACCATCTCCGTACGCGCCGTGTGGGCAATGTGTACTCGATTGAGATGCACTTGCGCATGCATGGAAACGTGTCGCTATACGAGGCGCACAGGCATAGTGTCCTTCTGGAGCAAAAACTGCGTGAACGTTTCGGCGCAGCGACGATGATAACCATCCATCTGGAACCGCTCAAAGCCAATGGCGTTTATTTACCCGATTAATAGAACTGATAGCATATGAGTAAGTTTCGTGCAATAGCCGGCTATGTGCTCGGCGGAGTGATGTTCGTGGTGTTGTTGCCGACGATCATGTGGTTGGCATCAGGTATGCCGGCATTGGAGCATATCGGCGTGTGTCGCGCATCGATAACAGGTGTGCTGATTATCGGCGGTTTGGCTCTCAGTATATGGACGATCGTGTATATGAAACGTCGCGGCAAAGGCAATCCGATGGACGCTTTTGATCATGAGATAGGTCCGCGCACCCAACATCTAATGGTGGATGGACCGTATCGGCTCAACCGCAATCCTATGTTGACGGGGACGTTCATCTATCTGCTCGGTTATATCGTGTGGCTCTGGACGTGGCAGGCAGTGTTGGTGTGGTGTATTTTCTTTGCTATCATGTTCGTACAAGTGCTGACAGAAGAGAAACGTCTGCGCCGTGATTTCGGCGAAGAATACGAGTCTTATTGTCGTCGCACAGGGCGGTTTTTACCATTTTGATTATGACACTAAAACTATTCGTACAAGCACTAACTAAGTTCCTTGCCGGCCTATTGTTAGTCGGACTACTAATGTTCCTTCCTGCAGGTACATTTGCATATTGGCAGGCATGGCTCTTTATTGGCATTCTGTTTGGACCGATGTTTATTGCAGGCATCTGGTTGATGATTCGTCAACCGGAACTGTTACGCAAACGCTTGGATGCCAAAGAGAAACAGGGCGAGCAGAAATGGGTGGTTGCATTAAGCGGTCTGATGTTCATTGCTGTGTTTGTTGTGGCGGGACTAAGCCGCCGGTTCGGATGGTATATGTTACCCGATGGGGTAGTATATGTCGCCACTATTATCTTCCTTGCTGCTTATGCTCTCTACGCTGAAGTGATGCGTGAGAACGTGTGGCTGTCACGGACCATCGAAGTGCAAGAGAACCAGCAAGTGGTGAGCACCGGTTTGTACGGCATCGTACGACATCCAATGTATGCAGCCACGCTGTTATTGTTCCTGTCCATGCCTTTAGTCCTTGCTTCGCCGTGGTCGTTCGCCATAATGCTGCTTTATATTCCCATCATCGCGCTCCGGATTCGGAACGAGGAACAGGTACTTGAGCGTGAACTGAAAGGCTATACCGAATACAAACAGCACGTTCGCTATAAAGTAATTCCGTTTATTTGGTAAAAATATCATATATGAATTTTCAACTCTTTGGCAAGAAACATGTCCCCGACGATATGAATCCTATTGACCCTACAAATATGTGCTCTCATTTGCGGCGGAAGTTATTTGCCCCGGATGGCGAGTATCGCGCTATCCGTGAGCAGATAGAGAACGACCCGACGCTGACGGCTGTTGTCCGTTCACGGCAGTTACATATCTATCGCGACGGAAAGAAAATCCTTGTGCTGGCAGGCAAAAGTACGCCCAAAATCATTCACGAAGATAAATTAACAGAATTAGTATGACACTACATGTAACACCGGAGTATATCACCTCCTTGAAGCCGAATGAGATCTTTGTCTTCGGCAGTAACCTTGCGGGCATGCATGGCGGCGGAGCGGCGCATATAGCGCACAAACTCTTTGGAGCAGAGTGGGGTGTGGGAGTCGGTCCGACAGGGCAATGTTACGCCATTCCTACCATGCAAGGCGGCGTAGAGACTATCCGTCCGTATGTGGATGAATTTATCGAATACGCCAAACAACATCCGGAACTGCTCTTCCGTGTGACGCGTATCGGTTGTGGCATTGCGGGCTTTACGAACGAAGAAATCGCACCGCTTTTCAAAGCCGCCGTAGCCATGGAGAACGTGTCGCTACCCAACGGCTGGCGAGAGATTATTGGACAGCAGGAATGATGAACATCGAAGAATATAGAGATTACTGCCTCTCGCTGGGCAGCGATGTAGAGGAGAAACTGCCGTTTACGGCGTTCAGGTATGCGTCGAACGTGCTGGTCTTCTATGTCTGCGGACACATGTTTGCGTTTCTGGACATCGACCATTACGGCATTGTGACACTCAAATGCCAGCCCGAACGGATAGACGAACTCAAGGCACAATACGACTGCATCGGCAAGCCGTTCAACCTGTCGTCCAAATACTGGATAGGCGTGGACGCCAATGTCGCAGAAGATGCCTTGCTCCGCGACCTCACCCGCAACTCATACGAACTCGTCAAAGCCAAATATAATAAGAAAAGATAATTGAAGCAAGTAAGAAATGGTGGAGAAAATATTAATAATCATATCGGGTATTATTCTTCTATTTGCCGTAGCGGGCTTGGTTATCTTGTCGCACCCTGCTTTCGGACTATGGCGCCATCGCTCTACGGAGCGCATACAAGCCTCGCCGAACTACTACGACGGAATGTTTCAGAACCAGGAACCCACACCGCAGTTCACGGGAAGGGAAGAGAAGGCGAATGGCGAAAAGATAGAGGTGAAAGGAGACGGGGTATTTAAGACGCTTTGGCGGTTCTTGACAGACAAGGACACAATTCGCATCCCGAGTACGCCTGTAGAGGCTGTCAAAACGGATCTGAGGGCGCTTTCTACAGATGAGGATTGGCTGGTGTGGTTCGGACATTCATCTTATCTGTTCTGTCTGAACGGTAAACGCGTACTTGTTGACCCTGTCTTACAACCCGAGTTTCCTTCTTCGTTCATGCTCAAAGCCTTCCCCGGAACTGACATCTACCGCCCGAACGATCTGCCGGAGATAGATCTGCTGATCGTTACTCACGAGCATTGGGATCACATGGATTACGCAACATTGCGAGATATCCGGACAAAAGTCAAACAGGTCGTTTGTCCGCTCGGAATCGCCGATTACCTGCGTTATTGGGGCTATGCGGACGAGCAAATAACCGAGATGGACTGGTATGAATATCTTACAGCCGAAGGCGGTCTTACAGCAACGCGGTCTTACAGTGAAACGGTCGTACAGCAACGCGGTCCTTTAATCACTTG
>DGVB01000031.1 GCA_002395805.1 Bacteroidales bacterium UBA4295 | reverse complement strand
TGGATTCTCAACCGTATACCGGGCATCAACAAACTGAAGCTGCGCGGCGTAGTCAGTTTCAGCGGCGTCTATGGCGGTCTGACGAAGAAGAACAACCCGTATCTGGAAGGTACGAACGGTCTGTATGATTTCCCGCACACACCTTGGGAGAACGGTATCATAGATAATGCCTTTGAGCCAGACGGGTATATCAAAGACGGCTATCGAACCAGTTCACCTATCGGCAAACTGCCGTATATGGAGATCACCGCAGGATTTGAGAACATCCTGAAATTTATCCGTATCGACTACGTGCGCCGTATTACCTATAACGACTACGAGCTGCCGTATCTGATCCAGAAAATGGAGCCGGTCGATCCCAACAACCCGACGCTCGGTTTTCAGCCGGCAGTAGATGCAGACGGTCACCCGGTAATGATCCATGGCCGGAGAAGGATCGGCGCATGGGGACGAAACGGCGTGAAGATAACCTTTAGATTTGCCTTGTAAGCCATGAAACGAGTATTATTTCTATTGAGTATTGCTACCCTGTCGCTCAGCCTGACGGCTCAGACACGGGACATTAAGATACAGCAGTCGCTGGAAGAAGCGAAGGCCAAGTTGGTAGAATTCGACACCGAGCGGATGTTGGATTCACTGGACCAGGAGAAACTGCCGCGATTAGTGTCCGGCGGTATCCTGGCAGGCGTGAACACGAGTAATTTCATCATCACACGCGACCACCACACGATGAGTTCGTATATGCGCGTAGGCGGTGAGTTAGGAGGATTCTTAGATTTCGCAATAATCAAGAATTTTGCGATTCAACCGCAAGTGATTTTCACGGCGCATCAGAACTACTTTGCCGTGACGGACAGCGCGAACCATCTATGGTCCTTCGGCGTAGATATACCGATTTATTTCTTAGGCCGTTTCGGCAATATGGAGAAAGGATATATACAGTTCGGCGGGGGCATCTTCACGCATTTCACGTTTGCCTCCAATATAGCGAATAAATTCAAAAATCTGGACGACGCTACTCCATCGTCCGCCATGCCGGCACGGATGAAAGAGGAAGAGCCCGTGGAATACGACTACAGCCGTCTATACAGCCTGCACAACAACCATTTTGGTGTCTGCGCCACAGTAGGATACGAGTTCCCGATAGGCATCCAGATCAATGCGCAATACAAAGTGAGCCTGTCGGATATAGCAGGATTCTACAGCGAAAACAAAGGCAAAGAGATAGCGGACGCACTGATTTATCCGCAGTCCGTGAGTTTGAGTATCGGCTATCGCTGGAAATAATTATTCCGGATCAAACGATCAGACAGAGAGAAGGCTTCATCCTCAAGGATGGGCCTTTTTTGCGAAGGATCGAGAAGATTGATGCCGAAACCATTCCACCGGTAGTTCTGCGCCCCGACAAGAGAACGGACAGTAGGATAAATATCCATCTGATAAGCATCGGCAGTATAACGCGGATTGCCGGAGATACGCGGGGAATAAATAATGAGCGGCAGGCAGTCATCCTCCGGAGTAAGCGTGCTGATCCATTCCCACTCCGTCCCCGCATGTTTTTTCGCCCATCGCCGCGCGTAGCGCTGCATCTGCTGGCGTTTCTCATGGTGCAAAATACGGTGATCGCCGGTAAAAACAATCGTATAATTCTGCAGCACGGGGTCAGACTCTATCTTGCGAATGAAATAGCCGAGTCCGTCATCCAGCGCATTGAAACCGCGGATAAAATTATACATCACCCAAGGCATAGATTTCGGCAGGGCGAGCGACGAATATTTCTCATTGACAAAGGGGGCATGCGTGGACTGCGTGATACACTGGATATAACGATAGCCCCCGTCCACAAGGGAGTCAAGTTTCTGGAACAGGATCGTATCTATATCCGTGTAGCAGATCGTCGAGTCATATCCGTATGCCGGCGACATAGCAGTCTGGTTCCAGACACAGGTATCATGCGGTAGAAGACATATAGCACTATCCGGCGCGAGTTTCATGATAGCAGGGAAGGTGTTGCGCGGGTAATGAAGACAAGTTGCTCCAGCATTAATAGGCAGCAGACCGGAGTTAACGATCATCTGCCCATCCGCCGAAGGCGCTCCTACTATCTGAGTATGGATACGGTTAGCATAGAACGTATGGTCATTCTTAGTCAGGCGGTAGAGGTTTGGCATAATCTGCGGCGTCAGGACCCAATT
Source organism: Bacteroidales bacterium UBA4295 (assembly GCA_002395805.1). Taxonomy (GTDB): domain Bacteria; phylum Bacteroidota; class Bacteroidia; order Bacteroidales; family Paludibacteraceae; genus Colicola. The sequence goes on along the minus strand of DGVB01000031.1, from coordinate 821 downwards.
TTCCAGACTCTCGAGGAGAACAATAATCAGCGGGCTATCCAGTGCTACGGAGTCTTCGCCAGAATCCAAGTGTGCCATAACAGCATAGTCATGCGGCGTGAGAGGCCGGGAGGGCTGAATATCATTGATCATCAGATAATAGTCCGAGGTGATATAAAGAGGCGAATAGAGCACCGAAGTATTGGCCACCGTAGTAGGGAAATGAGTGCCATAGACAGGTTCACGATGCTCACGAATAAACGGCACAGCATCGTATTTCGTTTCGGTCTGCGCGTCCTTGTTTTTATCATTAACATAGAGTGCTTCCGCTCCCAGCCGCAGCCCTACAGTCACTACCAGCATAACAAGCCATGCCTGCCAACAGCGTTTGGACCGAATCGTGAAGAAATAGACGCAAGCAAAAAGAGCCGTCATTCCATAGAACAGAAGATCTATCCACCACTCTATATAGATGAGTACCGACCAGAAATAGCCATGCAGGTTGCCGGACATATTGAATGCCTCGGCATCCAGCAAAATATGGTTATTGCGCATATAAATGAGATTCGCCACAAACCATGTATCTATGACAAGCGAAAGAGCGATAAGCCATCGTTTGTCATGCAGCAGGAAAGTAAACGAAGCGAAGAGCATTGCTGCTGCCAGTTTGGCGAAGAGCATAGCAAAGGTATTCTGGACCGAAGGCTGCAACTCCAGTTCGCGGAAAGCGAAATGGTCAAAGAGCAAGGTCTGAACGAAAATAAGCAAGGTAAACAGACCGAAGACGACCCAGTTTGCTCTATTGCCGACCGACAACCATTGTTGGATTTTCTCTCTCATAC
>DGVB01000030.1:451-6533 GCA_002395805.1 Bacteroidales bacterium UBA4295 | reverse complement strand
TCTAACTTTCGGGGTTCATTTCAGAAGGACGCTTTTTCATTAATCTATACGGTAGATCCTAGAGAATAGGTCTGTGTTGTCACGAACCCATCCTGCCGGCGGAGTGACGGTGCAATCCAGCGGGTTCGGCTCGGTTGTCTCATCGTGCTCCAAAGGACCGAACGCATTCACATAATATCCCGGGTTGACAGTGAAGCTGACCGTGGAATGATCCAGCCATCCATGTATCTCTTCGCGGTTGGCATCGTGGTAATAGTTCCAGATCTCGAATGTGATACCATCCAGATAAGTCTCGCGGCAGTATTTCAGCACTTCTGCATTGATGCCCTGCGTTGAGATACGGATACCTTCCTCCTCAAAACGAACAGTCATGGTGATAGTCTGTCCTGCTACTTCCATGGAAACATATTGTACGTAGTCGTTGTATTGGTAAACGCCCTGCGGGTTGCTCAAGACGATATTCATATCGTCGCGGTCGCAGTAATACTCTACACCGATAGGCAGGAACACCTCTACATCCGTTGTGTCACGCACGTGGATTGACAATTTGGAGGAAATGTAGTCGCCCTCCTCTTTCTCTGCGTTGATGCTCAGGTTCACTTCTACATGTCCGTCTTCAGATCCGGTTTGCTCAATGGGGATAACAATCGGATCGGTAGGAACTACCTCTTCGCTCTTGCCGTCTGCAGGAGTCAGTTTGATCACCCAGTCGTTATAAACACCATCGCCATCATAATACTCGCCGCTGTTTTTTGCCGTGCGGTAGTCAAAACAGAGGTAGTAGCCGTAGCCCGGGATCTGATAAAGCGTCCATGCGTCGTGTTTGGTGTTGTCTTTGTCGCCCCAGCTGTCATGGTAGGTCGGGTCGGCAAAAGGCAGGTTAACGCACAATGCGTCCGGACCCCAAGCGGCGTTGTAGTCGTTGATATGCTCGTTGTTAATAACCAGATAATCCATGTGGTTACCACCTGTCACACCATGCCATGCGCCGTTCATATCCACCAACGTCGAGCCCGAATAATAGGCGTACGATGAACCGATGTTTTGCAGGAAATAGGCGGAGTGGTCCCATTCTGCACGATGCTCGTTCGGGTGCTGACGGATATAGTCCAGCACGTAGGTACGCTCTTCCTGCGTTATAGCTGCCGGGATAAAATCACGGTATTCTGCAGGCACGTTGCCGTCCTGAACCTTATAATAACTGAATTGCGCTTTCTTTACTCTCGCCGGAGCTTTGGCGCCATTTTCAAAAGTACTTACATGGGTATGGTGACCCGAGTAGATAACAAAATTAGCTTGTTTGGCAGGACGTACCTGCGCTTTGTCTTCGCCCTTCTCGCATGCTGTCAGCAGCAGTGCTAAGGAAAATAGTGAAAAAATAATCTGTTTAGTATTCATATATATTAGTTATGCGTAAATTTGCTGCAAAATTACTGCTTTTTTTTATATTATGCAAAAAAAACATCCATTTATTTGGGCTTGTCCCAAATTAAATACTCTCAATTACTTGCATGTTTGTAAAAAAATTACTACCTTTGCACTCCTTTTTGTTTTTAATGTTAAAATATTGTTCATATTATGATAAATGACTATAACAAAACGAAAGTAGCTTGCTATCTTGGTTTTGTCACGCAAGCGATAGTTGCCAATTTTCCGCCGCTTCTATTTATGGTGTTCTACCGCGAGTACGACATTCCTATTGCCATGCTTGCCTATATCCCGGCTGTCTTTTATATCGTACAGCTCATAACGGATTTTCTGTGTGCCAAGTTTAAAAAACTGGACTATCGCCGGAGTATTATTATCTCGGAGATAACATCCGCTCTGGGTCTGATAGGTCTCGCTTTCCTTCCGCAACTCTTCTCTAACCCGCTCATCGGTATCCTTGTTTGCGTGACCGTGTATGCCGTTGGCAGCGGTCTCATAGAGGTCCTCTGCAGCCCGATTATCGAGGCTTGCCCCTTTGAGAACAAAGAGGGTATGATGAGCCTCTTGCATTCCTTCTATTGCTGGGGCGCTGTCGCCGTGATATTGGGTTCTACGCTTTTTTTCTATCTCTTCGGCCTATCCAACTGGAGGTATCTGACTTTCCTGTGGGCGCTCGTGCCTTTGTATAATATCTATAACTTCTCTATTTGTCCGATAGCCCCTATCGTGCCGGATGCGGAGGGGATGAGCATGACCGCTTTGCTGAAGAACGGCAGGTTCTGGCTCTTCCTGATCCTCATGGTCGCTGCCGGAGCTTCTGAGAGCACGATGGCGCAATGGACATCCGCTTTTGCAGAAGCTTCCCTGGGCGTTGACAAAGCTATAGGCGATCTGGCTGGACCCTGCGGCTTCGCTGTCTGCATGGGAATAGGGCGGTTATGGTATGGCAAGAAAGGTCAGCATACCAATCTTGCTGCATACATGACAGGAGCGGGGGTACTCTGTTTCTTCGCTTATCTCCTCGCTTCGCTCTCCTCAAACCCTGTCGCCAGTTTCGCGGGATGTATGATCAGCGGTCTGGCGGTAGGGATCATGTGGCCCGGTTCTATCAGTCTTACCTCGGCGCGGATACCCAAAGGCGGAACAGCCCTCTTTGCCCTACTCGCGTTGGCCGGAGATATGGGTGGCACGCTCGGACCTTCCTTGGTCGGTATCGCTACCCGCTCCGCGGAAAACAGTATCCGGACAGGTATCCTTGCTGCCTCTGTCTTCCCTGCTATGCTCGTCATCAGCCTGCTGCTCATCCGCAGACATGATTAGTATTCAAAATATCTATGTGTTATAGTGTCCGTCGTATAATTGTTCCGCCTTGTATTGCCTTGGAACATAGCGGGTTCATTGAGTTTCTTCAGTAGCCTTTCTTCAAAATCCGTATGATTAGGCGTCGGGCGCACGACACTCACGTCGAACTGCATCTCCGCTACGCCTTCCGGTACAATGTTACCGAAGACACGGATGGTGTGTTTGGCCAGATTGATGTTCTCATCGCTGCGAAAGACAAAAACCATCAATGCACTGTCTCCGACTGGAACCAGAGACGGTTGCTCGCTGATGAGGCTGATGCTACTGCATGCAGGCTGTATGTCGCTGATGATCAGTGGATTGGGACCATCGTTGTACAGCCGCCACATCATTTGTAGTTCATCGCCCTGTAAGATAGGGATATAGTGCCGTACGGGATCTTTCACCCGCACATTCGTCGGACCTATCTCTTTCCTACAGCCCGCCAAGAGCACCGCCAGTAGTAAGATTCCTATTATGTTAATCCTCCCTTTGTTCATCAGAACTTGATATCCATGGATATATTCAAATAAATATAGTTACGTACGGTCCGGTTGTTGCTCCCGATGACGTACCAGGACAGGCTGCCTGCTAATCCCAGATGGCCGTTGATCACGTAATATCCTCCGGCACTCACGTTGGTGTTGATATGAGCGAAACGCACAGGCATAGAACCGTCTAACAGCGAGACCTCCGGTGCATTTCCGGCGCCTACTGCGGCAAACACATGGCTCCGGTCCCCGTCTAATGGGAAGAACTGGCATTTGAAACCTCCGTTGAAATACACGTTCTTTTTCAATAGATATGCGTCCAGTGAGGGCGAGAGGAAGAACTGGCCTACCGTCCATCCTGCCGTCAGTCCCAGACCCCATAGATGATAGGGATTCGTGTCGGCTATATACCGCCAGGACAGCCTCTCGGTCAATGTCCAGTCCATCGGCAGATTTTCCGTCAGGGCTATTTTGGCGGCTCCTTTCGGCAGGAACTTCGATGCCCATGAGCCCTGCACAGCTATCTCGCCCCAATGGAAGGAGTGGCTGTATCCTGCACCTATCTGCACACCGCTTCCGCCTTCTGAATAGACCGTTGAGTCATTGCCGTTCACGTCAGACTCAGTCCATTGACCGCTCTCGCGGCCGGCATAGGCAAGCGAGACTTCCAGAACATCTTTCTTCCACGCGTGGCTGTAAGTGGCATAGGCGTTGTGACTCCATTGATCCACACTGCTTCTACGTGAATATTGGTATTCGAATAGCAGGCTGTTTTTCATTGTCCTGCTGTGTAGCAGATAGCCGTGACGCCGCACATAAACGGCTTCATTGGGAGAAGGGACATACCGCATCAGGTTCACATACGCGCTGTCGTAGTTCTTCCGTTTCTCATAATAGACCGAACGCTCCATGTAATCCATCATAGCGAGCGAATCGCTTACGGCACTCGTGTCCGGTATATTGGCGCGGCAGGCGGTTATTCTGCGCCGTATAGTCTCCTGCAGCGTCGTGTCGGTCGTCAGCGTGTCCGCCTGCTCCAAGAGCGGCAGGGCTTGAACCCATTGTTCCTCAGCCATCAGGTCTGTTCCCTCACGCAGGCGCTTCTCCGCGATCTCTTCGCGTACATCGGCGTCGTTGGGATCGGCTGCAAAACGCTGCTCCAGCAGTCGGTTCGCTGCCCTCTCATTACCCAGACGTTGTTCCGTCAACTGCGCTTTAGCTAACAACTCCGGCGTGTCGCCATCACGTTTACGCGCCTCGCTGATATAGTACTGCGCATCGTCCCAATAACCTCTTTGCATAGAGGTCCGGATGAGCCATTCCAGTGAGGTCGAGTCTTGCTGTCTTCCATACAGATGGCGGTAGCGGGTGTAAGCATCGTTGGCGTCTGCTGCTTCTGCCGCCTCGCGCTGGAGACCCTCTAATAGCGGCTCTAAATCATTGGCTTTGTACATCCGTATGCAGTCGCGTAGGTATCCTTCTGCCTCTTGGTAGCGAGCCTCCTCGCTCATGATGGATACACGCTTGCGGATCAGAGCTCTGTTACCGCGGGTGTTCTGTACACCGCGCGCACACACTTCCTCCGCTTCGCGACGTTTGCCCTCTCGGAGGAGAGAAGCGGCGAGGTCCAGGTAATAACCGGGCTGTTTGGCGGGGTTGTTCGCTATCAGCGACTGCATCTGTTTCTGAACCTCCTCTTCGTTGCCCTGTTTGCGCGCAGCGTTCGCTTTCAACTCCTGACGGTAGGCTACGTCCTTGCGCACTTGCTCGTTCTCGGGGTAGATCTCTGCCAGACGGCCCAGCAGACGGTCGGCCTCATAGTCGTTGCCGCTTTGACGGTAGAGCTCGATCTTCTTCCTCCACAGGTAGATGTTGTACGGACTGAATGCCAACAGATCGTTCACATGAACGATGGCGGTGGCGTAGTTGCCTTCATCCTGTTCTATTTTTACCAGCAGGTCCAGCGCCTCTGTACGCGAGTTGTCCTCTTCGAGCGCGTGGAGCAGATGCATACGGGCCTCGTCAGGACGCCCTATATGGTGGTAATACCGGCCGTTCAGGTAACGCATATCGGCGGTGTAACCCCATTCTGGATCGGCGGCGTCAATGAATTTCTTCGCTCGCTCCCATTCCTTGTTATCCATCAGCCATTTGATGGTGTCGGCGTACTGAGCCAGACTCATCGTCAGGTGCTTCGGTAACTTGGCGTGTACGTCCTCTGCTTTTTGATGGATGGTGTTCTTTCCTTCTACCACACGCTCTTTCAGGCTGCTCTGCGCCCATATACCGGTTGGGAGCAAGCACAGCAACGCTATGGCTGCCGCTTTTTTCTTGGTTCCCGTTCGTGTCATTTCACCCCATACAGCACGCTGGTTAGTCAGGAATTTCCAATAACCTTGCAGCGAGAAAACGACGATCATCGGGTGGTATATGATAGGCTCAAACAGAGCGGCTAACAGCAACTTGAAATATCCGGTGGATTTCGTGTAGGAACCACCGCACAGGTAGTCATAGAAAATAACAAAACTGGATAGCACCATCGAGAAACCGTACACCGCTGCCATCAAAATCCAGAAAGCCGCCCAGTTAATACCGTTCGTGAAGATCAGGAATGCCATCACGATGAGTCCCAGCCCCTCGATGATCGGTGCTAAAAACTCAAAGATTAAGGTGTATGGCAGCGTCACCATGCCCAGCGTCTTGTATTTGGGATTGAACAGCATATACCGGTGTTTCCACATATGCTGGATCAGTCCGCGCCCCCAACGGTTACGCTGCCGTTTGAGCACCTTCACCGTACTCGGACCCTCCGTCCAGCAGCA
>DGVB01000030.1:0-372 GCA_002395805.1 Bacteroidales bacterium UBA4295 | reverse complement strand
GTATGAGGGATCTGTACCACGCGGTACGGACGCTTCTGCTCCAGACAATAACCCATCATGCGGGTGATGATATCCATATCTTCGGCAAACGAATCGCTCGCATAGCCGCCCGCGGACAGAACAATCTCCGTGCTGAATAATCCATATCCGCCGGATACATTGTTCATCGCGTTGATCTGGCTCCAACCCATCTTACCGATCAGGAACGAACGCTTGTACTCCAGATCTTGAAACAACGGGATAGGTTGGTTGGACGGACGGATATCTACCAACTGACCATTCTCCGATATACTGCCGTTACTCATACTCATCGTGCCGCTAACGGCGATAATAGTACTGTCCTGCAAGATCGGGAAAATACATTGTTTGATG
>DGVB01000013.1 GCA_002395805.1 Bacteroidales bacterium UBA4295 | reverse complement strand
ATCATTGATACCATCCAGCATGTGAAATATGTAGAGAAAGGTTCTGTACCCGGAGTAAAACGCGATATCACTATCCTGACGCTCAAGAACGGCATGGTATTGGAGAAGCAGAAAAGCGAGATCTACGGAGCGGACAGCCAGCGGTTCCTGCCTACCGATCTCGGACGGATGACAAATGATTTTCTGGTAGCCAATTTCCCGGAGATTCTCAATTATGATTTCACGGCGCATGAGGAAGAGCAGTTCGACCGGATCGCTGCCGGCAGAGCCGACTGGGTTAAGACCGTAGATCATTTCTACAAAACCTTCCAGCCGCTGATAGCCGCTGTGCCGTCCGGCAAGGTGGAAGGCCGGTATTTAGGAGACGACCCTGAGACAGGACTACCTATCACCGCCAAGATCAGCAAGATCGGACCGTGCGTACAGATGGGTGATGCTGCGGACGCCAAACCGCGGTTCGCCAGCCTGAAAAAGAACCAGTCTATCTATTCGATTACGCTGGCTGAGGCTCTGGATCTATTCAGAACCGCACTGCCGCTCACGCTCGGAGAATATGAAGGTAAAGAGGTGATAGTAGGAGAAGGCAAATACGGACCCTACGTACACTACGACAAATTATTCATCTCTATCCCGAAGGGTAAAGATCCGCTGAGCGTTACGATGGAAGAAGCCATCGCATTAATCGAGGAAAAACAAGTTTCCTCCACCCCTGTTCATCAATGGGGAGATATCCAGGTGCTGAACGGCCGGTACGGAGCATATATCCATACGCCGGAGGGGAATTACCAGATCCCAAAGAACACGGATGCTAAGGGTTTGACAGAAGCCGACGTACGCGCAATTATCGCCAAATCGGAGCCTGCACAACCCGGAAAACGCACTTTTAGACGAAAAAGTGCAAAATAAATCGCAAAAAATTTGCGTATTTCAAAAAAAAGCAGTACTTTTGCACCCGCTTTTTAATCGAAGGCACATGTGCCGAGAAAAAATCGGTAAAAACCGCTTTTGTGAAAAAGAGCGAGAACTCACGAAGATAGGAGATTATTTTCGGGAGTAAAGGAGGGCGGGGTTCCCTGCTTTACGACCATGAAAATAACGAACTATCAAGGGACTCCGAGATTTTTCGGTTTCCCGAAAAATCGAGAAGTAGCGCAGTTGGTAGCGCACTACGTTCGGGACGTAGGGGTCGGGCGTTCGAGTCGCCTCTTCTCGACCAAACGAGAGAATCATCATTTGATGGTCCTCTCGTTTGCTTTAAGTAGAACGTCCGTCGCCTAACGGCACGAACGTATCGTTCGGGACGCTAGGTTGTCCCCGGTTATCGGGGCACGCTTCCTATAATAGTTTGGCTGAGAGAGATACTCCTTCTGCCGAAAGGCGAACGATATAAATACCTCTATTCCCCGATACCGTTACCGGTTGATAATAATCCACGCCTGACGAAAGTCCTTCTAAACAGAAGAGCTGAACCACTCGCCCGGACAGATCATATATCGCCAGTTGTGCAGTACGTTTATCGGCAGGTACAGAGAAACGTACAATGCGTTCTGACGAACTATTCCCCGGCAACACTACTATTGCGCCTTTGCTCTCCGGAACTACTATCTGCTGCACCGCGGAAGGGATAGAATCTTCCTGCTTTAATTCATACGGTCCCAGATCGCGGGCAGTGCCATAGACCGGCGATACAAGGAAGGGAAAATCTGCAAGCATCTGAACGAGATTAGGCGTCACGGACGAGGGCACATCACAACCTGCATCAACCAAGTTAGAACCCGGTACCAGGCGTGCAAAACGCGAAGGCATGGATCCGTCGCCCCGACGGGGAGCTATAGCATCAGCCTCCGTCAAAGAAACATAATCCGAACGGGAGAAAGAAGTCACCAGATGGTTGGTCCAGGCATCCTTGGAGAGCGAGACGCCTAAGGCATTATAATCATCCGTTCCGACACAAGCCTCCTGTTTGCCAAAGCAGACATTGTTGTAATAATAGGTATTGGCATCCGAACCGCCGGATTCAAACATGAAATCATACGAGTTATCAAACGCGAGACAATTAATAAGCACATGTCCGCCTTTGTGGCTGTTGCAATCAAAGCCCTTTACAGACGAAGTGATATCACATCCGAAAGCTACGCAGCGGTACGCATAGTGAATACCCTGGCTGCTGCCGCCGGTGCCGTTACCGCCCAGCTTGATACCATTACCATTGCCGGAGAAAGAGGCGGAACCGTCGAAATACTCTTTGACCCAGAGATGGTCGCCGGCATTGCCGGATTCCCATGCCCAGCACTCCGCCAGAATGACATCGAAATCGGTTTCAAATAAATCCCATGCATCATCCGAGTTGCGCCAAGCGCGGCACCGGATAAAACGATTGCCTTTCCCATTGTGCATCTTACAGGCAAAACCATCGGCGTCAGAGCCGTAGTTGGCATCAAAATCGCAGTTATGATGGGAGTCGCAATCTACGATATCGTTATAGGCGCAATAGGAGCCGTCATTCTTACTGATACCCGGGAACGTGTCGGAGAACTTATGCCCGAAACCCAGCTGAATACCCGTATCCAGATTATAGGAGAACTCGCAGCGCTC
>DGVB01000034.1 GCA_002395805.1 Bacteroidales bacterium UBA4295 | reverse complement strand
TGTCTAACTTTCGGGGTTCATTTCACAACGGATGCTCTTTTTAGTAGTATGTGGTATTCCTTATTTTTCCAATACCACTTTTCTGCCTCGAATATCGAACAGCTCTTCTCCTTTGCGGATATACAGCATACCATCCTTCATGATTTTTTGGACACCTATTTGGTCAGCGTCCGTGGACGGAACAGCTTCTTCCTTGGGCTCTTCTGTTTTTTCTTCTACGGTCAGATTGAGTACATAGGTTGAGTCACATCCATGGATAGACTGATATTCAGCTACAAGCGTTGTGTCACCTACAGCAAATTCGCTCAGGTCAATTCCCTGCCATGTCTCTTCATCGCCCTCTGTGATCGTGAGATCAGTCTCCGCAGAGAAGGATTGCGAGAAAGAAACAACGAGCAATACGATTGAATCACCACCGGCATAGTTTTGTCCGGAGAGGACAACAGAATCCGTAGCGGACTGTCTGTAGGATTTTCCCTCATAGATCACTGTCTCGCCGGAGCAGGCATGGATCGTATCCGCGCCATAAGTGATGATCAGCGGTTTAACAGTCAGATGGAGCGTATAAGTAGAGTCACATCCATAAACGGACTGATATTCCATTACAAGCGTAGTGTCGCATACCCCGAATTCGCTAAGGTCTATACCTTGCCAGCTATGCTGCTCACCAATAGTATAAGCCATTTCCTCTTCCGAATGGAATAGCGGGTTCAATGTAAGCGTGAAGGTGATGATTGAATCTGCGCCGTAGGTGGTCTTCAACGTATCGGTATAGACGCCTGCCTCAGTCAGGTTTTCAAAGTTGTCATCGGAATAGAAACTACCCTCGCAGATAGAGGCGCCATAGACATAGCCTGTCTCCGTAGGATAAATCGTAAAAGTCTTGGTGATCGGAGTAGCCGGATAATAGAAGTCATTTCCGTTTTGAACTGCAGTGATTTTAACCACGCCGGCAGAAAGGATTTGGAATGCTCCGTCTGCATAAGTCACTACACCTTCGGGAGCAAAAGTATATTCCACATCGAGACCGGAAGATGCTTCTGCAGTAGCAATAGAGCCGGAAGAGAGAAGACTCTCTTGCTCTTCGTTCCAAGTGATCGTTTGAGCCTGTTTGGGCGCAACACCGGTGACAGAAACCGTAGCAGTAGAAGTACCATCGGTAATAGTAATAGTAGCTTCGAACTCACCACCCTTCTGCGGAGTGAAATAGATCGGGAAAGCATAGTTAGCGATATTTCCCAGAGTTCCGCCTTGGGCTTCCGCAGCCGTACCGTTCGCAGAAGCGCATGCGTTTGCGCCTACCTCATAGTAAAGACCTTCGGTATTGGCAGCATCGCCTATACGGAAGTTCTGAGGATCAGAAGAAGTGATTGTAATATCGCCGTCTGTCAGGAAAGAACGAAGGTTCACCATGTATGCCTCAGATACCTGGTTGATTTCAATCTCGCCAAACTCGTGCGAATCGGTAGTCTTGCCATACTCTCCCTCTGCCAGCAAAATATGTTTTGCAAGAGGTATTTGGAGATTCTGAATCTTATGAACATGGGTATTGCCACCGCCACGGTCAAATTTTACCCAATTGATATTCTGGGAACATGTAAGCGCATTATTATGCGACTCGCCAAAATGACCATATGTAAATGCCAAATTCACGTCCGGCAAAGCTTGTCCTATCTGAGAAGAGGATGATCCGCCATTCGCTGATTCATAGACATACGTCTTACATTTCGGGAACACATTCACTGCTAGTTTGTTGTATGTAGAAACGAACGTGAACAATCCGTTGGAGGGCGCAAAGAGCGTCAACTCCTTGTGGGCTATGGTGTTCAATTCGAAGCCTTCTTCGTCATACAACGAATACCAAGTTCCATTGTGGTACGTCTGTGCGGAGACAGCAAGTGTCGTTAAGCACAGCACTAAAAATGCATAAATCTTTTTCATACTTTTAATGAATTATAAGTTACTATTATATTATTATTCCTTATTATTTTACGCGCGCGCCCGAAGCATTAAACCAAACATCGCCGCAGCGGATATAGAGTTCGCCATTATACAGAACCTTTTCAAATTGCCCGCCGCGAAGAGTAACATTCTCTATTGCCTCAGTAGGATCGATCAGCCCTTTCGTATCGCTGTCGCTGAACTCAACGCGATAGAGCGAATAGGCAATCGAGCGGCTGTAGTCATCCGCGATGACATATACAAATACACAACGATGTTCTTCATCGAAAGCGAAGAAAGTCTGGGTAGAGATACCATTGGTCATTGCGCTATAGAGATCGCACGAATCGCAGTAAGTCTCTTCTACTTCAAATACGCCGTCTTTATATCCCACCGGCTCTTCATTGCGCACGAGCATTGTTAGGTTCTTATTATAAATCATTTGCACATCGTCCAGATAGACTGAGTCAACAACATTGCAGTGAGCCAAGGTATCGGTATAGGACGATCCGCCACCTTGAAGCATATTGGTGGTAAAGGTGGTCAGGACGTATGCCGGTTTGCTCTCAGCCGTAGCCTCATTATAGCAGAACGGAGCCGAAATGCGCTGCCATCCCATGTCCGCCGAAGCGGCATAGTTAACTTCTGCCTTAGCGATCTTGACATCGGCATAGTAGTCTCCGTCCTCCGGATCCTGATAGCGCGCATCAGTAGTAATAATCGTACTCATACGTGCTTTGTTCACTTCGTTTTTCGCATTGCGGTCCGCCGGCAGATATTTTGCCCAGAACACAATTGAATCCGGACGACCATGGAACGGAGTATTGAATCCTTCGTTCTCCGGATCGGAGAAGTTATAATTTTTAGAAGCCTCGGCAGCTTTGATTGTACCGGCATTGATCTGACCATTGGTACAGTTTCCGTTCGCTGCTACTTCCAATATTTTCTTGGAAGAGATCAGAGCGCTTTGTTTGCCATTAGACCAAGGACGCACCTCCGCGGAGGGAACAAACTGTTGCACATTGTTCTTAACGAAATCCGCCATGTCTCCGGTGGCAGTACCGAAAGAATGCCATCCGGTCGGTTCGTTATTGGACCAAGCACCCTCAAAACCGCCGTTCACGACATCATAGTTATTCTCCCTGTCAGCTATGCCGCGGAAGAATACAAGAATACCTTGCGGCAGAGAGGGAGCCTCGATATAGAGCACCACTTGGGCATGCTCCGGAGAAAGCAAGGAATAATAGTCCTCCCTACCTTCTTTCAGACCGTTAATCATCGTCACGGTAGCGCGTTCGCTGATCGTATCCATATAGAGCGCTCTATGCTCCAGCAGCAACTGGCCATACGGAGTCACATCAATATTCGGAAGCACGATATGTCCCAGTTTGCCGGCATTATACGTGAAGTCCGGCAGTACGAAGGTCACCGTGCTGTCCACAGTGCCCGGCAGGACATACACCTCTTTATCCGCATAAATAGCTCCGTCAATAACCAACTCTCCTTCGTATTTGCCGCACAGCTCGCGCACCGTATAGGTCTCGGTACCTTTGCTCCAAGGCTTGGAGGTAGAGAGGACAGTGAGATGCAGGATACAAACAGAGTCGCATTCATCAGCCGACACATACTGCGTCTTGAGCGTCAGCATTCCGGGATCCATCTTGCTCAGGTCAAAACCCGCCCATGTCTTCTCTTCGCCTTGATGAATGGTCATGTATTCCTCTGTCTGGTAATGAGGCGCGGTTTCTATCGTCAGGTGTACCACTGAGTCTCCTCCGTACTGGTTAGGCTGCGAAAGGACAATATCGCCCGTGAAAGCAGAACTATAATATACACCATTAAACTCGATCGAGTCGCCCTCGCACACGCGAGCATTATATTCGCCATATGTGCGCGGAACAGAGGTATAATAGAGCGAGAGACGATAGACCGAGTCGCAGCCCTGCACGGTTTTCAAACTATCGTAGAAAATATAAGGTTTGTCGGAGTACTCTAATCCGGATATATGTTTACCTCTCCATTCTACTGCCGACTCTGCCGTTGAGATCTCTTCGTTGATCAAATAGGTCGGAAGAACAGATAAGGTCAGAGTAATAACAGAGTCTCCTCCGGCCACATTGGGAATCGTTTGGGTATAAACTCCTTCCTGCGTCAGATTACTGAATAATTCGTCCGAGTAAGGCTCGTTATCACATGTTGTAGCAGAATAAGTATATTGCGTATCGCCGGGTTTGACAACCGGCTCTGCCATCTGGAGTGTATAAAGGTTATAGTTCTTTGCCTGGGCAAAATTATTCGCAACCACATAAACATACACCCTATAGTTGGTAGCATCATAGCCGATAAAAGACTTGGACGCCTTGCCGTTCGTTTTGGCAGTAAAGAGGTATTCGCTGTCGCTGAACTGTGCATCCGACAACGCATTGCCATTGGAGAAAGACACCGCAGTGCCATTCATCGTCAGGGACGAAAGGCGGTAATTATATACCATTTCCACGTCGTCCAGATAGATATTATCAACCGAGCTACCGGAGGTTGTACCGCCTCCCGGGGTTGCATTGGTGGTAAAAGTCATCAGCATATATGACGCCGTAGTCGGATCTACCGAGTAATATTTGAACGGGACCGAGATACGCTGCCATCCCTTGGTGGAAGTAGCGGAATAATTGATCTCCGCATCAGCAATCTTAACTGACGAATAGTTATTTCCTGCTTCCGGATCTTGGTATTTCGCATTCGTTGTGATCACAGCGTGCGCGCGAGCCTTATTATTGGAATTGGAAGGATTGCCGTCCGCAGGAACATATTTTGCCCAGAAGACCATCGAGTCGGGCTGGCCCGCAAATGGGGTATTATAGGTATTATTCGTAGATGGTTCGGAGAAATTATAGTTCTTCGATCCATCCGAAGCGGTCATAGAGCCGGCAAATATTCGTCCGTTGGTGCAGTTTCCGTTCGCCTTTACCCCAAAGATTGTTTTGGATTTGATCAGCGCACTCTGGGAACCTGTCGAACCCGGACGCTTGTCCGTCGAGCGGGTGAACTGGTCCGTGTTGCCGGTCACGAAAGAAGCCATACCTCCGGTAGCCGAACCGAAGGAATGCCATCCGGAAGGCTCATTGCCGGACCATGTACCCTCAAAACCGCCGTTCTCAAAATCATAATTTTTGGTATTGGGTGTACCTGAGAAAGATACCGGGATAGCATCCATTCCTTCTACATCAATGCTGAGCACTACTTTCGCTTTCGTAGCAGAGAGCACAGAGCCGCTCGTCATGGATACAGCTACATGTGTCTCCAGCGCGCGGATGTAAAGCGGACTGTTCTCCAAAGTCAACTGACCGCTTGTATTCATCGGGATATTGACCAGCACGATATCGCCCAAAGAAGCATCGTTGAAAGAGAAATCCGGCAATACGAAAGTTACCGTATTATTCTCTACGCCCGGCAAGATATAAATCTCTTTATTGGGATAATTAGTGTCGCCGATTTTTAATGTACCGTCGAAAGCACCGACCACATTATTCACTGTTACCGCCATCAAGGTGGAGCAGAGCATAAACATGCATACTATAATAGATAAGATCTTTTTCATTTTCTCTAATTCTCTAAACCCTAATTCTCTAAACGCTTAACATTACAAATTAATATTCATTCTGCATACAAATGTACGAGGCGGAGCCAGCGCCATTGGACGATAACTATACTCGGTATTGAGCAAGTTATTTACCAGGAACTGCATCTCTACGTGCTCCTTGAAACGAACGGAAGCACGCAGATCCATCGTGAAGATACCGTTATTATGACTCATCCAATAGTCATGCAGCGAGAGTCCGTCTTCGTATCCGAAGATAAACATACGCGCATAGTCCATCAAATCTTTTTGCTCTTTCACACGCTCATCTACCATAAGATAATCCACTGCAAGAATCTTGCTGCGGTAGGACATATTGACACCGATGGAGAACCATTTATAGGTATAGTCAATCGTTGTTTTGAAGGAATGCTTATTACGGTATTTGAGGTATTTGGAGTCGTTGGATTTATTTTTCATCTGCAGCGGGTCGGTATAGGTCTTCTCCTCCTCGATGCGCCGCTCATTATCCATATCCTCCGGTTCGGTGAAGGTATAACCGATGGAATAACGGAGGTTCATATCTTTCTTGATATCCACCATACCGGCGGTGCTGACCTCTGCTCCGTAAATACGAGCATGACTCACATTGACAAACTGAGCACCAATACCGATACCGGCGTTAGCCAGAGATTTGGTCTGCGCGAAGTCGTTGACTATATTTTTCAACTCATCTACCACATCATACATCGAGTTGACCATCGTGAAATCCGAATTGCGGAAGAGACCGAACTGATACTCAATCATATCCCTATACTCGGTATAGAAAGCCGCTACGTCGAGTGTACCGGAAACCGGACCGAATTTATAGAGTTGCTTATAACCCAACTCGGCATTGTAACCGGACTCCGGCTTGATATTTTTATTAGGATACACACCTACTCCACCGATGTCCTTGCGGGCGAATTTCTCGGTGACAGACGGGTTACGGTAACCCTGGCCGAACGAAGCGCGGAGGAATCCGGCTTTGTAGATTTCCCAGTTTAGACCGGCACGGAAGACCGGACGGACGGGACAGAGCCAATTACCGATCTGGATGTTTGCCTCTTTGTATTGGTCGTCCATACGATAGTATTCCAGACGCACACCGGCAGAAAGCGAGAGACGGTTCGCTATACGATGGTCGTATTGCAAGTAGGCCGCTACATTATCCGTATGGTGTGTACCGGTTATATTAGCCGTGTTGGTAATATGATTCCAGTTAATACCGGTAGTCAAGCGCACGCCGGAGTTCCATTGTTTGGCGAACTGGTAGTCAATATAACCGTTATAGGTCAACTCCGGACGGGTCGGTGTCTTATCAGCCAGCAGATCCATGGCGTATGCCACTGCATCCTGCATCTCTGCTACCGTACCGGTATAGCCCAGACCGTTCTTCACGAGGTCAATACCGTTCACCACGGCGGTAAGCCAATCTTCGTTGGCAATAGGCACGGTCACGTCTTTGAAGGTCAGCAAGAGCGCGTCCGCTACATCCATACCGTTCCCGATATTCCCGGTCACGTCGTTCACATACCCCATCACTTTGTCCATGTCGAAGCTGGTCAGACCCCATTTCAGCAGATCCTTGGTGCTGATCACACCGGACGGCTGAGTGACATTATCGGATGTCATATAGAATCGTGTGCGCAGTTTGTGCGATATACCGCGCTCTGTGTCATCGTAATTGAAGAAGGGGTCTATGTTAAAATTATGCTCATTGCGCCCCATGTTGGTCAGCGGTGACGGACGAAGCGGGTCTTTCGGACTGCGCCAGATAAAGAAATCGCCGTACCTGTTCGCTACATAATTCAGGTTCACACCCATATTGACATACTTATTCTCTTCAGCAGGCATATGATAAGTCATGTTTCCGCCGAAACGTACGCGGTCATTGAAACCCTGCTGACGGAATCCTTCGTCCTTGAATCCGCTGATAGCGCCGGACACATCGAAATCTCCTATGCGGCGCGAATGAGAAGCCTCAGCCCCATAGTAGAGAGGCAGGCGTGCACCCGTATAGGAGTAGTTGTTGTAGTTGTCATAAACACCTACATAACCGGAGATCTTGGTTTCTGGATTCAATCCCGGGCGCTGGGTACGAACGTTGATGACACCGTTGAGCGCCGACGAGCCGTATAGCACAGAAGAAGCACCTTTGACGACCTCCACTTGCGCCACATTCTCCAGCGGCACATTATTCCAGTTAATCTCGCCTGTTTTCGGGTTCAGAATCGTCATACCGTCCATCAACACCTGGCAACGGGAACCTACACTGTAGGTCCATCCTCCACCGCCGCGGATAGAAGGCTGCTTGTCTATCACCTCCACACCTGGCAAGGTCTGCAGCGTAGCAGAGAGATCCGTCGGGGCTTGGCTGCGCAGAGCCTGAGGCTTCACCACTTCGATGGAAACCGTTACATCCGTCATACGCTGTTCGAAACGACCGGCGGTCACAACCACCTCGTCCAGCACCTCATTATCGGCCTGCATCGCCATATTAAAGACGGCAGGAATGGTCTTGAATACCTTTTCCTCCGTCTGATAACCTACGTATGAAAATTTGATTGTTGCCGGCAGAGAATTCACTTCCAGCGAGTACGCACCGTCGAAATCCGTAACGGTACCGCTGTTATCCGCTGTGTTGAGAATCGTCACGCCAATCAGCGGCTCACGCGTAAAACCATCAGTTATAACTCCGGTTAGGGTCTCTGCAAGCGCAGCTTGAGAAACACAAACTAATACCAATAAATTGTAAAAATGTTTCATATATTCAGTTCAACTCAAAAAAACGGCGCAAAATTACTGCTTTTTTCTCAAATAGACAACATTTCCCTATAAGAAAAAGTTTACTATTTTTAAGCCGCTTAATAAATGAGCACTGAATATTAATGAAAATTATTTACTTTTGATATTTTCCGACAAATTTTATAGCCAGAAAAAGAAGCCAGTCGGGTGTATGTTTCAAAAGAGGAGTAGAGAGCCAGTTGATAAATCCCGGCGTATCGGCTTTCTTGTTGCGGAACATTTTCTTGAGCGCCCGCTTCACGAGTTTCTCAGGCGGGATAGAGACGGTTAGCGCCACCGCCAGTTTACGGAGATTAGGAGCTAACCCGAAAAGACCGGTGTCCACTGCACCCGGAGCCATTACCGTAATACCTACGTTCTGCGGCTTCAGTTCGTACCAGATAGACTTGGAGAAATTGTATATAAACGCTTTGGTAGCATTATAGGTCTGGATCCCCGGCATCGCCATCCAGGCGGACATAGAACTCATATTGAGGATATAACCCTTCATGCGTTTATGGCCGCAAATATGCTGATTCGCTTCCTCTTCGGTCAGTCGCCTCGCACACATATCTTCGCCGAATAGGCGTGTAAGTTTGGCTACTGTCACTACATGCAACTGCAGCATCAATTCGATCCTTTTCATGGACGTCTCGCAATAAGGATTGAAGAAGAACACACCGGCATTATTGATCAGTATATCGACTACATATCCTTGCTCCTTGCACCAACTATGCAAGTCCTCCGCTGCATCAGAAAGACTGAGATCCGCAAAATGAGCGGTTGTCTTCACGCCGTACGTAGCAGCCAAATCTACAGCCACTTGCTCCAGTTCTTTCTCTTGGTTGCTCACCAGCAGCAAGTCGCAATGATAATCCCGTGCCAAGGCGGTAGCGTACTGCAGTCCGATACCGGACGAAGCACCTGTCACTAATGCAAGCATCTTATTGGGCGGCTTTTTGTTGTTCGATTGATTTCTTCGCTGCCGCCTCCAGATTCGCGATCTCGCGCTTGATACGCGGGGAGATCTGTTCGCCGTCGCGCTCAACACACTCGTGGCATTTCATATTGAGCGTGTACATACGTCCCACACAGTAGTTGGATCTGCCGCAGCCGGCATGGTAATGCGGATTTTCATAAATATGATGGACGAACTCCGGATCTTTGATCAGCACGTGTGCTATCTGGAATAGTTCGAATCCCTCATCCATGATCTGTTGGCAGTTATCACCGCTCTGTACTCCGCCTACGTAAATCAACGGCACATCCGTGATCTCTTTCTGGAATATTTTCGCTTTGTCCATGAAATAGAGTTCCTTGAACGGCGAAGTAGGCAGCATGATCTGATGTACGCCCGGTATATTGAGCGCCGCTTTGAGCCACCAGAAGGATTTCATATTCATATAATGCGCAAGCGTTTTGTACGGCATGGCGCCGCCAAGGATAGTCATCGGCGAACGGCTCACAGTGCCGCCGGAGAGAACGATACCGTGAACCTTATGCTTGGCTATCTCTTTCGCTACTTTGATTCCCTCTTCGATCGTCACGCCGTGCCAGCAGTCGTCCCACATGTTGGTCTTAACAACTACCGCCATATCGTCCTTGGCGTGCAGCATCACCTCGTCCAGCACTTCGTTCATAAACCGCACACGGTTCTCAAAAGAGCCTCCATACTCGTCATGGCGATGGTTCGTGCGCGGACCGATAAACTGCGAGATAAGATAAGCATGTCCGGCATGTATCTCAACGCAGTCAAAGCCGCACTCGCGAGCCCAGTCCACAGCTTCACCGAATTTCTTCACCAGACCTTTGATTTCCGACACCTTGAGGCGACGGTGAATCGTCGGGCTGTAGAGATTGAACCATGTATCAGCGCTGACCGGCATACAATGGCAGGTATAGAAATGCGTCATATTACCGCAGTGACCCAGTTGGATAGACGCTTTCGCGCCCTCCGCATGAATGGCATCGGTCATCTTCTTCATATCCGGAATGATCTCAGGGCGGACATAGAGCTGGCCGTCGAAAGACACACCGCTCAGATCCACCGCGCAGTATGCTACAGTAGTCATACCTACTCCACCGCGAGCGACTGAGACATGGTAGTCTTGTAATTCTTGGGTGGGTGCGTTGCCACGCGCCATATTCTCAAAAGCAGCGCTGCGCACAACTCTATTGCGCAGCGTGATAGGTCCCAGTTGGAAGGGAGTAAAGAGTTTCGACTCATTAGCCAACTCTTGCTTCTTTTTTGTTGCCATTATTTAGTAAATAAACGGAATAATACGTTTTAGTTTCTTGCGGTCAAACTCATCGGGGAATTCTTCCTCGTATTTCTTGTATATCGCATTGCTGCGCGGTACCAGATTGCAGCAGCTGAACCAGAAGAATAGCAGTCCGGCAAGCGACCATGTGAGTATTGCAAAACCGAGCCATTCGGTGATTTCGCCCAGATAATTGGCACTTGTCACATATTTGTACAGACCTTTTTTAGGGAGATAGTGGTTCGTGTCGCCCGGTTGACGAAGATGGCGGATCACGTAGTCCGAATGCATATTAATACACCAGCCGGTGAAGAATATGATCGTACCGATGATAAACTGCGGTTTCATTACCCACTCCGCGGTGTACATCTCCGGATAGTATTGCGGCGCCAAATGGAAAAGCCAAAAGCCCTGGATATAACCATTAATCAAATTCCACACTACGGAGAGAATCATGATGGCAAACGGCATCTTCCCTTTGCCCTTAAGCAGCAGAGGGAATATAAACGAGCGCTGGAAATAATGGAACTCAAAGAAAAGGAAGAAAATCCAATACGGTGCCTTCGTCGTCACGCCCCCATAGAGGGGAAAAGACTTGAAATAAAGATAGAGCATTACCAGAAATACCGGTACTTCCATTAAAAACCAGCCCGCTTTATTACTCATCGTCGGGCCCCACTTCTCCGAACGCATCTTGCCGTATCCCGCATCCACGAAATAAAGCGATACGAACACGACCAGCCCTACTATAAACATAATATACAGCAGGTCGTAAAAGAAATCCATTGTGTAGATATTTTCCATGTGTTTGTTATATTTGTCTCTATATAAATATTTGCCACTTAAAAGCGAAAAACGCAAAAGTGTACAAAGGTACGAAATTTATTTCGTATAGGCAAAAAAATCTTAAGAATCGGCAATTTTTTCTTTCTTTTGGCACACAAACAAGCCTAAAATGATTAAAATCATTCCTACCCACTTGGCAGCCGGCAGGTGTTCTCCGAAAAAGAGGAACATCCATAGAGCGGTAAACATCGGGCGGATATTATTGAAGGCATTCGCCTGCGTGACGCCTACTTTTCGCAGAGCGAAACAAAAGAGAATAAATGCGGTAACGCTGGCAAAAACGGTAAGGTACGACACGCACAGCAGCGCTGTATTGAGTTCCGATCCGAATGTAGCCGATTGATACCAATCCAGCGCCATCAAAGCCGAAGGACCCTCGCGCCAGAACCAGATCGGGAGGAAGAAGAACAGGCTGATCAACTGGGTATAAAAAACGAAGGACAGCGAACTGTATTTCATTGGTGCTTTACGCATCATGACCGAGTCTATCACAGCGGCAGAAACGGCCGCGAAAGCCAGGAGAATTCCCCAGTAGTTTCCTATCGCGTAATTGGTACTTCCTGCAAGCGAAAGCGCGAAAACACCGGCGGTGGAAATGAGGATGCCATAGATATTGTATTTCGTCACCCGCTCCCGCAGTAACACAGCGGCGAAGAGCGGACTGAGCAGAGGAGAGGTGGAGAGCAGCGTCTCGGCTATTGTAGGACTGTTGAGCGCATCGTAGGTAAAAGTCTCCAGCAAATAGTAGAGGAAAGGCTGGCAAAAGCCGGCGATGAGAAATAGCGGCAGGTCTTTGACCTCCATCCGCTGCAGGCAGAAGAGGGAGTGATCCCGCCGTACCAGACCTATCACAAGCATCAGCAGTACCGAAGGCACAAAACGCAGCACGATCATGGTGAAGGGCGGCAAGACGGCCAAGGCATGCTTGATAGCTATCCCGCTGACCGACCAGATCAACATCGCAACTATCAAAGCTGCGATGGCCAGGTATTCTGTTCTATTCCGGCTAAGCGGCATATTGTAGCGTGTGTTTCGTTCAATAATCGTTCTACCTCTATGGCACGCGGTTTGGTTGTGTCCGGGTATATCGGAGCGCCGATGATCACCTGGGTAAGCGGTTCGTCTTTCGGCCCCAAGAAGCGATAGAGACCCGTACGCGGACGGTAACTCACAGCGAAAGGGATAATAGGCTTGTTGTATTTATATGCCATGGTAAACGCCCCTTTCTGGAACGGCCGCAGCGGCTTGTACCAGTCCCATCGTTTGGCTTCCGGGAAGATATGAAACCAATACCCCTTTGCGTTGTACCGGTCGAATGCGGCATTGAAAGCCTTCATAGCGCTCAGCCCCTCTTCCGCGGCAGGAATAGGTATGCCGCCTACAATACGCAGATAGAACTGATCCTTCGTCCGGAAATTTGGCGCGAACATAGGGATGCGCATGTGAGACGAGGCATGGAAGGTAGTGAGTACCGAAGCGCAGTCATGCCGGTAGCAATGGTTAGCTATCGTTATTGCTCCGCGGGAGAGGTCGAATTGTCTAAGCCACCGCCGCACGGGACACGACGTCCTATGCCATTGCCGCTCGCTCTCTATCTGCCATCTCAGACCGTATTTGATGCGCAGGATCCATCCTAAAATTCGTAGCACGATATTATACCCGAACCAGGTTAGACGCCTATTGGCGGGTGACTCGTCGAAATAAGGATACCCTGTATCTACTGCCGGATATTCGCGGTCATAGACGGGTTTGTATAGCCCTACATAGGGATCATCCTCCGGATAATCCGTTCTCACCTGCGGCACATACGTCCCGGGCGCTACTTTCAAATCAACATATCGCTTGTTCATCTTTTCTCTAGACCCTTGCTATACTAGTTAATTAGTAAAAATCTCGCTCCTACGGCTTTGGCGGAAGCGCCGTCTTTATCTTCCCTGTCACCGACAAAAAGGGTTGTTTCGGGCTTGGCCTCCAGCATCTCGAGAACCCGGCGTGCACAGGGTTCGGAGGGCTTGAGAGCGCCTAATTCGGGCGCCGAGATCACCAGATCAAACTGCGCAGGGTCGATGTCCAACGCCTCCAGTTTCTCGATCACGGAGCCGTAGTCGGAATAAATCGCCATCTGCAGTTGCTTCTTCCTGCATACCCGCAACAGCTCCAGCACCTGAGGACGGATATGGTGATATCGATGAATCATCCGCACCATAGTAGGGAGATATACCATATGATACCATTTCTCCGCTATCCGAGGTCCCCACCAGTGCCCGCGGGACATAGTGATGAAGAAAAAACGGAAGAACTCCTCTTCGGAGGCAAACTGCACATAGTGTGCATTCCGTCTCGCGAAACGCTCCGCCGCCAGCAGGGGCAGACTCCACCATAGCCGGCTCACCATTCGTGCCGCCAGCCCGCGTTTGTCGTACATTGTGCCGTCCAGGTCAAAGATGACCGTCTTGATATCATCCTCTATGCGAACGCCTTTCGGCTTTTGCTTGGCGTCGTTTGGCGCGCTCTTTTCGTCTTTCATCTATCTTGTCTGCTCTATCAATTACACCTTCGCTGAACCGCTCGAAACCGCTCTCCAGACGCAGCAGGAGATTGAACCGGCTGCGGCGTTTCTCGTCCTGCATCAGTAGGTTGAATTTGAATTGTCCGTCGCGGAATCCGTCCTTCAGACAGGCGGCCTTAAAACGCGCGTACGCGTTAGATAGGAGTATATGGGCCTCAGGCGCCTGCAGCCGGAAAGACTGACGTTTGGATTCGTATTCCAGATTGATATGCTGGAGCTTCTCGTCCACCACTTTTGTAAACTCCTCTGCCTGCTCCTGCGAGATCTTGGGGTTCTCAAACTCGTAGTAAAAATGATACTTGGACTCCTCAACATCCGCGAACCCAACGAAGAATTTGGTCTTGATTTCAGTCTCGTCTTCCGCCTGGTGTACTGCGTCCATAAACTGAGGTTCGTATAGCTTCTCGCCTGTCAACGAGACGATACCGTTCACCTTGGAGACCATATGTACCGTAGGTGTCTCGTAGTATTTGCCCCCTACCTCCACCAGGTCGTTCATATTATACCGGAAGAGTCCAGCATACGTAGTTACATAGGCGCAGTAGCGTTTGCCTATCTCAAGTTCGTCTATCTGCAGAAAATGCTTGTGAGGGCTGTCCAGTTCGCTCTCCTCGACAAACTCATAATAATGAAAATGTGGGAAAAGGACACTCTCGTTCGTCTCGTCCAGCGAGAAGCCGAAGCGGCATTCTGTAGCGATATAACCCAGTTCCTGGTAGAAGGTCTTGTCCCAGTTGAACTGGTCCATGTATTTGTCCATGTATATCTTGGTGTTGCCGCATTTCCAGGTACTGAGATATTGCAGCCACGGCCAGAAATCGCGTGGATAGAGGTGTCCTTTCTCAGCCAAAATCTGTCTCAGTTCGGCGGCTCTCTCGGGTTTCGGCGAGACGTATGCATCCAGCTCCGAGCGGATCTCGTACGGTATATCTACATCTTCGCTGATAGTACCTTTTTCGATATCGGAGATCATCTGTTCGGTATTCTCGTTCAGCGCCCGCAGCAGTTCAAGGATGGTTGAGGGGTTGGCGGTTGCCCAGAGCGTCACGTCGCGGTGCTGAAGCGCCAGACGCATCAGCACGTAGTTGCGCGTACCGTAGTCAGGGATCGCCATCACAGAGGCTGGGGCTGTGTAGTGCTTCTTGATGATAGGAGGTATATCGCGCACAAGCACACCGCTCACGGCGCCGTAGAGCGTTCCGTCAGGAGCGTAACCCTCGCATTCCTTGCCTACCGTAGTGAAGATATGCCCACCGAAGATATGATCTCGGTGCTTCACGAAATTCCAAGTCCAAATATGACTCATCTTACCGTACACGTCTTTGAGATATTTGTGGGTCATCGGAATCCATTTGGGCGCAGAAGTGGTGCCTGAAGTGGTGGCGTACATATCCGGCTTGCCCGGGAAAAGAACGTTCTCTTCGCCGTTCTTATGACGCTCCACGTAAGGCCGCAAGGTCTCGAAACTGTCATTCACCGGCACATACAGCCGGTAGAGACGGAATAGGTCATCCGCGTTGGTAGCACTCAGGATACGGTCGAAATGATGCTCCTTGCCATAGACCGTGTCTTTGGAGATCATCAGAATATCGCGCAGCGTCTTCTCCGCTGCGTGGCGGGGCTTGCGGCTCCAGAAACGC
This sequence comes from Bacteroidales bacterium UBA4295, assembly GCA_002395805.1. Lineage (GTDB taxonomy): Bacteria > Bacteroidota > Bacteroidia > Bacteroidales > Paludibacteraceae > Colicola. The sequence continues at coordinate 58,770 of DGVB01000034.1, read as the reverse complement.
AAACGAATCGTTTGCATTCCGCCTACGATGCATAGCATCGTGTTGATGATCCATGGATAAGGCAATGCTCTGCCTTCATTATCGAGGTATGGTTTTTCTGTAGCCATAATTCCGCATATTACAATTTGGCTGCAAATTTACTGCTTTTTTTTTACATACGCAAGCGCGCGAACATTATTTTTGCGAATTGCGTGTTTTTTCTCTCATTTTTGAATTTTGAATTTTGAATTTTGAAATTTTCTTCGTACCTTTGCGCCCGATTATGCAGGTTATTTATTTTGCAGGAGGATGTTTCTGGGGGACAGAACATTTCTTCCAACAGATTCAGGGTGTGGTACGCACCCAAACGGGGTTTGCAAACGGCAGAGAGGATCTGCCGGAACCGACGTATGAGCAGGTTTATACGGATTCCACCGGATATGCGGAGACGGTTTTGGTGGAGTTTGACGAAGCGGAAGTATCGCTGGATTTTCTAGTCCGACTCTTTTTTCGTGCGATTGATCCGCTATCACTCAACAAACAGGGCGAAGACGAAGGCACGCGCTATCGAACCGGTGTTTATTATGTCTCGCAGGCGCAGAAAACCGTTATTGAGGCTGTTTTTGCGCAGGAGCAGAAGAAATACAAAGAGCCGATACAGGTGGAGTTATTGCTGCTGAAGAATTATTATCCGGCGGATGAGTACCACCAGAATTACCTGGTCAAGCATCCGGACGGCTATTGCCACCTGCCGATAGCGCTTTTCCGATGGGCTAAAGAGCAAAAAATGGGAACAGAGATTAAATAGAAAAGATAGCATATGTTACAAATTGGCAACAAGATGCCGGCGTTCCGGGTGTCGGACGAGGCAGGAAAAGAAGTGACGGAACAAACGATGGCGGGCAAGAAGACCGTGATCTATTTCTACCCCAAAGACTCAACGCCCGGCTGTACGGCGGAGGCCTGCAATATTCGCGACAACTATCATGCCTTTTTGGCACAAGGTTATCAGGTATTCGGGGTGAGTAAGGATTCCGTGGCGTCGCATGTCAAATTCAAAGAGAAATACGAGCTGCCTTTCCCGCTGCTGAGCGATCCGAGTACCGAAATGCTGCAAGCCTTTGACGCCTGGGGCGAAAAGCGCAACTACGGGAAGGTCACAATGGGCACGCTCCGTAAGACATTTGTGTTTGACGAGAATAGTGTTTTAGTACGTATTATCGAGAAAGTGGATACCAAAAATCACACCTCGCAAATATTTGAATAAGCGCGAGCTAACCATGTCTTTTCCCGCTCCGACACGCACTTGATTTGATGTGTTTTTTAGCTACAATTTTTACCAAAATCTTGCGTATATCACAAAATTGTAGTAACTTTGCAGCAAATTTGAAGTACTATGAATTTTACGCATTTACATGTGCACTCCCACTATTCGCTACTGGATGGATTGTCCAAAGTAGATGAGATTGTGGACAAATGTATCGCTTCCGGAATGAACGCCGTGGCGCTGACCGATCATGGCAACATGTACGGAATTAAGGACCTGCTAGACTATTGCAAAGGCATCAACAAGAACCGCGAAGTACCGTTCAAGCCTATTGTAGGCTGCGAAGTGTATTGCGCCCGCCGAGGAAGACATTCCATGAAGGATGACAAAGCGGTCAGCGGCGAAGGACGGACATACGTTATTGACCGATCGGGATGGCACCTGATCTTGCTGGCGAAGAATCTGGAGGGATACCATAACCTCTGCCGGCTGGTGTCAGCGGGATACATGAGCGATGCGTTCTATCATACACCCCGTATAGACAAAGAACTGCTGGAACAATGGCATAAAGGTATCATCTGCTCCTCCGCTTGCCTCGGCGGCGAGTTGCCGCAGAAAGTGCTGGATGCCATCAGCCATCAGCCGTCAGCGCTCAGCGTGCAGGAAGCTATTGAGCAGGGCGTTTTCGCGGAAGCGGAGGAGACGATAGAGTGGTTCAAGGGTATTTTCGGAGAGGATTATTACATCGAGTTACAGCGGCATGAGACCCAGAAACCGGGCGGAGACCAGGAGGTATTCCTGCGTCAGCAGCAGGTGACCCCCGTGCTGATCGAACTGGCTCACAAGCATGGCGTGAAACTCATCTGCAGCAACGACTCGCATTTCGTAAACGAAGAGGATGCAGAGGCGCACGATCGGTTGATATGCCTAAGCACAAACCATTTCGTCAACGACGTCAACCGCATGCATTACACCAAGCAGGAATGGCTCAAAACGCCGGAAGAGATGTACGAGATATTTCAGGACATCCCAGAGGCTTTGGAGAACACACAGGAGATAGCGGACAAGGTAGAGATATACGATATCGACCACGACGCTATCATGCCTAAATTCGACATCCCGGCTTCGTTCGGCAAGGAGAGTGACTACCCCGACCGTCTCGCCTTCGAAAGCGCTTATCTGCGGTATCTGACGATGGAAGGTGCCAAAAAGCGCTATGGAGAAGAAAGACTCACCAACGACGAGGAACTAAAAGAGCGAATAGAATTTGAGCTGAACACCATCATCAACATGGGCTTCCCGGGCTATTTCTTGATTGTGATGGATTTCATCCGTGCGGCACGCGAAGAGTTGGACGTCAGCGTAGGGCCCGGTCGTGGCTCTGCCGCCGGGTCGGTTGTAGCTTATTGCCTGCGGATTACTGATCTGGACCCGCTTTTATATGACTTGCTGTTCGAGCGCTTCCTGAATCCCGACCGTATATCGCTGCCAGATATAGATACAGACTTCGAGGACTGCGGCCGCGGAAAAGTGCTGGACTACGTGAGCCGCAAATACGGCGAGACGCATGTGGCGCATATCGTGACATACGGCAAGATGGCTACCAAATCCGCCCTCGCAGACGTAGGGCGCGTACAACAAATTCCTCTTCCGCGCGTGAACGAATTGAAAGCCCTCATCCCCGACCGCGAGTTCCCCGACACCATTATGAAGAAACTTCCTGCCGGGACGACCAAGAAACCCAAAGTGAACCTCCACAACTGCTACCAATATGTAGATGAGCTGGAGCACGAGTACAAGTTCGGCGACCCGAACACCCGCTCGATGCTGGAGTACGCCGCGCGGCTGGAGGGCACTATCCGGCAAGTAGGCGTACACGCCTGCGGCGTGATCATCGGCGCAGACGATCTCACCAACTTCGCTCCGCTGAGTTCCGTAGAAGACAAGACCACCAAGAAACGCGTGCTGGTTACGGAATACGACGGTCATGTGGTGGAGTCCGTCGGACTGATCAAGATGGACTTCCTCGGACTCATCACCCTTACGATCATCAAGGAATGTCTGCGTAATATCAAGAAAGCGCGAGGCATCGATATCGACATCGACCATATACCTATTGACGACGAGACGACGTACAAGTTATTCCAGGAAGGCAGGACGGTGGCGGTCTTCCAGTTTGAGTCCGGCGGTATGCAGAAATACCTGCGCGAACTGAAGCCGACCGTCATCGGGGACCTGATCGCCATGAACGCCCTCTATCGCCCGGGACCGATGGATTATATCCCGCAGTTCATCCGCCGCAAGCAAGGTATCGAACCCGTCACCTACGACATCCCGGTGATGGAGAAATATCTGAAGGATACGTACGGTGTCACCGTCTATCAGGAGCAGGTCATGCTGCTGAGCCGACTGCTGGCTAACTTCACCCGCGGCGAAAGCGACAAACTGCGTAAGGCGATGGGTAAGAAGCAGATGGCGGTACTGGCGTCTCTCAAAGACAAATTCATGGAAGGCGGCAAAGCAAACGGTCACGATCCCAAAATACTGGACAAGATCTGGAAAGATTGGGAGAAATTCGCCTCCTACGCGTTCAACAAATCGCACGCGGCATGTTATTCCTGGGTGGCATACCAAACGGGCTATCTCAAGGCTCACTACCCGGCTGAGTTTATGGCGGCGAACCTGACCGTTCACAAGGACGATATCAAAGAGGTAACCAAACTTATGGACGAATGCCGGGCTCTCGGACTGAGTGTGCTGGAGCCGGACGTGAACGAATCCGAACTGAGCTTCATCGTCAATAAAGACGGCGCTATCCGCTTCGGTCTGGGAGGTATCAAGGGCGTAGGCGAAGGAGCCGCGGAAGCTATTATCAGCGAGCGGGAGAAGAACGGCAAATACAAAGATATCTTCGATTTTCTGGAGCGCGTCAACCTGCAGTCCTGCAACAAGAAAACGATCGAGAATCTGGCGCAGGCAGGAGCCTTCGAGTGCTTTGAGGATATCTACCGCGAGCAGTTCTTCGGCACCGACGAATGGGGAGACACCGGGTTGGAACTGCTGATGAACTACGGCAACAAATACCAGGCTGACCATGCCACAAATATCAATACTCTGTTTGAGGATTTCGAGATTGAGGTGGAGGTGCGCCACCCCGCTCTACCGCAAGTACCGCGGTGGAATACCATAGAGCGGCTCAACAAAGAGAAAGATCTAATTGGTATCTACCTCTCCGCGCATCCTCTGGACGAGTACGAATACGAGGTACGCGAGTTATGCAATCTCACGGCTCACGAGTTGTCGCTCTTTGACGGCTGGCGCAGACCGGATGAACGGGACGCCGCTGAGAAACGTATCCGAGCCGAGATAGCGGAGATGACCCCTGTTGTCCCTACACAGGAAGAGGATGCATTGGATTTCGGTGCGCCGGAAGGATCGGAAGATGAGGTGCCTGTGGCGGTAGAGCCTAAGAAAATAGTCACGCCGGCGCCGGAAGAAGAACGCCTTGTCCTGCCCTCGGAATTTATTGCCGCGCACAAGAACCAGACATGCCTTCTCGGAGGTATCATTATTGAAGCCGAGCAGCGTATCAGCCAGAAAGGAAACCCCTACGGACGATACACCATCGAGGATTATACCGGCAGCTACACGATCGCGCTCTTCGGCAATGCATATAGTCAGTTCGCTCATTTAATGCTGAAGGATCTCTATGTGCTCATCACCGGTGTGATCCAGCAGAAAGGTACCGGTCAGCGATGGTTCAAAGAGCAACCGGACGAAAAGGCGGAGTATGAATTCATCGTACAGAAAGTAGAGATGTTGAACGAGGTGCAGGACAAAAGGACGGACGGGATCAATATTACCCTGCCCCTCAACCGCCTGACGCCGGAGACAGCAGACGAACTGACCGAACAGATACGAACAAACAAAGGCGCAGGACGACTCCATATATCGGTTTATAACCCATCTACGCGTCAGTCTGTAGCCCTTACAAGCCGATCACATGCGATCCATGTGACGCCGCCCTTCTACCGCTGGCTATCCAGACGAAGAGACGAAGGAATGCTGGATTTCACAGTAGTGGAGAAAAGTTGATAATTGTGAACTACAACGAAGCGGTAACATACCTGTATTCCTCCCGTCCTCCGTTTCATATGGTGGGCGGCTCGGCGTATAAGCCTGGCTTGGAGACTACCTTGCGTCTCTTGGCACATCTGGGGAATCCGCATGAGCGCTTGCGCGCCGTGCATGTGGCAGGTACGAACGGCAAGGGGTCAACTTCTCATCTGATTGCCGCTGCCCTCCAGTCCGCCGGATATAAAGTAGGCCTCTACACCAGCCCCCATCTGGTCTCGCTCACAGAACGCATCCGTATCAACGGCAGACCTATCGCAGAAGAAGAAGTGGCGAGGTTTGTAGAAGAGAACCGCTCTTTTCTCGACGAACTGCAACCTTCTTTCTTCGAGACCCTCACCGCTATGGCATTCGCGTATTTTGCAGCGCAGGAAGTGGACATTGCCGTGATCGAAGTAGGTCTTGGAGGACGACTCGACAGCACCAATGTGCTTACGCCGCTCCTCTCCGTCATTACCAATATCGGCATGGATCATACGGAGTATTTGGGGAATACACTGGCGAAAATAGCCCGCGAGAAAGCAGGCATCATGAAGCAGGGCGTACCCTGTATAATCGGCGAGACACATCCGCAGACGATGAATGTATTCCTTACCCGCGCACGTGAGTGCGATATATTAGGAGAAGGTCCGGAGACTACCGACTGCAGGATCTGGTTTGCCGACCAATGCGGTTATCTGCGTTCACGAAGGCTGCGCGAAGCACCCGAGTGCGAACTCAAAGGCATCTACCAGGAGCACAACATACAGACCGCCTACGTTGCCCTTCAAGTGCTCCGGAACTATTCTGATCACAAACTGCAAATCACAAACGAGGCCATTGCCTCCGGCTTTGCACACGTGTGCTCGTTGACGGGCTTAAGGGGACGATGGGAGACGCTGCATCGGAAACCGCTGGTGCTATGCGACACCGGGCATAACAGCCACGGCATCCAATACGTAGCACGGCAGCTCAAAGAACTACCCCACCGGAATATATGGATCGTTTTCGGCATGGTGAACGACAAAGATACCGACGTAGTGATGCGGCTGCTGCCCGGAGAGGAGAGATACCGCTATATATTCACCACTCCACGCACGAACCGCGCACGCTCGGCGGAAGAGATGCTGGCGATATGGGGGAAAGAGGGAATGGCAATAGACGACCCCAAAGAGGCAATGGAATATGCCCTTTCTCATGCCTCCGAAGACGACGCCGTTTTTATCGGAGGCAGCAATTATTTAGTAGGAGATGCGATATCATATTTTGCACATTGAGACCTCTTTTGCCGAAGAATGGCAGAAAGAAGTGTTCGACCAGACGCTGTGCGACCTGGGCGTAGATACTATAGATAATACGGATTATTACATTCCGTCGGCGGTGTGGGAGACGCAGTCGGATGCTATAGAGGCGTTCCTCTTCGAGACGGAAGGAGCATTGCTGGTCTCTGCAGAAGCCTGTCCGGACGAGAACTGGAATGCCGCTTGGGAAGCGGAGCATCCTGTTCAGGAACTGCCGATGGGTGTACGGATCGTCCCGCATTGCGCCTTTGGTGCAGGTCACCATGAGACCACCTCCTTGATGATTGAGGCACTAATGGAGAGGTATCTTGACGGCAAGATAGTCCTTGATAACGGTACCGGAACAGGGGTGCTGGCGATTTTTGCAAAGAAAATGGGTGCTGCGCATGTTCTCGCCGTGGATGTTGATGACAAGAGTGTAACGAATGCAAAAGAAAACGCCGTTCTGAATGAGATAGAGATAGAGGCGGTGTTAGGCGACTTAAGTTACCGGCCTTTCCGGGAAGGATTGGAGCCAGGCTCTTTCGACTTGATAGTAGCCAATATCCATCGCAATATACTGCTGGATCAAATGCCCGTTTATGCGCATCTCTTGCGCGGGGAAGGCGAAGTATGGATGAGCGGATTTTATGAAACGGACTGCCCGGCTCTGCAAGCCGCTGCGGAAGCCGAAGGGCTGACACTCATGGACGTCCTTGCGAACGGCGAATGGCGGTTGATGAGATGTCGAAAAGAGGAGCGCCCTCTAAGAAGATGATGTTCTTCGAACTTCGGAATGCTGGAGGCTGATAGCTGATTTCTCCCTTCCGCGGATAGACAAAGATTCTATAGTTCTCCAATATATATTCGTATTCCCGCCAGCGGTCGAAGATAGCAATATTGTCTTCGCCGATAACAATCGTAAACTCGTTCTCCGGATAGGCTTTCTGTAACTCCCGAAGTGTATTGGCGGTATAAGACGGTCGCGGAAGATGAAATTCAAAATCCGACGCCACTAATCCCGGGATATCCTTTATGGATTCTTGCACAGCAGCCAGACGCTCCTCTTCCGGGGCAAGAATGCCGGAGGGTTTGAGCGGATTGTTGGGACTGACCATCAGCCATAACTCATCCAGATCGGTGTGCTCAATAACCCATTTTGACAACCCTACATGTCCGAAATGGATAGGGTTGAAACTTCCGCCGTATATGCCTATTTTAGCCATCAGAACTCAGTTATCAGCCTGTCCAGTTGCGAGAAAGCGCTTTGCAGGTCGTCGTTGACGATCACGCGGTCGAACTGAGGTTTGAAACTCATTTCATACTCCGCTTTGGCAAGGCGTTTCTCTATCATCTCCGCGCTGGTATCGCCCCTTCCTTCCAGACGGCGACGCAATTCCTCTATCGAAGGCGGACAGATGAATACCGACACGGCTTTGTCTCCCAGAATGCGTTTCAGGTTCAGACCACCCTTTACATCTACGTCGAACAGCACCTGGTGCCCCGCCTTTTCGATTCGCTCTATCTCCGCCTTCAGAGTGCCGTAATAGAGACCATCATACACCTGCTCATACTCGATGAACTCGTCTCCGGCGATACGCTGCTGAAACTCCTCCACAGAGATAAAATAGTACTCCCTGCCGTTCACTTCCTGGCCGCGCGGAGCACGTGTGGTACAAGACACCGACAGTTCAAAGCGATTCGGATAATTACTCAGCAGATGCTTGACCATGGTCGATTTACCGCTGCCCGAAGGCGCACAAAAAATGTATATCATAGGACATTTAACACTTGCTCCTTGATTTGCTCGAGAATATCTTTCATTTTGACAACGATGATCTGCATTTCAGACTGGTTGGATTTGGATCCGAGCGTATTGATCTCGCGCCCCATCTCCTGGGCGATGAAGCCGAGTTTCTTACCTACCCCTGCGCCGGAACCTTCTTCCATCGTCTCGCGGAAATATTTGATATGGTTGGTCAGGCGCACTTTCTCTTCGGTAATATCCAGTTTCTCCAGGTAATAAATCATCTCCTGTTCCAGCCTGTTGCGGTCTGTCTCGGCCTGTGTCTGCGCGGATAACTGCGCGAGATTCTGCTCCAACCGCTCTTTGATCTTTGCCACCCTCCCTTTCTCAAATGGCTCCACCTGAGCCAAAAGGGCTGCTATTCCGTCCAGTTTCTCGGTAAACATAGCCTGGAGCGCTGCACCTTCCTGAGTCCGGAAAGCAACAAAAGCATCCAGCGTCTGCTCCACTTGGGCACGCACTACCTGCCATTCTTCGTCCGTCAGGTCGGACGTCTCGTCGCTGCACTTCAATACATCCGGGAAACGCAGTATGGCGGCCATCACCTCCGCTGGAACGGGTTCTCCAAACTCCTCTCTGTACTGCCGCGCGTACTCTTTCGCTGCAGCCCAGTTGATAGGCGTTACATCATTGAGAGACGAAGTCTCGTTCATTCCATCATTCATCAATACAAAATCCACTTTCCCGCGTTCCAGACGCTGCGTGACGAGGGTGCGAATTTCCGGTTCATGGGTCCTCAACTCGGGCATCAGACGCATAGACAAATCCATGGATTTGGAGTTCAGCGAGCGTATGTCACAAATCAGTTTGCGCCCGCGCAGTTGGCTTTCGGTTCTGCCATAACCGGTCATGGATAAAATCATTTACCTATACAGAATTTACTAAATATATTACTCAATACTTCGGCATTGGTGATCTGCCCGGTCACTTCGCCTAACGAACCCAGACAGTCCTGCAGATCCATAGACAGTAACTCACCCGACAGCCCTGCTACTAATCCGTCTTGCACATGCACGATAGCTTCATGCGCACGGGAAACCGCCTCATAATGACGTGCGTTCGACAGCATGACGGCAGACGTCTGCATGCTTTCTTTTGCCTTACGCACCATCTCTCGTTTCAGCGGCTCTATATCGCCCTTCTTCGCAGAGATGAAAATCCTTTCATCCCTTAACCCGTTCATCCCTTCATCCCTTATCAAATCCGCCTTGTTCACCACCTCTATCACCGTCCCTTTCACCATTTCACCATTAATCAATTCATCATTGCAGCTTTGCTGCAGCCGCGACGCAGTCGCATCAATCGAGCTCTGCTCGCTTCCACCATTAATCAATTCATGAACGTGCACAATGATTTGTGCACGTTCAATAGCTTGTCTGCTCCGCTCTATGCCCATGTTTTCCAATTCATCCTCGGTTTCGCGCAGTCCGGCCGTATCGATCAGCCGGAAGAGGATACCGTCAATCACCACCGTGTCTTCTATGGTGTCGCGGGTGGTACCTTGTATGTCGCTTACTATCGCCCGTTGTTCTCCTAATAGCGCATTCAGCAGCGTCGATTTGCCTACGTTCGGAGCACCGATGATGGCTACCGGAATACCGTTCCGGATAGCGTTGCCCGTTCGGAACGAAGCCATCAGTGAAGCCAGTTTCGTCTCTATCTCCGCCGCTAAGTCATTCAGTTCCGTGCGGTCGGCAAACTCCAACTCTTCATGGTCTGCAAAATCCAGCTCCAACTCAATAAGCGATGTGAAATGCAGCAATCGCTCACGGAGTCTTGACAATTCGGTCGATACCGACCCACGCAACTGGCTCATCGCCAGATCTTTCTCAGCCTTGCTCTGTGACGCTATCAAGTCTGCCACTGCCTCTGCCTGCGCCAGATCCATCTTGCCGTTCATAAAAGCGCGACGTGTGTACTCTCCCGGTTCGGCAGCGCTACACCCCCCGTCTATCAGCCATCGCAGCATCTCCTGCTGGATGAAAAGGCTGCCGTGGCAGGCTATCTCCACCGTGTCTTCACCTGTGAACGAATGCGGCGCGCGATATACCGAACAGAGCACCTCGTCCAGTACTTCTCCGTCACGCGCTATCCGACCGAAATGAACGGTGTTGGCTTGCGCCTCATGGAGAGAGGTACGACCATGGAATAGTGTATCTACTATCGCGATACACCCTTCTCCTGACACACGGATAACAGCTATTCCGCCTGTCCCGTACGCCGTCGATATGGCACAGATGGCTCTCATTGCGACTGCAAAGGTACAACAAAAATCGCATATACGCAAGTATTATCGATTATTTTTTTGCGATTTTTCTTGCATATTTGCAAAAAAAGCAGTACCTTTGCACTCGCAAAGGTTTAAAAAAAATATCATATGAGAAAAACACTGTTGTTTCTGCTTTTATGTATTATTGCCATGAGCGCTTTGGGTCAAAACGCAGAGCCTGTCAAAGAAGATCACATCATCGATGGGCTCACCTCAGTAGCTGCTATAGCCGGAGAAACGAAGAATACGGTAGAGCCGCAAGATACCGCGACAGCCGCGTCGCAAGCGGAGATCCCTCTGTGGAAACAAAAACTCTACTATGGTTACAACTTCGACATCTATTTCCACAGCGACTCCAAAAAGGACAGCCGGGAGAACGGCTGGTCATTCGCCCTCACCCCGGAGATAGGATGGAAACTGACGGAGAAGATTTACTTGGGTATGCGGTTCGGCGGTAGCTACGCCAATTATAAGAGTTCCTATCTTGTGTCCGAGATAGACACCTCCTATTACACCGATCTGCGTATTCATGTAGGCTCATGGGAAGTAGCGCCGTACGTGCGGTACAAGATGAAATCGCTCTTTAACGACAAGGTAGGCATCTGGCTGGAGGCACACCTCTATGCCGGCATGGACTTCCCCCGCGTGACGGAAGGCAAGACTGCGCACACCGATTACGACGGATTGCGTTATGCCACCACGTACGGGTTCCAGGTCTCGCCGGTAATCACCTATCAGTTCAACCGAAAGAGTACCTTCCAGATATTCTTCTCCATCCTCTCGCTGGGCTACAGCGGTACCATGTACAGCTATGTCGGCCACCGAGAATTCTCGAATGATGTCATCATCTTCTCCGGCAAACTGAGCAACCTCGTATCCAACCAATTCACACCGGGTCTGTACGGCTTACGGTTCGGTGTGCAGAAGAGTTTCTAAGTGAAGCGTCTCCTGTCTCTGTTGTGGAAAATCCCTTTAGCGCTGACAGGCGTTGTATTAGGGATAGTGGTACTACTGCTAATGGCAGTAGCTATCGTCCTTTACGAACCTTCCGTGCGGCAGAAAGTGCTTGACAAAGGGCTCGCCGCAGCGAACGGAAAAACCGATTTCGACATCGACCTCGGACGTCTTTATCTCTCGCCTTTCCATCATTCGCCGATGGTTCTTTACCGCGCGTATAAAGGCGAAGCAGATCTGCCCATCCGCGTAGAGATTGACAGCCTCTTCGTCGGTCACCGCGGCGTGGACACCTTAATTTACGCGCGCGCTCTGCGCCTGAAAGCGACCCTGAAAACAAATTCTCGCCCCATTATGGGGGAGTCGGAGGGGGCTTCAATTCCCCCTATAGAGGTAGACACACTGCTGCTGGATCATGTCACCTTCCATTCCGACTCGCTCATCGCCGCGGTAGGAGTAGATGCGATAGTGGGGCAACTCGCCGTCGCCTCTCCGCAGATCAGTATTCCCGAAGGACGTTACCCCTTGCACGGACTGCGTCTGAGCGATGCGGATGTAGGCATCGACTTACGTAGCACAGCTCCTGACACCTTACCCAAAGATACCACGCCGCTCTTGCTGGCTTTCGAACTGCCGGACGGCGAACTCAGAAACATCCATTTCCGCCTCACGCCGCTGAATATGGATATCCGTACAAAGAGTCTCTCTACCGAAGCAACCGTCGATGTAGGCGCGAATAAGTATGACGCGCGGCGGCTGAACGTAGGCGGTTTTGCGTTTGATCTCAACAACCTGCATATCCCTGCAGACACCATCTACGGCGGAGCGTGCGCAGACATAGCGCGCAATATCATCACTTCGCGCGGCCTGCATGTCCGCTCGTCAGAGATAGGAGCTACTGCTGACCTCGAAGCTACGAAGATGGATCTCAACACCATGCGGGCTGAGACATCCGGAGAAGCGTCTTTCCAAGGTTCCAAAGCGTCTCTAAAAGCCTTCTACGACATCGATGACGAGGCCTACGACGCTACCGTTCATATCGACCGCGTCAACCTCGCGCCCTTCCTCAAGGAATCAACGCGTATCGTCATCGCGGGTGATTTAGACGCGAAAGGTCATGGTATCAACCCCAAAAGACCGCTTTCTTCTCGCATCCATCTACGTCTCGACAAAGCGATCTATGAGGCCTACGATCTCTCCCACACGGATCTACGTTTTGCGACAGATACCGCCACTTCTCTTACGATCAATACCCGCGGTCTGGATCTTGCTGTGGACGCTCCAATGCCGCTTTTCCCGCTGATAGACAAGATCCTTCCGCTCGTCAAGACGGTCTCGGATTCCGCAGTATTAGCCTCTCTCACATCGCTGCAGGACCTCACGATGCTGGATACCATCCGTCGTCGCATTCCCCCCATCAACGCAGATATAGCGTTGCGCAAAGGCAGTCCGATTCAGTTCCATTTGGATAGCACGGGACTGGAGATAGAGCAGATAGACCTCTCCCTCCGTTCCGATTCGCTCCGTACGGATATAGCCCTCGATGCCGCTGCTTCTCCCTTCAACCTTCAACGCTCCACCGTCAACCTCAATCTGGCGCTCACCGAAGGACATACAGACGCTTCTCTTCTTGCCAACACACGGCTCACGGATGGCGTGATGAGCGTCGAAGGGCTTTGTACCGACGCATCGCTCCGCATGGATCTGATGAGGGACGAGAACGCGCTCTCCGGCGTCGGACGGCTGATGCTCGACAGCCTTTCCTATAACGCCATGGACTTAGGTTCACGTGCGATAGATATACAGGTTTCGCCATCGCAGTCGTACGCTCATGCCCTACGCGCGGAGGTACACACGGAGGAACTGCCCCTCTCGCTTATAGATGGGTTCGTCACGCTGCCTCAGGAGATTGCCTTACGTGGAGCCGTGAGAGCTGCAGCCTCAGTGGATGGGCTGCCACGCAAGACGGACATCTCTGCAGAAGTATATCCTTTAGGCGTCTCTGCGGAATACAAACCCTACGAGATCGGCATCTCTTTAGGCCAAACGCCGATCATCATGGTACATAACAAAGTGGACCTCAACGGACTGCCCGTCTATGGCGCGGACAGCACCTTCATCGCTCTCAACGGCGGGCTGAATCTCAATACGATGCGGATGGATGTGACGCTGGCTGCAGATAGTTTCGCGCCGGTCAAACTGCCTAAGAACGGACCGCTACCTGTCTATGGCGACTTGGCTACCGATATCCGGGGACGAGTCACAGGGCCGCTGGATAGCATCGTGGCTGACGTGGATATCACCCTCCTGCCCACCACCGACATCACCTACCCGATTGATAAGAAAAATCTCGCGCAGGTCAAACCCCACGGCACCGTTAACGTGCGGTATGGCACCGCCGACGGAGACCTTCGGCTCGGAGGACAGATCAACGTCGATGACGGCTTCGTACGCTATTCGCCTAAGATATACCCCGTCATGCCGTTCCATGTCGATTCCGGAAGCCATATAGCCTTCAATGGCCCTATCGGACAGACATTACTCAATGTATCCGCTTCGCAGAAAGTGAAAGCCGATGTGGAGTCCGAAGGAGAAGACACGCGGCGAGTGGATTTCCGAACCGGAGTGCGGGTCAATGGTATGCTCGACTCAATAGGACTCGAGTCCATCGATTTCTTCCTCGAGGCGCCTAAGGATGAAGCAGTCACGCGCGAACTGGCATCCGTAGATGAAGGCACACGCGAAGGATTAGCCGCCACACTCCTCGCTACCGGTATGTATGTGGGGGAGTCGAATGTGGCGGCACAGCGGGAAGGATACGCCCTCTCGTCTATTATCAACAGCCGTATCAACGCCGCCATGGCGAACTCGAGAATAGGTAAATTCATGGATGTCGATATCAGCAGCGGGCAGACTCAACATGCTTCCGGCAAGTCCAACGATATGAATATCGCGATTTCCAAGTCGTTCCTCAAAAACCGACTCCGTATCACTATTGGTTCTACCATATCCGACAACCCGGAGGTCAACAAAACAAACGGACTCTTCTCCTCCCTCACTGCGGACTACCGCATCCTCCCGAAATCAACGGATCACTCCAACAATTCTTCATTATATCTCCGTCTCTACTCGCAACGCGACTATAATAACATCCTTGAGGGCGAACTTAACAAATCCGGTCTTTCTATTCAGGCCACCAAAGAATGGCGCCGCAAGGAACTCTTCCGCGGCGATAGTCTTTCTCGCACCTACGGTCTCACTGCCGATGCCGGTGTCGCGTACCGTTCGAATAATAGTATCGGACCCGACCTGACACTCAGATACAGCCTCAAGAATATACTCGGCAAAGGCGAATCCTTTACCCTCAAAGGCAATGGTGCCTATTACTGGGCGCTGCGAAACAGACATCCGGGAGACCCGAAGAAAACAGATACCTATAAACTGGGACTCAATGCTTCGCTCGTCTTCCCCTATCTTCATTGGACCGGAGACAACAACCCCGACGGAGACACGCGATATATGCTCGGATACCAGTATGAGAATATCGCCGGAGGATACGGAGTGCACAAACTATCCGGCTCGTTCACGTATTTCATCCGTTCACCGCGCTCACCCTATATCACACATGCCTTAACGCCTTTCTCCCTCTCGGTCGTTATGATGAAAGCCGAAGCAGAAGACCTGCTGGACAAAGCGGCGGAGTACCCCCAACTCATCAAAGTACTCGCCGGGGACGAGTTTGTGCCCTCTGTCGGATATAATTTCACCTACAATGACTACCGCGCGAAACGAGCGGTCAACACCATGATTGACCTCGGCGTCAAAGAATCAGGAAACCTCATCAACGCGATATATTGCCTGGCAGGAAAAAAATGGGAGGATCCGAAGCAACTAGGATCCATCACCTTTAATCAGTTCGTCAAACTGTCTGCGGAACTCCGTAATAAATTCAACCTCACGGATCAGGTTTGTATTGCTACCCGCCTCTTCGCCGGAGCCAATATTCCGCTCGGTAACTCCATGTTCGCGCCCCTCTCCGAGGCTTTCTATGCCGGAGGACCGAATAGCCTGCGCGCTTCTGCTCCATACGCCTACGGACCCGGTAATTTCTATTCCGCTAAATACAACCAGAATTTCTTCCATGCCGGAGATATCAAACTGGAAGCCAATTTCGAACTCCGCTTTCCTATTGTTTGGAAACTCTATGGAGCCGCGTTCCTCGATGCCGGCAATGTATGGAACTGGTACTCCACCGTCGATCTCTTCAAGGCCGCAGGATTCGAGGATTATATCACCCGCCTGGAGATCCCCGAGGACTTGAAGGACGGTATCTTCAATAATCCCGATTTTGCACGCCAGATAGCGCTCGGTACGGGTGCCGGACTGCGGCTCGATATTGACGGACTCGTCATCCGGCTCGATCTGGGCGTCGGCATTCATGCGCCTTACCAGACCTTCCGTTATACCAAAGAAGGCAAGACGGATACCACACAGCCCATCCATACTTATTTTAACATCCCCTCTGCCCTTGATGCCCTCCGCGTCAACTTTGGCATCGGATACCCTTTCTAATTCAATCATAAATATTCATTAATCATTAATCTATGGTTCACGATCTTTACATCTTAATGATCACGGCAGGCATTGTTGCCCTGCTGTTCAAGCTGCTCAAGCAGCCTGTTGTTCTTGGTTATATCGTTGCCGGTATCTTGGTTGGCCCACATCTCTTCGGGGAGAAACTGGTGGAGATGGAGAATGTCGAAACTTGGGGTAACATCGGAGTCCTCTTTGTCCTCTTCTGCATCGGGCTGGAGTTCAGGATGAAGAACCTCTTCGAGTCCGGCAAAGTGGCACTTATCGGCGTCTCCACGATCGTCGGAGGCATGCTCCTATTGGGCTATGGCGTCGGGCGGTTCTCGCTGCTGGATAACATGAACTCGATCTTCCTTGCCGCTATGCTCTGTATGTCTTCTACTACTATCGTCATGAAAGCCATCGACGAAGCCGGCCTCGGCAAAGCGCGCTTTGTCAAAGGAGCCACTTCCATCCTTATCTTCGAGGATATCATCGCCGTGGTGCTGCTGGTCTTGCTCTCTTCCATCGCGGTTAAGAATAGTTTCGAAGGAGGAGAGTTGCTCGAGAAAGTGGGAGTCCTGGTGGTCACGCTCGCTATCTGGTTCGTCGTCGGAATCCTCATTATCCCTACTTTTCTCCGATGGGTGCGTCCGCATCTCAACGACGAGATCCTGATCATCCTCGCTCTCGGGCTCTGTCTGGGCATGGTGCTGACGGCCGAAGAAGCAGGTTTCAGTTCCGCTCTCGGTGCGTTCGTTATGGGTATGATCCTCGCGGAGACCAAAGAGGCGCACCGTATAGAGCACCTCATGGCGCCGCTTAAGAATGTCTTTGCCGCTATCTTCTTCGTCTCTGTCGGTATGATGATCAACCCCTCTTCGCTCGTCGCTTACTGGGATTCGATCCTCTTTGTGGCGCTGGTCATCATCGTCGGTATGATCCTTTTCGGTACGCTCGGTTGCTGGTGGGGAGGAGAGACGCTCCGGGACGCTATGCAGACCGGATTCTCCTTTGTTCAGATAGGCGAGTTCTCCTTCATCATCGCGGCGCTCGGTTCTAAACTGAACGTCACAGACCCCGCTATCTATCCTATTATCGTGGCGGCGTCTGTGCTCACTACCTTCCTCACGCCGTATATCATGAAAGCTGCCATGCCGTGCTACAACTATCTCTACAACCATGCTTCGCCGCGGCTCAAGGCGAAGATCGATGCACGAGAGAAACAGGTGACGGAAGCAGAGAAAGCCGCTGCAGATAATGCGGACAAACAGGCTCAGAACCCTTCCTCCGCGGACAAAGTGAGACGTGCCGTGCGCAAAACACTCGTCACCAAACATGTGGTCGATCTATTCCTGAAAAATATGTCTGAAAACGACGAACCTGATAACGCTTAACAATGATCTCCTCTCATAAATAGAAAGGCATACATACTAATCGCTCTGATGACGATTGCAGGTGCAGAAAAGGAACCGCTTTCTCAGTCGTGAGGGCGGTTTTTTTTGTTTTTTATTTGCTCAGTTCGAAAATTTTTGTACTTCGGACATCATTTGCCTGTGGCAATTCCCCCGTAGCTACGTTCGCGTTCTGCAGACTACACGCAGTATTTTTCTTTTTACACGCCACTTATCGTGCCTTTGATTATCAGATGGCTTCGTCCCCGACATATATAGTATATGCCCTCTCGGAGTCGTTCTTTTGCGAAGGGGGTACGCAAAAGGACGTTGGCAGGGGAGCTATTACTCCGAAGGGCAGATACGCTATCCCCATGGTTATAAGCTATCTGATAATCACAAAACATGTTTTGTCCCTAAAAATAAAAAAAAACTTGCGTATGTGCAATTTTTGTTGTACCTTTGCACCCCGTAATGGAATTCTAATGAAAATGCACTACGATATAAACAATATGAAATGGTGGCATGCAGCAGTCATCGTTTTCCTCTCGGTGGCTGTCGCCGCCCTGTTCAGTTCCTTCCTTAACTCCGATTTCTCTTCGATGGAGATGTTTGTCCCCTTTCAGAAAAAGGTGGATTTCCAGATGACGGACATCTATAACATGATGGCGGAAGAGCAATCGGAACGGGAAATGAGCGAAAACGTGGTGGTCGTAGGGATCGATAATTTGAATAGAGAGCAGGTGCTCACCCTCATCGATACGATACTCCTGTATGAGCCCATAGCTATCGGGCTGGATATCTATTTCTCTATTGACAAAGCAGACAATACGGCGCTGATGCATACCGTCGAGAATACACCCAATATGGTGAATATCATTATGGTCGAGCATGATAAAGATCGTATTCATTATATCCCGGATACGCTTTCTTTCTTCTACCGCAGCCTCACTACCGTCCCGCACTCCGGCTTTGCTAATCTGGATGTCGCCCATAGCTGGACTGTCGTGCGCACGTTTCTTCCATACGTCTGCACGAGCGCGGGCGACACCATCCCCAATATAGCGCTGGAATTAGCCAAAATAGTCGACCCTGAGAAGGCGCAAGAGGCTGTCAGGAGAGGCAGGTCGGAAGAGATCATTGATTTTACACACTCCGTCATAGATACTATCTCCGCGGAGAGGCTGGCTAATCCCGACGTGGCGAAGAGAATGAGAGGAAAAGTGGTACTCATCGGTGTGCTCAAAGACCCGAAAGATACCTATCTCACTCCCTTGAGCGAACCTGCACCCGGGGTGCTGATTCATGCCTATGCCACACAAACGATCCTGCAAGGGCAATATATCGAGACAAGGCCGGAATGGATTAATTGGACGGTAGCCGTTTGCCTCTGTCTCATCCTCATCTGTTTCCTCCTTTGGGCAAACGTAAGCGAAAAGATGGGCTATGCGATTAATCTGACAACACGTGTCCTCATGTTCGCTTCGCTCTTCATCCTGGTTTACATCGGATGCTTGACCTTCGCCCAAAACCATATATACGCCGACTACACGCCCGCCATAACAATGCTTGTCTTCGGCATGTTCGCCTTCGATATCGTCTATGCCGGATATGGCTTATGCCGGCAATTAGTTCAGAAGAAATAAACAAATTCTCATAAATGATGAAACGCATTCTATCTATTCTTCTCTGCCTCACTACCGGATGGATCTGTGCTCAGGCGCAAACCAAATACCGCGTGGGCTCCTTTAAGGGAGATGTGCAGTACAAACAGAGAGGCTCTGCCCCCTCCTGGAAAACGGTCGAATTGGATCTGATCTTGGAGGCACCGGACTCGATTAGCCTCGCTGAAGGCAGTATGATTCGCATTATTGACACCGAGAGAAATCGCATCTATAATAGTCGGGGCGCTGTCAAAGAACCCGTTTACAAGATAGTGAATGAAGCTAAAAACAGCCTTGCCGCACGGATCTTGAGAGGAATGAATATATCTCTTCGAGGAGACAAGAGAAACACTATCGCGCATAGCATGAAGGTTCTGGGCGCCGGCATACGAGGAGAGCAAGCCATAGACTACGACGAACTGGCCGAGCAATTGGCATGGATTGGTGCCCAGGCTTGCTCCGGAGCGAAAAGTCCGAAACTGGATGGCATAACGCTCAAACGATACAAACTAAGCGGCGGAGAACTCGATTTTGAGTTCGAAAACCGTACCGAACAAGACTATCATATCAATGTCCTGCATGTCAATAAACGAACCCACTCCCTCTCCCTGTGCTATGTCATCACTCCGGAGATCAAAGCCAATGCATGCCCCATTACTCCAAGCGGATTCTGCTCCTGCGCCATGGACGTCTATTTCCCCGATACGACCGATGATGTATATATCCTCATTGCGCTCAAAGAACCCTACGACTCCAATGCTTTGGATAATGAACTAATGTATCACCGTACCGATAAAGCGAAAAAAACTAAAACCGATATTCTATACATGTGGTAATATGAAAAACAGATTTCTCCTTTTTACTGCGCTGCTGATCCTCTGCACCGGCTTATCCGCCAAAGAGAATACCCCAACTGGACGTTCCTCCAAACCGCTCATCTCCTATCGAACCGTCGTATATACTGATAGTACGCTCTCCGCTGATTTGATGAATGAAGCATCCATCGCCGACGACGCAAGCCGTGGCTTCGGATCCGGACTCCTTAATGCCCTCGGCAATGCTGCACTCGGGGTCGCTACCGGATATATATCCTCCGTGGTCGATCTCGGCATACAGGCTATCGGGCAGCTCATCACCATGGACCGGCGACACAAACAGGAATGGATGGAAACAGCTACCAAAGAATGTTCTTTCACTAACTCGCTCGGCACGCTCTATTCTATCAATGATTTTTATTCGCATGGCTCGGAGTTCGGAGCTCTGGACCCCGATGGTATTCAGTTTAACGGCATAGGCTGCTTGGCTACTGTGGATGAGGACACCTCTTTTTATGTCTCATGCCATCTTGACCGACTTAAACTCAACCGTATCAGAGATCACTCCAAATTTGAGCTGGTTCTCGATACGATTATCATTAATCCATACCACTCTCATCTCCCTAACTCCCACCTGCCCCTCGCTTTCTCCTTCGCCGAACGCAAGACTTTCAATTTCAAAATGACAATCCAACTCAAATCTTCATGGATAGATTTCACCCCCTCGCTCCACCAGGACGAGTTATTAGGCGAATTCGTGTTGGATATACCTATCGACTCTGCCGATGTCAACCCTGACGGCTCTTTCGTCTATATCCGCCCAAAAGGGCAGACACCGAAATACCAACTCGCCGGAGAGAGTTTTATCGTACCCCGATCATACATGCAGATACCCGACGAAAAACAGGGGCTGAGAGATCATTTCGGCACCGGACAGTACAGCCTCTCTGTGATCGTCGAAGAGACTTGCGAAATAGCCCCGGAATATATCCAAAACTGGCGAGCTGACCGCAAATACCGTAAATCGCTGAGCAAAGGACACGGGAAGAAAACCTCTTTTGACGAGGTCTGGAAAACTATCACACATCAAACTTGGGACGAGTCGCTCAAAGCTTGGGTCGTTACAATCCTCAAAGCTCCGGCGGACTACTCTATCAAAACCATGAATGAAGAATTACGGCTAAAATAACTTTTTTTTACTTTTTATTTGGATATATCGAAAAAAAGCACTAAATTTGCAGCGAATTTCGGAAAATGCCTTAGAACGAACAAAGATATAGATGGCTTCCCTCCGGAAATGAATGGTTATTAACATTAAAAACATATAAAATACATTTCATTATGCGTACAACATTTAATCGCCTTCGTGCTGTAAAAGACAGTCTTCCTCATGGTACTATGGATGCAATCGCCGCAGAGTTAGGTCTCTCCGGAGAAGAAGTAAGAGCTTATTTCAACGGCGAAGGCACTGCTGACTACCATATGGAGCCGGGACCTGATGGCGGTATTGTTGACTTTAGCAACACTCGCATTCTGGAGATCGCCTTGCGCAAAGCATGGGAGGCTCAGAATGCGCTCTAAGGCGAGAGCCTTTACTCCAACCTTTTCCTTAATTATTGCTCTGGTGATCTGCATCGGAGCTTCACTTGTTTTATTTTCCACGAACGCGCACGCGAGCGGAGTTTGGGAAGACTATAAGAAACCTGTCGGGCTGACGTATGGCGCGCAGGCGAGAATACAAACAACCTATATTTGGCGAGGTATCTATGCCGGAGGGGCGAACATACAGGGCGACGTCAACGTCGGATATGGAGGATTATATGCCGGCATGTGGTGGAATATAGGCGTCACAGACTGGACCTTCAACACGTTCGAACCGGAAGTGGATCTGAGCATCGGATTTGACAGATGGGGCATTAACGTCTTTCTGCTCTATATCCATAATTTCAACTGCGGATTCTTCGATTTCACCAACTATCCGGACAAAGGAAACCGCGTTGAACTCGATGTGCGATATACCTTGAGCCCTAAAATCCCGCTGAGCATCCTCTGGGCTAGCCGTATCGCTGGGGCGGATAGTTACTGGAATGACGCAGGAGACACCGTAAGAGCCTATTCGAGCTATGCGGAGATCAGTTACACTCAGGCACTCCCTATGGGATTTAGTCTCTACGGCGCCTTCGGTATCACGCCCTGGAAAAGCTGCTACACATTCTACGTACGCGATTTCGCCGTTCAGAATATAGAACTGCGATTGCGCAAAGACTGGAGCGTCGCAGAGCGATGCGGACTGATGGTGCAGGGACAACTATCAATTAACCCCTCCGCTCTCGCCGCAAGCAAAATTGCCGCAGAATGGCACCCGGACTTCCCTTGGGAACAGGCCGTCAACGCCAATATTACATTCGGCGTCTATTTGAAATAGCTAACAATTATCAACAAATAACTAAAATTAAAAATGAAAAAGGTATTGGTATTGGCAGCCGCAATGGTGGCTGCAGTGGTGTCTGCAAAAGCAGAAATGGATTTTGCATATGAGGCAGGTGCAGAGGTCGTCAGTTCATATATCTGGCGTGGCCAGTACAACGGCGGTCTGAGTTTCCAGCCGGAAGCGTTGGTCGGTTTTAACGCCGCAGACGAGAAAGTTCAGTTCCGTATCGGCGCATGGGGAAGTATCGGTGCTTCCGACTGGAAATTCCGCAAAGGTCTGCCTAATCCCGACGCAAACGACATGAACCCGAACACGTATTTCGTGCCGGAGGTGGATCTCGAGGCA
The DNA here is from genome assembly GCA_002395805.1 of Bacteroidales bacterium UBA4295. Lineage (GTDB taxonomy): Bacteria > Bacteroidota > Bacteroidia > Bacteroidales > Paludibacteraceae > Colicola. The sequence continues at coordinate 35,880 of DGVB01000034.1, read as the reverse complement.
AGCCTGCAGTTATGGGGTCTGACTTTGGGTGCTACCCATTATTACTATTTTGGCGGCACGCCGTTCTTCAGCGGTCTGGAGGACGATGGCGGAAGCCAGACGGAGGTTCAGATCGGTTACAACTTCGGTACGCTGACCAAAGCCGGTCTGTATTTCAACTGGTACTCGATGGTAGCCGGAAACGACTGTTATTACGCCATCGACGCCAATACCGGCGACGAAGTAGCTCGCCGCGCATGGAGTTCGTATTTCGAGATCGGATATGACCACACGTTCGAATCCATTGATCTGACGATCGGCGCCGTAGTAGGTATGACCCCGTGGAAGAGTCTCTACACCGATTATGAGGGCGGTTTTGCAGTCAACAACATCGCGCTGCGAATCGGTAAGACATGGAATGTCAACGATGTATGCGACATCGAGTTGTTCGGTCTGGGCAGCATCAACACTTACGGCATCAACAAAGACAATTGCTTCGTCAGCGAAGCCGGTGATTACAAACTTGGCGGCGTACAGAAGCTGAATGGTACAATTGGTCTCGGCTTCTGGTTTTGAATATTAACAGACGACATATTATCAGTGCACTGCTGGGCGTGGGCCTGGCAGCGCTGCTGATTTGGGGAATCGGAGGGAAGGATGAAAGTGAAAGGACGGAGGCTTATTATCGCAACGATGGTAAGATCTTCGGCACTTATTACAACATCCGTTACGAGGCAGAGGCAGACCTGCACGACAGCATCAAGCATGCGTTGCAGGCCTTCGACAAAAGCCTGAGTATGTTCAACCCCCGCTCAGTACTGTCAGCAGTGAACGCGAACCGAGACACGGTCACAGACGCGCTCTTCGAAGCCATGTGGGCGGAGGCGACGGAGATATACACCCTCTCAGGCGGAGCTTTCGATATTACCGTAGCTCCTTTGGTAAAAGCCTTTGGCTTTGGCCGTAAAAGCGATCAGCTGGCAGCTATCAGCCCGCAGACGATAGACAGTATCCGCCGTTTTGTCGGATTCGACAAGGTGGAGCTGATCGATCATCATGTACTTAAGTCCGACCCGCGTGTACAGATAGACGGCGGCGCCGTAGCCAAAGGACAAGCCTGCGACGTGATTGCAGGGCTGCTATACGAACACGGATGCAGCAATTATCTGGTGGATATCGGCGGCGAAGTAGTGGCGAAAGGCCTGAACGACAAAGGAGAACCATGGCACATCGGAGTGACCAAACCGAACCTCAATAACGAAGGAGCGCAAAGCGAACTGCAGGAGATCCTGTCGGTCACTGACATCTGCATGGCCACGAGCGGCAATTACCGCAATTTCTACTACGAAGGTACCGAGCGACGCAGCCATACTATCGACCCTCGAACGGGATACCCCGTGCAGCACTCGCTGCTGAGCGCCACGGTGGTCAGCTCGTCCTGCATGCGCTCCGACGCGCTGGCTACCGCATGTATGGTACTCGGCGCAGAAGAAGCGCTGCAGATGATAGCCCGCACTCAAGACGCCGCTTGCTATCTTATCATCGCCAAAAACGACAGTTTGACGGCTCTTACTTCCCCGAATTGGGAGGATTTTATTAAAAAATAAAATTTTCTCTTGCGTATTTGAAAAAAAAGTTGTACCTTTGTCGCTCGTTTTTGTAAAATGCAGAAGAATGGACTCTTTATATTACTGTTTGTAGTGCTGCTCTCCAGCTGCGGGGAGTACCAGAAACTGTTGAAATCGCGAGACCCCGAGGAGAAATACCAGGCAGCGCTGCGCTATTTCAACGACAAGCAGTATGTCAAATCCCAGACCCTGCTGGACGACGTCTCGTCTTACTACAAAGGCACGGAGCGTTCGGAGGACATCCTCGCCTATCTGGCGCGCAGTTACATGGGGCAGAAAGCATATGAGTCCGCGACGGATTATTATCAGGCTTATGTTCGTAATTACCCAAAGGGCAAGTATGCTGCCGAAGCCTATTTCCAGGTAGGGCACTGCCAGTATCTGGACTCCCCGGATGCACGCCTTGACCAGGCCGTCACAAGGAAAGCAATTGAAGCGTTCACCCTCTTTGTGGAACTATACCCCGAGAGCCCCTACGCTGAGCAGGCATATCAAGAGATGAGCGAACTATACGACAAACTGGCGCTCAAGGAACTCAAAAGCGCACAGTTATATTATAACCTCGGTACGTATTTGGGCAATAACTATCTGAGCTGCGAAATTGTGGCAAAGAACGCACTGAAGGACTACCCGAGCAATACGTATCAGGAGGATTTCAGCTGGCTGATTCTTCAGGCCAAATACCAGCAGATGGTCAATTCCTTCGAGGAAAAGAAATTGGAGCGCGCACGCGATACACAGGATGAATATTACAATTTCATCACCGAGTACCCTAACTCCAAACATCGCAAAGAAGCCGACAAAATGTTGGCACAAGTAAAGAAAATAACAAAAGATTAAAAATATGGATTACAAAAGTTCAAAAGCACCGAAGAACACGGTGACACGCGACATTAACCAACTCATGGAGCCGGTAGGAAACGTGTATGAGACCGTAGCTATTATTGCCAAACGTGCTAACCAGATCAGCATGGGCATAAAACGCGAACTGGACGCCAAACTACAGGATTTCTCTATCCCTCAAGATAACCTCGAAGAGACCTTCGAGAACCGGGAGCAGGTAGAAATCAGCCGTCAGTACGAGCGTCTGCCGAAACCGACTTTGATGGCAACTCAAGAGTTCATCGACGGTGAGCTTGTTTACCGCTCCGGAAACCGCGACGAGGCTCTGAAGTAGTCGAAAGACAAAAGCCGATGCTCAAAGGTAAACGCATATTAGTCGGCATCAGCGGCGGTATAGCAGCGTACAAGATCCCTGAACTGATTCGCTCTCTCGTCAAAGCGGGTGCGGAGGTTCGGGTGACGACCACTCAAAACGCCTTGCAGTTTATTACCGAAACCACCCTGCAGACCCTCACGGGCAGCAGGGTGTATTCGGATGTATTCGCTGCTATCAACGAGCACGCCACCGAGCATATATCCCTGCCCGAATGGTGCGACGCAATGATCGTAGCACCTGCTACAGCAAACATAGTTGCTAAAATGGCAGCAGGCATAGCCGACGACGCGCTCACGACCACTATCTGTTCCTGCGCAGCACGCAAACCGATTATTGTAGCACCCGCGATGAACGATAAGATGTGGGAGAACCCCGCAACGCAGCACGCTATCAAGACCATCCAAGGATGGAAAAAAGTACACGTAGTAGAGCCTGACGAAGGTCTGCTTGCCTGCGGTACCAGCGGCAAAGGACGGATGCCGGAGATAGAAATTCTGCAGGAAGCCATTGAATATGCTCTGGCTCCGCAGGATTTCGCTGGCAGGAAGATACTCATCACCGCCGGCGGCACACAAGAGAAGATAGACCCCGTGCGGTTTATCAGCAATTATTCTACCGGTAAGATGGGATTTGCGCTAGCGCATGAGTGTGCGCGCCGCGGTGCGGAAGTGACCGTCGTGTGCGGCTCTGTCTCCGCTCCGTTATATAACCCTTTCGGCACTATCCGCCGAATCGATGCGCTCTCCGCGCAAGCGATGTACGAAGCCTGCACTGCTGTATGGCCACAGATGGCATGTGCTATCCTTTGCGCAGCCGTTGCTGACTTCACGCCGACAGAAGTCGCAGAAGAGAAAATCAAAAAACAAGCCGGGCAGACAGAGATGACGCTCGCACTGCGCACCACACCGGATATCGCCAGAGCTTTAGGAGAAAGCAAACGGACTGACCAGATGCTCGTCGGCTTCGCCCTGGAAACCGAGCATGAAAAAGAAAATGCGCTCCATAAAATGGAACGCAAGCATTTGAATGCCATTATCCTGAATTCACTGCGCGAGCAAGGTGCAGGATTCGGCACCGATACAAATAAGGTGACAATCTTACAGGCAGACGGAAAAACAGCCGAACTGCCTCTGCTCAGCAAAGCGGACGTCGCCGCCCAAATCGTCGATACTCTGTTTACTTAAAGATTCCGAACAAGCCTTTGCGCTTCGGTTCTTCACCTTCGGCTGCCGGTTCTGCAGCCTCCGCTTCCGGTGAATATTCCGGACGGGCTTCGATTTCGCCCAACTGACTCTGCACGTAGGATATCACATCCTGCAGACCTTCGGTAAAGTGAGCAAAGTCCTCTTTATAGAGGAATAGTTTGTGCTTCTCAAACGACGGAGCTTCCTCGCCTTCTGATTGACGACGCTTACTCTCTGTGATAGAGAGATAAAGGTCGTTGTTGCGCGCCTTGCGTACATCTAAATAATAGATGCGTTTTCCAGCCTTGACAGAACGGCTATAGACAATCTCCTGTTCGCGTCTTTCTTCTTGATTTTTCTCCATTTTTTTCTGATTTGTTAGAAAAACTGCGGCAAAGGTACGATTTTTTTTGCATATGTGCAAATTTTTTTGTATCTTTGCGCAAATTTTTAGAATATGATAAATAGAACTATGGTGCGGACGCGTGTTGTCCAAACGCTCTTCGCCTATTACAAAAACCCGGACAAGACCCTTCTTACCGCGCGCAAGGAGTTGAATAAGAGTTTTGCAGACACGTACGATCTCTATTTTTCCTTGTTGGATTTTGCCAATGAGTTGACGGCCTATGCGCAGCGCCAGTTGGAAGAGCAGTCTGCGCGCGCGCGTGCCACGCACTCGTCTTGGGCTCCTAATCGGAGGTTTGTACAGAACAGGCTGGCGCAGCAGTTATTCGACAACCGCGCCCTGAGAGCCCGCATACAGGAGCAACAATTGAGCTGGGACAGCGGCATGCAGGCTGTTGCGGATGTGTACAAACGGCTCACGGAAAGCGAATTCTACCGCCAATATATGGAGGCTGAGACCTGCACATACAACGACGATAAACGTATTTGGCGCCAGATATACCAGCATCTGCTGACGGGCAACGAGGTATTAAACGACGCGCTGGAGGAAATGGAGCTGGTGCTGGACAAGACTAATTGGACCACCGACATGGAAGTTGTGTTGAGTTACGTCATTAAGACCATTAAACGTTTCGGAGAAGACAGCACTCCGGAGACACCGCTGCTGGAGATGTTTGACAATGAGGATGAAGTGCGGTTTGCCTCCTCCCTGCTGGAGAAAGCCATTAAGGAACATGATCAGTTTGAGCAACTCATCAACAGCCATCTCAAGGGATGGGATGCCGAACGTATAGCCTATATGGATCGTATTATCATCGAGGCTGCGCTCGCAGAAATTACAGAATTTGAGAATATTGCTCTGACCGTTTCGATGAACGAATATATCGAGTTGGCAAAAGAGTACTCGGGCGACAAGAGCTACATGTTCATCAATGGTATTCTGACCGAGATTTTGCGTGATCTAAAGAATGAAGGGTCGCTCTTCAAGGCGCTGAGTCTGAAGTAGGTTTAGAGGATATTATTAAGGAATACATTTAAAATAATAAAAATATGATGTTTAATTTAATTTTACTGCAGGCAGAAGGCGCTGCACAACAAGGTAGTCAATGGAGTTTCTGGATCATGATGATCCTGATTTTCGTAGTATTCTATTTCTTTATGATTCGTCCTCAGACGAAAAAACAGAAAGAGTTGCAAGCCCAGCGCGAGGCCATGAAGAAAGGCGACAAAGTAGTGACCGCAGGCGGTATATACGGCGAGATCAAGGAGGTTCAAGAGACCACCTTCATTATCACCATTGCTAAGGACGTGACTATTAAAGTGAGCAAGGACAGCGTTTTCGCAGATGCTTCGGACGCAGTACAAGCTGCCGCTAAGGACGAGAAGAAATAAGTGAAACGGGACATCCTAACATTCCTGCTTTTTCTGGTATTAGCCGCACTGATCTGGTACGGCCATGCGATGCAGTCGGTACGCAACACACGCGTGCCGGTAATGATGCAGTATACCGGCAAACCGGGTAATATCGGATTAGGCGAACCGGGTCTGCCGGATACCGTGATGATCGAGGTACGGGATGCCGGAGCACGGCTGAACACCTATCATCGCGAGCCGCTCCATCTGACAGTAGATCTGCGGCAGTATATCCATGGAGAGAAAGGAACGATTCATGTACCTACCGACGCTCTGCGCCGCAGTATCAGCGATATATTGCAGGGTACCAGCCGCCTGATTGATACAAAACCGGAGGAGATCAGTTGTCCTTATTTCACAGAACAGGAGAAAAACGTAGTGATCGCCTTTAGCGGCGAGATTACACCCGCAAATGAGTATCAGTTAGTAGGACATCCCGAGTTAAGCCGGACGAGCATAAAGATCTTCGGTCAGGACAAAGCGCTGGCGAAGATAGATACTATTTACACGGAGTATTCAACCCTGACGGACATCACGGACACGATGAGTACGCGTATGGCGCTGGCATTACCTCAAAGTGTACGCACAGAGACTGACAGCATCAATATCCGCGTCATAGCTGAGCGCTTCACAGAGAAGAAATTTATTGTACCGCTGCATGTGCTCAACGTGCCGGAGGGTGTGTATCTGAGGCTATTCCCCAATGAAGTGGAGGTCAGCGTACGTGTAGGCATCAGCCATTTCGCACAGGTACAGGCGACAGATATAAAAGCCGTATGTATCTATACCTCCGAGCGAAGCGACAAACTGGATGTGGAGTTGCGGTATTCCAACCCATATATCACGTCGGCATGGGTATATCCGGGTGTGATAGAGTTTATGGTAGAGCAATAATGAAAAACGAGAGAAAAATACAAATGGTGGACCTGCATACGCAGTATCTCAAGATTCAAAAAGAGATTGATGCAGGCATCCGAGAGGTAATCGAAACCACCGCTTTTGTCAAAGGTCAGAAAGTGACGGATTTTCAGCATCACTTGGAGCAATACACGGGCGCAAAACATGTGATTCCTGTAGGAAACGGCACCGATGCGCTGCAGATAGCTCTAATGGGATTAGGTCTGAAGCCTGGCGACGAAGTAATCACTCCTACTTTCACATTTATCGCTACAGCAGAGGTAGTGGCTCTTTTGGGTCTGACGCCGGTAGTGGTGGATGTAAACTGGGAGACGATGAACATGGATACAGAGGCTGTCCGTCGCGCCATCACTCCGCGCACCAAAGCGATCGTACCCGTGCATCTGTTCGGCCAGTGCGCCGACATGGAGCCGCTCATGGCGATAGCGGAAGAGCATCATCTCTACATAGTAGAGGATGCGTGCCAAGCGATCGGAGCGAAATACACTTTCTCTAACGGCGAGACCAAGCAGGCAGGTACAATAGGCAACATCGGTTGCACATCTTTCTTCCCTTCCAAGAACCTCGGCTGCTACGGCGACGGAGGCGCGATCTTCACCAACGACGATGAGTTGGCAGCCAAGATGCGCGCTATTGCGAACCATGGTATGGTCGTTCGTTACCACCATGACATGATCGGTGTCAACAGCCGTCTGGACAGTATTCAGGCTGCTGTGCTGGACGCCAAACTGCCGCATCTGGACGAATATATCGCTTCGCGTCAACGTGCCGCGGCCTATTACGACCAGGCATTTAAGGGATGCGGCCAGATTCTCATCCCCGGACGACAAGCCCATTCCACACATGTATTCCATCAATACACGCTGCGCGTAACAGGCGCGGACAGAGATACGCTGCGCGAGGGGTTAGCGGAACGGGGAATACCGGCAATGATCTATTATCCCGTGCCGCTGCACCAGCAGAAAGCATACCTCGACCCTCGGTACAAAGACGGTGATTTCCCCGTAGCAGAAAAGCTGGCAGCTTGCGTATTATCGCTGCCGATGCATACTGAATTAGACGACGAGCAACTGGAATATATCACTTCCTCTGTATTAGAATTATGCAAAAAGTAGGTCTTCAACAATCATTAACTCAGACAACCAAGTTGTCTCCTACGCAGATCCAAGTCATCCGGATGCTGGAGCTACCCTCCATCGAGTTATGCCAACGTATCAACGAAGAGCTACAGGAGAATCCTGCGCTGGAGGAAGGGCATGACGAAGCGGAGATACAGGCGCAGGCAGACAACTACGATGAGTTTGACGAGAGTTATATGCCGGAAGACGGATACGAAGACGGCCGCCAACGCGACCCGCTGCAGAACGACGAGTTCAACTACGAGCAGTATGTATCCGACGACGAGACACCGAGTTATATGCTGCAGCCGCAATACAGCCCTGCTGACAATGACTCACGCGAAGTACCGATTATCGGCGGCAGCAGTCTGATAGAGGAACTGAAATCGCAGATCTACCTTACCAAAATGACCAAGCCACAGCGCCATATAGCCAAATGGGTGCTGGGCAATATAGACGATGACGGCTATCTGCGCCGCACGACAGAGCAACTTGTTGACGATATCATGTTCCAAGAACAGTTGTCCGTGACGGACGAAGAGATGGAGGACATCGTGCGCCAAATCAAGCAGTTCGATCCTCCCGGCATTGCATCCGCTAACCTGCAGGAATGCCTGCTTCGGCAGCTGGAAGTCAAAGGCGACGAGGCTCCTTCGGAGAGTATCGATCTGGCTTACAAGATCCTACGCGATCATTTCGAGGCCTTCTCCAAACATCATTTCGACAAGATTATCCAGCGTTTGGAATGTACGGAAGAAGAGTTCCAAGCCGCCGTACAGGAGATTGTGCATTTGAATCAGAAGCCCGCAAATGCCTTCACCGGCAATGTCTATGAGACGCAACGCGAGACCATCATACCGGATTTCACGATAGAGGAACGGGACGAAGAACTATACGTAGTACTGAACACCGGCGATATACCGGAGTTGCATGTCAGCCGCGAATACTCCAACATGCTGGAGGAATACAGCCGCATGCCTAATACCAAAGAGACGCGGCAGGCTACGTCGTTCATTCGCCAGAGGCTGAATGCCGCACAATGGTTTATTGACGCTATCAAACAGCGAAACGAGACTCTGATGAAGACCATGACGGCTATCCTACAGGCGCAATACGATTTCTTCCTGGACGGCGAAGAGACCAGCCTCAAGCCTATGGTGCTGCAGGATATCGCCAACAAGACGGGATACGATGTATCCACCATCTCGCGGGTAAGCAACAGCAAGTATGTGCAGACGCGATTCGGCATCTATCCGCTCAAATATTTCTTCTCCGAATCAATGACCAATGCCGAGGGGGACGAGGTTTCCACCCGCGAGATCAAAAAAATTCTGCAGGAGTTAGTGGACGGCGAGGACAAACAAAAACCGCTGACCGACGAGCAGCTTGTAGCCGCGATGGAAACGCACGGATACCCTATCGCACGACGTACTATCGCCAAATACAGAGACCAGTTAGGCATACCGGTAGCACGGCTGCGTAAGAGCGTGTTATGAGCGGAATAGCAGACATATTGGCCCGGACGCTGAGCGTGATACTCTATCCGCTTTTCGTACCCACATACGGTATTGTGCTTTTCTGTCTGGCGCATGCAGTCCATGTCTCGCCTCTGAACGGCATATGGGTACTGGTAGCTATCCTCGGTACGTTTGTCCTTACTTGTGTCCTGCCTATCACGGCAATATGGATCATGATGAAGCGCGGGGAGGTGAAGAACCTGAATATAGACGATGCCGGTGAACGCACGATGCCCTATATCTATTCGGCATTGGGGTTTATGTTCTGGAGTTATCTGACTGCATCTATCCTGCATGCGCCGCTGTTTCTCTCTTTTATCGCCATCGGCGCTACAGCCGCTATCGCGCTTGTAACAGTTATAAACCGGTTTTGGAAAATCAGCGCGCACCTCACGGGTTTTGGCGGATTGACAGGAGGTATTTTCACTTACTGCCTCGGTCTCGGAGCTATTCCCACTTGGGGAACAATAACTCTATGGGCATCTCTTTCATTGGCCCTGATGTGGGCGCGGCTGCATCTCCATGCACACACACCTGCGCAAGTATCCGCAGGGTGGTTGCTGGGTCTTTTCTGCACCTGTATTCCTTATTGCATCTATTCATATGTGGCATAAACTTCGCATACTATTGATCGGCCTGTGTATCGCTATTGGCATGCAAGCACAGACACTGGGCGAGAACGCCCGCATATCGCTTCTTACCTGTTCGCCGGGAGAGGAGCTGTATGCACGATACGGGCATACGGCTATACGCGTGCTCGACGAAACGAACGATATCGATATCGTCTTCAACTATGGTATATTCGATTTTAATACCGATCATTTCTATTGGAAATTCGTTCGCGGCGAGACCTGGTACGAGCTGGGTGCGTCGCCCTATCACTGGTTTATGTATGAGTATGACCGCGATAATCGACCGGTCTATGAACAGGAGCTGAACTTCACGCAGGAGCAGAAAAATCTCCTGTGGCAAGCGCTGGTGGAGAACTACCGACCGGAAAACCGCAAATACCTGTATAATTTCGTTTTCGACAATTGCGCCACACGGCCGTATCACATGATCGACCGGATCTTCATCGGCAATAATGCTGAGGGAGCCTGGTCGGATTATCAGGGAGCGGAAGGTATGACCTACCGCCGTTTTATCCAGCGCTATACGCCGAAAGGCTCTTGGGCAGACGCAGGCATCAACCTGCTTTTCGGTCCCAAAGCGGATCAAAAGATGTATGGTGAAGAACGTCTCTTCCTGCCCGAAGAACTAATGTTCTATGTCTCTGAGGCACAGACGGCTGACCGGAAACTGGTTCTAAACGAACATATTGCTCCTTTTGAGATAGAGCGTGTGCCCTGGTTTAAGACATGGTACCTCGGTCTGGCGCTCTATGTTCTGCTGGTAGCAGGCATCAGTTATTGGGACAGACGGAGAAAAAAACGCTCCCGTTGGATAGATATTATCTTTGTGTGCCTGTACGGCCTGTTGCTGATATTGGTTACCTTTTTAACCTTCTTCTCTTGTCATCCGCTTGTAGGATTCGGATGGCGGTTAATTATCCTACCTATGGCTCATTTATGCGCAAGATTTATCTATATATTACGTTGATATTCAGCTTATTGGCTTTGTTTTCCACAGCCGCTCCGCGGCTAACTGTTGTAGCAGTAGTGGACGGCATGACGGCTGAAAATCTGAGTTTATTACGTCCGTACTGGCAACAAGGCGGTCTTAGGACCCTAAGCGAAGAGGCATTCCAGACCACCGTTTCTTATCCGCATCTGGTCTATGGAGGCAATGAGACGACCGCTACGCTAATGACAGGCGCAACACCGAACCGCCACGGCTATTCGATGGATGCATACTTCCTTCGTCGCGACCGTAAAAACCATGACATGCTGGAGGACGAGACCACCCATGGCATAGGCACGCCGCTCCATCTGTCGCCCAAAGCGCTGCTATCCCAGACCATCACAGACCGCATGCGTCTGCAATACCCTGCAGCGAAAATATATGCCGTAGGCATCACTCCTGAGACTACCGTGCTGCTGGCCGGTCATGCAGCCAATGCGTGCTGCTGGATAGATCCGGAGAATCAGCAATGGGTAGCTACCGCAGCCTACAGCGAAGGACTGACGGCTGCCGCTTATGAGCAAAACAAATCCGGTCGCATCACTACTCTTGCGGCACGTCTATGGACACCGCGGATGGATATGCTGACCTATTCCTCCCCTACCCCGCAGGAACAGAAGAAAGGCTTCTCCTATACCGCAGGGGATGTGCTCCTGCATGCGCCGGAAGCCAATACTCTGGTGATCGAACTGGCGCTGGCTATCCAGCAAACGGAGAAACTCGGTCTGGACGCTACGCCGGATCTGATGATGTTGCAACTCAACACCATCTCTCCTGCAGCGCAGACCGACCAGATTGCCTCCGCTGAACAAGAAGATATGTATCTGCGGTTAAATCAAGATCTCGGTTTTCTGATGGAGCAACTGGACCGGCGGATCGGACACGCCAACTACCAGATACTGGTGGTAGGAAGACCCATACTGGGCATCTCCGCCGCAGCGCTGAGCGATATTCATATGCCCGTACAGTCCTTTAATGCCGACCGCGCCGCTGCTTTGACCGGCACCTATCTCATGGCGCTATACGGACACGAGCGATGGGTTGACGGAGCGTACGGTCAGTCTGTTTATCTTAACCGCACGCTCATCGAGCAGAAACGGCTCAACCTTGAGACTATCCAGCGCCAGGTGGCGAATTTTCTTATGGATTTTGAGGGAGTGCAGATAGCCATGCCCGGTTATGAAGCATCCCGATATCCTATCCTCGGCGCCACGCTGAGCAAAAGGCATACAGGCGATGTGGTCTTTATGCTGCAGCCCGGATGGAGACTGATGCAGGACGAGAAACAAATAGAAGACCGCGTCATTGACGACAATCCCGTCTCGCCGCTGCTATTCTGGACCGGCACACTACGTCCTATGCCGCAAGGCAAAATGGACGCTACCGATATAGTTGATTTAATATTTAAATGATATGATTTTTCACGAGATTAAAGTTCATTACGACCGCCAGACGGGGGAAGACAATCCCGGCAAGGCAAAAGAGGTGTACCTGGTAGAAGGGGCTGTCAGTTTTGCAGACGCAGAGAACTGCCTGATGGAGGAGATCAAACCTTTCATCTTCGGCGACTGCGAGGTGCAGAACTGCAAACGCAGCCAGTTCTTCGAGATCTTTCCGAATGAAGGAGGCGAATTCTGGTACAAAGCGCGCGTAGAAATGATCACTATTGACGGCGAGAAAGAGACCCGCAAGAATGTCTCTGTGCTCGTACAGGCGAACATGCTGGACGATGCCGTTTTTGCGCTGAAGCAGGCGCTCAAATCCTATGACTGCGAGATGATCTCCATCGCCAAAACGCCTATTATGGACATCCTTCACGCCGTTCATTAATGCCGCTGCAGTTTGATATACGTGCTATTCTGAAGAGCAATGCTCCGAAGGCGAAAATACCGGATTTCCTGATCCGATATCTGGAGCGTATCGTGCATGTGGAGCAGATGAATGCCTTCCTGCGCAAGCACTCCACGGAGCGAGACTATGATTTCATACGCCCGGTGCTGGACGAAGAACTATGCTGTACTGCTTCTATAGACGGCACGGAGAATATCCCTACCGACGTCAAGCCGGTTATTTTCGTCTCTAACCATCCGCTCGGCGGTCTGGACGGTATGATCATCGCGCAGATGATCCATGAGAGCCGCTCCGAGAAACGCGAGCTGAAAGTGATCGTCAATGACCTGCTGATGTATATGGAGCCTCTGGCAGGCCTATGGGCACCGGTCAGCAAACTCGGCCGATTCAGCAAGGAACAGGCCGCGGCGCAACAACGGATGTGGGAGAGCGAGACCGATGTGCTGACTTTCCCTGCCGGCGCATGCAGCCGCCTCCAACGAATTGACGGACGATGGCAGATCCAGGATCTGGAATGGCAAAAGAATTTTGTGCAGCGCGCCCGTGAATACCAACGGAATATCGTGCCGATCTATTTTGAGGGGCGCAACAGCCGCTTCTTCTATGCACTCGCCTATATCCGCAAGAAACTGCATATCAAACTGAATATCGAGATGTTATACCTCGTGGATGAGATGTACGGCGCCAAGGGCAAGCATTTCAAGGTGCATGTGCTGCCGCCTATACCGTATACCACTTTTGACAACACCAAAACACCCAAAGAATGGGCGCAATATGTAAAATCTATTGTCTATGGAACAAATCATACCTCCTGTTGAGCCCGCACTTATTGAGAAAGAATTAGAAGGCCGTTTACTACGCCCGTCCAATAAGGCGGATAATTTAATCTACGATATCACGGCGCACGAATGTCCGAATGTGATGCGCGAGATAGCCCGTCTGCGCGAGATCAGTTATCGCGACGGCGGAGGAGCTACCGGCATGGAGATGGATATCGACGACATGGACACGATGGCAAAACCGTATCACCAGCTTATCGTATGGGATCCTGCGAACCGGCAGATCATCGGCGGTTATCGCTATCTGCTGGGACGCGACGCAGAGTTGAGACCCAATGAGCAGGGGGAGATGCAACCCTATATCACTTCGGCGCACCTCTTCCACTATTCCGAGCGTTTTATCCGCGACTACCTGCCGAATACTATCGAGTTCGGACGGGCTTTCGTGCAGCCGATATATCAGAAACGCGAGATGGGCGTGAAAGCGCTCTTTGCCCTTGATAATATTTGGGACGGCATCGGGGCTGTGATGCATAACAACCCGGATATTCGATGGATGATCGGCAAGGTGACTATCTACCCGGATTATAACGAAACGGCACGCGAACTGATCTACAACTATCTCCATCGCTATCACGAGGGAGAGGAAGGACTCATCCGGCCTTACAAGGCTTTGGCTATTCAGCCGCTGGAGAACGATCCGTTTACCGGCACTGACCCGCAGGAGAACTATCATACTCTCCAGCATGCCGTACGCGAGCAAGGAACGGTCATTCCGCCTATGTTCTCCGCGTATCTCAATATCACCAATGAATTGCAGTTCTTCGGGAATGCCATCAATGACGAACTGTCGAATGTGTATGAGACCGGTATTATGGTAGATCTCGACACCGTCTATCAGGAGAAAAAAGAACGCTATATAACGCCATATATCAAATGGCTTAACAAGGACTGATTGCAGCATGCTGATCACATATAATTTGAATAAGGTACGCGCGCATATACCCGCAGGCGTGACGCTTGTATGCGTGAGCAAATTTCAACCCGTAGAAGCCATACGCGAGGCTTACGAAGCCGGAGAACGTCATTTCGGAGAAAGCCGCGTACAGGAGCTGAAGGCGAAAATACCACAGCTACCGTCTGATATTCACTGGCATTTCATAGGACATCTGCAAACCAATAAAGTACGCGATCTAATCAAACTGCGTCCCTATCTGATTCATTCCGTTGACTCGCAGAAACTACTGGAAGCCATCAACGACGAAGCCGCCAAAACAGGCATCATCCAAGATGTGCTGCTGGAGGTGCATGTAGCCCGGGAGGAAACCAAAACGGGGCTGCTGCCTGATCAGATCGGTGGGATTCTAGACTTATGCAGGGATAAAATGCAGCATATACGCATCTGCGGTCTGATGTGCATGGCTACCAATACAGACGACGAAGCGGAGATACGGCGGTGCTTCACGGAGACCCGGGAACTGCTCTCCTCGTTCGGCGGAGCGGTCTTGTCTATGGGCATGAGCGAAGACTATCCGATAGCTATTGAATGCGGAGCGAATATGGTGCGCATCGGTTCTTCCATCTTCGGCGAGAGAAAAAAAATGCCGAAAGCGGTATTCTTCGACCAGGACGGTATTCTCTATAACTCGATGCCATACCATGCCGAATCATGGGCATACGCGATGACGAAGCATGGTCTGCCTTATACGCCCGAGGAGTGCTACCGCAACGAAGGGCGCACGAGTACCGGTGTCATTAAGGAGTATTTCCAGCGTATCTACGGCAAGGAGGCAACGCCGGAAATCATCCAAGCCATCTATGCGGACAAGACGGAGCATTTCAATGAGATGACGGGCGGTTTTCCGGGTACGATACCCGGGGTGAGCGATGTGCTGCATTTCCTATATGACCACGGCGTGCAATGCTGGGTGGTCACCGGTTCGGGACAACATAACCTCATCGACGCGCTCAACGAGACATTTGATCATGTCTTCACGGGTATCATCTCTTCTTTTGACGTCCTGCACGGCAAGCCGGATCCCGAGCCATACCTCAAGGCATGGTCCCGCTCCGGGTTCAAGAAAGAAGAATGCATGGTCGTAGAGAATGCGCCTCTAGGTGTACGCGCCGCGAAGGCAGCCGAGTTATTCACATGCGCGGTCAACACAGGTCCGCTGCCCGACTCCGACCTAGCGGCAGAAGGAGCAGACCGGATTTTCCCGGACATGTACGCGCTGCTCGAGTGGCTTAAGTCGCTCGCTTAGCGGATTCTTTAGGACATCGTCCTATTCTTTCGGATAATCGATATAATGATAGATGGCGGAGGGCCCCATTTCCACCGTCATGTATGCCTGTCCGTTCTCTTTATCCTGCGTCGCATCCAGCACCAGATAATTGACGCCTTTGAAGAGTACCGACTGACGAGCATGCTGGTGTCCAGACCATACATACTGCACGCCGTACTGCGCAAAGAGGGCGGCTAACTCATACGTCTCCTCGATCGCCATATTGGAGGTATGCCCCTGCGAAGCATCGAGTTTCCAGAAATGCGTATGCGTAAAGACGATGATACGGCGATAGCCTGCTTTGGCACGATTCGCCAGCAAGTCTCGCAGCCATTTCGTCTGTTTGGGTCCCAAAGTACCATCCGCGCTGTCCAGACAGATGAACAGATCCAGTTTGTTCCCGCCGTTGGTCGTCTCGAACCAATAGGTACCTGTATGGAAAAAGGAGCGGTATATCGGCCATTGCTTGAAATAGACGTCGTGGTTACCGGGCGTAATGAAGAGCGGACCGTTAGCCAGAGCGAGAATACTGTCGGCACATGGAAAATTATTCTGTGCATCTATCAGATCGCCTAAATGCAGCGCAATCTTGGGAGCCGCAGCGGCATTGTATTGAGCGATGAAATAATCCAGATTCTTGTGTGCTTTGCGGGTGACATGGCTGTCCGTGCAGACATAGACGGTATAGGTATCGCTCCCCGTTTCTACTGTCATTCCACCGTTGAGCGCCGTATCGTTATAGGCGATGGACTGCTCGAACCGCACATTCACCGGTTCGCCATTGGACGAGAACATACCGGCCATATCGAGGGTTGAATCTTCCGAAGCGCACGAAGCCAACAGAAATGCGCTCATTGCTATATAGAGAATATTCTTTTTCATAACTTACACGTTTTAGAATCTGTAACTAAATCCTGCGCGGGCAGTAGCGCCGTAGAAAGACGCATCGAGATGGAACATACCGGTAGGTTTGCATTGCGCGCCGAAATTAAGCCTCCAGTGCTCCTTCACATCAACCCAAGCTCCTATACCGAACAGCGGCTGCCACATTCGCTCCATCTGATAGTCATCTATATTGGAGAACATAAAGGAGAGATTCCAGTTATTGTTCTGCGGGCGGCAGAAGACCTCGATGCGGTAAAGCAGATTAAAAGGCTCTACGACATAGCTGTCATTCGAATGCCAGTTGCGGTCCATATCGTCCATGACACGGCTAAACACCCCGAGCGTCACAGACACATGATCCATACGATAGCCCACACCCAGGGCCGCTGTGATGTCATTAGAACGGCTGCGCAGCAGCGCACGGTAATAGATGTCCGTTTCGATAAACATCTCTCCTACCGGCAATTCAAATTTAGGACGGAATTGCAAAGCTCCGGAATAGACGTTAGCCGTTGAGAGCTGGAGTCGGGCTTCCATCTCAAAATGCGGGTTAAACGGCAGCAGCGCCTGCAGGTCCAAATTGCCATGATGCGACCAGGTGGTATTATAACTGTACTCGCCCATCGCCGTGAGCGTGTACCTGCGGTCTCCGAATCCCGGTCCTTTCGCTCCCAAGACCGTCATACTGAAGGCTGCGAACAAGAGGAAAAATAGTGTTTTTTTCATAGGATTGTGTTGTTATTCCGATATTTCGATATTCGGATATTCCGATTATAGTTTGACTACCGTCAGTCCCGCTCCGCCATGATTCACATCTCCGTCGCCGAACTCCAGGGGCTGTTGTCCGCGTTTGTGTCTGCGGCGGTTAATATCGTTCAGATAGTCGCGCGTCAGTTGCTTGAGTGCGCCGGTGCCGGTGCCGTGCAGGATCGTCACTTCTCCGGCTCCTACCATCTGTGCGTCATCCATATAGGCGATCAGCGCTTCAGTAGCCTCATCCACCCGCATGCCGCGTATATCAAGCGTCCGCTCGAACTTCACTTTTCGGGCATGAGCGATAGAGACGCTGGAGGACACCGCGGGTGCAGTTCCTGTCTCCGGCATTTCGCCTTTCAGCACTCTCAGATCCCGCAGGTCGCGCAGCACTTTGGGGGTTTTGCCGCTCTGCGCGGGAGAGGTGGTTTTTCCATTGCTACGGCTGCGCTGTGGCTGCGGCGAAGCCGCTTGCTGCACCTGCGGTGCCTGGTGTGCGACTTTTACCTTCAGACTCTCCACTTTAGCCCGTGCCGCCTTGGTCTTCTCCTTCTCCGCTTTGGCTTCCTTGATCTCCCGGATAGTCCGTTCTATCGTGGCGTTCGACTGCCGGAGCAACTCCTCCGCCTGCTGTCGTGCCTGCTCGATGATCTCTCGTTTCTCGGCTTTCGCATTGGCGAGTCGTGCCTCGTATTCAGCTATTTTGGCTTCCAGCTCTTTCTCGCGCAGCCGTATCTGCTGTCGTTTGCGCTCCCAATAGCGTTTGTCCCGCGCTATATCCTGCAGTTGCTTGTCATAGTCGATATGCTCCTCTCCTACCAGCTCTGTAGCGTACTGAATGATGGGTTCGCCCAAACCGGTCTGCCGTGCTATCTCTATGGCGAAACTGCTGCCGGCCTGACCGATAGACAGTTGGAATAGCGGCTGCATGGCTCCGCGGTCGTAGAGCATAGCGCCGTTGACGACGCCCTCCGTCTCTTCCGCAAAATGCTTCAAGTTGGTATAATGGGTAGTGATGACGCCGAATACCCGCCGGCTCACTAATTCCCGCAATATCGCTTCGGCTATCGCTCCGCCGATGAGCGGTTCGGTACCCGTACCCATCTCATCTACCAGCAGCAGCGTGCGGTCGTCTGCGTTGCGCAGGAAATATTTCATATTGCGCAGGTGTGACGAATAGGTGGACAACTCGTCCTGGATGGATTGTTCGTCCCCGATGTCTATCATCAATTGGTCAAAGAGCCCTGCCCTGCTCTGCTCCGCTACGGGCACCAGGAGGCCGCATTGGAGCATGTATTGCAGCAGTGCCACGGTCTTAAGGCAAACCGATTTACCTCCGGCGTTCGGACCGGATATGACGAGCACATGATTTCCCTCCGCGCTCAACCGGATGGTCAGCGGCACCACTCTCTTGCCCTGCGGCGTATAACGCAGCCGCAGCACGGGATGATAGGCGTCGCACCACTCCAGCAGCGGTGCATCGACCAGCTCGGGGCGGATGGCATGCAGCGCCTCGGCAAGCGAGGCTTTTGCATTCAGAAAATCCACCTCCGCCAGCATCTGCTGGGAAGTCAATATCAAAGCTGTCTGAGGCCGCAGATTATTGGTGACCTCCTGCAGGATTCGTATGCGTTCGCGGCGCTCGGCGGACTCTAACTCACGGATATGGTTATTGGCGTCCACCACCTGCTGCGGTTCGATATAAACGGTTTTTCCTGTGGCGGACTCGTCATGCACGATACCTCCCACTTTGCGTTTAAAAGCCGGCGATACAGGGATAACAAGTCTTCCTTCTCGCAATGTAGGAGCCGCATCGGCATCCACGAATCCGTCCGCCTTCGCCTGGCGCAGGATAGAAGCCAGGGTACGTCCTACGGAGCCTTGCAGGTTGGTTATCTCCCGGCGTATGCGCGCGAGCTCCGGCGAAGCGCTGTCGGCCAATTTGCCGTAGCGGTCCAGCACGCGGTCGATGGTCTTCACGATCCGGCCCAGTTCTCCGCCTTCTCCGAGCGCCCCCAGCTCTTTGAGCAATCCGTATTTCTTCTCGTCGAGCGAGCCGAAGAAATGCTCCAGTTCGGCCGCATAAGAGAGCGAGTGACGGAGCGCATCCAGTTCGGCTTCGTCGAGAAACAGTCCCTCTATGCGTATGCGCGCAATGCCGTCTCGGATGTCATGTATCTCTCCGCGCGGGAAAGTAAGCATCGGGTCGGTCTGGGCGGCATGCATCTGGTCTGTTGTCATCAGCAGGCGGCTTACCGTCTCAAAACCGGTCTCCATCTGCATCGCCTCCACGCGCTCGCGTCCCAAGGGCGAACTGCAGCGGCGGATTAGTTCCTCGCGGATGACCGTGAAATCGATCTTCTCTTCTATGTTGTCAGGATAATACAATTACAATGCACAATTTACAATGCACAATGCACAATTAGCCGAGGATTCGGCAATCCTTGATTACTTCCGCTCCGACGGCTTCGTTCAACTTACGTACCAGTTCGAATCGGTTTTCGAATAGCTGCGCCTTGAGAGCAGCAGAGCTGACCTTCACGATCAGCATACCTTCTTTCACTTCTACGGAGCGGGTCAGTTTGGTGACCATATCTCCCATCACTCTCGGCCACACCTCTTCGACCTGCACCTCCAGCACCGGTTTCTCCAAGCCGCTCTCGCGCAGATAAGCGACGAGCGCATCGGTCAACGAAGCAGAACTTTCACCTTTCACCTTTCACCTTTCACCTTTCACCTTATTGAGATAGATCTGCTGTCTTGTACGAAAGACGCGCAGTTCGGGTGCAAAACCGTTCAGTTTGCGTACCTGCGCTATCTGTATTCCTTCGCGCTGGCAAATATCCCAAAGCGCTTCTCCGGGATGCACCCACATCAGACTTTTCTCCTGGGGTACTTTTTTCTTTTTCGCGCTCATATAGACGCGGTCGCCCTGATTCAATTCGCGTCCCAAGGCATCATTCCATTCCCGCAGGCTGCGCTCGCGCACGTTAAGCCGAAACGCGATATTGGCATAGGTATCTCCTTCGCGCGCCTCTACGTACGAAACGCCGTTGCATTTCTTTTGGGGATGCTGGAGCAGAAATAATTTCTTCTCGTCGCGCGCGCTCAGGGGCTCCTCATAGGGAGGTTCCGGATCGCGGGTGATCACGGCTATCGGAGTCGTCCCGTGCACCACCTCCGCTTTCAGCGGCCTCTTCGGCTTCGCTGCAGGTTGCGCTAACGAGTACCCCGTAATCGGTACCCCATAACCCGTAACCCCTACAGAATCCCCCGTAACCGGTAACCCATAACCCGTAACCCCAAGAGTATCGAGCCGATACTCTTCAATGATCTTAATCAACTTCGGGGCATAGTTGTTATCCGTCGCATAGCCGCAGGCTTTGAGGCGGTGCGCCCAGCCCTCGTAGTCCTCGACGGCTATTTCGAAACAGGTAGCATAGCGCGGGCGCTGGAGGAAGAGCGCATGATCTTTGAAACTCTCGGCTGCATCGCTGTACTGGCGGAAACACTCGCCTTCGCTGTCGTCGTCGTAGTAATAGACAGCCCCGAACCATTCGCTGGTGCATTTGATGCCGAAATGATTATTGGCATTCACTGCCAGTTCACTCGTACCGGCGGCGGACTCCAGCAGCGCCTGCGCCATGATGATAGAGGCAGGTATGCCATAGTCTGCTTGGTTTTGGAGAGCTGTGGCTTTCCATTGCTCGATGTAGGTCAGGTATGTCTGGTTTGGCTTTTGTGCCGCTGCGGTAAACGTAAGCGTCATCGCGGCGAAAAAGATAGCAATTCTTTTCATTTCGAGATATTTTATGCAAATTTGCGTGCAAATTTACTGCTTTTTTCGGACATATGCAAATAAAAAAGAAAAAAAAGCGCCAGCAAATCTGCCGGCGGATTAAGAGGAAGAATCCGGTAAGTTATACAGTAAGCGAGTCGTACGCCGGAGCAAACTTAAGTACTAAAATATGAGTATTTAATATGATTTTTTTGCAATAAGTACTCAAATATGAGTAGTTATTTACAGCTTAATGTTGATGGCGAGCGGTGAGTTATCGTTCCGTATCCGTCCTGTAAGCAAGTCGTACGCGGCAATAAAAAAGGGAATTATATAGGAGTTAGTGCTTAACGATAGGTGGATGTGAGACTGATTACTCTTTGTAAATAGGTGTGTTTTCGTCATACCAGAAGAGGATGTGTGCAGTAACTACCACATCAAACGTAAAGAGAGAGTTTTTGCAATGATAAACAGTCACATTATCGTCTTGCTCTATCGATTCAATATGGCCTCTCACCTCCCATCCACGCATGCTCAGATTTGTGATATTCAAGGTGTTGGTTAGATGCGGAAGATCTTTAGAAAAGCGATGAATCTGGATATAGGGATTGTATGGTTCCTGCTCATTGGCGAGCGTGATGACACTCCCGTCGTATTCGCCTTCTTCCTGCTGGATTTCTTCTTCCGCATCTGCAATATTGAAGTTGACACACTCGTCCTCGCCTATGCTGATATAAACATCCACCCTGCGCGGATTATCGGGCATATGTATAATTGCTTCCATATCCATCGGATCGAAATCAAACATATACACCCTACCGACCACATCCGATTGGATATCGTAATCGAACTTCTCCTTAAGATAGCGGCTCATATAATCCTGCAGGCATGCCCCTGAATAAAGACAATCTCCCGGTTCTTTCGTTTCATCGAATTCCCGCTTCATTTGCTCGATGTCTGCATCGGAGAAGGGGATATAGTGGGTGCCTTGCAAGTTATCATTGCTGGCATCCACATGGACTGCATAATATTTGGTATTCTCAAGGTTCATCCTGTATCAGTTTTACGGTTCCTTTGGTTTTTCCGTCAATAGTTGTCCGTTGACGAAATAGAAGTTACCGGAATAGCCGTCAGCTAACATCTTGAACATCTCTTTCTCCGGCACATCTTCAACAGTACAACCACATTGATCTTCTTCTCCCTCTTTGCAGAAGATATCAGGATTCCAGCAAACGACTCCCGGCTCTAACCATAAATGTCTTTTAGAGTCGTATGAGACATCCAGATATATAACGTGTGATTCTTTATCGACTAAGTATTTCATAATATAAAGTTTTTATATTTCTGCATTCATGTAATCGCGGAAAAACTCAATCGTCGCTTCGTCTCCTAATTCATCCAGATGTTTCTCCAACCAATCGAACAATTGTCGTTGTTCTTCTCCGACATAGTTATCTTATATTGCATGCTCCGGATGATATACGAATCCGTTGTCGAAACAATATTTTTGTACGGCGGTATAATTGCATTTATAGCCTGTGGAGTATAGTTTCTGCCACAATATTTCTACTATTTCATTCATGGATTTTTACTGTAATATACTAACCAATAAGTTTAGGATGGTCAAGATCCACATAAGTTACATATGCATCTACGTAATAGCCGAACGCATTCGGACATAAAGCTATTATTTCAGATTGTTTCCATGCATCGTACATCCATTCATCCCACATGTCAACATCTTCTGCGTGATTGGGATTTGCGGCTAAGAAATCTTTGCGCTCCTTTTGGACAAAATCTTCAAATTCTTTTATTTGGTGTTCATCAAATAACACCCAACCTTCCTCCTCAAAATCGTCCTCTTCTTGCGGAATACGCCATTTAGCGAAATAGAGTTTGTAACTCAATTGCTTTTCATCCTGCATTTCCATAATTGTCTATTACTTATTCAACTTTATAAGCCGCTGCATAGCATCTTCTATTTGCTATCATGATTGAGGTATCGTATTTCCAGTAGTAGGTTGCGGTGTCTCAGAAAGTACTATTTTTTGTTCGGAAATAAATACATCATAAGCATCCTTAACTATCTTATATAATTCGTTTAGATAAACATAAGTGGAAGCCCTTCTATGTTTTTTTTCAAATACTTTCCCGTTACTACTTTTATTTATCGTGATTTTCAACTTTGGCCCTAATACATTGTTATGTGTCGCACGACATCGGGCAAATTCATAAAATTCGCCCATAAAGAAATGTTCATCACACACATTGACGAGGAATTTGTCGTAAAATGCTTTAAAATGAGCACTTACTTTACCTAATTTATTATTCTTAACATCTGTCTCTGTTATTTTTTCAACCCTATTGCCGTTTCGATAGAACATACCAAGTGTGTCTATTACTGATGAAAGTAATATTACAACCGACATTCCGTAACAACTATTAGAATTCTTAACTTTAGGCGTCGTTAAACACAATTGTATAGCTCTTAGATTTTCAGCAATAGTATATGCTGCAAAATCATTATAGTCTTTAAAATTCTTCATTGCTAAATAATCTACTTCTATATTATGAATTCCGCACAATGGCCATTATTATTAATACTACTGATACTAAAATGAATAGACTGATTATTGGAGTCCAACTTGCGGCAAACAAACTCCAGATTCCACCGCCTACCAAAACTATAAAATAACAATAAAAGGCAACTTTAAACATCTTTGCTTTTTCTTCTTGCTGTTGTTTTTGCTTCTTCACATTTTCTTCTTGCTGCTGTTTTTGCTTTCTCGCTTTTGCTAAACGAGCGGCAGCATTTGCCTTATACTCATTTTTCTTGGCTTCTCGCGCGATTTCTACTGCTTCGCGTTCTTTGATTTCTTCCACATATGCATTCTCGTCAATTAGAGCATTGAATATGGCACATGCGGCGAGGCCAATATCGTCCAAGGTAAAATCTAAATAATCATCTTCGTTTTTTGCTCTAAATTCCACATTGTTAGCATTACACATCTTCTTCAATATATCTTGTGAGATACCATAAACACACGCTATATCATAGGAGGCATATGGGTTGTCATTACGATTATAGTGCCAAGTTCTTAATAATTGAAGAGTCAGGACTTCAGAATTATCAAATTTGATTAACAAGGAAGGAAACTCTACATTAGAATTGTAAGCTAGATAAATACCTATTTCAGATTGCCCTCCATTTTCTTGAAAACCTAGAAATGTAGCATCCAATTTACTTACCCTAAGAGTCTTTTTAAGGATTCTAACCTTTGGACGAACATTCTTTTTTAGTGTTACTTTATTTATTTTTTCGAAACTATCGTATTCAAATTCTACAAGATTATTCATAAAGAACAATATTTTGCGTTATGCTTACTCTTTATCGGATTTTTAGCTTACTCCGTTACAATACATTATATATATTTAATTTCCCATTGCTATAGGAATAGGATACCTCAACGCCATGGGAGCATCTGCGGCAAATGCCGTGCACTCCACCGGCACGACCATCTTCTACAGTAATAATAATTGGATTCCCGCAATTTTTGCACGGAACTGAAAATGTTGTTGACATGGCCTCTTTGATTGGAAACAGTATAGAGGATATCATTCAAAATATCCTCTATACAAAATAATCTTAACAAGGGCGAACACCTAAAATGATAACATCACGATAATCAGCACTTTGATGACATAGAGCCTCTTTGGCCTCACCTTCACTACCATACTTTAAATCTAATGTTCTCTGGTAGGTCGTTGAATTCTTTTTAAACGTAACTTCGTAGCGCATAATAATATTAGTTAAAATGTTAGACATGCTTAAAGGAGATGTCTTTTATCCAATAGAGATAGATCCTATAGATTCTATGCTCACAACAATATGAGTGATATTTTTCCCTCTTTTGACTGTATTCGTACCGTATCCGTCCCATATTCTTCCCAAGAATTGAATAGGATTGAATCAATCAGTTTTGTCCCGGGATGTTTGTTAATGTTGAACCAGATGCTTGATAATAGCCTTGATTTCGGTCATCGGTAATGAATAAAAACACATCATCTTTTTTCTTTCCGACCCATTTAGATTCGTGTTTGCTACTTAAGATCTCACTACATGCTTTGCAAAAATCATTATAGAGAGTCTCTACACTTAACAGTAATTTGCGGTTGGGGTCCAGTGATAGTGGCTCACACCCTCTCATAAGTAATATATTGGATTTGGGTAACATAGCATGTAATAATCCACAACGCAAACTAGAATACAAATCAATTTGATCAGTATTCATACCTTTTAAATAGTTGCGATAATTTGCAAATGAATCCAATTGATTTATCGCATTTTGAAAATCAGTTCGTGACATTTTTTCTTCTTGCCAATCCTTTTTATCGTTGATGCACTTTCCTAAAAACTCTATTCCACTTGCTATAATAAAAAATGCAAAATAAGGGTGATTATCAACGAATGGCTTAATATCAGTTGGAAGTTGTGTAATGTACTCTTTTACCGTTACTTCTTTTGTTCCCATATGTATAAATATTTATATATTAGAACTTGTCATTGCGCTAGTTGTATCTTTATTTCAGATACTTCGGAAAGTGTGGTGCTATTTTTCTCATTTCTTAAATCATAAAAAAATGCCACGCTTTTTTCTTTCACTTCTTCAACTACATAGATTGTAGATGTATCGGGAAACACATATACTTTGTCTCCGATTTTAAATTTTGGTTTCATAATTTAATTGATTTTGTTTTACAATATACTACATATAGTGAAATTTCCGTCAATTAGTAAGGGACAACGGAATGAGGAACTCACAACTCTCTATATTATGTTATTAGTGAATATAAAAAGCTCTCCCATACTTTGATTCATATGCTTTAATATCAGACTTTAATCCAAACACCTTAAATATACATAGAGCTCCCAATACTATTGTAACTATAGCAAACCAAATAATCGGTTCCTTGTTTTCGACGACAAAACTCCATATGCCACCAATAATTAAAGTAAGAAGGCTTCCAACACCCCATATGATTAAAGTCCATATTGCCCATGATACATGCTTTTTCAAGTTTCTTTGGTATCTATTTGTTTCTGTGTAAACTGTTTGTAGTTTACTCATTCCTTCAACCGGATCCTCTACTGCCTGCCATATAACACTAATAATCTTTCGTAATTGTTCACAGTTCATGCATTTCGTATGCCCCCGATTATCGACAAAATACAACTTAAATTCTTCTTTGTCTTGAGATTCAGAGATTCTTTTGAGATCAGAGGCTTTCAATGTATATACTACTTCTACATACCAATCTCCGTACTCAAAATATGGTTTTGTGACTATATCAGGACTAATATGATTTAAAAAACTAAACTTAATTAGATGGATACCAATATATTTTAATCTAATGTCGATGCTGCTTACCTGGTAACTGAACCACATCAAGATAGAGTCTCCTGCTGTGTGAGAATTAATATTTTCAATGTTGAAGTAAAAATCATTAACTTGACTAACGAACTTTTTATCATATAATCTCGCTTTTAACTTTTGTTCGAGTTCTTTAGGTGTATTGATAATATTTTCTTTAATTTTGATGAGTTCCTCAATGGACTTAGAATTGATCTCTAAAACAGATAACTCATTTTTAATACCGAATGCTTCCGTCATGTAATAACCATCGATAAAATTTCCATCTCGGTTATAACGAATATGTCCCATCTCTCCCTTATTGTCCGGACTCAATATGGATATTCTAAACGAAATATCTGCTTTAGGATATAACTCTTTAATAAATTGATTTATAAACTTTACAGCACCACCAATATCCTTTCCGAATGAAACAATATACAAATCGTTTGCCTTCTTTTCAAAAAGCGTAAACATAGAACTATTTGCAAATTCATATGATGCATTGCCCGGATATTTTAATATGATTCCATTATGAGATGCTGTAATTGAAAGGATTATCCCATCGTCATATATTCCTTTGGCTTTTATGTTAATGACATCAAGAACTAATAATTTACAATACTGATCATCAAGATCATAAACTATATTTGTAAATATGTCTAACATTTGTTTAATGCCCTTATTAAGAGGCATTTTCCTTACAGTATCGGCATATCTATCAACATTAATACCACTTGATATTTTGCCAACTAGAAAACTACCGCAAAATTCGCAGTAATCCTTCTTTGTTGTTGTAGCACCACAATTAGGACAAACAATAGATTGAAGTTCCATAATTTACTTTGTTCTGTTAGACAAAAAATAAGTTACAATCAATAAGATTATTTCAAAAAATATCAAGACAATACAGGCAATCATGCAACCATTGTCCTGTAATTTCGGCGGCATTACGCAGCCAAGTACTATCTCAATAATGCTCAGTAGCACAAATAAAAAGCTGAACGATATACGGAAAGCGTTGCGCAAATTGAATGCATATACACAAAATAACAATGCTGTATTTAATGCTATTATACCGCAATTTACGCCCATATTGAAATAATCATAATGGGATAGCAATAATCCCAACAAGACATTGAATAATAAAGCTAATCCGCCAATTATAAAAATCATCTTTTTCATAGCATATTAATTTTGAGGTGGAACAGGAGGAGGTGTCTGTTGATTAAGCAAAGATGTTAATTCCGGCACTTGAGATATTGGGAGCCAATTCGCCATTCCCGCTTTCCAAACAAGTGTATCGGCATTAATAGTACCTTGTTGGAGCATAGCCGATATGGTTTGTGCCGTTTGGTTCGCTAATTGTTGCCCATTGACATATACAAAATAAGTTTGCTGTTGTGAGATCGGCGGCGGGGCAACAGGGTTGGTATTGATCATTTGTCCTGCCATGCCTCCAATCGTAGAACCGACTCCTACGCCTGCGCCAAGACCTGCTCCCATAGCCATCATTTGTCCGCCTGCACCCGTATTGCCTGCCGCTGTTTCCAAGACATCGAAACTGCGTTCCATTTGATACACATCTTTACCGGTTACCTGAAGCCTTGCAGCAAGATCTTTGGCTTCCTTCAATCGTTGCAGACTTGGGTCTTCTTCCGGCACATTGACAGACATGATATTAAAGTCTACCAACTCAATGCCATACTTCGCAAAAGATTGATTCAGTTGCTGCTGGCAGAAGGCGGACATATCTATCAGTTGCGTGTTTACATCGAGAATAGAGACATTGTCTTTTGCAATCTTCTGTGCTATAAGCGCAGAGAGTTGCATGACTATTTTTCCTTTGAAATACTGCTCTACCTTTTCAGAAGAGAAGGCTGTCATATTGCCGACAAGTGTTTCAAGGAATGTGCGTGGAGTAGCCACTCTGAAACCATATTGCCCGTAGGCGCGCACAGGGACAATAATCTTATATCGCGGGTCTTCCAACTGCATAGGCTGCGTAGTTCCCCATTTAATATCCAACTTGTGCAGTTGACTGATAAACCAGACCTCCGCTTTAAAAGGAGAATCACTTCCAAACGGGAGATTGATCAGTTTGTTGAGAAGAGGCAGCTCTTCGTTCTTGAGAGTATATGTGCCTGCGGTAAACTCATCACAGATTTTACCTCCATGCACAAAGAATGCCGTTTGTGCAGGGTGTACTACCAATTGCGAACCTAAGCGCAAATTGTCAGACGGAAATTTGGCGACAAGTTCCTGGTCGCTGGATTCAATACTAATTACATCAATTAGAGCCATAAAATTATATTTTAATAGTTAGGATATATGCGATGGTGTACAATTTTGTCCAAGTCAGTTTCCTTATAAGTTGCATTCTTTATATGTGCGGCATAGTACATGTCAATAAAATCACCGGTTCCTAATATATACCCTTCATTTTGCAGTTGGACTACAATCTGATTTACCATGCTTTCGACTTGTTCTATGCTTTTTTTATCTATTGAATATGAAGACTCATTTAACTGATTCTTACTTTCCAGTTCGAATTTTTGTAACAGTAATTCACGCAGTCGCGAACGCGTATGATCACGCTCTACGGATATTGTATACATTACAATGATATTTACGAGAGAGTTTTTCATAATTATATAATAATTTATTATTTTTCGCCTCCACTTTGTTATTCGGCTATCGGCAAACTCCGGGATTGTTTTTCCGTTTGCAAAGATACGAAAATCATTTCATATAACAAAATTATTTTCGATTTTGTTTCAAAAAATCATCTTTTTATACCTTCGACGTTTTAAAATTTTTAAAACATAAAATATTTGGGGATTCCTATGATATATTTTTCTAATTAAGGTCAATTTCAGGGGCGTTCCATGTGCGCATAAAGGGCGCATCAGAGGCATCCTAGACTTTGTTATGAATTTTATGCTATAAATACCTGTATTTCAACAAGATACAACAATGCTGAAAATCATCAAATTTGCCACTTTTTCACTTTTCATTTCTCGGTCTTGTGCCGCTCTTCTCCCGCTCATTGCTCGGTGGGGAGGAGAAACCTTTCGCCCCACTATAAAAGAAAAGCGGTGAACCGCTTTGGATTACCGCTTTTGTTGAAAGGATGTTGTTTATTACATATAATTAGATGGACGGAGTGATAAAGACTCGCCAAGAACCATCCTTCGTATTCCTCTCTACATAGTTTTTCTCAGTCAGTTGTCCTACTAATTTACGCACTGCTGTCAAACTGATACCTAACTCATCCCGCATATCTTCTTGCGTCAATGTCGGTTGAGTCTGCATTAATCGCAGAATCTTCGCGTAGTTCGGCGTTCTGAACTCTATCATCTCTCCGTCGTACCACCATACATTCTCCGCTTTATGCGTCACAAACAAATAATCGTGGTATATCTCGTTGGCAACTAATCCTTGGAAATATTGTACGAAAGGTGCAATATCCTTGATGGTGGCATGTGCACCATCACTCGGCACTTTGCCCACAATCAGATCTGCCTGATGCAACGCCTCCAGATAATCCTGTTTCTTGCGACTACGCACCACAATCATCGGCAGACCATGACGCGACAGGATGAAGTTCACCATCAGTCGGGCTATACGACCGTTACCGTCTTCAAACGGGTGAATACGGATATAGCGATAATGGAACAACGCCGCCAACTCAATTGGTGATAACCGACCGGCTTCCTCCTCGGAGTTATACCAGTTAATTAGATCAGTCATCAATGCAGGCGTCTCTTCCGGAGAAGCATACTCAAAACGGTCGCCATAACGCGTAATAACCGAGTTAGGACGTGTTTTGTATTGTCCGGCATGGATGGTATAACTCGTTTGGACACCTCCGGGCAAGTTACGATAGACAGTATAATCTTCTCGCATTAATGTTTGATGCAACGTGCGGATGAAATTCTGGGTCAGCGGCATGTCCTGCGTTTTGGCCTCCTCCGTCATCATCTTAAGTCCCACATTACTTGCCGTCATTTCCTGTATATCACGCACTGTCGCTTCACCTATCACCTTTCCGAAAAGCAATAATATCTCCGTCTGACCATAGGTCAAGGTATTACCCTCGATATGATTGCTGTTATAGTTGTAGTCGATGGTAAACCGACGACTCAGGCGCTCGCGGTCTTTCTCCGAAATCGGTTGGATGCCTTCCCAAGCTTGCAATGCCTTCTTTACGCTTACCTGTTTCATATACATCTTATCTGTTTTGCGATTAAAAGGTTATTGTTATGTAACCTTTTTATTCGTTTTTAACTGTAATTTATCAATAAAACATCCTATAAGGTGGCTATTTGGTCACCATTTCGGCCGCAAAGGTAGTAAAAATAAATGAAATATGCAAATATTTTTGAAAATTTTTAGCCGTTTGATGATTTTTTATTTAGCCGTTTGTGGAAAAATCATTTGGTTATTTGTGGAAATTTCAATCGGTGATTTGAGGATTTACGGTAATCCAATACGTCAAAGAGCACATTTTATTACAAACAGCATATAAAAAAATACTGCTTATGCTTTCTCTATGCAGGGTGTCTGGCATAACCCACGAATAAAAAAGCAAAAGCAGTACATACCAAAGTATGCACTGACGCATTGCCAATCTTATTCGTTGTTCATAAGTTGCCAGACTTATTGCATAGATGATTGACTCGTCAGTAATAATATGTTATGTTCGCGTGCGCGAAACAATCAGCCGCTGCTAATCGCTTGCAAAGATACAACAAAAATCTGAATTACACAAAATAATTTCTGTTTTTTGTCGTTTTTTGCTTTCGCGCACGCTAATTCCATACTTTTTGGTATGTACCACTTTGCGGGTGCAAAGTTACTACTTTTTCATGACATGATGATGTTTCTTGTTATATCTTGTTATGTCATGTTTATAATTAGCGAATCGGGATAGTGGCATTGACGCCCATGCCGACATTGAATCCGGTTTTGTTGGTTACGGCAAAATCAATATTGAAACCGAAATGCTTGGACACCGGCAGGACGAAGGTTATAAATCCGCCGTACATGAAATTGCTCTCGGAATTGCTGACAAACCATGCATCGTGGCGCATGTTGATAAGATTAGTAGCATCCCCAATATTGGTTTTTCCTAACATCGCGCCGAAAAGAAAATAGCGCGATATCATAAAACCGGCACGCACATCCCATAACGGCAATGAGAAAGTGCCGGAGGGCACCGTGTCGTTCGGAAGCGTGCGATAAATCATCTTGTTAGGAATGTAGTAGCCGTCAAAACCGGCAGTAATTCCACCGAGGCGGCTCCATTGATAGAAGATAGACACGCCATACGTAAACGCATCGTAGTTGAATGCATAGCCGAAACGAGTCAAGATACCCGCAGAAATAGGGTCATCTTTCTGCTTGACTTCTTCAAACTTACGATCCAGATAATAGCCATTTGATCGCTCTCCGTAAACAGCAGAGTACGTGTAATTCTCGGCTGATGCAGAATTAGGTTCAATGGCAAACAGGTACAGACACAGTACGGGCAGAAGTGTAAGGTTCCGTTTCATAAGGCAATAAAGTTTTGAGGGTTTATAATAACTTGATAGACTGAAGTCCGCCGTTGTTGCCGGCCACGTAGGAGACAGTAGGATGTCCTGTCAGTACCAGATGGTCTGCGTACAGCGGTTGACCTGTCAGAAAGAAGGTCGAGGTGAAGGTGTCTCCAACACTCAGTTTGGAGTTCTGCGACTCGACTACCTCAAAACGCATATCGCCCAAATAGCGGAACACACAGCGGCGGTTCGGCAACCAAGTCACTTCTAACTGTTGACCGGGCTGCAAATCCTGCGTGTGAACGCCTTCGGCTATAAAAGGATGGCTGCTTCCGTGCTCTTCGGCTAACAAATGGGCGTTGTACTCGTCCCAATCGCGTGAACCGACGTAACGCGAAAGAATGTTCAACGTGGAGCGGCGGGTGTTATTCGCTCCTTCTACATATCCCCACAGACGCTCCAACGTACTGAGGGCGATATTCTCGTGCAGTCGCAACCAGATTTGCGCAATGAGGGTCTCGAAGTCTGCAGGAGTAGCAGGGCGCATTCCTAAACGCGCTTCTACGTCCTTGCGGAGCTGGATAACCTCGGGTGCATTCTTGTTCATAATGATCAAATTTTTGAAATCCGGTGCAAAAGTACTGCTTTTTTCTGATATACGAGAAATTCTTGTTACTTCTTATTTCGCTGCGCTCAAACGATTATTACTTATTTTTATTTTACCATATTCCCAAACCCATATCTATTCCCATTTGATGCCAATCATGCGGGGAAGGCATAAATTGAGCCCGCTCTTCTGCAATCTCGTCGATAAACGGCGCGTACATTTTATAATGATAATGCCGTAAACGTCTATCAAAATAGTTTTTAAGTTCACCATCGTCATCAGACATAGAATCATATACCTTTTTTATACGCAGATCGAACAATTCGGAGGGAGTTGGATGGTTGTGCAATAATGTTGCCGTGTCTCTATTGGAAATAGCTATGCGCGTAGCGCGGATATAATCAGAATAAAATTGCCGCGCTTTAGCATCTAACATAACTTTGGGTGATGGAGCATTGATTTGTTTCTCCAAATTATTCACAACGCGGTTTAGAGAATCCACTCTGGCTTGACGCTCGTCATTAACCTTAAGAAGCGAATCAATATCTGTAGAAAGACTCTGCTCCTGTTCGCTATGTTTGAGTTCGGCTTGCCGGTATTCAGCATACATGAGCCATCCTGCAAGGCATAATACGGATAAAAAGAGAAGTGATATCGGCAACCATAGACGCAATCGGTCAGCTCTACGAATAGCCCGCAACACTTGTGCGCATGAAGAATAACGATCTGCGGGGTTCACTCGTGTGCATTTGCGAGCAATATATTTATAACGATGCGGGAAAAGAAGGGAGATGATTTTTCCCACGGCATAGATATCCGCGCGGTTGTCAATAGGTTTTCCTTCCAATTGCTCCGGCGCGATATATGCCATCGAACCGGCAGGTTGCTTGAATGTCACATAATCATCCGTATCGGACACACCGAAATCAATCAGTTTGACTGTAGAGCCGTTACGGGTGATGAGAATATTAGACGGTTTGATATCCCGATGGATGATTTGCCGCTCATGCAGACAAGAAAGGGCGTCAAGGAGTTGCTCAATAATGCGGTGACGGATCGCTGCAGGCGGGTTCGTTTCAAGGAACTGATCCAGCGTGATGCCATCGATATACTCCATTTGGATATACCAGCCTATGGCATCCATATGCCCGAAATCAAGCAGCCGGACGATATTCGGATGATCCACTCCAACACCGATAGCAAACTCTTTGCGAAGCAGTTCAATATGCGGAGTTGATTCGCGATAAGACTCTGTCAAAGCCTTCAGCACATACTTGCGACCGAATCGCGTAGCTACATACAAGGCATTGTGTCCCTCCGCAGACAATAGCTCCGATTCCGACCATACATCCGTGAAATCGGATGAGGGGGATACGATGATAAAGGAAGATTCCATATTGCCAGACTTATTTTGCGGTGCAAAATTACTAATAAATTCTGATATACGCAAATATGGCAGAAAGAATTAATATTTTTTGTGGATTTTGATACCAGGGCAGCCGAAACAATGACAAAATCCACCTGCAAATTAGTATCAAAAAAAGCAGCGAAAAAGGGGCGCTGCGGAGGCGCAAAAGGGGCATTATAGAGGCATCCTAGACTTTGCTCCTAATTATTGCGTATAATTTATTTATATTCATTGATTTACAGACATACGAAATTCACACAAAAACACCATGTTTTGCCATTTCAATTGCCATTTTTGCACAAAAAAAATCTGCACTCTTGATGCAGATTTAGTGTTCACCGCTTTTGTACGCTGCCGGTGCCAGCGTTCTTGTTTAACGTCAAAGAGTGACGAGTTAGATTTTGCGGGTGCAAAGGTACAACATTTGTTGGGACATGCACAAGTAAATTTTAAAAAAAATTAATGAAAAACGCGGGCGCACTTGCGTATATGAAAAAAAAGCAGTAAATTTGCAGCGCAAAAATGCAAGCAAATTTGAAAACCTATCTATCATGAAACACTTACTATTAGGCGACGAGGCGATAGCTCAGGGTGCCATCGATGCGGGTTTAAGCGGTGTGTATGCCTACCCCGGTACGCCATCCACCGAGATCACAGAGTACATTCAGTCAGCAGTCAGCAAGCAATCTTTATCCATCCATTGCCGTTGGGCAGCGAACGAGAAGACCGCCATGGAGGCAGCCTTAGGTATGTCGTATATGGGCAAGCGGGCGATTGTATGCATGAAGCACGTAGGAATGAACGTATGTGCGGATGCATTCATGAACGCCGCCATCACGGGCGTGAACGGCGGCTTGATTGTGATAGCCGCCGATGACCCTTCGATGCACTCGAGTCAGAACGAACAGGACAGCCGATTCTATGCCAAGTTTGCGATGATCCCCTGTCTGGAGCCGAGCAACCAGCAAGAGGCCTATGACATGATGAGTTACGGCTTCGGATTAAGCGAGCGTCTGAAGACACCTATCTTACTGCGCGTGACGACGCGCATGGCGCACAGCCGCGCAGTGGTGGAGACCGCAGAGCAGCCGCAGCCCCAGAACGCGATGACGATGCCGGAGGACGTGAGTCATTTTATATTACTGCCGGCTTTCGCGAAACGCAACTATGCCGAGTTGGTAGCGGCGCAGGGTTCATTCATCGCCGAGAGCAACAGCTCCGGCAACAACCGCTATATACGCGGTACGAAGCCGGAGAAAGCGATCATCACTACCGGTATCGCGTATAACTACCTGATGGAGAACTACGAAGAGTCGATGGGTTGCTCAATCCTGCGTGTGACGCAGTATCCATTGCCGGAAGGGCTGATCCAACAGATGGTGGACGACGGGGCGAGAGAGATATTGGTGATCGAAGAAGGTCAGCCGGTAGTAGAAGAGTTGATCCGCGGGATGGTGCCATCGACGATAGCGATCCAAGGGCGTCTGACCGGTGCGCTGCCGCGTATGGGCGAGTTGACGCCGGACAGCGTTCGTGCCGCTTTAGGAATGGCGGCTCTGCCGACGAGGGAGAAAGAGAC
>DGVB01000027.1 GCA_002395805.1 Bacteroidales bacterium UBA4295 | reverse complement strand
GTTAAAGAAATTGTTATTGCTTAAAGAAAGGACAACAGAGTATGGCACACAAGAAAGGTGTCGGTAGTTCTAAGAACGGCCGTGAATCAGAAAGCAAACGTCTTGGCGTGAAGATCTTTGGTGGTCAATTCGCAAAGGCAGGTAACATTATCGTACGTCAACGTGGCACCGTTCACCACCCGGGTGAGAACATGGGAATGGGCAGCGACCACACTTTGTTCGCTCTTTGCGACGGTATCGTAACCTTCCGCAAAAAACGCGACAATAAGTCGTACGTCTCCATTCAGCCGGTGGCAGAAGCTTAATCGGCGAGAGAGAACAAACTATCTCCTACCGAGGGCTTCGGCTTTAGGTGGGAGATTTTTGTTTTAAACAAGAATCTTAATAATAGTATATTTTTACCGCCCTTTTAACCATTACAGTGTGATCGGGGTCATCTGCTATGCAAGTGCTATGTAAGTGCTATGTAAGTGCTATGCAAGCCGTGGGTAAAAAATCTTAACAAAAGTAAACTTTTTGACATGTTAACTTTAAAACAAATTTATGACGATAAAGCTCGTGTGATCGCAGGTTTGGAGAAGAAACATTTCGCCGGAGCCGCCGAGGCTATCGAGGAGGTGCTTCGTCTGGATGCGGAGCGTAAAGCAGCGCAGCAACAGAAAGATGCAGCTGCAGCAGAGATGAATAAGATCAGCAAGTCGATCGGTATGCTCATGGCGCAGGGGAAACGCGAAGAAGCCGAAGCAGCCAAGGCTCAGACCGGAGCCCTCAAAGCACAGATTGCTGAGTATGACGTGAAAATGTCGGAAGCAGAAGAGGCTCAGACCAAACTGCTGCTCACTATCCCGAATATCCCATACGACATCGTACCGGAAGGAGCGAGCGCAGAGGACAACTTGGCTGTCACCATCGGTAACTGGCCTAACCAGCCGATGATCGACGCCATCGCCAAAGACGGCGCTGTAGCGTTGCGCGACTGGAACGGCGAAGTGGACGAAGCCATCGCTGCTGAACGCATTGCGCAAAGCGAGAAACTGCCCCACTGGGAACTCGCCAAGAAATACAACCTCATCGACTTCGACCTCGGTGTGAAGATCTCCGGTGCAGGTTTCCCTGTTTATATCGGCCAGGGAGCTCGTCTCCAACGCGCCCTCATCAATTTCTTCTTGGCGGAAGCAAACAAAGCCGGCTATACGGAGATCATGCCGCCTACGGTGGTCAATGCCGCTTCGGGTTACGGCACAGGTCAGTTGCCCGACAAAGAGGGACAGATGTACCACTGCGAAGTGGACGACCTCTATCTCATTCCGACTGCCGAAGTACCGGTAACAAACCTCTACCGCGATGTTATCATTGATGAGGATAAACTGCCTATCAAGAACTGCGCTTACACGGAGTGCTTCCGTCGCGAGGCGGGTTCGTACGGCAAGGATGTACGCGGTCTCAACCGTCTGCATGAGTTCTCCAAGATCGAGATTGTACGCATTGACACCCCGGAACATTCGGACGCTTCGCATAAAGAGATGCTTGCGCACGTAGAAGGTCTTCTCAAGAAACTGGAACTCCCGTATCGTATTCTCCGTCTCTCAGGAGGCGATATGTCCTTCACTGCAGCTCTCTGCTATGACTTTGAGGTATATAGCGAGGCACAACACCGCTGGTTGGAGGTTTCTTCTACCTCTAATTTCGACACCTACCAGGCAAACCGCCTCAAGTGCCGTTACCGTCGTTCGGAGGACAAGAAAGTGACGCTTTGCCACACGCTCAACGGTTCGGCACTCGCCCTCCCGCGTATCGTGGCTGCTCTATTGGAGAACAACCAGACGGAAGAAGGTATCCGAATTCCGAAGGCACTGCAACCGTTCTTCGGAGACGACATGATTCGCTAAAAATGGAAAAATAATAGAAAAGTGGCATACACTATTGTGTATGTCATTTTTTTTTTGTAATTTTGCGGGCAAAATTGACAAGAAGGAATTATGCAAACCGCTTTGATGATTATTTTGGTCGTAGCCGTACTTATTTTCGGGTTCTGGTTGATCCAGTACTCGCAGTTCCGCAACGAGGAGAAGAAACGTCAGTTTGAACTCAAACGAGAGAGTCAGAAAGCGGTGTCCCCCATCCGCCTGCGTGCCTATGAGCGTCTCGCATTATTATTGGAGCGCACAAAGCCGGAACACATGATTGTTGAGTTACAGAAACAATATCCGGAGGCGATGACCACATGGACCGTGGGACAAGTACAACAATACATGCTGCAAACCCTCCGCGCGGAGTTTGACCACAACCAAAGCCAGCAGGTTTATGTGTCGGACGAAGTATGGGATATGATTATCAACGCGCGCGACCAAATGGGTGCGTTCATTATATCTATCGCTGCGCAAATACCGGCTGATGCCACCGTGCAGCAGTATATCACGGCTCTGCTGACCGCCTATAGCAGCAATGGAACCACTCCGACCGAAAAAGCGCTTGAAGAACTGAA
Organism: Bacteroidales bacterium UBA4295; assembly: GCA_002395805.1. GTDB lineage: Bacteria > Bacteroidota > Bacteroidia > Bacteroidales > Paludibacteraceae > Colicola. Next base: position 89,628 of record DGVB01000027.1, on the reverse strand, counting down.
ACATGAGGCGAAAGAACTGATGTAAGGTGAAAAAATGAAAAATGAAAGGTGAAAGGAACATATATATGAGATTGTTAGGATTAATAGTCCTTTCAATTTTCAATTTTCAACTTTCATTTTCTAACGACTCCATCTATATGGGTACAATCGTGAAGCTGGATATAGCTTCTCCGATCATAGTGCCGGCCGCAACGGGATGGGGTGTACAAAACTACGAGATAGCAGCTAACGTACGGTTAGCCAAACGATTCTACCCTACTATCGAGTTAGGCTACGCCGGAGGTTCTATCGCCAGGGACACCGCGGTCAGTTATAGCGGACACGGAGGATTCTTGCGAATAGGGGCGGACATCAACCCGCTGAAGAAACATCCCGAGAGTCCGCACGCGTTATTAGTCGGTTTGCGTCTGGGCACGGGTGTGCAAAGCAAAGGATACACCGATTGTTGGGGAGAGATAGTAGCGGGGTGTCAGGTAGAAATAACGAAAGTAGGCAATACCGCCTTTTATATGGGGTGGATGGGGAGGTTCAAATGCCTATTCACAAGGCAACAACGCTATTTCCCGCCAGAGTACATACCCGGCTTCGGTAAACGAGACAACATCGGATGGGGAGTTAGTTACCATCTAGGATGGAAGTTCTAAATTAATGAGGTATTAGTTTGGCCAGTTCCATTAGCAAAATAAATAAACCAAAATATTATGAATCAGACACAGTTATTAAATCGTGCAGCGGACAATATTCGTATTCTGGCTGCTGCAGCAGTAGAGAAAGCCAAGAGTGGTCACCCGGGCGGAGCTATGGGTGGCGCAGATTTCATCAATGTGCTCTTTAGCGAGTTCCTTGAGTACGATCCGCAGAACCCCGGATGGGAAGCACGCGATCGTTTCTTCCTTGACCCCGGCCACATGGCACCGATGCTCTATGCCCAACTCTGTCTGGCGGGTAAGTTTACCCTCGAGGACCTCAAGAACCTCCGTCAATGGGGGTCGGTGACTCCCGGACACCCGGAGCGAGAGATCGACCGAATGATTGAGAATACATCCGGTCCGCTTGGTCAGGGACACACCTTCGCTGTCGGTGCAGCCATCGCCGCCAAGTGGTTCAACACCCGCTATGGCGAGATCCATAACCCGACCATTTATGCCTTCATCTCCGATGGCGGTGTGCAGGAAGAGATTTCCCAAGGCGCAGGCCGTCTGGCGGGACACCTCGGGCTCGACAATTTGATCATGTTCTACGACTCCAATACGATCCAGCTCTCCACCGGTTGCGGCGAAGTGACATCCGAAGATGTTGCCGCCAAATATCAGGCTTGGGGATGGTACGTACAGGAGATCCCCGGTAACGATCCTGATGCCATTCGCGAAGCACTCATCAAAGCCAAAGCGGAGAAAAAACGTCCGTCTCTCATCATCGGCCATACAACCATGGGCAAGGGCTGTGTGACGGCAGAAGGAGCTAATTGGGAAGGTAAGTGTTCGACCCACGGTGCGCCGCTCAGCAAGGCCGGAGCATCCTTTGAGAAGACTATCGAGCACCTCGGTGGAGATCCCACCAACCCCTTCCAGATCTTCCCGGAAGTACAGAAACTCTACGACGAGCGCGCAGAAGAATTGTGCGAACTCGCCAATAAGAAATACGCAGCATACTACGACTGGAAACAGGCTAATCCGCTCGCAGCAAACGAATACGAGACCTTCATGTCCGGCGAGACGCCGTGCATCGACTGGAGTATGATCCAGCAGAAAGCCGGAGCCGCTACGCGTAATGCGAGTGCAACAGTACTCTCTTTCCTCGCTGAGAATGTGGGTAATATGATTGTCAGCTCAGCGGATTTGAGTAATAGCGATAAGACCGATGGATTCTTGAAGAAGACTCATGCCTTCAAGAAAGGCGATTTCTCCGGTCAGTTCCTGCAAGCCGGTGTGTCTGAACTCACTATGGCGTGCGTCATGATCGGCATGGCGCTCCACGGCGGCATCATCCCTGCCTGCGGTACGTTCTTCGTCTTCAGCGATTATATGAAACCAGCTGTGCGTATGGCAGCACTCATGGAACTGCCGGTTAAGTTCATCTGGAGCCACGATGCTTTCCGTGTCGGCGAAGACGGTCCGACGCACGAGCCGGTAGAGCAAGAAGCACAGATACGTCTTATGGAGAAACTGCATAACCACAGCGGCAAACCGTCCATGCTCGTTCTCCGTCCGGCTGACGCCGAAGAGACGACTCTTGCTTGGCGTTTGGCTATGGAGAACAACGACACACCTACTGCGCTTATCCTCAGCCGTCAGGACATTGCTCCGGTTCCGAATGTGAACCTCGAAGGCTTCCGCAAAGGTGCGTACATCGTCTCCAAAGACGAGAATCCCCAAGTAGTCCTCTTGGCTTCCGGCTCTGAGGTTTCAACCCTCCTTGCCGGCGCAGAACTCCTCCGCGCAGAAGGTATCCGCTTGCAAATCGTCAGCATACCTTCCGAAGGGCTCTTCCGCCAGCAACCGCAAGAGTACCAAGACTCCGTCCTCCCGAAAGGGATCAAGCGTTTCGGCATGACCGCAGGTCTGCCTTGCACCCTCGAAGGTCTCGTAGGCGAGAACGGTGCTATCTGGGGGCTCAACTCCTTCGGTTTCTCCGCCCCGTACAAGGTCCTCGACGAGAAACTCGGCTTCACCGCCCAGAACGTCTACGACCAAGTCAAGAAACTGCTGTAAACAGAAATGAGATGGTGACGATTTGTCACCAACAGAAATAGCATAGATTTGCTATATAAAACAAAAACAGGGCTTCGGCTCTGTTTTTGTTTATACCGGTGGCTATGTCGTCCGCTTCGACCGACCGATGACCGAGACACAAAATACCAAAAATCGTGCACGCGAAAACGATTTTCACCCCAACTTCTTGCATATGTCAAAAAAGTTAAATATTTGGTGTAACGTCGAGGGCACCGACACGGCACAGCCATCCCACCTCGAAATTACATCCGCACATTTGTGCGAATAACAAGGCTTTGCTGCACAAAATACAAATGAATTTGCATTTTCCTGCTGAAATCCTTGTGTATTTCAAATATTTTCAGTAACTTTGCAGCCGAAAGTTGCAAAGAATTGATATGAGCAAGTACGAAATTCCATTTCTGACAAGTGCGATACAGGCATTTGCACGCAGGTTTGCCATGACACGGCAAGCGGCTTTCCGCTATTTGCAACAATACAAAGCACTTGCTTTTTTAATGGAGTTCTACGATGTAGAGCACCTGCAGTCAATGGATGATACTATTGATGATATGATACTCGTTTGTCGTCAAAACGGAGGAACACTAGTATGATACTATTCCATGGCACAAATACGGATATTGAGACGATAGAACTTTCACGCAGTCTCAACCATAAGGATTTCGGAAAAGGTTTCTATCTCACGGATTCGCGTGAGACGGCTATCCGTATGGCAACAAAAAAAGCGCGTCTTTTCGGAGGCAAGGCGACATTAATCATATATGAGTTTGATGAAGCGGCTTTGCATTCGGATTTGAAAGTCAAAGTCTTTCCCGAGAAGGCTACAGTAGAATGGTTCTTGTTCGTGGATGCGAACCGTGACCGCGAAACCCAGCAGCCGATACACGACTACGATATTGTCATAGGACCGATAGCGGATGACGGAGTTGTGTTGCAGATTACGAACTATCGTGAACATATCTACACGCCGGAACAAGCTGCGGCGGCACTTCAAGACAAATATCTGGACCAGCAGTATTATTTTGGCACAGAGAAAGCATTGCGTTATATAAGGAAAACAAAGGTAGAAATCCTATGACCCAACCAAGCCATCAACAAATAGCAACCTATCTGACGGACTACGCGATAAGCGAATTGGTTCGGTATGTGATAGAAGATACCGGCTGTACTTTGGAGCAGGCGATGGAGATGGTTTATAATTCTTCACTTATGCCAGCCCTGCAGGACGAAGAAAACGAACTCTATATCCAAAGCCCTGCATATCTGTATGAGATGATGAATGCAGCAACAACATAAAATAAATGAAATAAGAAAGATGTCATTAGCAAATCAAAATAAGATACAGCAGTACAATGCAATGATCGCATATCATTCGCAACCCATCTTTGCAAAGTTAGGATTTCCTTTTAATTTCAATCCCAATGTTCCTGTTACAAAAGAAGATACGGAACATATGATTGAGATACTTAAATCCTTATATAAAAGAAATATCGAAAACAATCCCTTTTTAACAGAACAGGAGAAAGAATACCAACAACATCAGATTGATGTTCAATTAGAAGGACTAAAACAATTAAGTGGGATTACGAGCGAGCAGTATTAGGCAATACGCCAACTGATGGCAAAATAAAAGTAATAATTAGTCTCAAAAAATATGAGTAAAATTAGATATATAGTAGTTTTATTATTTTTGACGTGTTATTATGTGTTGCAAATTTATTCTGCACCAAAAACAAATACAGACGTTGTCATAAAACATAGAATTGATAGTCTTGAATTTGTGTGCAGAGATATGCAGACTCAACAAGAAATAACTTCGGCTCAATTAAATTCAATTCAAATATCGTTAAATAGTACTCAACAAATTTGTTCTTCTACTGTTTCTGCAATAAATACACAAGTAGATGGAAGCAATAAATTATTAAATATCTGGGGAATAGTAATATCTGTTCTTGCATTATTAGTTGCAATAGCAGGTTTTTATTTGAGTTATTATATTCAACAAAAAGCAAAAACGGTTAAAGAATTAACTAGACAAAGTAAAGAGACTGAGGCCTCGGTTAAGAGGATACAGAAAAATATTGATACTAATTTAACCGCTATTTATCATAAACTTCGAAGAGAAGAGACATTATATGTCCTTAATAGGCTACAACAAATTCCAGAAGATGTCTCGAATTGTTCTTCATTATTATTATCCAGAGAACTGGAACAGGGGGACTATCCTTTATTATTAGCAGCATATAAAAAATTATTAGCATTAGAAGAAGAAATTAAGAAAACTGAGGTTAAAAATGAGGATGAGGACTTTTTTGCATCACTAAATGGGGTAGATGCGCAGTTTGATATATATAAAAGCATTTACAGAGTCTTGTTTTTCCAACATTTTATAGGCTTGGCTATTAATGAAGAAGTGTTAAGACAAGACATTATTGATAATTTTAAGGATTTATGTGAATCTGCTTTCCATAATGATATTGAAAAATCGACCCATGAGTTATTAGTTGGTTTGGTAAGCAATGAAGATCAAGTTAAAATAGAGATATTGACAAAATACATTATTGCGCTATCAACATCCAAATATAATGACACACGTTTATATACAGAAATTATTTCATTAACCAATCTTGCGGTAATTACTGAGATTTGGCTAAGCGTTTCTTCCCAAAAACAATCTATTGTAGTATTTGCACAGTCTATTCTAGATTATTTGCAAAAAAACAATATGACAGATAGTAATCTATATCAACGAGTTACAGAATATATATCCACGAATCAGCAAGATAAAACAAAATAGCCATTTTTCCCTCGTCGCTTGCTTGACGTAAAATAGCTAGGACAAGCGCAAAGCGTTGCGCTAATTAAATAAAATAAGCATTTGCTTTATTAAGAAGTAATTCAATCTTCCACAAATTAGAATTCGGCTTCTGTAATATAGCGAATGTTCACACCGTAAGTGTGGACTTTCTGCATATATTGGAGCCGATGGGAGTGGAAGCCCGAATTACCCAATATGATAAAAGCGAAAGTTCGCACTTTTTGTATGCCAAGCCCCGAAGGCGTAAGAGGGGGAATTAAATTAAACTGTTATTATGAAAAAGATTTTTATGTATGCTATGATCGCTTTCGTCGGTATAGCACTAATGTCGTGTGACAAAGACAAAAACAATGCTGATGACCCACAAACAAAGACTAAAGGGTACTTACAACTTAGTGATTTAACTCCTCTTCATTTAATCCCATTATCGCAAGCAGAAGCGAATTTAAAAGAGATGGGATATAGCGGTGGGTATTCAAATAAAGAAGATGGTTATATATACTATTCTGCAGATAAGAAAGAAACAATAGTATTTGGTTTAAATTCAGAAGAACAAACTGAAGCCGTTATATATATGGCAAGCAAAGGTATTGCGCCCGAAGATGCTAAAGATTGGTTGTCTCACATGTCAGAGAGCGTAACTCTTCCTATGTATAAGAGATCTATTCCTTTTGCTGGCGCATATTATTATGATAGCGTAGAAGAAGACCCTAAAATGGAAGATGAACCTAAGTATGTTGCTGACACATATCAGCAATATATTAGACTTTTAGCGAGCCTTACATCTGAAATGAGAGTTGAAGTGTTTTGGGAGGAGGATGATATTCCTGAAAATGAATCTGTTGGTTATGGCGCTTTTATGAAGTATAGTTATGGAGGCAATATAGATCAGGCTATTTTGGCTATAAGTTGCTTACATCGAGTAGAACCAAATTTTCCAGAATAAGACTAAATCTTAAAGCATGACACCAGAACAGAAAAAATGTCTAGATAATATTAATGCTGAAGCATTTTATTTGCAATCAACCAATAAAGAAAATCTTGATTTAGCAAATCATATTTCTGCTATCTATGATTACGTAAATATGCTACGCAAATCATTATAACAATTAAAGCAACCACATACCTAAGGTATTACAAAATTATACAAAAGCAGGTGACCAAGAGATTGCTTGCTTTTGTTATGCGGATTCATAAAAATCGTACATTTCTCGGGGTGGAAATGGGCTTTTTTTGAGTCGGTTTTCTCTCGGCCTTCTCGGTCATCTCTCGGTTGTCGCTCGGTCCTCGCCCCTTGTTTGTCAAAATCTTAATAATCGGCAATTAGGCAAGGGATGCCTAAGGTCTGCGCAAGGTCAGCGCAACGTCTGCTATTTTAAATGATTTTGAAAGAACATTGATAAGTGGTTGAAATCTTAATAATAAGATTTTTTTGCCTATTTGCTTGTGTATTTCAAAAAAAAGTAGTACCTTTGCGGGCGCAAAGGTTTTGATATATAGAAATAACTATGAGATTCATATCTTTAATCGTTTGGGCTTTGCTCATCATCCTCGCAATCTACTATGCCACGGTAATTGCGCATTTGTTCACGAACATGTTCGGCAAAAACGTCGATTTCAAGAAAACACTCATCCCGTTCTACGGATGGAAGATTTGGTTTGATAATTTTTAATCATTTCAAGAATATGGCTATTAGCAATCCGCAGGGAGGCAATAAACTCCCGATGAAAAAAATCGTATTAGCTTCCGTCATCGGAATTGTAGTAATCGTCTTCCTTTGCTGCATCGGCTCTCTCGTTGAGGATGTCAAGAACGAAGACATCGTGGTTAACCAAGTGCCCATTACCGGTACTATGTATGTCTGGAGCCAGCCGGGTATGTATGCCCAGAAATTAGGACACATCACCTCATACCATAAGACCGAGCAGTTATGGTTCGGTGCGCAAAACAACGGCGAACCCATTCCGGTTATTTTCAACGACGCGTCCAATGGTGAGATCTTCGGTTCTCTCCGTGTCAAGTTACCCACCGACCGCGAGCACATGCTCCGCATCCAGACGGACTACAACGGAATGGACAGACTGATGAACGACCTTGTCCGTCCGACCGTTGTGAAAGTAGTCTATGCTTCCGGACCGCTGATGTCGGCTTACGAGAGCGTTTCGGAGAAGAAAAACAACCTGATTGAATACATCACCGACCAGCTGAACAACGGTGTTTACACGACTGCCGTGAAGATTTCCGAGGTAATCGACCCTATCACAGGCGAGAAGAAACAGCAGAAATTCGCAGTCCTGATTGCCGATTCAACAGCCGCGGGCGGGTATCGCCGGTCCGAGAAATCGCCGTTTGATTACTATGGCATCGAGATCGGTCAGGTTTCCGTCTCCAAGATCGACTACGAAGACCGCGTGAAGAAGCAGATTGAGCAACAGCAAGAAGCCAACATGTTGGTTCAGACCTCCAAAGCCAAATCGCTTGCCGCCCAACAAGAGGCGATTCGTGCAGAGGAAGAAGGTAAAGCACAGGCCGCTAAAGCCAAATGGGAGCAAGAAAAAGTGAAAGCGGTGGAGGTGACCAAAGCCGAGCAGGAATACGAGGTTGCCCGTCTGGAGGCGCTCAAAGCGAACGAGGTGAAGAAGCGTATCATTGCCGAAGGAGAAGCTGAAGCAGCCGCTAACCGTGCGAAAGTGGCAGCAGGTCTGACTCCGCAGGAACGTGCCGAGTGGGATTATAAGACCAAAGTTGGCGTGGCTGAAGCCGTGGCTAAGGTGCAATTACCGACTGTAGTCATGGGCGGTGGCGCAAATGGAGGAAACCAAACGATGGATATCATGAGCCTCAAGTTCGCCACCGATCTTGTAGAGAAACTGAGCAAATAAATGAGAAGATGAATAAATAACTTTATGGAATATAATTTTTCTGAGATTGAGAAGAAGTGGCAAAAGGCGTGGGCGGAAGCAGGTGTTTACACCGTTTCCAATGAGAGTGACAAACCGCACTACTACGTGCTCGATATGTTCCCTTATCCTTCGGGAGCGGGACTGCATGTCGGTCACCCGTTAGGGTATATCGCCAGTGACATCTACGCGCGGTACAAGCGCCTGAAAGGCTTCAACGTGCTGCACCCGATGGGTTTTGACAGCTACGGTCTGCCGGCAGAGCAATACGCCATCCAGACCGGTACGCACCCGCAGGAGACAACCTTCAAGAACATTGACCGCTATATCGAGCAGCTCAAGAAAATAGGTTTCTGCTATGACTGGAACCGTGAGGTGCGCACGTGCGATCCGGCGTTCTACAAATGGACCCAATGGGCGTTCGTGCAGATGTTCAACAGCTATTTCGATCCGAAGACGCAGAAAGCACAGCCGATTAGCAAGTTGATCGCGGAGTTTGAGGCGAACGACCCGAAATGGGCGACTCTTTCCGAGCGCGAGAAACAAGAGCGGTTGATGAACTACCGCATCGCGTACCTCGCGGACACGAAAGTCAACTGGTGCCCGAAACTCGGTACAGTGCTGGCAAACGACGAGGTGAGCGAAGGTCTTTCCGTCCGTGGCGGTTATCCTGTGGAGCAGCGCGTCATGAGACAATGGTGTCTGCGCGTGAGTGCTTATGCAGGTCGTCTATTGGAGGGCTTGGATAGAATCGACTGGACGGAGAGCCTCAAAGAGACGCAACGCAACTGGATCGGTCGAAGCGAAGGAGCAGAAATGCAGTTCACCGTCAAAGGGCAAGACGCACCATTTACTATCTTCACCACCCGTGCGGACACAATCTATGGCGTGACGTTTATGGTGCTGGCGCCGGAGAGCGAGTATGTGCAGCGCGTGGTGACCGACGAGCAGCGCGAAGAAGTGGATGCGTACCTTGCGCGTTGCAAGAACCGCACGGAGCGGGAACGTATCGCAGACCGCCGCGTGACGGGTGTGTTCACCGGCTCGTACGCCATCAATCCGCTCACGCAGGGCGAGATACCTATTTATATCTCCGACTACGTGCTTGCAGGCTACGGCACGGGCGCTATCATGGCAGTTCCGGCGCACGACAGCCGCGACTACGCCTTCGCCAAACATTTCAACCTGCCGATTATTCCGCTGATTGAAGGCGCAGATGTTTCCGAGGAGTCGTTCGACGCCAAAGAGGGCAAGATGATCAACTCCGGTTTCCTCAACGGCATGGAGGTCAAAGAGGCTATTCAAGCCATGAAGGAATATATCACCAACACGGGCATCGGCCGCGTGAAAGTCAATTACCGTCTGCGTGACGCTATCTTCAGCCGTCAGCGTTACTGGGGCGAACCGTTCCCGATATACTACAAGGACGGCATGCCTTATACGCTGCCCGAAGAGTGCCTGCCGCTCGAACTGCCAGAGGTGTCGGACTTCAAACCCACCGAGACCGGCGAACCGCCGCTGGGCAACGCCGCTGTATGGGCGTGGGATGAGAAAAACAGAAAGGTAGTAGATAAATCGCTGATTGATAACAAGACCGTCTTCTCCTTGGAACTCTGCACGATGCCGGGCTTCGCAGGCTCGTCGGCGTACTACCTGCGTTACATGGACCCGCACAACGACCAAGCGCTGGTCGATAAGGACGTGAACGCTTACTGGCGGCAGGTGGACCTCTACCTCGGCGGTTCCGAGCACGCTACGGGACACTTGATTTACAGCCGTTTCTGGAACAAGTTCCTCTATGACCTCGGCTATATATGCGAGGACGAACCGTTCAAGAAACTGATCAACCAAGGTATGATTCAAGGCCGTTCGAACTTCGTCTATCGCTATATAGGCGAAGGCGCGACAGGCAACCTCTATATCAGTTACAACCTCATCGAGAACCCCGAATACAAGGGCAAAGTGCAGCCTATTCACGTGAATGTGAATATCGTCAACAACGACGTGCTGGACATCAACGCCTTCCGCGCATGGATGCCGGAGTTCAAGAATGCCGAGTTCGTCTTTGCGGACGGCACATCGTCCGAACTGACGGGCTACACCGCCGGCGCAAAGCAGTATATCTGTGGCTGGGCGGTAGAGAAAATGAGTAAGTCGATGTTCAATGTGGTCAATCCGGACGATGTGATTGCCAAGTTCGGCGCCGACACGCTGCGTCTGTATGAGATGTTCCTCGGTCCGCTGGAGATGTCCAAACCTTGGGACACCAACGGTATCGACGGCGTGCACCGTTTCCTCAAACGTCTCTGGAACATGTACGAGAACATCACGGACGAGGAGCCGACCAAAGAAGAACTGCGGAGCTTGCACAAACTGATTAAGAAAATCACGTGGGATGTGGAGAACTTCTCGTTCAATACCTCTATTCCTGCGTTCATGATTGCGCAGAACGAACTGTCCGCACTCAAGTGCAGCAAACGCGCTATCCTTGAACCGATTGCAATCCTTCTCGCACCGTACGCTCCGCATATCGCAGAGGAAATGTGGCACAAGGTGCAAGGTGACCAAGTACCAAGTACCAAGTTTGTGGTCAATGCCGAATGGCCGGAGTGCAACGAGGCGTATCTGGTAGAGGATACGCAGAAATACCCTGTGCAGTTCAACGGCAAGGTACGTTTCACGCTTGAGTGCCCGAAGAACACTCCGAAAGACGAGGTTGAGAAACTTGTCCTCGCCCACGAAGACACCGCCAAATACCTTGCCGGCAATGCGGTAAAGAAGATTATTGTTGTGCCCGGCAGGATTGTCAACATTGTGATGTAAAAACTATCTCCCCGCGTGTTCGAACATGCGGGGAGAAGTAAAGTCAAACAGGAGAGGTACTATAAAAACGACACCCGATAGTTTGACTTGCGTCAGGGACTACCGGGGATTCCGAGCGCAAAGGTAATACATTTTTTTGAAAATAGGGACGAACTTATTTATTCTTAATAATCGTCACTTTTAGCACTTACCTGCCGCGTAGGAGAGACGTACGGGAAAGATACGGGACGATAAATGGGGCGATTTCGCCCCATTTATCATTCGGAATCTTAACAATCGTACATCCTTACTCTGCCAGATTGACAGCGTAGTAACGAATGCGGCCTTGCGGGGTGCAGCCGGTGATGAAGAGGACGCGGTCGTGTTCGGAGGCGGAGTTGGCACGGCGGACGATGTCGTCAAGGTCTTCTTCGGTGCGCACGGAGCGGTTATTGACTTTCAGGATGATGAAGTCCGAGGGAACACCGGCACTCTTCAGTTTGCCCGCCTTGAGCGACTTGATCTGCAGACCATAGTTGATCCCCAGGCGCTCTTTCTGCGCATCGGTCAGTTCGGAGAACGTGGCACCTAAGACGGACGCTTTGTCCTCGGCTGAGATGACACCTGTGCCACCATCGCGGTTGGTGAGCGTAGCCTGAACAGTCATGGTCTTGCCATCGCGGAGCAGCGTCACACTCACCACATCACCCGGACGGTGACGACCTATATGTTCCTGCAGGTCGGTGCCTGTCTTGACGGCTGCATCGTCAATGCGCGTGATTACATCGCCGCTCTTGATACCTGCTTTCTCTGCCGCGCCGTCCGGCACTACGCGTTCTACGTATGCCCCTTGGAGAGTTGTCAGGTTTTTCTCTTTCTTCAGTTCGGACGTGATCTCACGCATCTGCACGCCGAGGATAGCGCGTTGCACGACGCCGTACTGGCGGATGTCGCTTACCACTTTCTGCACGATACTTGTCGGCACAGCAAAACTATAGCCCGAATACGAACCCGTCTGCGAAGCGATGGCGGTGTTGATACCCACCAGTTCGCCGCGTGTGTTGACCAGCGCACCGCCGGAGTTGCCGGGATTGACTGCCGCGTCGGTCTGGATGAACGACTCAATCTTCATCTCCGCGTTAAGGATATTGATGTTACGCGCCTTGGCGGACACGATACCAGCCGTGACGGTCGAAGTCAGGTTGAACGGATTGCCGACGGCAAGCACCCATTCGCCGACACGCAGGTCGTCGGAGTTGCCCATCAGGATTACCGGCAGCCCTGTCTCTTCGATTTTCAGGAGCGCGATGTCGGTGTTCGGATCTGTGCCGACCAGCGTAGCCGTGTATTCGCGTTTGTCGTTGAGGACAACCTGAATCTGGTCCGCACGGTCGATGACATGGTTGTTGGTGACGATATAACCGTCCTCGGAGATGATGACACCCGAGCCGGAAGCCTGTTGCGCCGGCATCTCGCGTTGCTGTCCCGGACGGCCGAAGAAGAACTCAAAAAGGTCCATCTGCTGCGAGGAGACCTGGTTGCGGTAGGTCGTCTTGACGTGTACCACAGCATTGACGGACAGCTCGGCTGCCTGAGTGAAATCCGTCTCTCCTGCCTGCGGCAGAGACGCGAAGCGGCTGTAGGCGACAGGGATTCCGGTGGAATCATTTGTGATTTGTGATTTGTAATTGGTGATTTGAAATTGCGGATTGCTGTATTTCAAGACAGCGAGTGTTGTTCCGGCACTGACTGCTGCGACGAGCAGCCCGATGCCCAAAAATCTGAATATCTTTTTCATAGTTCCGAATAATTTTAGTTGCACATCCTTAGTTGCAAAATCTGTGCCAAAAGAGGACGATTATTAAGATTCGGGCGTTAGACCAAAACCAGTCTTGGAGCAGCGCAAGGTCAGCGCGACGTCTGCTGATTAAAACGATGTTGGAACGAGGTTGAAAAGTATATGATTATTAAGATTCGGGCGTGTTTTTCACTCTCGGCATAGTATTTGTACTCGGTAGAACCGGAATTATATAGGAAATGGTTATATTGTGCAATTTTTATTGTATTTTCGTGTAACCTTTTGAAGATTCGTGTCTCTTATTAGTAAGTGAAGGGCAATGTATCCGACATAGAACTGATTAGGCAAGTGCTGCGCGAGAACGATTCGCGCGCGTTTGGCACGTTGATGCAACGGTACTCTCTGCCAGTGTACAATGCTGCCTTAAGGCTCATGCACGACGAGGAGGACGCCGCTGAAGTGACACAGTTGGCATTCATACAAGCCTACAAACAACTGGATTCGTGGCATGGAGGCAATTTCGGTGCGTGGGTAACGGTCATTGCGAATCATATCGGCTTGCGCCTTTTGGAGAAAGAAAAACGACGCCGGTTTAGAACCGGAGCAAGCCAGCCATACGGAACTGAAATCTCTATTGAGGATCTATCAGAAGACCTGACGGACGAAGGCTACGACGAGCAGAAAGAACAACAACTGCAAGCCTTGGAGCTGGCGATTACGCAACTGCCTGAACCCGACCGACAGATCATCCGGTGGCACTATTACGACGGAGTTCCGCTGCAAACAATCGCCGAACGGCTCGGACAAACGGAAAACAATATCAAAGTGCGGTTATTCCGCATCAGAGAAAGACTAAAGAAAAAGATTGAACATGGAAACAATAACTGATTACAAATTGGACACGCTGTTTCAGCAGTCTGCACAGCAGCACAAGGCGATGGAACAGATAAACCGTCAGGTCATGCGTACCGTACGCCGCGACATGCGGCTCAAGACCTTGCGCAAATGGGCAAAACTGCTCGGTCTCTGTTTCGGTCTGCCGGTTGCGGTAGTGGTGTATATCTATGCGCTCTTTGTCTTTATGCCGGAAATGCCGGAGCAGCTGCAAACCGTTTGCATAGCTATCCCCGTTGCTACCATCCTTGCTCTGGCGGCGCAACGCTTGCATTATTTTTCGCCGGAGGTGTAACCTTTCTGCACTCCCCGTATCATATAAATAGAAGGGCAGACCGGTAGCCCGCAAAAATAACATTGTTAAACAATTAAATTTTTTAGTATTATGGAATATATAGCTGATAATTTTGTTGGTATCGTAGCCATTATTTGTATTTTTGGTCTGCCTATCATAGCTGTAGTAATGGCCTTTTGGTCCTCTATGCACAAGAAGACGAAAGACAAAGAAATCCGTCAACTCATCATTGAGAACCACACCGATCCGGAGACCGCCAAACTGCTCATTGACGAACCGAAGAAGCAGCCGCGTAAGATGGGACCGTTCAACTTGGAAAACCTCCGTGCTGCATGTATCTTGCTCGGAATAGGTCTTGGCGGATGTATTGACTGGCTGGTGGGCGTAGCAACCAAGAGCATTTATTTCTGGCTCATCATCGCCTGCGGTATCGGTATCGGTCTCCTTTGTTCCTTCCTCGTAGAGATGCACCTCTACAAGAAATACGGCAACAAGGAAAATAGTATCGAAACAAAAGAGTGATTATACATATCACATAAAAAATCTTCTTCACGAAAGCGTCTCACCAGACGCTTTTTTTATAGGTTTCGGAATAAAAAAGCCTTTTATACTTGCACATTCGGATTTTTTGTAGTAATTTTGCAAGCAAAATTGCAACGTGCTATTTGAAAGAATGAGAAAAGGGAATAAGGACGGGGCAGAAAACAAAAAAGAGAGCCGAAACTCTCTTTCTGTGAACCAGCTGGGGCTCGAACCCAGGACCCCATCCTTAAAAGGGATGTGCTCTACCTGCTGAGCTACTGATTCTCCGTTTTTGATGCCTTTTTGTCAAAAGCGGGTGCAAAGGTACTGCTTTTTTTTGACATGACCAAATATTTTTTGATTTTTTTGTAAAAAAGTAACAATTTAGGGTATTTTTACCCGTCAGATATGCAAATAAAACTATTATACAATCGCAGAAAGACCTCCAATGTGCAAGTTGGAAACATATTCATCGGCTCTGACTACCCTATTCGTGTACAGACGATGGCGAACACCAACACCAACGATATTGATGCATCCGTAGATCAAGCAAGGCGCTGTATCGAAGCTGGAGCAGAATTACTGCGATATACAACACAAGGTTTGCGCGAGGTGGAGTCCTTGCGCGAGATTCATGCCCAAGTGCTGACGGCGGTGCCGATTGTAGCCGATGTGCATTTTCAGGCCGATGTAGCAGATGCGGCGGCACAAACAGTAGAGGCTGTGCGGATCAATCCGGGCAACTACTGCAAAGATCCCTCCAAATTAGAGGAGCGTTTTGTTCATCTGCTGGATATATGCCGTGAGCACGGGACAGCTATCCGTATCGGTGTAAACCACGGCTCGCTGAGCGAGAGGATGATGGATTTATACGGAGACACGCCGCGCGGGATGGTGGAGAGTGTGATGGAGTTTCTGCGCATTGCCGTGCGCGAAGAGTTTCAAGACATTGTCATCTCCGTTAAAGCATCCAATACACGTGTGATGGTAGATACCGTGCGCCTGCTGGTTAAGACGATGCATAAAGAGCACATGGCATTTCCGCTCCATTTAGGAGTGACAGAGGCCGGCGAAGGAGAAGACGGAAGAATCAAGTCTGCAGTAGGTATCGGTGCATTACTTGCCGACGGCATAGGCGACACAATCCGTGTCAGCCTCAGCGAAGCGCCTGAAAATGAAATTCCGGTAGCAAAAGAATTGGTAAACTATTTCGCAGACGAAGAGTCGGAACGGTATGATGGATCTGTGGTAGCAGAAGTGTTAGACAATATAGGAGGCGAAGCGGAAGTGCGCTATTCATCCATGGAGGAGAACTGGGAAACCTTCTGCCTTCAGGCCGCAGCCGAGAGCGGAAGATTATTATGGGAGTTCAATGCCTCTGAATTGACACTCGTTAATCCACATTTCTCGGAGACGAAATTGAATTTTCTAAGCAAAGATATCCTACAGGCGGCACGCGTGCGTATATATAAGACGGAATATATCTCCTGCCCGGGATGCGGGCGTACGATGTTTGACTTACAAACGACCATAGCCGAAGTGAAGAAAGCGACAGCACAGCTGACAGGTCTGAAGATTGCCGTGATGGGTTGTATCGTAAACGGTCCCGGTGAGATGGCGGATGCAGACTACGGCTATGTAGGTGCCGGCAGAGACCGCGTGAGTCTCTATCGCGGCAAAGAATGCGTGCTGAAGAATATTCCGCAAGAAGAGGCGGTAGCGCAACTACTCGCGCTCATAGAGAGCGACAAAAGCGTTAAATAGTTAAAATGGTCGCTGAAGCGACGTTAAATAGTTAGATTGTTAACAACTAAAAATATAAGATTATGCAAAAAAGTCCATTACAAATTGCGCGTCAGGGCTATCAGCCTAAGATGCCAGTAGCTTTGCAAGGTGCAGTACGCCTGGTAGAAGGCGAGAAAACTCATTCGGTAGCAGATCAGGAAGAGATCAAGAAACTTTTCCCGAACACCTATGGTCTTCCAATAATTACCATGGAGCCGATGAGCGGCAAAAACGAAAGCGAACCTCTTAATGTAGGTGTAATCCTTTCCGGTGGTCAAGCTCCCGGCGGTCACAATGTCATCTCCGGTCTCTATGACGGTCTCAAGGCTTTGAATCCGAAAAGCAAACTCTACGGGTTCCTTGGCGGCCCAAGCGGTCTGATTGACGGCAAATATCAAGAACTGACCGGTGACATTATTAACGAGTACCGCAATACCGGCGGTTTTGATATCATCGGTTCCGGCCGCACCAAACTGGAAGAGACCTGGCAGTTCGACAACGGTATCGAAGTATGCAAACAATTGGGTATCAAAGCCATCGTGATTATCGGCGGCGACGACAGCAACACGAACGCTTGCGTGCTGGCGGAGTACTATCTGCAGAAACAATGCGGTATTCAAGTGATCGGCTGCCCGAAGACCATTGACGGCGACCTGAAGAATGAAATGATCGAAACTTCATTCGGTTTCGACACCGCTTGCAAGACCTATGCCGAGTTGATCGGTAATATTCAGCGGGATGCGAACTCTGCCAAGAAATACTGGCATTTCATTCGTCTGATGGGTCGTTCAGCAAGCCATATCGCTCTTGAGTGCGCGCTGCAGAGCCAGCCGAATGTATGCCTCATTTCGGAAGAGGTAGAGGCAAAGAAAATGACGCTAAACGAGATTGTAGAAGATATCGTCAAAGTTATCGTCAACCGCGCCAATGCGGGTCTCAATTTCGGTACTATTCTTATTCCGGAAGGTTTGATTGAGTTCATTCCTGCCATGCGCGTGTTGATTCAAGAGTTGAACGACATGCTGGCGAACAACGAAGAGTTCTCTTCTCTGGACGGCGACGATGCCAAGCGCGAATATGTCAAGAGCAAACTGACGCCAGCTTCGTGCGAACTCTACCGCTCGCTGCCGAAAGGTATTGCACGCCAGTTGACCCTTGACCGCGATCCTCACGGAAACGTGATGGTAAGCCAGATCGAGACCGAGAAACTGCTTATTGAAATGGTAGGCAAACGCCTTGCCGTACTCAAAGCGAACGGCGAATACAAAGGAAAATTCTCGGCGCTCAACCACTTCTTCGGTTACGAAGGCCGCTGCGCTATGCCGTCGAATTTCGATGCAGACTATTGCTACTCGATTGGCGTGAACGCGACGCATCTGATAGCAGCCGGCAAGACGGGTTATATGTCCCTCGTTCGCAACCTGACCAGACCTGCAGCAGAGTGGCTCGCCGGCGGTGTGCCAATCACGATGATGATGAATATGGAGAAGCGCAACGGCAAGATGAAACCGGTTATCCAGAAAGCACTTGTGGATCTCAACGGCAAGCCGTTCCAGTACCTGCAAGCTCATCGCGAGGAGTGGGCAGATCCTGTTACCAGTTATATTTATCCGGGTCCGATTCAGTATTACGGTCCGACCGAGGTATGCGACCAGCCTACTCGCACATTGCTTCTCGAGCGCGGCAAATAAATGTACAAAGGAACAATGTACAACGTACGAAGAAGATTCTTCTTGTTTCTCCTGGCAGCAATCAGCATTTCTCTGTCCGCACAAAATTTCTCTGCGGACAGAGAAATGTTTGATGCGTATAAACGGGAAAACATGACGGTATGGAAGGCATATATAGATAGCCATCAGCCGTCAGGTTCCAGCCATCAGATTCTGCTCTATGAATACGGCTACTGCGGATATATTGTGGCCGAAGACAAAGAAGCGGCAAAGCCGTACGTTGCACGTTTTCGTGCGGATGTAGAGGCCTCCAAAGGTCAACTACCCATAGGACATTACGAGATGTACATGAGCGCTGTATATGTTTACGAGTTAAGACTACATCAGTCTTTTCATCCTGCCAAAGCGATGAGTTTGGCAAAGGAAGCGACACAATTAGCGCCCTCCGATCCGCTCGTGCTGGCCTATTACGGCACCTCTCTCTATTATGCCCCAGAGCCCTTCGGCAGCAAGAAAGAGGCTTTACGTTATTTTGAGCGAGCAGCGGAACTATTCCAGGGAAAGGAATGGCAGTACTGCTGGGTGCGTGAAGCGAACAATATGTATATCCGACTCATTAACAATAAATAGCCATGGCCTCTTCCAAACAGGAAATATACCGCTCTTTATTGCCACAGATAGAGGCCTTAGTGCAAGACGAGGATGATTTGGTTGCCACAATGGCGAATGTGAGCTCCGTGTTACACGAATCATTCGGTTTCTGGTGGACCGGATTTTACCGTGTGATAGAGAAAGAGTTGGTATTAGGTCCTTTCCAAGGTCCGATAGCTTGCACCCGCATCCCCTACGGCAAGGGAGTGTGCGGCACGGCATGGCAACGTAATGAAACCATCATCGTAGGGAATGTCCATCTATTCGAAGGACATATTGCCTGCTCAAGCGCATCGAACAGCGAGATCGTCGTACCTGTTATTCGCGGGGACAAAGTGATTGCAGTACTCGACATCGACAGCAGGGAATATGACACCTTCGATGAAACAGACCGCCATTATTTGGAGCAGATAGCGCAACTTCTTGCACAATAAAAATTTCAGGGACTAACCCGACAAAACCCCAACAAGACCCCTATATAATCCCTATCAAACCCCAATTGAGTGGCAGAAAAACAGATTTGGGGTACATCTGCCAAAATGTCAGTTAGCAAGAATTGGTATATTGTTTGTTCAGTTAAAAGTAGCAAGTCGAAAGACTAAAAGCGAGTAACTAACTAAACAATGTACAACTATGAATACGACAAATCAAAACACACAAAATGAGAACTTGAAGAAGTTCGCCATCAACCTTTGCGAGCGGGCTCGCGAAGGCAAATTAGACCCCGTCATCGGGCGCGATGACGAAATACGGCGGGTTCTGCAAATTTTGAGCCGTAGGACCAAGAATAATCCTATATTGATTGGCGAGCCGGGTGTCGGAAAGACAGCCATAGCCGAAGGTCTGGCACACCGAATCGTTCGCGGCGACGTACCGGAGAACCTGAAGAAGAAACAGATTTATTCGCTGGATATGGGTGCGCTGATTGCAGGCGCCAAATATCAAGGTGAGTTTGAGGAGCGTCTGAAAGGCGTAGTGAACGAGGTAGTATCCGCAGCAGGCGAGATCATCCTTTTTATTGATGAGATTCATACCCTGGTAGGTGCAGGCAAGAGTAGCGGTGCGATGGATGCGGCAAATATTCTGAAGCCGGCATTGGCAAGAGGCGATTTGCGGGCAATAGGCGCCACGACACTAGACGAATATCAAAAATATTTCGAGACCGACAAGGCTTTGGAGCGCCGGTTCCAGAAAGTGATGGTAGACGAGCCGGACGAGGCTGCCACTATCTCTATCCTTCGTGGTCTGAAAGAGCGTTACGAGACCCACCACAAAGTGCGTATCAAAGACGATGCGATCATAGCGGCAGTGACACTGAGTGCGCGGTATATTACCGATCGTTTTCTGCCGGACAAAGCTATCGATCTGGTGGACGAAGCGGCAGCCAAACTGAGGCTGGAGGTGGATTCCAAACCGGAAGAGATCGATTCGTTAGACAGACAAATCAAACAGTTGGAGATCGAACGCGAAGCTATCAAGCGCGATAAAGACGCAGCGAAACTGAACGAGATTGAGGCACAATTAAAAGAATTGAAAGCCAAGAGCGACGAGTTGAATGCACGCTGGAACAAGGAGAAAGGCTATGTAGCCACCATACAGAACGAAAAAGCGCGCATTGAGACGCTGAAACATCAGGCCGAAGTGGCGGAACGCGAAGGCGACTACGGCAAAGTAGCGGAGATACGTTACAGCCAGATCCCGGCAGCCGAAGCAAATATCAAATCAGCGCAAGCAACACTCCATCAGTTGGGCACGGAGAGCCTAATCAAAGAAGAGGTGGACGAAGACGATATAGCCGAAGTAGTAGCCCGTTGGACCGGTATTCCCGTAGCCCGAATGATGCAAAGCGAACGCGACAAACTGCTGCATCTGGAGGAAGAGTTGCATAAACGTGTGATTGGTCAAGACCAGGCAATCGAGGCTGTCAGCGATGCTATCCGGAGAAGCCGGGCAGGATTGCAAGATCCGAAACGACCGATCGGCAGTTTCATCTTCCTGGGAACAACAGGCGTCGGCAAGACAGAGCTGGCAAAAGCACTGGCCGACTACCTATTTGACGACGAGAATATGATGACGCGTATCGATATGAGTGAATATCAGGAGAAATTCTCCGCGACACGACTCATCGGAGCTCCTCCGGGATACGTAGGATACGACGAAGGCGGTCAGTTAACCGAAGCTATTCGCAGAAAGCCCTACTCCGTAGTACTTTTCGACGAAATAGAGAAAGCCCATCCTGATGTATTTAACGTGCTGCTGCAGGTTTTGGATGACGGAAGGTTGACAGACAACAAAGGGCGTCTTGTGAACTTCAAGAACACGCTCATCATTATGACGAGTAACCTCACAGAGGAACAGTTGCGTGCGACCGTACGACCCGAGTTCATCAACCGTATTGACGAAATCATTCACTTCAGCGAGTTGACGGAGAACGATATCAAGGCAGTAGTAGGTCTGCAAGTGAGCCGCATCCACAAGATGCTGGAGGATCAAGGAATCGACTTGCGAGTAACGGACGACGCGATCAGTTATATTGCAAAAGAAGGTTACGACCCGCAGTTCGGTGCACGGCCTGTCAAGAGAGCGCTACAGCGACTTGTACTCAATGAGTTAAGCAAGGCTATCATCGCCGGCAAGGTCGATCAAACGAAACCGGTAACGGTCGAACTTCGCGACGGAGAGTTGAAGTTTAGAAACTAATAATGAAACAAAAAACAGGTATATTTATAGCTCTATCGGGCTTCCTGGTGCTACTATTCGTGCTGGATGTATGCAGCGGGAGTCTGTGGCTGTGGCCATGGGGGGAAATGAGTCCGATGGAGCAGAATATCCTGCACGCCATCCGCGTGCCCAAGGCCGTAACTGCTGTTTTGGCAGGCGCGGCTTTGTCCGTTTCCGGCCTTATCATGCAGACGCTATTCCGCAATCCTCTGGCGGGTCCATATACCTTAGGTGTTTCGTCCGGAGCGAGTCTGGGCGTAGCGTTTCTGACGATGTGTTCGGCGACACTGGTGATGCTACTTCCTGCAGCGGCATGCATCGGCGCAACTCTGGTGCTACTACTTGTATTAGCGGTAAGCAGGCGAGTAACAAGCAATGTGAGTTTGCTAATCGTAGGTATGATGTTCGGCTCTATTGCGGGTGCTTTGGTAAGCCTGCTGCAGAATTTCGCTAACCCAGATGCGCTGAAACTATTCATTGTTTGGACTCTGGGCAGCCTGAGCAGCGTAGGATGGAGCGACATGCAAATGATGGTACCTATATTATTATTGGGTGCCTTATTCGTGCTTCTGTCCTTGAAGCCACTAAACGGGTTGCTATTAGGGGAAGACTATGCCCGCGGTATAGGCATTAACGTAGAGCGGACCAGATTGTTTATTGTACTTGCTACGGGTCTGTTAGCCGGCGGCGTAACTGCTTTCTGCGGACCGATTGCATTTATCGGCGTAGCCGTTCCCCACATAGCCCGAGGCATCTTCCGCACTTCCAATCATCGTATAACAATCCCTGCATCGGCATTAATCGGTGCGTGTCTATTGCTGGTATGCGATGTACTATGTTCTCTATTCACCTACCCCCTTCCGATATCAACCGTTTCTGCTCTATTCGGAGCACCGGTCATCATATGGATAATACTAAAAAACAAATAAAATGTCTGTTCATGTTCAAAACAGTCGGATGACGACCGCTAAAATTCGTCAGATGAAAATTAATGGTGAGAAAATCGCCATGTTAACCAGTTATGATTTCACCTTAGCTTCACTGGTTGATGAAGCCGGTATTGACATGTTGCTTGTTGGCGACAGCGCCAGCAATGTAGTATGCGGTAATATGTACACACTGCCCATCACAGTAGACGAAATGATATTTCTGACCAAGGGAGTAGTACGTGCGGCACAGCATGCATTAGTGGTATGCGACATGCCTTTCGGCAGTTACCAGGTAAGCGAAGAAGAGGCAGTACGGAATGCCATCAAGATTCTCAAAGAGAGCGGTTGCGATGCTGTAAAACTAGAAGGAGGAGAAGAGATTTTGCCAGCGATACGGCATATGATACAGGCAGGAGTGCCCGTAATGGGTCATCTGGGTCTAACTCCCCAGAGCGTGAACCAATTCGGCGGGTATGGCCTGCGTGCGAAAGAAGAAAAAGAAGCGGAAAAACTCATCCATGACGCCAAACTGCTGGACGAAGCAGGCTGTTTCTCTATCGTATTAGAGAAGATTCCCTCAGCATTAGCAGAAAAGGTGACAAAGGCAGTGTCTTGTCCTGTGATCGGAATCGGAGCCGGCAACAAATGTGACGGACAAGTGCTTGTACTACATGATATGCTGGGTATTAATCAAGGTTTCAAGCCTAAATTCCTCCGTCACTTCGCTTCGTTGGGAGATGAAATAAAAACGGCCGTCGATACATATATCGAGGCCGTTAAAGACAGTTCGTTCCCTTCCGCAGAAGAGAGCTATTAAGGCATCATTTTCTCAATCTCGGCAGCAATCTCATCCTTGTAGGTATTTCCCGTCTCAGGATTGATTGGCAGCGCACCGAAGTCAATAGTAACAAACGGGTAGGTGCTATTAGAAGTGACCAATTTCAAGTCCTTCCGTCCCATACGCACCTCCATAATCTCATCAAAACGCAGAAGGATTCCTTGAGCATAGAGGAGTCCTTCTTCTCTATTAGCCAATACATTCCGTCCGACAAGTATGTCATGCTGGAACCAAGTCTCATAATTATCCCCCAGAGATTCTTTGATAAAAGCCAGAGCCTTTGGATTCAAGTCCACAGCCTCGCGTTTCCATTGCTCACGCTGCTGCTCGCGTTGTGCTGCAGCCTCACGAACGTGCTCTTCATTTTCCTGCACATATTCGTCTATGGATGCGATGTACATTTTCGCGCGTCCTCGCAAGCCGAACAACATCAACACATCTGCTATAAATACTACTCCAGGGTATGCCAGCGTGCCATAGAACTCACCAAGAATGAAAGGAATCGGCAAGTAGCAAATGGTTAAAAAGAGACTGATATAAAGCAACACACGACATTTGTTATGCGCATGACGGATAGCATGTATTGTCTGTTCGCGAGTAGCCTCACGAACGACTTTTACTTGTGCACGTGCGTCGAACCAATTCCAGATCAAGAAAAACGAAACGAGCATTAATCCGATCAGAACAAAAATAAGTGAATAGAGTAAAAATTCAAGTCTCATAAATATTAATTTTTAAGGATTATTAGCGCCGTTATTACATTTTCTAAGCCATAAAGGCACGATTAACTTTGTTTTTCGCCGCAAAGTTAACACTTTTTTTGTATATATCAAAATTTTTTTGTAATTTTGCATCAAAATTCTTCATTTACACTTAATATTAGACAACTATGACAACACAAGAAATGCAAAATGCTTTCGAGCAAGCGTATGGCCGTAAGGCGGAGAAGATCTATTTTGCCCCTGGGCGAGTAAACTTGATTGGCGAGCATGTGGACTACCAGGGCGGAAGTGTATTCCCCTGTGCATTGAGTTTCGGAGCATGGCTTCTGATTGCTCCCAATGCAGACAAAGTGCTACGTTTCAGATCGCTGAATATGCCACAGAGTTACGAGATTTCCATCCATTCCATCGCTCCTCAGCCCGATCGAGCATGGTGCAACTATTCTTTAGGTTGTATGGATATCATTTCTCGTCGTCATCCAGAAGCCAAATTACAGCAAGGATATGATCTGCTCTATTACGGCAATGTGCCAGCCGGAGCCGGCTTGAGCAGCAGCGCCGCAATGGAGGTTGTGACCGCAAGGGCATTCACAGAAGAGATGGGTGTAAAGATAGAGGACGACAAGAAATATCGAACCGAGTTAGCTCTGATCGGCCAAGAATGCGAGCATGAGTACGCAGGTGTGATGTGCGGTATCATGGATCAATTCGCTTCCGCTCAAGGTAAAAAAGATCATGCCATCTATCTCAACTGCGACACCTTGGAGTTTGAGCACGTGCCTGTAAAACTGGAAGGTATCAAAGTGGTTATTACGAATACCCATAGTCCGCACCATCTGGACAGCGGTGCCTACAACGACCGCGTACGTCAATGCAAACTGGCCGTAGAGCAAATCAGCAAAGTGAAACCAATTAAATTCCTGGCCGAACTGACAGAGGATGATTGGAAAGAAGTAGAAAGTGCTATCACAGACCCTGTTGCCCATAAACGTGCGCGCCACGTGGTAGGCGAAGTAGCTCGTACTGCTGCTGCAGTAGAAGCGCTCAAGAGAGGCGAAGTGGCCTATTTCGGCGAACTGATGACAGCCAGCCATGTATCTCTTCGGGACGATTTTGAGGTAACCGGTCCGGAATTGGACGCTTTAGCAGAAGCCGCATGGCAGGTAGAAGGTGTGCTCGGTAGCCGTATGACCGGAGGAGGCTTCGGAGGATGTACCGTTAGTTTGGTAAAGGACGAAGCGATAGAGACATTCAAAGCTTTCGTAGGAGCCGAATATGAGAAAAAGACCGGACTAAAGGCGGATTTCTATGTAGCAGAAATCGGCGATGGAGTAAGCCGCCTTGCGTGATTTTCCAAATACCGAAATACAGAAATATCGATTTATGAAACCGATACAGTTTTATACAATTAAGAGTAGCGGAGGTCTAAAGGTTGAGATTTCGAATCTTGGTGCAAAGATCACAAAACTGCTGGTAGCTAACCGCAAAGGGGAAGTCAAGGACGTAATCCTTGGCTTCCGCTCTGCAGACGAATGGCGCTCCAAAGAGACTTATTTCAATGCAATTTGCGGACGCGTGGCGAACCGAATCAAAGACGGTAAATTTACGCTGGACGGCAAACAATACCAATTACCGATCAACAACGGCACCAATAGTTTGCATGGAGGCATAGAGGGATTCAATGCCAAGATATGGGATGTAACGGCGCAGAGCCTCTATGAGATTACACTACACTACCGCGCAAAAGACGGCGAGGAAGGTTATCCGGGCAATGTGGATGTCTATGTAACCTACACGGCAACAAAAGATAACCGGCTGGTCATTCATTATGAAGCGAAGACCGATGCTCCGACCATCATCGCGATGACGAACCATGCCTATTTCAACCTGGCGGGTGAAGACAGCGGAAAAATACATGAGCATGTGCTCCAGATATTTGCGGATAAATACACACCTTTCGACGAGACCGCCTGTCCGACAGGAGAGATTCTTTCTGTAGAAGGCACACCGATGGATTTCCGCCAGCCCACTCATATCGGCGACCGCATTGACGACCCGTTCTTCGCGCCAGGCCGAGGCATAGACAACAACTGGTGTCTATGCACCGGAGACGCTCCAAAAGAATTGCGCCATGCTGCTACATTGGAAGCCGACGGACGGACTATGGAATGCTGGACAACCATGAAGGGTTTGCAAGTGTATACCGGCAACTGGGTGGAGCAAAACGAAGGCAAGAACGGAAAGATGTATGACGTACAGCATGCCGTTTGTCTGGAGGCGCAAAACTGGCCGGACAGCATCAATCATGCCGGTTTCCCGAATATTATTCTTCGTCCGGGAGAAAAGTTGGACGAAACAACAGAGTACAGATTCTTATGATTTCTATTTTATTAGCCATCTCGACCTTATTGACGAGTTGGCAGTTCCGGCAAGAGCCGTCGGAACAGATGCCGTATGTAGACACGACGTGGCATGAAGTGCGCGTGCCGCACGATTGGGCTATCAGCGGTCCCTTCGACCGGGCGAACGACTTACAGGAAGTGGTTGTAGTGCAGAACGGCGAGAAAGAACCGACGTGGAAGACCGGCCGAAGCGGTGGTCTTCCGTGGATGGGCAAAGGACACTATCGCACGCGCGTAAAAGTGAATAAGGATAAATTCTATACGCTCGTATTCGACGGTGCTATGAGTCATGCCGACGTGTATGTGAACGGCGAAGAGATGGTCTATTGGCCGTACGGGTACAACACGTTTGACTGCTATATCCTGCCGCAACTCATCACAGGTGACAGCGTTGATATAGATGTTTGGCTGGAGAACAAACCTCAGCAGAGCCGCTGGTACCCGGGAGCGGGACTATATCGAAATGTGCATCTGGTAGAGAGCGACCCTATACACATTCCGACCTTTGGTGTGCTCATTCGGACGCCGAAAGTGAGCAAAGAGTTCGCCCAAGTGACCATTGAGGTGGAGCTGCAGAACGGCGTAGAGGAAACAACAGCGGAGCAAGCAGGAGTGACCATAGAGACCGACCTGATTTTTGAGGACAAAGTGATTGCTACAATCCGCGGTCAGAAGGGTTCAGCCGATGTATTCGGTCCTCAGTTATGGAGTCCGGAGAGTCCGCATCTGCATATCGCACGAACGAGAGTAATGCGCGGTAATGAGATTTTGGACGTAAAAGAGACACGTTTTGGTATCCGGAGTATCAGTTATACAGCGGAGAAAGGTTTTCAGTTGAACGGCGAGACACGCAAGTTCAAAGGTGTATGTCTCCACCATGATTTAGGGCCGCTTGGAGCAGCCATACATAAAGATGCGCTTCGGCATCAAATCAAGATGCTACAAGATATGGGCTGCGACGCCATCCGTACAAGTCATAACATGCCTGCTCCGGAGTTAGTAAAACTATGCGACGAAATGGGTATGATGATGATGATTGAGCCTTTCGACGTATGGAACCACGGCAAAACGGAAAATGACTACAGCGTGGAGTTTGACGATTGGTGGAAATGGGACATCACCAATATGGTGAAGCATTACCGGAATAACACGTCTGTGATGCTATGGTCGAGCGGCAATGAAGTATGGAACCAAGTGCTGCCAGACGGCATTGAGATTGTAACGAAGTTGCAGGAACTTTTTCATCAGTTAGACCCTACCCGACCGGTAACAAACGGAATGGATCAGGCGATGCACGTTATTCATAACGGTTTTGGAGCGGCTGTGGAACTGCCGGGTTTCAACTATCGTACGGGGCGTTATATTGAAGGATACGAAAACCTGCCTCAGAAAATGATCTTGGGCTCCGAAACAGCTTCTACCGTTTCTTCAAGAGGCGTGTATAAACTGCCTGCAATCATTCAACCCGATGCAAAATATGCAGACAACCAAAGTAGCGGCTATGATGTAGAATACTGCGCATGGTCGGGTCTGCCGGAACAGGATTTTCAGTTGCAGGACGATTATAGTTGGACGCTGGGTCAGTTTGTATGGACAGGATTTGACTACTTAGGCGAGCCTTCTCCTTACGACACAGACGCTTGGCCAAGTCATAGCAGTTATTTCGGTATTATAGATCTTGCTTCTTTGCCCAAAGACCGTTACTGGCTTTATCGCAGCCAATGGAACAAGAAAGCAGAGACCCTGCACGTGTTACCACATTGGAATTGGAGGCGAGGCGATAGCGTGGCGGTATTCTGCTATACCACCTACCCGAGCGCGGAACTTTTTGTCGGCAAGAAAAGTTACGGCAAATTGCGCTTCGCGACCGCCGAAGAGACAGAGCGGCTGAGTAAGGGAGAAACGATTGATGGTGTGAGCCAAATGCCGGAAGTAGGCACCTTTGACATCCCAGAATGGGGAAGTGCACCTCGTCCGGAATTGCTGCCGCGATACAGGCTGATGTGGTTCAAAGTGCCATACAAAAAGAAAATGATAAAAGTGGTAGCCTATGACGAGAATGGTCAAGAAGCAGCACGTCAGTTTGTATATAAAGCCGGCAAGCCACATCATTTGGAGGTAATTTGGGCGAATGAGAAAGAGAATCCGGAGGAGTTATGCTATATGACGATTCGGGTTGTGGATAAGAAAGGCCATCTTTGTCCCTTCGCTGATAATCTGATTGAGTATGAGGGAGATGGTTTTGTAGCTGCAGCAAACGGCGATGCTGCGTGTCTGGACAGTTTTACAGAGCCTAAGATGCACGCTTTTGCAGGACAATGTACGTTTATTATAAAGAAGGGGAGTAAAGGAGAATTCCGCTTAGTAAAATAGAGCCCATTTAAAAATCACGGAATAATATACTATGTATATTATAAGTATAGGTGGGATACGATAAAACCAGGAGATACACAGGTAATACATAGTAAGAAAGATAGCCCGAGCAAATGCCCGGGCTATTTTTTTTGCCAGTTGACTAGAGGACTAGTATTCTAGAAATCTAGTAATCTAGTAATCTAGTGATCTAGTAATCTGGTGATTAGCGAACTTGTGCGCCTTGAACGTTGAACATCTTGTTGTCACGAACGATGTAGAGCACACCGTCAACAACAACCTTGTGGGCCTTCTCGGTCAGAGTGATGTTCTCGATACCTTGCGGTTCTGTCCAGCGATAGGTATCTGCATTGCTGAAGTCGAGTTCAATAGTGCGATTACCTTCTTCACCTTGCCAGAGTTGGCCGAATACGAGTTGGTTGTCACCAATCTTAACCCACTCATCGTTCTCTGTGTAAACCTCGAGCTCTTGATTCCAAGAACCAGCGGAACGGAACTTGAAGAATTGGCTCGGCTTAGCCTCAATCGTTGCGGTATAAACGTCGCCGGCGAGTGTCATAGCGGTACCTGCCCATGCATCGAAACCACCGATGATCTCTACGCCTTCAGCAGGGAAGTTCTCGGTCGGGAACTTCACGCTAACGACAACGGTCTCAGCAGGAGTATCGTCGCAACGAGCCCAACGGAGATCCTCAGCACGGAGGTCCCAAACGATGTTAGCCTCCTCGTGGGTCAGTTGGTTGTCACCTTCTTCACCCGGGATACGAGCCCATACATCGTCAACGAGCTTCTGCATGTAAGCATCGTCAGCCCATGCCGGCTCTACCTCGAGCTCACCGGTCTCACCCATCAAACCGCTAACGATCTGATACGGAGTGTTCTCAGCAGCCTTAAAGTTGAAATAGTACGTCGGAACACCATACTCCTGAGTCTTCTCAACATCCAACTGCATCTGTTGGAAAGTCCAACCGTTCATACCACCTACGATAAACGGAACTACGTAACCGCCGCAACCATCGCTGACAACGGTAACGGTGTAGTTGTGGTAGATAGCTGTACACGGATTTTGTTTCCATCCATCAACGGTAAATACGTTCGGAGCGTCAGCGCCATAGTTGATCATGTCGATCTCACCTGCATAAGCACCTTGTACAACCTGTACACCACCGCGGATAGCGGTAGCAGCACCTACTTGGTACTCCCAGTTGAAGTTACCATCTACGTCAAGCATGATCGGCTTAGCCTGCATACCCTTCTCAGCGTCCGGTTCAGCTTCCGGCTCGAAAGAAGCCACATACCAACCGTCGTAACCCTCAACAGCCTCAACAGCTACACACTCAGCCGGAGTGCTGCTCCAACCGTTGAACGAACCGGT
The DNA here is from genome assembly GCA_002395805.1 of Bacteroidales bacterium UBA4295. Taxonomy (GTDB): domain Bacteria; phylum Bacteroidota; class Bacteroidia; order Bacteroidales; family Paludibacteraceae; genus Colicola. The sequence continues at coordinate 59,400 of DGVB01000027.1, read as the reverse complement.
AAGAACGATGTTGTTACAGTTCATGTCAGCCGGAACGAAGAAACATACACAAACGTCACCCTGGTTGTAATAATCAGCGAGAACAGCGTCAGAAGGAACCACGTCCTTTGCAGCAAATACGCTAACGCTCATCAGCGCTGCTGCCAAAAAAGCATAAATTTTACGCATAATTTGTTTTGTTTTTGGTTAATAATGTTAATTAGTTTGTTGTTTTTATATTCGATCAATCGATTTCTCGACACGTCGATATCTCGATATTTATCTTCTAATGATTAATAAACATATCCGTCACCACCTTGTGCAGCGAACTCATTTTGAGCATCGCCCTCAACATCGGTTTTGAAGTTCGGGTTAGAGCGTTTATCCTCATCGGGGATGGGGAACCAGTTCATGTATTCCGGTGTGCCGGAAACGAAGAACGGGCTATTGACAGCGGGCGGCATATCCGCTTTGCCCATACGTCCTTCCCAGTGGAAGCGATACATTTCCGGAGCGGCTCCGAAGAAACGTCCGAAACGAATCAAGTCCATACGACGTCGTCCTTCAAACCAGAACTCACGGCTCCACTCATCGAGCAAGCCCTCTTCATCCAAACTCAGTAAGGGATCTGCGTTCGCACGCGCACGGATGGTATTATTAATGATATTGAGTGCTCCGCCCTTATCTCCTTTACGGAAGAGTGCCTCAGCCTGAATCATATAGGCCTCAGCCAGACGAAGCATCGGGATATCGGTATCCGCCCAATCTTTACTACGACGGGTTGAGAGTTTCGGAAGGGAAGCTGTCGAATAGACACCGGTAAATTTCAGACCTGCCCACGAGTTATAGATACATTCATCTTTACCCATCTGCATATCACCCTTCAAGATGAAATTCTGTTTTTTCGGCGTATTCATACCATAAGAGCAGAAGATTGCACGATCATCGTCGAGTTGCTCCGGCATCTGATATTCGTCATAAATCATCGCCTCTGCTGTAGCACGGTCGATATTCTCGATCTTGAGGAACTTGTCAATCAGGGTCGGGGAAGTACGGAGGGCGTGCCATTCCGCCTCAATACCCCATGCATTCATACCTCCATAACGCGGACCAGCCACCAGGAAGTTACCGCCAGCGTGGCTTTGGGTATATAAACCATCCTGATAGATTTGGAAGATAGCTTCCTTCATGATCTCAGGACGATCGTTGTCACCCATAAAGAGCTGCTGGTAAGCGGTATAAACGAAACCGGAGTCTGTAGTAATCGGGGTTGTTACAAGTGCATGTTGCGGGTTATCGCTAATAAGAGCGGTAGCCTCATCGTACGCCTTGCTCCATGTATTGCCGGCTGTCCAATTCGGGTTGAATTTGTTATATACATCCGCATTGAGGTAAATACGCGCCAAGAGGAGTTGTGCGGCCGCTTTACCAACGCGATATGGCTGGAGACGCTGAGCAGGGAGTTCTACCTCCAGTTCTTTCAACTCATCTACCAGCCACTTATACAACTCATGGCGTGGGATATAATTCGGATACTCGCTGGACTCGGTCGTTACAAACGGCGCATAGAGGAACAAGTCCATGAGGTAGAAATAGTGGAACGCACGGATCCAGCGTACCTCAGCCAGACGATATTTATCCTCATCGGTCTCTTTCGGGCCATACGTCAAATAGTGGTTGCAATACTTGATATTGAGGTTTAAACGGGTATAGATACCTTTGATCATACCACTGGAGCCCGTCCAGTTAGTAGTCGGCAGACCGCGAGACTCATCATCATCCCAGATCCAGAAGGCCTCATCGGTAGTCAGATCATTACAATACCAGATAGTACGATAGAAACCGGACATACCTGCATCCATATCTTCTACATCAGAGTCTTCTCCCGGACCGGATTGCCCGATGACAGCCATACAGGAATAGCACTTGGTGAACATACGATCCGCATTAAAGGATGTGGACGAGTTCGGGTCAATAGGAGTGGTATTGAGGTCTTGCACACAGGAAGCCATTCCTAACGCCACACATACCAAAGCAAAATATTTTGTAATATTTTTCATAATATTTACCATTTATTCATTTACTATTTGTTCATTTATTTTGCCATTTAGCCGTCGGGCTATTTAGAATTGGAGGTTAATACCCAAAACGGTAGTCATCGAACGCGGATAAATCGAGTTATCTACGCCCCCGAGACCCACCTCAGGATCAAGTCCCGAGTATTTTGTAATTACGAACGGGTTGGAAACGGTACAGAACGCACGACCGGAGATTTTCCCCTTCGCGAAGGAATAACCGAGAGTGATGTTATCACAGCGGAGGAAGGAAGCGTTCTCCAAGAAGCGGTCGGTGATACTAGGATCAGCAGAGCCAATGATGGTTTTGCCGGTCTCATCCCAGATGGTTCTGTTATAGCCGTCCACATAATAGGTATTGAATACATCCACCGGCAGGTTGGTATAATAGCCGCCACGTGCGAGCTGACCAATAGGCACATTCTGGAGACGTGTAGAAACGACGTTATTAAATACATAATTGCCGATATTAGCACGGAAGGAGAGACCGAGGTCGAAGTTATAGAACTGGAACTTGGTCTGGAGACCCATCGTAACCGGAGCTACGGGGCTGTGTTTGAAGACCTTATCCAACTCATCAATAGAGCCATCGCCGTTCTGGTCAATGATGTACCAATATTGCGAGCCATCCTCACGTACGCCTTTGCGCGCCTCGTAGAGATAGAAGGTGTTGGTAGCATAACCGATAGCGAATTTCGTAATGGATTTACCACCAAGACCTTCACCACCATATCCATTACCATCAATCATAGTAGCCTCGCCATTGATCTTGGTAATCTTATTCTGATTCCAAGTTACGTTATAACCGAGATCCCATTTGAATTTCTTACCGTAGTCCAGAATAACCGCGTTGATGGAGAACTCAACACCTTGGTTTTGTAGCGAACCGACATTGGACATCACACGCTTGCGGAAGTTCGTACCCATCGGCACGATGGTATTATTGAGCAAGTCGGTCGTATTACGGAAGTAGTAGTCAATAGAACCGGAGATACGATTGTTGAGGAAAGCGAAATCAATACCGGCATTGTAGGTCGTTGTCTTCTCCCATGTCAGATTCGGGTTGAAAGCGTTCGGACGATCGGAGATATAAAGGGTATTTCCATTTGCGTCCTGTACCAGTTCGACAATATTGGCTTCAAAATCCTCGGTTGCGAAGTTTGTACCACCTACCGGATAGTAAGAAGTATGTCCCTTGGTCTGGGTATAACTCGGCATGTATGCGTAATCGCCGATACCATCCTGCTGACCCGTGATACCGTAACCCAAACGGAGTTTGAGGTCGTTGAGCCAATGAACATCTTTCATGAATGTCTCTTTGATTTTCCAACCCAGAGCAACAGAGGGGAACACACCCCAGCGGTGATCTTTGGCGAAACGCGAAGAGCCATCACCACGGACGGTAGCCGTAATCATCAATTGGTTCCATCCGATATAGTTCAAACGGCCGAAGAAAGAAACGAGGTAGTTTTCTCCTTTACCCTGGCTCACGTACGGATATGCAGGTCCACCGGGAACGCCCGAAGTACCTTGGTAGGTCATCGGGTAAGTACCACTACCCTCTCCTTTGTATTCATTATAGAAGTGTTGCCACTCGTAACCTGCCATAATATCGAAATGCTGTTGCGCCTTCTCCCAATCGTGGGCATATTGCGCAAAGGCATTGAACTGGAGATTGTATTTCATCTTCTGGTCATATCCTCTCCATCCGGTATAGTGGTTGGCCGTACCGAGCATGCTGTTGACATTAGTTTGTTTACCGAAAGCGAAGTCAGCTCCGAAGTTAGCATGCAGCATGAGATCTTCGAGGCCATGCACTTTGTAAGTAGCCTCCAAGTTACCGACGAACTGACCAGCTTGTGAGGTATTGGATTGATGCTTGAGCTGTGCAAGCGGGTTAGCTCCTGATTTGAGGCTGTACATCCAGTTAGGATCATCGTACGGGCCAAGAACGGAAGAGGAAGTACCGAGCGGCTGGAAGAAACCATCCCAATGCTCGTCCAACTCGGTTTTGGTAACATAGTAATTATTTCCGTTCGCTTCACCAGCGAGGATCTGATTACCATGAATATTTGTGAGATCTCCTGTTGAATAGATCGGCGCGGTCGGATCTTTATCCAGATATGCACCGGCAACCCCCGGCTCATAACTATTGTAGATATACATTCCCTTTGCGTTCAGATTGAAAATCAGGTGATTATCCAAGAACGAAGGATTGAGATTCAAGGATGCGGTTACACGCTGCATCTGCGAGTTCTTTACTGCTCCATTGTTAAGAGTATAACCAACCGAAGCACGATAAGGCATATCCATCACCTTGTTCTTCACACCACCCATCAACGAAACGTTATGGTCAGTGGAAACAGCAGTACGGTATATTTGGTTGAACCAATCCACATTATCGTTCATGAGGTAGGCATTGGACATATCCGACTGTCCGGCTCCGGTAGCATAAGCACGGAGTTCATCCCCTGTGAAGACCTGAAGATGCTTGAGCACAGAACCGAAAGAGACGTTACCATCATAATTGACTTTCAGTTTCGAGCCCGATTTACCTTTCTTGGTAGTAATAAGAATGACACCATTGGAAGCACGGCTACCATAGATGGCCGTTGCGGAAGCGTCCTTAAGGACGGTAAAGGTCTCGATATCATTCGGGTTAACCAAAGAGAGGGGGTTGGACACACCCTGAATACCATTGTTATCCATAGCGAGACCATCGATGACGATCAAGGGGTCGTTGGATGCATTCAGCGAAGATCCACCACGGATACGGATAGCAGCGCCGCCACCCGGGGTACCACCATCGGAAGTGATGTTTACACCGGCAATCTTACCAGACAACATATCTGTAGCGGTTGTTGTCAGAGCCTTGTTCATTTCATCCGGTTTAATAGCGGTAACCGAACCGGTAGCATCGTTTTTCTTAACGACACCATAACCAACGACAACGACTTCGTCCAGCAGCTCAGAGTCTTCTCCGAGTTTAACCGACATATTCGCAGCGGCTGCCAGTTCCTGGGTTTTATAACCCATATAGGAGATTTGGAGCGTAGCTCCGGGTTGTACGGTAAGAGAGAAATTACCATCCCAATCGGTAATTGTACCGTTGGTAGTGCCCATTTCGAGAATAGAAGCTCCAATAACGGGTTCTCCATTAGCAGCATCCACGACCGTTCCGTTTACCGTCATCTGAGCGAAAGCAGCAACAGAGCCCAGCATTAAGAGGAATGCAAGGGAGATTGTCCGAAATATATTAAAGTTAGTCTTTTTCATTGTTGCGTATTATTTAGATTCGTTGAATTAACAGGTTAAGGAAGGCGATGGAATGTAGCGCCATTGTACAAGAAGCCATCCGGTTTAACGGCATCATTCATGACGAATTTGGAGATGCTGAGCGCATCACCTTCTACATTAGGCGTAGCGCTAAGGAAACCGATAGAGAATCGGGAATCCGAAGAGAAGCCATCAATAAACCAGTTGCTATCATACTCTTTCACTTTAACGCTAAGTGTATCACAGGTATGGGTTTTCTTATCGTATTTGGTACGAACCTCCTTACGATAGTAATGTCCGGTATTAGCGAAAGTAGTAGCATCGCGGTTGAACTCCAGGGTATAATAACAGGTAGTGTCCGCCGAGACGGTATCCATTCTGTCAAATATCTGGATCGTATCGGTAATAAAAGTCATAGGCGGGATAAAAGTTGTACGGACAGAATCACGGAACACGCTATCCAGCACATATTCAGCCTCATAGAGACCTTCCCATTTGGTATTGGGCAGGCAGTTGATGACTTTCTCAAATTTCTCGACGCGTGCCACATTGTCCGTAGCCTCACCACCGATGGTTTTTCCTTCGGGAGTGATGAAAGCGTTGCCTCTGTAGATCAGGGTGTAAGGTTCTCCTTCTTTCGGAGTAACAATCAGCGTAAACTGCGTGTTATGCTCCTGCCACTCACCGTAGGTATAAAGGAGTGTATCCACTTTTTTAGGAGAGAAAGAACCGTCTCCGAAGACGAGTGAACGATAGAGCAAACGATTGTCGTTTACGCCCCCCGCGAACTCATACTCCACGATAGAGAGAACGTGTTTGTCCAGTTTCACGAGGCTACGCGGAGCACTATGCATGCTCTCCTTGATCATGTCGGAGCACACATCTGTCACGTTCGACTTGGTTTCGCAAGAAGTGAAAGCGGATACCGCTATCGCAGATGCGAATAAAGAAACAAGTAGTTTGTTTTTCATAATAGATATTTTAGTTAGTTATTTTTCTTTAATAAGGAACACGGACGCAGCGCCGAGGACGAGCAGCACACCAGCTACGACGAGCATACCGGCTTGCACGTGCGCGCATATATATTTAAGGAGGAGACCTCCGCAGAGGGCTGCAACAATCTGCGGAATACAAATCGTGCAGTTGAAGAGGCCGAGGTAGTATCCCATGTTTCCACCCTTGATAGCGTTGGTAACAATCGTGAACGGCAGAGCCAGCATAGCAGCCCAAGCCGCTCCGATGAGTGCGTAGCTAAGGAAGAGGACGTATTGGTTCGTTACAAACCAGATCGAGATAAAACCGATCGCACCTACGAGCAGGGAGATGGCATATGCACCTTTGTTTCCTGTCCAATGCTCCAGTTTCGGCAGGAAAGCAGCCCACAGGAGCGAGCCAACGGCCTGTACGCAGAAGACCACTCCGACCCATCCTCCAGCATCCTGGAAGGCAGCATCAGCAGCATTTATACCATCCCAACCAAAGCAGTTGATAGCGATGGCTCCATTAGAATAGGTCCACATATACATGAACGCCGCCCAGCAGAAGAACTGAACGAGACCGACCGTCCAGAAAGCGGATGGCGCTTCTTTAAGAAGCGTAATGAATCCTTTCTCTTCGGACTTATCGGATTTGTCGGACTTGTCAGCATCTTTAAGGCCGTGGAACTCCGCGTATTCGGCAGGATCAAGCTCCTTCACCGTAGCAAAAGTATAGAGGCAGCAGAGGATTAGGATTGCCGCTCCGGCATAGAAAGACCATTTAACAGAATCCGGGATGACACCTTCCGGCGCCGTGTTGGCAATACCGATCCAGGTAAAGAAGATCGGGAATAGGTAACCAACGACCGAACCTGCGTTACAGAGCGCAGATTGAATGGCATAAGCCGTACCCTTTTGCTCCTCGTTGACCATGTCGCCGACCATCATTTTGAAGGGTTGCATAGCGATGTTGATCGAGGTGTCGAGGAACATAAGGCTAAAGAGTCCGAACCACATGGCAGCATTCAAGCCGAGAAAAGCCGCTTGCGCGAATGAGAAATTTCCTGCATTCGGTAGCAGCAGCATCACAGCGACCGCTATGAGCGCGCCCACGAGCAAATAAGGTTTACGACGCCCGAGCGGCGTCCATGTCTTGTCCGAATACTTGCCTACGAGAGGCTGCACGATCATGCCCATCAACGGCGGCAAGATCCAGAAGAAACTCAGGGTGTGGGGGTCAGCGCCCAATGTAGCAAAAATACGGGAGATATTGGCGCTTTGCAGCGCGTAAGCAATCTGTACTCCGAAAAATCCAAAACTCAAATTAAAGAGTTGTGCAAAGGATAAATTCCGTTTCTGCATGGTATTTTTAGTATTATTTGTAAAATGTATATTACAAAATCGAGCACAAAATTACTACTTTTTTTTCGAACTCGCAAGAGTTTTGTTCATTTTTTGAAATTTTTGTATTTTTTTTGTTCGAAACATACCGAAATCTTTCGATAAACGAATCACAAACAGCAGTATCGGACGTTGGTTTCAAGGGGAAAAGTAATGATCAAAATCATTCATTTTTTCGAAAAACTCGCGAAAAAGTATATATATACTATGTATATATATAGAAAAAGCGCAATATGTACAAAAGACGTCAGTTATCCTATGGGTATCCTATGGGTATCCTATGGGTATCCTATGGGATGATCCCAATTTCAGCCCTATTGAAGGGTGACAAGAGAGCGGGAAAATGGTGCGGATGGAGAGGCAGGAAAGTGGCGAAGGGCATGGGATGAAGAGAAAGAAAAGAGATTTTTTGTAAAAAAAGACAAATGTACTTGCATATATAAAAAATAAGTTGTACCTTTGCGCCCAAATTGAATATTTAGATCATGAATGTAACACACGAAGAATTAATAAATGCGCTTCAGACCTATTTTGGTTTTGACACGTTCAAGGGCAATCAGGAAGCCATCATCCGCAATGTGATAGAGGGCAAGGACACGTTTGTGTTGATGCCGACGGGTGGCGGAAAGAGTTTGTGCTTCCAGTTACCGTCTTTGATCATGGACGGTGTTGCGATAGTGATATCGCCGTTGATTGCGTTAATGAAGAACCAGGTGGACGCGATGCGGAACTACTCGGAAGAAGAAGGCGTAGCGCATTTTATCAACTCAAGTCTGAGCCGAGGCGAGATTAATGCCGTGAAGGATGATGTACTGGCGGGCAAGACGAAACTGCTGTATCTGGCTCCGGAGAGTTTGCAGAAAGCAGAGAACGTGGACTTTTTGAAAGGCGTAAAGATCAGTTTCTACGCAGTTGACGAGGCTCATTGTATCTCGGAGTGGGGGCATGATTTCAGACCGGAGTACAGCCAGATCCGCAGTATGGTTCAGCGTATCGGCAAAGCACCTATTATTGCGTTGACAGCAACAGCAACTCCGAAGGTTCAGAAAGATATCCAGAAGAATTTAGGCATGCTGGATGCGACCGTATTCAAGAGCAGTTTCAACCGTCCGAATCTGTATTATGAGGTACGTCCGAAGACCGCCGATGTGGATAAGGATCTGGTGCGTTATATACGCAGTATGGACGGCAAGAGCGGTATCGTCTATTGTCTGGCTCGGAAAGAAGTGGAGGATCTGGCGCAAGTGCTGCAAGTGAACGGAATTAGCGCACGTGCTTACCACGCAGGCATGGACGCAGCGACGAGAAGCGCTAACCAGGATGCGTTTTTGATGGAAGAATGTCAAGTGATCGTAGCTACAATCGCTTTCGGTATGGGTATTGACAAACCGGATGTGCGTTTTGTGGTACACTACGACATTCCGAAGAGTTTGGAGGGTTATTACCAGGAGACAGGCCGTGCAGGCCGCGACGGCGGCGAAGGCCAGTGTATCTGTTTCTACAGCCCGGATGATATCGAGCGTTTGCGGAGATTCCAGAAAGACAAGACACCGAAAGAAATAGGCATCGGCAACCAGCTGCTGTTTGAGACACAGAGTTATGCAGAGAGTACGATCTGCCGCCGGAAACTGCTGCTGCACTATTTCGGAGAGGAATACAACGAAGAGAATTGCGGCAACTGCGACAACTGCCGGAAGACCTACAAGATGGTAGATGCGAGTGAGTTGCTTCAGATAGCATTGGAGACGATCCAGCAAGTGAACGAGCATCACAAAGCAGAACATATCGTCGATATCCTTCACGGCAACCAGACAGCCGAAGTGATGAGTTATCACCACGACGAGTTGGACAATTTCGGCGCCGCAAGCGATGTAGAAGAAAGCACGCTGCATGCCATCTTACGCCAGGCTCTGCTGGTAGGGATGATCAAAAAAGATGTGGACAGTTACGGCGATCTCAAGTTACAGAAAGACGGTTTGAAATTCATCCGCAGAGCCGGTAAATTCGAAGTTCCGATTGAGGTTCACGATGAAGACGATGAGATGATGGAAGGCGCAGGTGCGACCTGTGCAGCCGCCGACGAGGTACTCTTCTCCATTCTGAAAGATATCCGCCGCAAGGTAGCCAAAAAGAACGATGTTCCTCCGTTCGTCATTTTCCAAGATCCGAGTCTGGAGGCGATGGCAACCACTTATCCTATTACGATGGAAGAGTTGCTGACCATTCCGGGTGTGGGTGTAGCCAAGGCCAAGCGCTACGGCGACGAGTTCCTGCGTGTGATAAAGGAATACGTAGACGAGAACGAGATCATCCGTCCGGAGGATTTGCGGATACGTACCGTAGCGAAGAAATCGACGCGCAAGAAACAGATTATCCAAGCCATCGACCGTCGTGTGGATCTGGACGATTTAGCAGAGAGTTGCGGCATGTCGATGGAAGAGATGATGGACGAGTTGGAGGCGATTGTTTTCAGCGGAACGAAGATCAACATCAATTATTTCATCAAAGAAGTAGTTGACCCCGACGAGGAAGAGGAGATATACGACTACTTCAAGACCGCGGAGGACGACAATATCAAGAAAGCGATGGAGGAACTCGGCGAGGATTATTACGACGAGATGCATGTGCGGCTGGTAAGGCTGAAGTTCCACTGCGATTTGGGAAATTAATGAAAGCACGTTTTTTATTTACGAAAGCCTTATAACTATGCAGATAGCGTATATACCCTCTGAAAACGTACTGCCCCGTACTCGTGTTCCGCGTCCCCCACACGCTCCACAACGTTTCAACCGGGTATATACTGTATCGCTCATCAGAGCGAAGGCTTTCGAAAAAAATACCGCTTGGAAATGAAGAAAGGAGAGATAGATTTTATAACGCTCGGGTGCTCGAAGAACCTGGTGGATGCAGAGCGTGTAATGCGGCAGTTGGAGGCGGCAGGCTGGAAATGTGTGCATGACGCGGAAGAGCCGAAAGGGGAGATATGCGTGATCAACACGTGCGGGTTTATCGGTGACGCGAAGGAAGAGAGTATCAACATGATACTCCAGATGGCAGAACGGAAGAAGAAAGGGAAACTGCGGAAGCTGATTGTGATGGGCTGTCTGAGCGAGCGATACAGGGCTGAGTTGGAAGAAGAATTGCCGGAAGTAGATGAGTACTACGGGAAATTCGATTTTATGAAGATGATAGAGGGAGTAGGACAGCCTACCCCCAACAATGTTCTACGGCCGTCCACCGGACGCCCGATCGAGCAGAGCTCTTCACCCTTGAAAGGAAGGGAATATTGTTCTTCTTCTGAACGGAAACTCACGACGCCGGGACATTACGCGTATTTGAAGATTAGCGAGGGCTGCAACCGAATGTGTTCGTACTGCGCGATCCCGCTGATAACCGGCAGACACACGAGCCGCCCGAAAGAGGAGATATTGGACGAAGTGCGATGGCTGGTGAGCCAAGGCGTGAAAGAGCTGAACGTCATTGCGCAGGATTTGAGCAGCTACGGGATGGATTTGAAGGATGAAAATGAAAGGACGAAGGAGGAAGGAAGAGGCCGACATCTGCTGCCGGAGCTGATTGATGAGATGGCGCAGATAGAGGGTGTTGAATGGATTCGATTGCATTACGCCTACCCAACGGATTTTCCAGAGGAGTTGCTGGATGTGATGGCGAAACATGCGAATGTTTGCAAGTATCTGGATATCGCCTTGCAGCATTGTACGGACCATATGCTGGGTTTGATGAGAAGGCATATAACGAGGGCAGAACAAGATGCGTTGATACACAAGATTCGCGAGAAAGTACCGGGAATATGTATCAGGACGACGCTACTGGTAGGGCACCCGGGTGAGACAGAGGAAGATTTTGAAGAGTTGAAGAAATGGGTGAGAGAGATGCGATTTGAACGGATGGGTTGTTTTGCCTATTCGGACGAGGAAGGCACTTATGCTAACCGGCATTACAAAGATGATATCCCGCAGGAGGTGAAGGACGCCCGTGCGGCAGAGTTGATGGCCATCCAGCAGGAGATCAGCGGCGAGTTGATGCAACGGTTTGTGGGCAGGACAGAGAAAGTGATTATCGACCGCAAAGAAGGCGAATATTTCATCGGCCGGACGCAGTATGACAGCCCGGAGGTGGATTGCGAAGTGCTGATAAGTACAAAGGGACAAGGTACACAGTACAAAGAGGGCGAGTTTTACAGCGTAAAAATAACAAAAGCAGAAGAATTTGATTTATACGGCGAGATATGTTAACGAAAGATTTGATAAGTCTAATTGCAGAGGCAGCAGGTTTGAGTAAGAAAGATGCCGAGCAACTACTGAGCACAACGAATGCAATCATTCGCGAGAAGTTGATGGCAGGAAATGCCATTCAGTTGCAAGGCTTGGGTGCGTTGGAGATCAAAGAGCGCCAGGCCCGCGTCATCGTTCATCCCAAGACAGGAGAGCGTACCGCTATCCCGAGCAAGAACCAATTGGTATTCAGACCGGTAGCTAACATCAAAGACGAATTAAAAAAAGTGTAAGCCATGGCAGATAAGTTAAGTTGGACAGAGTTACGTCGCGCCTTGGCTACACGTGCCGGCGTAAGCGAGAAAAGTGCGGGTGTATTTCTGAACGCGCTGGTAAGCCAGTTGGTGGTAGGTCTGAAGAGCGACCGGCAGGTGAAGATCAACGGTTTGGGTACATTCAAGTTGCAGGCTGTTGCCCCGCGCAAGAGTGTGAATGTCAGTACCGGTGAAGAAATTATCATCGAAGGATACAATAAAATCATCTTCTCGCCGGAAGCTGGACTGAAGGAACTGATTGAGAGCGGTAGATTCATGGTAGACGGTGAGGTCTCAAAGCCGATAGAAGGGGATTTTCCGATAGATCCTATTAAGAAATTAGGCGAGCAGGCAGATGAGATTGTCGGCCTGTTGGCTGATTTAGGTCAAGGGCCGGAGACTGTAGTGACAGAGCCAGAGGCTACAGTAGAAGAGCCGGAGGCTATAGTGACAGAGCCAAAGAAAAAGAAAAATCATTTTGTGCGTGACGTACTGATTTGTGTACTCATTCTACTCTTGTTGCTGGTAGGCGGATATTTCTTCTTCCGCAGCCAGTTAAGCAATTTGTTGGAATCAATGACAGCGCCTCAGCCTCAGCCGGAGCAAGTAGAAGAGAACGCAGCACAGCCTCTCCCGGAAGAGAATACAGAGGTAGCGGAAGAGAGCCATTCGGACTTGGATTTAATCCCGGAGGGCGACATTCCCCAACAGCAGATTTTAGATGAGTTCAATGCCATTTCCGGAGATTTGGAAATGGAAGAAGAGCCTTATTCGGACTTGATTACCACAGAGCCGATGCATGAAGGAAGCCGATTGACATGGATGGCCAAACGTTTCTACGGCGACAAGCGGTTCTGGCCGTATCTGTATGACGCAAACAGAGACCTAATTGTCAATCCAAGCAATATCGATGTAGGTACCCCTATTCGCGTTCCCCGTTTAACCAGAGAACAAATGGACACGACGAATAGCGCTTCCATGGAGGCATTGGACAAGTTGCGAATTGAGGCAGAGGCAGCATGCAAGAAATAGTTGAGAATTGGAAGAAGATTTTATTCGCATAGAAGGTGCCGACACCCATAATTTGAAACATGTGACGGTAGATATACCGCGCAATAAATTAGTGGTGATCACAGGTGTGAGCGGCAGCGGCAAGAGTTCGCTGGCATTTGATACGTTGTATGCAGAGGGTCAGCGCCGATACGTGGAGAGTCTGAGTGCCTATGCCCGCCAATTCATGGGCAGGATGCAGAAACCGGCGGTGGAGAAGATCGAAGGTATTCCTCCGGCAATTGCTATTCAGCAAAAGGTAACGAGCAGAAATCCCCGTTCGACAGTTGGTACCGTGACGGAGATATACGATTATTTGAAATTATTGTACGCGCGCGTAGGCAAGACGTACTCGCCTGTGAGCGGGCAGGAAGTAAGAAAGAACACGATACGCGACGTAGTAGAATATATGGAGAGCCAGAAAGAAGGTGCACGTCTGTATCTGCTGAGTCCGATTGTACTACCAGAAGGCCGGAGTCTGCAGGAGCAGTTGGCACTATGGCAGAGCCAGGGTTTCAGCCGGATGATGATTGACGGAGACACAGTACGATTAGATGCGGACACATGGGAGAAAGCGGAAGGACATGAGGCGTATTTGTTAGTAGACCGCATCATTGTGGATCATGAGCAAGCGACCAGCAATCGTTTTGCGGACAGCGTACAGACCGCATTCTTTGAGGGGCAGGGAGAATGCCAAGTGAATGTACAAGGAGACAAAGGGCCAAGAACAAAGGTCTTCTCCGAACGATTTGAGGCAGATGGTATTCAGTTTATCGAACCGAGCGAACATCTGTTTGATTTCAACAACCCTGTGGGAGCCTGTCCGGAATGCAAGGGCGTAGGCACAGTAATGGGTATTGATCCGGACCTGGTAGTGCCAGACAAATCGAAGACCGTCTATGAGCAAGCTATAGCTTGCTGGCAGAGCGAACAAACCAAGCCATGGCTGGATGCGTTAATATACAACGCGGCGAAATTTGATTTTCCGATTCATACTCCTTTCTATGCCTTGACAGCGGAGCAGAAACAGTTGATCTGGACGGGCAACGAATATTTCAAAGGCTTGCACGCGTTTTTCAAGGAACTGGAGGAGAAGCAATACAATCGCATTCAATACAAGGTGATGTTAGCCCGTTTCAAGGGTAAAACCATCTGCCCTGTATGCCGAGGTTTCCACTTACGTCAAGAGGCGGAGTATGTACTGATAAACGGCAAGAGTATTCAGCAATTATGCGCGATGCCGATTTCAGAACTGGACGAATGGTTCAAACATATCGAGTTGACTGATGTGGAGCAACAGACGGCGGAGATGCTACTGGTGGAGATTAGAAACAGGCTGCAGTTCATGCAGGATGTTGGACTGAGTTATCTGACCCTCAACAGGCAGAGCAACACCCTCTCGGGCGGCGAGAGCCAGCGTATCAATTTAGCGAAATCCTTAGGCAGTAGTCTGGTAGGTTCGCTGTACGTATTAGACGAGCCTTCTATCGGCTTGCACCCTCGCGACACGGAGCGTCTGATTCATGTACTGAAAGAGTTGCGTGATTTAGGAAACACTATAGTGGTCGTAGAACATGACGAGGATATTATTGCCGCAGCGGATCATATCATCGAGATCGGTCCTGCGGCGGGAAGACACGGCGGCGAAGTGGTGTATGAGGGCAAACCGAGGCCGGAACTATTGAAATACGAGATTCCGTCCCTTCGTCGTCATTGGAATAATTATATCGAAGTAGAGGGTGCGTGCGAAAATAATTTGAAAAACTTGACAGTACGTTTTCCGCTTCACGTAATGACGGTAGTAACGGGCGTGAGCGGCAGCGGCAAGTCTAGTCTGGTGAGCAAAGTGCTCTACCCTGCTCTGAAGAAACACTACGGCACTGTCTATGCCGAGCACACGGGTGATTTCGGGCATCTACGAGGCAGCCTGCAGTTGATGCAGGACATTGAGTTTGTGGACCAGAATCCGTTGAGTCGGTCCAGCCGCAGCAACCCTGTGACGTACCTGAAAGCCTATGACGAGATCCGGCGTCTTTTTGCCGAACAAGCGCTCTCGAAACAGCTGGGCTTTACGCCAGCCCATTTCTCGTTCAACACCCCCGGCGGGCGTTGTGAGGCCTGTCAGGGCGAAGGAACAATCACGATCGAGATGCAGTTTATGGCCGATCTGGTGCTCGAGTGCGAGCAATGCCACGGAAAGCGGTTCAAACAGGACATTCTCGACGTGCACTACCGCGGCAAATCTATCTACGATATCCTCTGCATGACAGTCAACCAGGCGGTTGAGTTCTTCAGCGAAGACCCGGAGTGCGCCAAGATTGTCAAACGCTTAAAGCCGCTTCAGGACGTAGGTATAGGTTATATCCAGTTGGGTCAAAGCAGCAGCACTCTGTCCGGTGGCGAGAGCCAGCGCGTGAAGTTAGCTTCTTTCCTAGCCCAAGAGGAGAACAGACCTACTATCTTCGTCTTTGACGAACCGACGACAGGTCTTCATCACAAGGACATCGAGGTTCTATTGAAAGCCCTGAACCGGCTGATTAGTAAGGGACACACCGTCATCATCATTGAGCACAACCCGGCTGTCATTTTGGCAGCAGACCATGTGATCGACTTAGGACCGGAAGGCGGTAGAGAAGGCGGATACATTGTATGCGAAGGCACACCGGAAACCATTGCCGCATGTAAAGAGAGTTACACCGGTAAATACCTGGCACAAGTAATCAAAAACAACTTGTAAATCATTGATAGGCATGAAACAAAATAACCTGAAAGAAATACAACACTCGGATATTTTTGCACGAATTCCCCAGATGAATTACTTGCCTCGCTGGGGTGTGTTGCTGCTGGATATATTGCTAAGCAGTATCGCATTCTGGCTAAGTGTATGGATCGGTAGCGGTTTTCTCCACTACGTAAACTTATACCAACAGCCTATTCCTATCGGGGTGCAATTTCTCATCGTAATATTCACACAGGTCCTGGCGTTCTGGGCATTTCACACCTACTCAGGAATACTACGTTATTCGACTTTCATCGACACGCTAAAAGTACTACTCTCCAACATCAGCGTAGGGTTTATATTGGTGATTTTCAATATTATCATGGATCATAGTGCAGGATGGCATCCTTTGATGAACACCGTCTTAGCAATCTATGTGCCAACTGCTTTTGTGTTACTTTTCTCCTTGCGCGTAGGGGTGAAGACACTGAGCGAGAACTTGGAACGCAACCAAGGCAGTCCGCTTGTAATGATTTACGGTACTCAATCTGCGGGCGTTGCCATTGCCAAGATGCTACGCTCCGTAGGTAATATGCCTTACCGGCCTGTAGGATTTATCGCAGATGCAGATGAACGTCATGGTTATGATTTGGCCGGTTTGCGGGTTCGGGAATTGAACGAGAAACTATTCGCATGGATGTCCAAACGCAATGTGCGGCATGTGATTGTCTCACCATTAAAGATGAAAGAGATCAACCCGGCGAAAGACTTGCAGCAGTTTATCGACCATAATATTCATATTCTGACCACGCCCTATTTCACACAATGGGAAAATCTCGACGATATTGATTTGCAACGCATCGGTCGCATCGATGCCATCCGCATTGAGGACCTACTTGAGCGTCCGCAGATCTCTATTAACACCGAAAACGTACGTCAGATCTTGCACCATAGCGTTGTAATGGTGAGCGGTGCAGCCGGCAGTATTGGAAGCGAATTAGTACGCCAGATACAACAATATGAACCACAAGTGACCATTCTGCTGGATATCGCCGAGTCGCCTCTGCACGACATGGTATTGGAGTTACAGAAACAATACCCGGGTTCCCGCTTTATCCCGGTCATCGCTGATGTGCGCAACCGCGAGCGAATAGAACAGATTTTCAGTGAGATGCGGCCGGACGTAGTGTACCATGCGGCAGCATACAAGCATGTGCCTCTCATGGAGAGTTTCCCGAACGAAGCCATCCAGGCAAACGTTCTGGGCACAAAAAACATGGCGGACATGGCCGTCAAGTACCATGTGCAGCGGTTTGTAATGATTTCGACGGACAAGGCTGTAAATCCCACTAATATCATGGGCGCCAGCAAACGTATCGCGGAGATATACGTGCAATCACTTTTCCGCAAACTGCACGCCAAGGACGAGAATTGCACGAAGTTCATCACGACGCGATTCGGCAATGTGCTGGGCAGCAACGGTTCGGTTATTCCGTATTTCCGCAAACAAATCGCAGCGGGAGGACCGGTGACAGTGACCCATCCGGATATCATCCGCTACTTTATGACTATTCCGGAGGCCTGCTGTCTGGTCATGGAAGCCAGTACATTAGGAGAAGGCGGAGAGATATTTGTATTTGATATGGGTGAGCCGGTAAAGATTTTGGACCTGGCCCGCAATATGATCCGGCTCGCCGGATATACACCGGAGAAAGATATCCCGATTGTCTTCACAGGCCTGCGACCGGGCGAGAAACTATACGAAGAACTCCTAAACCAAAAGGAGACAACCATCCCCACCGTAAACGAAAAAATAATGGTAGCTCGCGTGAGGGAATTCGATTTCGAATCCGTGAGCAAGGAGATCGACCATTTGATTAAGACCAGCCGTATGTCCAAGCCTTTCACTACGGTAAAAATCATGAAACAATTGGTGCCGGAATTCATCAGTAACAACTCCATTTACGAGCAACTAGATCCACAATGATAGACAACATACAGACATTCTTTTTAACGCATAGTTACCTGATCGGTTTGATCAGTTTCAGTTTCGGTCTTTTGGCCCTGCCTATTGTTATTCGCATCGCAAAGGCGAAAGGCTTGGTGGTGCGCCCCAACAAACGCATGAGCCATACCGGCGAAGTACCCAATATTGGCGGTCTGGGCATTTATTTTAGCGTCATGCTATCATACTTACTCTTCGATTTTGACCAAGTGGCAAGTAACCAATTCTTTCTCATCGGCGTGGCTTTGATTATGGTGGTAGGTTTTATCGACGATATCCTGGTACTCACGCCGTTAGCTAAATTACTGGGAGAAGCTGTTGCCGGCTTGGCTCTCATCGGATTCAGCGATCTAAGGTTGACCCATCTGCACGGTATTTTCGGCATTGGAGAGATCGGTATCGTACCGAGTTACCTTCTCTCTCTTTTTGTACTTATCGGCATCATCAATGCCATTAACTTGATTGACGGCGTAGACGGCTTGGCCAGTGGTCTAGGCATGTTGTACTGCCTCTTCTTCGCCGTCTATTTCTATCTCGTAGGGTCGACCAGTTGGTCTATTCTGGCGATCTGTATGATCGGCGCGCTGGCAGTGTTCTTTATTTATAATGTGTTCGGCAACAGGGGGAAAATCTTCATGGGCGATTCAGGTAGCCTTCTCTTAGGATACCTAATCACAGCCTTTGTATTCCGTTTTTGCGAGCAGAATGCCTACCATCTGGTGCCGGAGGCATATCAGATGAGCGCGGCCCCAGCGGTGGCTATATGCGTGCTTACGGTTCCTATTTTTGACACCATTCGCGTCAGTCTGACCCGCATCAAGCATCATTGTTCGCCGTTCAAACCGGACAAGAATCATATTCACCATTTATTGTTGCGCACAGGGCTGAATCATATTCAAACGACATGTGTACTGCTCTCTGTCAGCGTCATCTTTATCGGACTCGCCATACTGGGAAGGAACTGGAATATATGGCTATTGTTGGGAGCTGATTTTGCGTTAGCTACCGGTCTTACCCTGCTGCTTTGGCGCATTTTGAACAAGAAACTATACGGCAATGCTGACGATTGACCATATATCAATGGAGTTCTCGTCCCGCCCTGTGCTGGACGACATCTCGTTCTTGATTAACCGGAAGGAACGCATTGCGCTGGTGGGCAAGAACGGAGCCGGCAAGACTACCCTGCTGCGTCTGATCGCCGGTGAATACCAACCTACGTCCGGACGCATTGCACGAGAGAACGGAATGACCATCGGATATCTGCCGCAGGTAATGCTTTTTCAAGACGACCGCACGCTCCGCGAAGAAGTGATGAGGGTGAAAGACGAGCGACATGAAGGCGACGAGAACGAAGGAGACGACGCCCGGTTTATCGCAGAGATGGATCGGACAATCATCGGTTTGGGATTCGAGCGCAAAGATTTCGAACGTCCCTGCTCCGAGTTCTCCGGAGGATGGAGAATGCGTATCGAGTTGGCAAAAATACTATTGCGACATCCCGATTTATTGTTGTTGGACGAGCCGACCAACCACCTTGATATTGAGTCTATACAATGGCTGGAGGATTTCCTCAAAACCAGCCAAAGTGCCGTGCTCATGGTCAGCCACGACCGCGCGTTTATCGATAATGTATGCGGACGGACGATAGAAATTACTCTCGGCCGGATATACGACTATAATGTCAACTACAGCCGGTTTGTAGAACTGCGCAGAGAGCGGCACGAACAGCAAGTGCGCGCCTACCAGAACCAGCAGAAAATGATCCAAGATACGGAAGAGTTCATCGAGCGATTCCGGTACAAAGCCACCAAAGCCGTGCAGGTACAAAGCCGCATCAAGCAACTTGAGAAACTGGAGCGGTTGGAGGTTGATTTGGAAGACACCAGCAAACTCAACCTTCGTTTTCCACCTGCTCCGAGAAGCGGTGATTTCCCTCTGATCGTCGAAGACCTGCGTAAGGATTTCGGCGAACACAATGTCTTCCACGACGTCACCTTTACCATCCGCAGAGGAGAAAAGGTGGCATTTGTCGGCAAGAACGGTGAAGGAAAGACGACGCTCGTCAAATGTATTATGGGTCAGTTGGACTATATGGGCACGCTTAAGATAGGTCACAATGTCAAAATCGGCTATTTCGCACAGAACCAGGCGGCACTTCTGAATGAAAATCTGACAGTCTTCGAAACCATCGACTATGTCGCGGTGGGTGATATACGAACCAAGATTCGTGACATCCTCGGTGCCTTTATGTTCGGCGGAGAGGCGAGCGACAAGAAAGTGAAAGTGCTCTCCGGCGGCGAGAGAAGCCGTCTGGCGATGATACGTCTGCTGCTGGAACCATGTAACCTGCTCATTCTCGACGAGCCGACCAACCATTTGGACATGCAATCCAAAGATGTGCTTAAGGCTGCGCTGCAAGATTTCAACGGCACCCTCATCTGCGTCAGCCACGACCGCGATTTTCTAAACGGATTAGTCAGCAAAGTGTATGAGTTCGGCGGCGGAAGAGTAAAAGAACATCTCGGCGGCATTTATGATTTCCTTCGGGCCAAGAAGATTGAATCGCTGCAAGAACTGGAGCGCAAAAACACAAGTGCCACAGGGCAAAACAGCATCCCGCAGGCCGACACAGAGCCGACATCTGCCAAACTCGACTACGCGGCGCAGAAAGCCGCAGCGGCTGCCCAGCGCAAAAAGGAAAAACAGATTGCCGAGACGGAAGCGGCGATAGCTGCACTCGAGGCACAACAGGCGGAGATAGAGCAACTGCTGGCCGAGCCCCAAAACCAGACGCAGGAGTTGTTCCAGAAATACGAATCTGTCAAACACCAGATAGAGCAAAAACTATATGAATGGGAACTCTTAAGCGAATAGATACCATGAACGAAATCATTGATTACATCATTTCCTGGCTCTGCTATGGCGATGAAGAAGCAGCCAAACGAGTAGCGTACACGTCCGACGAGAGCGCATTAGAGACCTATGACCTCATTATTGTGCCCGAGGGACATCTGGGCAAAGACCTGATAGCACCGGCACTTTCTAAACCCGTGGTGGAGCAACCGGCGAAAGGCAAGACTATTATTCGTACCGATATCGTCTATTCCACCTTCTTCTTTACCTCTCGGGCGGAAGAGTTGCTGAACCCGCAACGCGACGAGCACGGGCGTTTTGCGGCACGGTACTCGCTGCTGCACGAGAAGAGCCGACTGCTTATTCCGCGGCTTGACGAGTATGCCCGTTTGGTCTTGAAACAACTCAACCTGCCTGTGCCGGACGAAGGATTCGGGCATATCTATCTGACACACGATATTGACACCATCGCCCAATACCGCTCAGTTCGCGGAGCTGTCGGGGGCATCATGAGGGGCGAAGCGAAACAAGTATGGGCGGCACTCCGCGAGATACACAATGACCCGCTATACACCTTCCCCTGGCTCATTGAGCAGGATGCACGAGTGCCACACGCCGATGCGATCTATTTCGTCAAACAGACAGACGGCAAAGGATATGATTACCCGCAATATCCGCTCTGGGGAAGAGACTATAAACGACTGAAGAAACTGCTACGACATAGTAATACTTACCTTGGTGTGCATGGCAGTTACTACGGTGCTATTCCGAAAATCAAATACAGCAGGATGTACCGTGCCCACTATCTGCGCGCTGACATCGACCAGATGCAGAGGCTCGCCGATGCAGGGTACACGGACGATTTCACGATGGGTTTTGCCGACCAGGCAGGATTCCGCCTTCAGACCTCCCGTGCCATTCGGTGGATCAATCCCAAAACGATGCAACTGACCTCTCTCACCCTGCATCCGCTTATTATTATGGACACCACCCTCAGCAATGAGAACTACATGCATCTTGATGAAGAGGAGGCTTATTTCCTTTGCGAAAGGCTGATTGACAAAGTGCGAATGCACCATGGCGATTTGTGTCTGCTATGGCATAACAGCAGTCTCACACCGGATAAGTACCATAAATCGCTGTATGAAAAAGTTATTGGTTGTATCTGATCCTCCTGCTCGACCGGGCTTTCTCCCGCGGCTGCGTTTTCTGTGCGATTACCTCGTGCGGAAAGGATATGATGTGACCCTGCTGACCGAAGAATACCACCCGCTAGATTTCAGCCGTACTTACCCTGTCGAGACCATACGGATGTACAGCGGCGGGACGACGGAATGGTTCATCAAGACCGTCTGGACGCTCCTCACTAACTGGCATGACCGCGTCTTTGCACGAAAAGCGGTACAGCAATTACAAATCACAAAACATAAATACGACGCCGTTCTATGCACCTCCTTCTCCGATTTCCCGTTAGGAGCTGCACAAAGGATAGCAAAGGCCCTGAACGTGCCGCTGATATGCGACATCCGCGATCTGGACGAACAGGTGGATAACTCGCGCTATCAATACCGCCACCGGTCGTTTGTATTAATGCCTTTCCGTCGGCTCTACCGCGCGATTCACATCCGCCGACGCAATGCCGTCTTGCGCGTCGCCGACGTGGTCACCACCGTCTCACCATGGCATGCGGATTTCCTACGGCAGTTCAACCCGAACGTACATGTGATCTACAACGGATTCGACGAAGCGCAGTTCTATCCGAAGGACATTGACACGGATGAATTCAAAGTAACCTATATCGGAAGTCTTTTTGAATGGCAGAAAGAGGCGCTGGCAAAAGTACAACAAGTAACGCCGGTGACGATTCACACGCCACAGAACGATCCCGTTCCGCATGACCGGTTGGGAGACGCCATCCGCGAAAGTAGCATCATGGTCGTCCTCACAAACACCGACACACATGGTATGCTGACTACGAAATTCTATGAAGCGCTGGGATGCGAGAAACCCGTCCTGTGTGTGCCTTCCGACCGGGGCGAATTAGCTAAACTGATCGCTTACACCAACGCCGGTATCGCGACCGACGACATGGAAGAGATAAAAGCTTTTATCGAGGAGAAAAAGCAAGAATGGCAGCAAAAAGGTTTTACACGGCAACAGACGCAGCATCGTGAAGAGTTTTCGCGAGAGACACAATGCCGCCAAATGGAAGAAATAATCAAACAATACCTATCATGAAAAAATACATCTTAACCTTGGTACTTGGTACTTGGTTCCTTTGTACCTTTGCTTGGGACAGCCCGGTTGCCATCCCGGATGTAGGCACCGCACGCATCCGCATCGTAGGCCAGAACGCAGAGAATTATCTCTCGAATTTAGAGGCTTCCAATTCCTCCTGCTCCTCCCAGGCGCAGTTTGAGGCGAAAACATACAAGATGGCGAATGTCTTTATCGCCTTGCAGGCGGATATTGTAGCTATTTGCGAAGTGGAACGAAACGATGATATTCTGGGCTATATCGTCAATGCGATGAATACTATTTACGGCGGGAATGTATATACTTATATCACCGACGGGCTGTACGCTCATGCTTCGGCAGGCAACTATCAGAGTCTCAAATCAGGCTATATCTACCGCTCGGACAAAGTGACGCCGCAGGGCAGCAACACTTCACCTTATACCTCCGGCGCCGAATACAAAGCCCGAATGCGCATACAAGCGTTTAGAGAACTTGCCACCGATGAGATCTTCGTACTATCCATGAACCATTTCAAGGCGAAAGACTCTTCCGCCGATGCCGGAGAAGGGACACGAATGGATAATGTATCCAACCTGATTTATGCGCTTGGAAACATCACCACCGACCCGGATGTTTTAGTGATGGGTGACCTTAACGCTTATATGGACGAAGCACCTATTGAAGCGCTGGAAGAAGAAGGGTTCGAAGAACAACTGGTGCGCTTTGACGCAAACGCCTATTCCTATATCTACCGCGG
Organism: Bacteroidales bacterium UBA4295; assembly: GCA_002395805.1. Classification (GTDB taxonomy): domain Bacteria; phylum Bacteroidota; class Bacteroidia; order Bacteroidales; family Paludibacteraceae; genus Colicola. The sequence goes on along the minus strand of DGVB01000027.1, from coordinate 35,521 downwards.
TCAGAGAGGCATTCTGGATCATTGTATGGCGAACAGTACGATGGCGGAGCAGGTCACAGGCGCACGCGTGTACCATATTAATACCGCCGGAGGATATAACTACAAATACTCCGACCACGATGCCGTGTTAGTGGGACTCAATTTAGGCAAACAGCAGCGGGGAGAGAACCTCGACGACGTCTCGACGACCTCTCGCGCGCACAAGGTTCTTCACAACGGACAATTATATATTGAGATTGACGGCATCCGCTTCACCATCACCGGCACTAAGATCCAATAATGATTAGTATCATCGTCCCCATATATAACGCCGAACGCTATTTGGAAGCATGCCTGGATAGTTTGCTTTCGCAGAGCGAGAAAGAGCTACAAATCCTTCTCGTGGATGACGGTAGCACAGATGGTAGCCTCGCTATCGCGAAAGAATATGCTGCGAAAGATACTCGTGTAGAGGTTTTTTATCAGTCTAATGCAGGTCAGTCGGCGGCACGCAATGTCGGCTTGCAACATGCTAAAGGTGAGTTTATCGCATTCGTGGATGCCGATGACAAGATTGCAGAGAATTGGTGTGAAAGGCATTTGGAAGCGATAGAAGGAGCGGACTACATCCAGAGCGGCTATCAGCGCATTCTTAATGGCATCGCCGGAAAGACGCAGTTACCTAAACATCGCTATCAGTTCACTTCGCCGTGTATGCGGCTCTACCGTCGCGAAGCGATACAAGACCTGCGGTTTGAAGAAGGCATGATATACGAGGACGTCGTCTGGTCCGTGGATCTATGGCTCAGCGGGGCGCGATGCCGCATGATTGATTATTGCGGCTATCGCTATACCGCGAACCCCGAGAGCACTACCTCCCGGCGTCGACCGGAAGCGGAGCGGCGCGTCTTTGCCGAACTCGGCAAACGCCTTCCGGGTGCTTCGCTCAAAGGAAAGATGATCATTTTATACACTATTATACGTCTGAAACTACACTTTATAAAACAATGAAAAAAATCTTCTTCACCTTAGTCCTTGGTACTTTGTCCCTTTGTACCTTTGCTGCCACGTACTACGCTTCGCCGAATGGTCTGGGCGACGGCAGTTCGTATTTCTCCCCCACTACGTTTGCTTCGGGCGTGAGTCTGCTGAGCAACCCCGGCGACACGCTCTATCTGGTCGAAGGCACATACGAGTTTACAGACAAATTCAGTATCAACAAGCAAGGCTCCGCTTCCAAACGTATCGTCATCTCCGGCTATCCGGGCGACAAGGTAACGCTGGATTTTCATAAAGTGCCATACGGCACGCGCGGTATCACCGTGCATGCCAATTCGCTCTATGTGCATATCAAGGATCTCACGATTGCCTGGTCGGGAAAGAACAACCTCTATAACGAAGGTTCATACTGCCTCTTTGAGAACCTCGACATCTACGGTTCGGCGGACACGGGTTGCCAGATGAAGAAAGGCGGGAATAATGTGATTCTCAATGTGGACAGCCATGATAATTTCGACTACAAAACCATGAGCGGTTCAACGGCTAATTTCGGCGGCAATGCGGACGGTTTCGCGGACAAACAGTTCACCGGAGCAGGAAACCACTATATCGGTTGCCGTGCATGGAACAACTCGGACGACGGATGGGATTTCTTCCAGCGCGTCAGCAATTCGAATACCATCATCGAGAACTGCGTCTGCTACCAGAACGGACCTGCTTACTACGACATGAGCCAAAACCCGCGTGCGCTGACAACCGACAAAGCATGGTTCGACTCCAAAGTAGGTACGCAGATGACAGACCGATACGGACAAACGATTACCATCACCTTGGAGCAATTTCCTTGCCAGGGCAACGGAAACGGCTTCAAAATGGGGGGAGATCATACGGACCATAAGATTCTCATTCACCACTCCCTCGCCGTAGCGAACCGGGAGCGCGGGTTTGACCAGAACAACAATGGCGGCACGATGTGGGTGTACAATAATTCCGCATACGAGAACGGCTATAATTTCGGTTTCACCACCGCGTATGGCACTAATTACATGCGCAATAACATCAGCCTTAGCGGCAAGAACGCCGACCAGCCTAAATCGCAGAACAATGCCGCGAACGAGTACAACACATGGAACAGCGGATATAGTTGCTCCGATGAGGATTTTCAGTCGCTGGACACAACACAAATACTGGCTCCTCGTGCGGCGGACGGTTCGCTGCCGGAAGGTACGTTCATGCGATTGAGCACCACATCCGGTCTCATTGACAAAGGTGTGGATGTGAACCTCGCGTACAATGGTCTCGCGCCGGATTTGGGTTGCTACGAGACCGACGGCGAGCACCATGAGCCTATTCCCGACGACACGATTCCTGCGGTGCAACCCGAAGGGACGCACGCCGTTGCGTTTGTTACCATCCTCGGCGCACAAGAGGACAAAGCCTTGCTCCATTACCTGCGTCAGAACGACAGCCTATGGATCGTTGAGACCGACGCTACAGACGCCACCACCGACTACAGCGGCTACGAAGTGATCGTCCTCGGAGGAAAGCCCAATAGTAGTGCTCCCGGATTTACGCCGCTGAAGGGTTACGACAAGCCGATGGTGTTGCTCAAACCCTTCCTGCTTAAATCCGGTGTGTGGAGCTGGGGAACGGCCGTTAACACGCAGGATCTCAGCGTCTCGGTGACGAACACAGACCACCCACTTTTCGAGGGACTGACCGTCACCGACGGCGAGATACAGCTCTTCAGCCAATGCAACACCAATGCCGTCACCGCCATCTCCGCATGGACGGCAACAGAAGGCGTGGAGACGCTTGCTTCGCCTGTCTCGCAACCGACCTACAGCGCGGTATCTATTCTGCCTGCAGGTACTAACTGCAACGGCACCGTCTTGCCGCAGCGGATGATCATGATCGGTGTCTCCGAATACTCCACCGCCTATCTCACCACCGATGGCATGAAACTGATTGAGAACGCTATCTGCCTCCAACTCGGCATTGAGAACAACCACCCTGCCGGCGTGGAAACAATCGTAAACCGTAAATCGTCAAATCGTAAATTCATATATGATGGTCAACTCTTTATTCAAGCGGGCGGCGCTGTGTATGATATCACTGGTCGCCGCATTTGCCGTTAGTGCGCAGGACGCACAGTATCAGGACGTCCATTACACCGTGGACGAGTCGCTTCTGACCGCCGAAGTGGGTCTCAACCCTCGCGCAGCAGGCGAACTGTTTATCCCGGAGACCATCGTCGTCGGACAAAACACCTATACCGTCATCGCGGTCGGAGACAAAGCTTTCAAAGGCTGCAAGAACCTCACGGCGGTCGTTCTGCCGAAAACGATCAAGCGCGTCTATCGTTCCGCTTTTGACGGAACAGGTATCATGCTCAACAAAGAGAACTGGTCCGACGGATGCCTGTGGATCGACTCCATCCTCATCGCCACGGACAAGAGTATCAAACCCCGTTTTGTCGTTCCCGAAGGCACACGACTCATCGCTGCCGGTGCGTTTCAGGGCAACAAGACCATCACAAGGGTCGAACTGCCGACTTGCATCTCGCGCATCGACCATGAGACCTTCCGCGACTGCAAGAACCTCCAGAAAGTGGTCATTCCGCCCACCATCACCTCCATCGGCGAAGAAGCCTTCACCGGTTCCGGTCTCTATGCTAACGAGAACAAATGGAAGAAAGGTGCTTTCATCATTGACGACTGCCTGATTGCCACCAACAATGACCTGCCGGCGAAATATATCTTCAAGAACAAGATTCCTATCCGTCTCATCGCAGAGCGTGCTTTTGCGAACAAGAAGGGACTCAAATCGGTCACTATTCCTGCTTCAGTAACTGCCATTCCTACCGCTTGTTTCTACGGCTGTGAGAACCTGACGGATGTCCTTATTCCTTCGTCTGTCCGCACGGTCGGCAATTTCGCTTTCTATGGCTGCACGCTGCTTAAGAACGCCCTTCTGCCGCGCGAACTGGAGAGCTTGGGAGCCGGAGCCTTCTACGGTTGTGTCAACCTGCGCGAACAAGTGCTGAGCGACAAACTGGAGATCTTGGGTCGCGCGACTTTCTTCACCTGCCGCAACATCAAAGCCATCACTCTTCCGGCTCACCTGAAACGGATAGATGCCGGCTGTTTCGCAGGCTGCGCAGCGATCGAAGCGATCGAACTGCCGCGGACTCTGCTCTTCCTCGGCGATCAGGCTTTTGCGGGCTGCGCCACACTGCGCAAGGTGGTTATTCCTGCCGGCATCAACTCGCTGCCGAAACAGCTCTTCCAAGGCTGCACGCGGCTTTATCGCGTGGACCTGCCGGACGGACTGTACGCCATCGGTGACGAAGCGCTGGACGGATGTCTCGCGCTGGAGAAGATCAATATCCCTGTCTCCACTTTCCGTATCGGCGTGCGCGCCTTCCATAACTGCCAGCAACTGCGCTCTATCGCCCTTGTGGACCATATCCACATGATCGAGGAAGGGGCGTTTCTGGAGTGCAAGATGTTGGAGGAGATTGTGCTGCCGGAAGGATTGTTACGCTTGCACAGCGGCGCTTTCTCGCAATGTATCAACCTGCAGCGAGTGACGCTTAACACCCGTCTCAAACGCATTGACGACGGCGCTTTCTACGGTTGCCGGAGTCTGCGGGAGGTGCAATGGAACGACAGCCTGCAGTCTATCGGTGCGGAGGCATTCATGGACTGCCGCTATCTCCGTGCGCCCGTCCTCGCTCCCTCTGTCGAGATCGGCAAGAATGCGTTTAAAGGGACGAAATAAGAATAATGAATAATGAATAATGAATAATGAATAATGAATAATGTATATTGATCAATGAATAATGAATAATGAATAATGAATATTGCGAAGCATTAATCGTTTGAGCGGAGCGAAATAAGAATAATGATTAATGATTAATGAATAATGAATATTTAACTGAACAGGCTATGAAAGAGTTGAAATGTCCGAAATGCGGGAATGTGTTCTCGGTGGACGAGAGTGAATATGCAGCGCTGCTGAGCCAGGTGAAGAACGCGGAATTTGAGAGCGAGTTGAGTCGCCGGATCCATGAGTTGGAGCAGAGTCAGAAAGCTCAGCAGGCAGCGGAGCAGGCTCGTCAGGCAGCGGAGCAGCAAGCTGCCCAGTTACGTCGCGACCAGCAGTTTGCCCAGCAGATGCAGACGTTACAAACCCAGATACAGACCCTCCAGGCGCAGATAGCGCAAGCGGAGCAGCAGCGGCAGTTAGCCGTAGCGCAAGTGCGGCAACAGGCCACCGAAGCGTACATGAAAAAAGAGCAGGAGCTGGCGCAGGCACGTGCCCAATGGGACGCGGAGCTCAAGGCGGCGCAGGAACAGATAGCCTATTACAAGGAACTCAAGACGCGCCTCTCGACGAAGATGGTAGGCGAGACGCTCGAGCAACATTGCGCCACCGAGTTCGCCCGCATCCGCCCCCTCTTCCCATACGCCTATTTCGAGAAAGACAACGAGGTGGTAGAAGGAACCAAAGGCGATTTCGTCTTCCGCGATTTCTCCGAAGACAAGGTGGAATATATCTCCATAATGTTTGAGATGAAAAACGAGAACGACGAGACCGCCACGAAGCATAAAAACGAAGATTTCCTCGCCAAGTTGGATGCGGACCGCAAGAAAAAAGGCTGCGAGTACGCCGTGCTGGTCTCGATGCTGGAGCCGGACAGCGAACTATACAACGGTGGTATCGTAGATATGAGCCACCGGTACGAGAAGATGTACGTTATCCGCCCGCAGTTCTTCGTGCCGCTCATCACGCTCCTATGCCAGGCAAACCGCAAGAGTCTGGAGGCGAAACGCGAACTGGCTCTCATCAAGCAGCAGCAGGTGGATGTCACCAATTTCGAGGACAAACTAATGACCTTCAAGGATGCCTTCGGGCGCAATGTACGTCTCGCCAACGAGCGTTTTGCGGATGCTATCGAGGAGATCGACAAGACCATCGCCCATCTGCAGAAAGTACGTGAAAACCTCGTCAAATCGAGCGACAATCTGAGTCTGGCCGATAAGAAGCTGCAGGAGGTGACGATCAAGCGTCTGACAGCGGGCAACCCGACGATGCAAGCCAAGTTCGACGAAGCACGCGGCAACGCCCCAGAGGAGTAAGTACTATAGCCAATGCAACGAATATGTGATTTTATAGCCAAATGGATGGGTGCGATAGTGCTGCTGGTAGCCGCATTGAGTCTTGTTGTGCCCTCCTCGCTAGCGTGGATCGGCACATGGGTCATCAATCCGATGTTAGGCGTCATCATGTTCGGCATGGGATTGACGCTTTCTGCGAATGACCTCAAGATCGTGCTGCGTCGTCCCAGAGATATCCTGATCGGTTGCCTGACGCAGTTCACCGTCATGCCGCTGTTGGCATGGGTTCTGACCAAGACTTTCCCGCTTCCGCAAGAACTGGCGATAGGCGTCATTCTGGTCGGTTGTTGCCCGGGTGGAACGGCATCGAATGTGATCACCTATCTGGCAAAAGGCGACCTGGCTCTGTCTGTGGGCATGACTGCTGCATCTACCTTGCTTGCGCCGCTATTGACGCCGCTGCTCGTCTGGTTGTTGGCGGGCACGATGGTCGATGTGCATACTACGGGAATGCTGCTGAGCATCGTCTATATCGTCCTTCTGCCCATCGTCTGCGGGCTGCTATGCCAGCGCTTCATTCCCAAGCTCACGCACCGCGTCACGCCATACCTACCTGCTTTCTCATCCCTCGCGGTAGCTCTTACCGTCGGCATCGTCGTCTCGCATAATGCCTCCCGGCTGATGACGGCAGGTCTGCTCGTCGTGCTGGTGGTGATGCTTCATAACCTCTTCGGACTCGGTATCGGCTATCTGGTCGGCCGCCTATTGGGTCTGCAACGTCCGAAAAGTGTGGCGCTCAGTATAGAAGTCGGTATGCAGAACTCCGGTTTGGCAACCTCGCTGGCTGTGATGCATTTTGCGGCCTTCCCTTTATCTACTATTCCCGGCGCCGTATTCAGCGTCTGGCATAATATCAGCGGCGCACTCATCGCCCGCGTCTATTCACGAAACAGCCAATAATGGTATCAGGCCATTACTATGGCAGCGATTTGATATAATAATATGATTAGACAAGCGAACACAGTTGACATTCCGCGTTTAACGGCCTTGCTGCATCAGGTGAATAAGGTTCATCATCATCTGCGCCCGGATCTATTCAAACCCGACACCACCAAGTATAGCGAACAGGAACTGGAAACGCTGCTTGGTGACGAATCGAAGCCTATCTTTGTGTATGATGACGGAGAGGTGCATGGCTATGCGTTCTGCCAGATAACGGAAGTGAAAGACGACCGGTTGCTGCAAGACCGCAAGAGTTTGTATATCGACGACCTGTGTGTGGACGAATCGGCTCGTGGCAAGCATATTGGTAGCGCTTTGTTTGAGTACGTGCGTACCTATGCCAAGTCAATAGGTTGTCAGGCTGTCACGCTCAATGTTTGGGCAGGCAACGACGCTGCCATGCAATTCTACCAAAGCAAGGGTATGCGACCACAAAAAACAGGAATGGAAATGGAGTTAAACAGAAAGGAATGACGATACAAGAAGCCCTCCAAGTCCGCCATCGTACGCGGCAGTCCTCTGCATGGAGATTGACCACCTATCCGGCAAAGAGGCAATTGAGTTAGTAAGAGCACATAAAAAAGAATAGAATTATGAAGAGTTTTAAACCTGCAGCGTGGGTACTCCCACAGCCGGTGTTGATTATCGGCACATACGACAAGAACGGTAAGCCCAATGCGATGAATGCCGCATGGGGTGGTCAATGGGATATGCATGAGATATTCATCTCATTAGGTTCGCACGCAACTACCGACAACCTTGCTATCAATCCGGAGTTTACCGTGGCTTTTGCCACATCCGAGACCATGGTGGCAGCCGATTACGTGGGGATTGTCAGCGGGCGAAAAGTAGCTGACAAGATGGCTCGTGCCGGATGGACGATAGAGAAAGCACCGGACATCAATGCACCGGTTTTCAAGGAACTGCCAATGACCTTGGAGTGCCGCGTATCACGCATCATTGATGAGTCGGAAGACGGTTGCTATCTCATCGGTGAGGTTGTTGGTATCTTATGCGACGAGAAATACCTTGCTGCTGACGGCAAACCCGATATGGAGAAGATGCAGTTGATTACGTTCGATCCTATTCATCATACCTATATTGAACTGGGCAAGACCGTTGGTAGAGCTTTCTCCGATGGCAAGCAATTGGCGTAAGCAGATCAATGGATAACTTCGTAGCCATAGATTTTGAGACGGCGAACTTCGCGCAGTCAAGTGTTTGTTCGGTCGGGTTGGTCATCGTCAAGGACGGGGATATAGTAGATAATTTTTACTCACTCATCCGACCGATACCGAACTACTACAATGCGCGCTGCAGCGAAGTGAACGGACTGCATTTTGACGACACCAACGATGCACCCGAGTTTCCGGATGTATGGTCTGAGGCGGTGCAAAAAGTACACGAGTATTTCCCGTATATCGAGGACGGAGAGGTTCCGTTTGTGGCGCACAACAAAGCATTTGACGAGAACTGTCTGAAGGCGGTTTTTCGAGCGTACGAGATTGCTTATCCGGACTACGAGTTTGAATGTACCTTGCTCCGTTCTCGCAAGGTCTGGCCGGAAGGACATCATAACTTGGATATCATCGCCGGCTATTGCGGCTACGAAATGACGAACCACCACCATGCCCTTGCCGATGCCGAGGCATGTGCAATAATTGCAAAGCAGATTTTATGAGAGGGCATTGATATGGCGCAAAAGATACAGAAAACGAATGTGTGCCGGCTTCTGGATGCGACAGGGATAGCGTATGAGTTGATTGAGTACGAGGTGGATGAGTCTGACTTGAGTGCTACGCATGTGGCGGAGCAGTTAGGCGAAGATGTGGACGCAGTCTTCAAGACTATTGTGCTGGAGGGCGACAAGGTTAAGCATTTTGTCTGTGTCGTGCCGGGTGCATGTGAGGTAGACTTGAAAAAAGCTGCTCGCGCCAGCGGCAACAAGTCCTGCAAACCTATTCCGCAGAAGGAGCTGCTACCGCTTACCGGTTATATCCGCGGCGGCTGTTGTCCGATAGGGATGAAGAAACCATTCCCGTCGTACATTGACGAGACATGTCTTCTGCATGAGAAGATTTACGTCTCTGCCGGTCAGCGCGGCATGCAACTCCGCCTCACTCCGCAAGATTTGATTGATTATGTACCATTAGAAGTAAGCGATTTGATATAGTATGCATCGTACCATCCGACTTGCGACATATGATGACCTTCCTGCTATCATGCCGGTAATAGATGCGGCGCGGGAAATGATGCACGCTTCGGGTAACGTGAACCAATGGATCAACGGTTATCCATCTAAGGAAGTTATCCATGCTGACATCGCTCGTGACGGTGGCTTTGTGGTCACAGATGACGAGCGGATAGTGGCATACTTCGCCTTTCTCCCTGCGCCGGAACCGACTTATGAGAAAATATACGAAGGCGCATGGTTGAACGACGAACCGTACTATGTCATCCATCGTTTGGCGAGTTTGCCGGATGTGCATGGAATATGGGATAGCGTGCTCGAATGGGCTTTTGAACGGACACGTACGCTTCGCGTAGATACGCATCGTGACAATCACATCATGCAGCACAATATCCTCAAACACGGATTTAACTACTGCGGAATCATTTATTTACTTTCAGATGACGAACGCCTGGCATACCAAAAGACGATAATATGAAAAAGTTCTTTCCTCATATCCTTGGGGCGATATTTGTGCTGATCATCATCGGCGCATGGATGTTGATTGCGCACCTGGTCAAGAAACCGAACGATACGCAAGTACCGTTTGTGGTAGCACAAAACTATTTCGTGCGGAACGATGCAATCGAACCTGTTCCGGCAAAGATTGTTTCGTTGGACGAGTTTGAACAGTATTTCGGCATGGCTGCCTTCATGGGTAAGAACGGACAACCGACACCTATTGATTTTGAGAAGCAGTTTGCTATAGCTGTTGTGCTACCGGAAACTAATCATAGCACCGAACTACATGCAGAGAGCCTGACGGATGACGGAAAGAAGCTGATATTTACCTATCGCGTCGATGTCGCTCCCAAAGAAAACACTTGGACTCAAGTGCCGATGTTGCTCATCTTCGTTGACCGCCAATACGAACGTAATAGTGTGGAACTCCAATCTAATTTCGTGACGGACATCTTAGGCACTTGACAGGTACGAGCTTTTGGCGACAGCAGTACAAATCGTGGCAACCTCTTTTGTTCCCGGACTATATCAATCCATGTGTGGATTATGACAACAAAACTATTTCCGTTTATTTGGTAAAAATATCGTATATGAACTTCCAACTCTTTGGTAAAAATAAAGCCCCGACATTACTGCTCATTCCCGGTTTGGGCGTGTCGTACGAGATCTTCCTTCCGCTTATACGTTTAATGAGAGACAGGTTTCGCATCATTGCCGTGGAAGTGGACGGTTTTACGCTTGGCAAGCGCACTCGTTTCACGTCCGTAGACGATCAAGCCGCGCAAATCATTGCTTATGTCCAAGCGCATCATGGCGGGCATCTGGATTGCGCCTATGGGCTCTCGCTCGGCGGCAAAATCCTATCACGTATCTTAGAACGCAACGAGCTGACCATCGACCATGCTATCCTTGACGCTGCTCCTTTACTGCCATTACCTAAATGGCTCGTCAATCCCCTGCGGTACTACCAGGCAATCAACGTCTGGACTTGCTACCACTGGACAGGATTTTGGAAAACCGTCTTTCGCAGCCACTATTTCGAGGTGATCCTCGACGAGTGCAAAAAAACATGGCCGTGGGGAGGCAAACAAGCCGTGCTGGATGGTTACAAGTCCGTATATACCAACAAACTGGAGTCCGTCTCAGGCAAGGATATCCATTTCTGGTATGGCACCAAAGAAGCGTTTGTTGCCAAACCACAAGTGGAACACTTGGTAAAACTCTGCCCGTCTGCACATGTGGAAGTATTCAATGGAATGAATCACGGTCAACTTTTGATCGACCATCCCGAAGAGATTGCCCAACGAATAATGAACGTTTTAGAATATGAGTCTTATTGCCGTCGCACAGGGCGGTTTTTACCGATTGGATTTAATGGAAACAAATAGCGTAGATATTACCGCTCAACTCTTTGATTTGCAAGACAAGGCGTATGCTGACTTTCAAAGCAAGTTGCTTCCGACAGTCTCACGCGAGACGGTAATTGGCGTACGGACTCCGAATCTACGCAAAATGGCGAAGCAAATCTGCAAGACTCCTGCTGCGCAAGAGTTCTTGCATAGTTTGCCACATCGCTATTTTGACGAAAACCAACTGCACGCGTTTATTCTAAGCGAGGAGAAAGAGTTCAACACCTGTATTGCAGAACTGGAGCGTTTCCTTCCGTACGTGGACAACTGGGCGACGTGTGACCAATTATCGCCTAAATGTTTTAAGAAACATACGCAAGAGCTGTTACCGCACATCTGCAAGTGGACGAAGAGCAAGCATACTTATACCATCCGTTTCGGAATGGGGATGCTAATGCGCTATTATTTGGATGAGGCTTTCCGACCGGAACACTTAGAATGGGTTGCCTCCATTAAGAGCAATGAGTATTACATCCGCATGATGCAGGCATGGTTCTTTGCTACCGCTCTTGCCAAACAATGGGATGCCACGATGCCCTATATCGAGCAAGGCCGCTTGGAGAAAGATACGCACAACAAAACCATTCAGAAAGCCGTTGAGAGTTATCGTATCACGGCTGAACAAAAGGCTATGCTAAAGACCATGCGGATTAAATCAACAAAAAAATGACCTCCACTAGGGAAGTCATATTTATTGTTGCTCAACCAGGACTCGAACCCAGACAGACAGAACCAGAATCTGTAGTGCTACCATTACACCATTGAGCAGCTACGCTTTTCGGTCCGCAAACGCTCCGCCGGTTTACGTCCCGAGGGACCCTACGGATAGTTCATTTTTCGAAAGCGGGTGCAAAAGTACTGCTTTTTTCTGAATTGACCAAATTTTTCTGCATTTTTTTTAAAAAAAACATTAATTTCTTGCATAATTGGCGATTTTTGTGTATCTTTGCGCCCGTTTTGATCAATGAATAATGAATAATGAATAATGAATATTGCAAAGCATTAATCGTTTGAGCGAAGCGAAATAAGAATAATGATTAATAATTTAAAACAAAAACATAAATAAACCCTTTTGAAGGCTTTTGCGCTTCGCGCTATGTGTTATTCGCTGTAAAAAACTACTTAAAAGTAAACTTTCAGATAGCTTTTATCACCGAATTCCACACCTTAACAGGTAAAAGCCTTTCAAAAGCAAAAAACATAAAAAAATAATTTTTCGAATCGATAAGTATAAATAATGAATTAGGGGATTAGGGAATTAATGAATTAGGGAATTAACGTATGAAGGAATTAATCGATAAAGCGGAACGAATAGTGATCCTGACGCATATGGCGCCAGACGGCGATGCGATGGGATCGGCACTGGCGCTGTGGCATTACGTGAAGGACCGCTTCGCTGTAAGACCGCTATGCTGTAAGACCGCTGACGCTGTAGGACCGCAGGCTGAGCCTGCTGTAGGAGAAGTGACGGTGATAGTGCCTAATGCTTTTCCGGCGTTTTTGGGATGGATGCCGGGAGCTGAAGAGGTGAAGATTTACGAAAAAGAATCCTCCGCATGCGACAGACTGATTGCGGAGGCGGATCTGTTCCTCTGCACGGATTTCAACGATCCCAAACGTATCGGTCCGATGGGCGAGAAAATGATGGCGAATGCAGCACCGAAAGTGCTGATAGACCACCACTTGATGGACCGCTTCGCTGTAGGACCGCAATGCTGTAAGACCGCTAACGCTGAAAGACCGGCTTCGCCTGACGGACTCTGGGTGGAGGAGCATGTAGATTCCGGAGCGAGTTCGGCATGCGAGATCGTGTATAAGTTAATAGCAGCTGAAGCTGCTGACCGCTGCGCTGTAGGACCGCTATGCTGTAAGACCGCTGACGCTGTAGGACCGCAGGCTGAGCCTGCTGTAGGAGAAGTGACGGTAAGTGTGCCTGACGCTGTAGGACCGCTTGCGCTGAAAGCAGAGATTGCGACGTGTATCTATACGGGTCTGATGACGGATACGGGGAATTTCAGTTATAACTCCACCAACGCAGAGCTATACGACATCATCGCTTCTCTTCTACGCGCGGGCGTGAAGAAAGACGAGATATACAATGCCGTTTTCAACCAATTTTCCTCCGATCGCATGCGTTTAGCCGGCTACGCGCTGTACCGCAAGATGCGGATCTACCCGGAGTATCATCTGGCTCTCATCACCCTTTCTGCGGACGAGTTAGACCAATACCACTACCAAACGGGCGACTGTGAAGGGATCGTGAATATGCCGCTTCAGATAGCGGATGTCTATTACTCGGTCTTCATGCGTGAGGAGCGCGCCAAACCGGGCACGCCCAAATCCCGCATCCGCATCTCGCTGCGTTCTCAAGGCGACCGGCCGGTGAACATATGGGCGAACGAAGTATTCCACGGCGGCGGGCATATGAACGCTTCCGGAGGCGAAGTGCTCGGCAGTCCGGGATATGCCGTCAAACTATTTGAACAAAGTTACAAGAAATATTTGAAAGTTGAAAGTTGAAAGTTTAAAGTTGAAAGTTTAAAGTGGAAAGTTTAAAGTGGAAAGTTTAAAGTGGAAAGTTTAAAGTTTAAAGTTTAAAATATATGAAAAAAACAATTTTATTTTTAGCCGCAGCCGCTATGAGTATGCATATCATGGCGCAGAGCGGTTTAGAACCGGAGCAGGATAGCCATTCGGGTGTCCTGATGACCATCAACGGCAAAAGCGTGAGTGCAGAAGAGTTTTTGTACATCTACGAGAAGAACAACCAGGCAGGCGCCATCGATCCCAAGACGATGGACGAATACCTGGACATGTTCATCAATTTCAAACTCAAAGTAGCGGAAGCCGAGAGCCAAGGTATTGACACGACCGAGAGTTTCAAGAAAGAGTTGAAAGGCTACCGCGCACAGGCTACGCCGAAATACCTGCAGGACGAAGCGGCGATGGACAGCCTGGTAGAGATGAGTTGGCGTCATATGGCCAAAGACCGCCGCGCCGCACATATCGCTATCCAATGCCCGATGAACGCGAGCGCAGAGGATGTAGCGGCAGCCAGAGCGAAGATCGACGAAGCCCTGGAGCGCGTAACGATCGGGAAGGGTGTGATGAAAGGTAAAGGCAAAAAAGCCAAACTGGTTCGTCAGAAACCAGAGGCTTTTGACGTCGTAGCGAAAGAGTTGAGTACCGACCCGAGTGTGCAACAGACCGGTGGCGAGTTAGGATGGATCACTCCGTTCCGCTACGTCTATCCGCTGGAAGAGGCCGTATATAACACCCCTGTAGGAGAGATTAGCAATGTATTCCGCACACAGTACGGATTCCATATCGTGCTGGTAGAAGAGGAGCGCGACCATATGGAGGTCAAAGCCAGCCATATCATGAAGATGGTGCCGGCCGACAGCCTGGACGCCATCAAGAAAGCAGAGATAGACAGCATTTACAAAAGGTTGAAGGAAGAAAATGAAAGGATGAAGGAGGTTTTTGCTGAGACGGCGAAACGAGAGTCGGACGACCGCGGCAGTAGTCCTCGCGGCGGCGAGTTAGGATGGTTCGGGAAAGGCATGATGGTGAAGCCGTTCGAAGATGCAGCATTCGGCATGGGTGTAGGCGAGATCAGCGCTCCCGTGCGTTCGCAGTACGGATGGCATATTCTTTACAAAGAGGGCGAGCGCGGTATTCAGCCGCTGGATTCGATGCGGACACAGATTTTGCGCCAGGTACAACGCGACGAACGCGTTCAGGAAGCGGAGAAGAGTTTCGTCCGCAAGACCCGTGCGGAATACCATCTGCCGGCAGAGATGACCGACGCAGAGGTAAAAACCTATGCAGACGAACATCTGGAGGAGAAATATCCGGAGTTGCGCCATCTGGTACAGGAGTACCACGACGGAATCCTGCTGTTTGAGGTTTCGCTGCGCGAAGTATGGGACAAAGCGGCAAAGGACACCGCAGGACTGGAAGCATTCTTCAAAGCCAACAAGAAGAAATACACATGGGCTGCTCCAAGATGGAAAGGTTACCTCATCCAGGCTAAAGACAAGAGTAGCGCCAAAGCAGCCAAAGCTATTATCCGGAGCGCAGCAGCGGACTCCGTACAGAGCTATATCGCCAAACGCGTCAACTGCGACAGCGTGACTTATGTCAAAGTGCAGCACGGTCTTTGGGAAAAGGGCAAGAATGCCGCTATCGACAAGTTCGGATTCAAGGACAAAAAGGCTACCTTCACTCCGAGCGAAGAGCTGCCGATCGTTGAATGTGTCGGCAAAAAACTGAAAGCACCGGAGGTTTGGAGCGACGAGAAAGGCAAAGTGACGACCGACTACCAGGACTATCTGGAGGCAGAATGGGTGAAGAAACTGCGCGAGAAATACGAAGTGAAGATCAACCAGGAGGTTTGGGAGAAGATCAGGAAGTAATTACGAATTACGAATTACGAATTAAAAATTACGAATTAAAAATTACGAATTAAAAATTACGAATTAAAAATTACGAATTACGAATGACCATGCGGCGCGCCATCATAGTGTTCGGAGTGCTGGCGGCGCTAAACGCTGCAGCCTACCTATTGCCGGTTCGTTGGGACATGACAGACGACAAGCACTACAGTCTGAGCAAAGCGTCCAAAGCGCTATTGCGTCAGAGTGATGCCCCTATCGAAGTGACGCTGCTGCTGGAGGGCGACCTCAATGCCGGTTTTCGGAGACTGAAGAAAGCGACTGAAGAGACGATTGCCGAAATGAATGTTTTCGGAGATGTACGATGTACGATGTACGATGTACAAAGTTTTTCCAAGGACAGCCTTGCGGCATTGGGTCTGCGGCCGATTGTGATTCATGAGCGCGAGCAGAACGGTAAGACGGCACAGACGACCGTTTATCCGTATGCTATCATGAGTTACAAGGGTCGCAAAGCCGTCGTGACGCTACTGAAGAACACTCGCGGTCTGAGCGGAGAAGAAAACCTGAACGCCAGCATTGAGCAGCTGGAGTTCGCCTTCATGGAGGCATTGCATCTGCTGCAGCAGACGGAGACACCGAGGGTAGCCATCCTGGAAGGGCACGGCGAGCCTGATGAAGCGCACACCTACGATCTGATGAGTGCGCTGAGCAAGTACTTCCAGGTGGACAGAGGGCGGCTTGCCTCCAATGATGGAATGAGCGCGACTGCGTCGCTCAATGATGAATTGATTGATGTCCATATCTTAGACGGATACAAGGCGTTGATTGTATTGAATCCTCAGACGGCATTCAGCGAACAGGAGCGGTTTGTCATCGATCAGTATATCATGCGCGGAGGGGCCGTGCTATGGGCGTTAAACGGCGTCCGATTCAGCGAAACAGTGCTGCAGAGCGAAGGTTTCACCCCTATCCTACCCCTGGAATTAGGATTAACGGACATGCTCTTCCGCTATGGTGTACGCGTCAATCCGGCATTGGTGCAAGATGTCCAGTGCCTGCCGATACCGGTGAATGTAAGCAGCGATCCTTCTCAGCCTAACCTGCAGCCTATGCCGTGGACCTACGCGCCTCTTTTACTGACCAGCCAGGGCAGTCCGATAACCAAGAATATGGGTCAGGTGATGAGCACCTTCGTCAGTCCGATTGACGCTGTGGGCGGCGAAGACGGAATAGAGAAACGGGTGCTATTAGCGACCAGTACAGCCAGCCGTGTAACTGCCACACCGGGTGAGGTGGATCTCAACGATCTCAATCCCGACATGGCGGCCTTCCAATACCAATACGTGCCGGTGGCAGTATCGATGGAGGGTGTTTTCCCCAGCGCTTTTGCCCATCGGATGATACCGGAAGGCATCGAGAGTGACGAACCGATCCGCAAGACAAGCGCCAAGACCCGGCAAGTAGTCATCGGCAGCGGAAGCATCCTGCTGAACGAGACCCAGAAAGGGCAAGTGCTGCCGATGGGATATGACCGCTACAGCGGCATGCAGTTCTCCAACCGCGATTTCGCCGCTAATGCGATGCTATGGCTGACTGACAGCGAGGGACTGATCTCGCTACGCGAGAAGAGCATCGCACTGCGGCTGCTGAATGACAAACGGGCGCATGAGGAACGGCAACAAGTGCAAGCTATCAGTACTATTCTGCCGGTAGCAATACTGGCTATTATCGGCGGCATAGTATTTGTAATACGAAAGAGAAAATACGTGAAAGGTGAAAGGTGAAAGGTGAAAGTTTAAAGTTGAAAGTTTAAAGTTTAAAGTTTAAAGTTTAAAGATGAAAGGTGAAAGGTGAAAGGTGAAAGATGAAAGGTGAAAGGTGAAAGTTTAAAGTTTAAAGGTGAAAGTTTAAAGTTTAAAGGTGAAAGGTGAAAGGTGAAAGATGAAAGGTGAAAGGTGAAAGGTGAAAGGTGAAAGACAAAAGTCGAAAGAATTATGATAGTTAAAAGAGGAACATTAATTATGCTTATTCTCGCCTCGCTGGTGTTGCCTGCGGCGGCAGAGGAGTTGCTGAATTACCCGCTGGACACAGTGAACGGCGAGGAAGTGTACCGCTATCAGGTGGAGAAGAGTATCGGTTTATACCGTGTGGGGGTTAATTTCAATGTAAGCCAAAGCGAGATCATTCGCTTTAACCCGCAACTCAAAGAGCGCGGTTTGCACTACGGCGAGACCTTGCTTATCCCTACCGGAAGGCCGGTTATTATCGAGACGAAGCCCCGAGTGGTGGAAACGACAGTGAAGGAGGAACGAGTGGTAGTAGCACAGCAGCCTGATGATGCGGAAAAGCCGGTTCATGATGTACCTGCGGAGCTTAATGATGAGACAGTGGTTGTCGTTATGGATTCAGCGGCAACAGATTCAATCCTGCAAGATACTATCCTGGGCGACCCGCGCAAAGTAATCGAACTGGCACTGATGTTACCGTTTGAGAGCCAGCAGACGAAGCGCAGCGGCAATGCAGAGCGAATGATGGAGTTCTACCAAGGAGCTCTTCTGGCACTTCGCGACCTGCAGAACGACAGTACTTTATATCGTCTGCGTGTCTATGACACGGAGCGGAGCGAACGGAAAGTGAACGAACTATGCGACAGCACTGAGTTAGACAGCATCAAAGCTATCCTGGGTTTGGTTTATCCGATCCAGATAGAGCGCATGGCAGCCTGGTGCGAAACACACAAAGTGCCGCTGATGTTACCATTCAGCGACGATGTCGATTTAGCGCATTACAGCCAGTTGATGCAGTTCAACTCCACGGACCAACAAGAAGCAGACAGTCTATGCGCATGGATGGCGCAACAAGCAAACAGCCGTTTCGTAGCCATTGAGGTACGTGAAGCCGACATTGCTTCTTCTATCCGCACACTACGCAAGCAGATGAAACGGAGCGGACTGAACTACAGCGGTCTGGCTCTGCGCGACCTGATGAACGACAGTGCTGCGTACGCATTGGACAACAATGCAGAGAATATTATTATTCTGCATAGCGACCGGTATCAACCTATCCGAATCTTACTGCCGCATATTGCCAAACTGCAGGAAGCGGGATACCGAATTCGAATCGTGAGCCAGTACAGCTGGCAGAAAGAGAAAATCAATCTGCCGCAGGTATATACCTCTATGTTCACGGTAGAGGACGAGCACGCCATCTATGATGCCATGTGGTCGGAGACATACAAGAACGAACATGTATGCGATCTACCGAGGTACGACCTGCTGGGATACGACTTGATGAAAGCACTGGTACTTCGTCTGCAAGGAGAAAACGAATCCACAGGCATGCAGTCCCAGGTTCGCTGGCAACAGGTAGGCGAAGGGGGCTACCAGAACGAATGCGTGAAGGTAGTAGTGAAATAGGTTAGAGGTTAGAGGTTAGAGGTTAGAGGTTAGTGGTTAGAATTAAGAGAGTCATAGCCGTGTTAGCGGGCGCGATGTGCATAGTCGCAATGAGTGCGCAGCCGCGATTGAGACAGCCGGAATTTTATCTGGGTGTCCACGGCGGTGTTTCGGCCGGAACTGTATTATTCATGCCGAGCGAGAGCGGAATGAGTCCTATCACCAAGGCCTGTGTGCTCGGCGGCAACGGAGGTATGGTATTCCGCTATGCCGGACATAAATACTGCCATTTTCAGATGGAGCTGAACTACGAGCACCGAGGCTGGACGCAGAACGGCACGCCGCATAATTTGCATTATATCGAACTGCCGATTCTGATGCATCTCAATTTCGGCGGAGAAGTATGCCGCTGGTTCTTTAACCTGGGTCCGCAGATCGGCTATTGCGTCAAAGATGAGAGCAACACTATCACCCATCCGTTTGACTGGGGTCTGGCTGCCGGCACAGGTCTGCTATTCAAAACCCGCAAGGCGGGTACATACCAGTTGGAGATACGATATGATTTCTCATTAGGCGGCGTATTAGGTACGACCGTGACGGACAAACATAATATGGCTAACCCGATGGACCTGAGCGTCAATTTAGGGTGGCTGATGCCTGTGCGCCGAAGAGAGAAATTAAAAATTAAAAATTAAAAATTACGTATATAGCATGAAAACGAATTATGAAGTACGGTATGCGTCGAACCCGATCGACGCGAAGAGTTATGACACGACTCGGTTAAGAAAAGATTTCCTGATCGAGAACGTGTTTGTAAAAAACGAAGTAAATATGGTTTACTCCATGTACGACCGTATGATCGTAGGCGGTGCGATGCCGGTAGGCGAGAGTTTGCTGCTCGAAGCCATTGACCCGCTGAAGGCACCGTATTTTCTGACCCGCCGAGAGATGGGTATCTTCAATGTAGGCGGTAAAGGAAGAGTTATTGCAGGCGATGAGGTATTTGAGTTAGACTACAAAGAGGCGCTTTATTTAGGCCGCGGCGACCGCGAGGTTCGTTTTGAGAGTCTGGATGCCCAAAAACCGGCTCTGTTCTACTTCAACTCTACGACCGCACATTGCGCATACCCGAACAAGAAAGTGACGAAAGCGGACGCCGTAGTAGCGCATATGGGAAGTCTGGAGATGAGTAACGAGCGCGACATCAACAAGATGCTGGTGAACCAAGTACTGCCTACCTGCCAGTTGCAGATGGGTATGACAGAGTTGGCTCCGGGCAGCGTATGGAACACGATGCCGGCACACGTTCACAGCCGTCGTATGGAAGCGTATTTCTATTTCGAAGTGCCGGAAGAGCAAGCTGTATGCCATTTCATGGGCGAGGTAGAAGAGACACGCCACATCTGGATGAAAGGAAACCAAGCCGTTTTGAGTCCGGAATGGTCTATACATAGCGCTGCAGCAACCCACAATTATACGTTTATCTGGGGTATGGGCGGCGAAAACCTCGACTACGGAGATCAGGATTTCAGCAAGATTACAGACTTGAAATAATATGAAGAATTTATTTAGTTTGGAGGGCAAGAACGCCTGGGTGACAGGCGCGTGCTACGGTATCGGTTTTGCAATCGCAAAGGCTTTTGCTCAAGCCGGGGCAAGCAATATTATTTTTAATGCCCGCAGCCAGGAAGCTATCGATAAAGCGATGGAGTCATACCATGCCGAAGGGATTGAGAACGCACACGGCTATGTATGCGACGTGACGGACGAGAAGGCCGTGAAAGAGCTGGTAGAGCGGATTCACAAAGAGGTGGGACAGATTGATATTCTGGTCAACAATGCCGGTATCATCAAACGTATCCCGATGCACGAGATGAAACGCGAGGAGTTTCAGCAAGTGATTGATATTGATCTTGTGGCACCGTATATCGTTTCTGCCGCCGTGCTTCCGGAGATGATGGAGCGCCGCGAAGGCAAGATCATCAACATCTGTTCTATGATGAGCGAGTTGGGTCGCGAAACCGTGAGCGCGTACGCGGCGGCGAAAGGCGGTCTGAAGATGCTGACGCGCAATATCTGCTCGGAGTACGGCGAGTACAACATCCAATGCAACGGCCTTGGACCGGGTTATATTGCCACCCCTCAAACGGCTCCGCTCCGCGAGCCTCAAGCAGACGGTAGCAAGCATCCGTTTGATGCGTTCATATGCGCCAAAACCCCTGCCGGACGGTGGCTGGAGCCGGATGAGTTGGGCGGAACGGCGGTGTTCCTCGCCAGCCACGCAAGCGATGCAGTAAACGGACAAATTATTTATGTGGACGGAGGTATCCTCGCATATATTGGAAGGCAGCCGAAATGAAAAAGATTTTATTTTTTCTGATTGCATTATTGAGTCTGACCGCCTGCCAGAAAGAGACGGTGCAACCCAAAGTATACGGTCGTTTTGTACCGGAGAGAAAAGATGATTTCGCATGGGAGAATGAGTATGCGGCTTTCCGCATGTACGGTCCTGCGCTGCGACCGGAGAACCCGAGCAATGGTGTGGATCTATGGCTCAAAGCCTCGCCCGAACTCATCGTGGACAGTTTCTACTACCGCGAGCATGTATTAGGAAAACCGTATCACATCAACTACGGCAAAGGTCTGGACTGCTACAAAGTGGGACATACCTGCGGTGCAGGAGGACTGGTAGTGATGATAGATGACGACCCGGAAGACAAAATCTATGTCGGCGGCGCATATGACCGATGGGAGATACTGGAGCAGACGCCGGACAAGTTCGTTTTCAAGTTGGAATACGACAGTCTGGATGTCTTCGGACATATTTTACATGAGTCTATCACCATCACTGCCGAAGCCGGCAAGATGCTAAACCGCGCAGATGTGGTATTGAGCGGGAAGATGCCATACGAAGGTAAAATGTGGGTCGGAGGCGGTATCTGTATCCACGACAGCGTAGATAACATCTATACCTGCGATCATTGCGGTATAGCAGCTTACGCGGAAGATGCGCTGAGCGACAAGACGGCCGCGCAGATGAACTACGAGTACAACGGTTCTACGAGCCAAGGGCGCTCCTATCTGGCCGTAGTGATTCCGAACGGGGCATCAATCAATGTTCAGGATGACGTGCTGTATGCGGTACGTCCGTATAATTTAGGCGACACGCTGACTTATTTCTTCGGTGCCTGCTGGAGCGAATGGAGTAATAGCGAACTGTCGTTCCCGACCGACCAGGACTGGTTTGACGCGATACAACTATAATAAGACATGACATATCTGATCCTTCGTTTGGCTACTTTGGGCAATGTAGCAATGACAGTTCCTGTTGTTGCTTCGCTCAGCAAGCGCTATCCGAATGATCGGTTTATCTTCGCTGCCAAAAAAGACCTTGCGTCTATGTTCGCATCCATGCCGAATGTGCAGTTTATGGAGGTTGACAATCATCTGGACTGGCGAGGAGTATTTGCTCTCTGGCGGGATTTGCGAGACAAGATCGATGCAGTAATTGACTTGCAGGACGTGCTCCGCACACGAATATTACGCGGGCTCATGAGGCTGAGCGGCAAGAAAGTGACAAGCGTTCGATACGGGCGATGGAGAAAACATCTAATTACACTCTTCGGCATCGGCAAGAAGCAATTACCGAGTGAGTTTAACCGATACCGCGATGCTTTCCGCCGCGCAGGTCTGGAAACGAACGATGCATTCGAAGCCCTGCCGGTAAATGGCACTGCAGCTCAAGTGGTAGTCGAGCGATTCGGGAAAAAAGAAGGGCGATGGATTGGTTTGGCTCCTTTCGCCAAAAGCCGATCCAATATGTTACCTTACCGCGTAACAAAAGATATCATTGAGTTATTGACAACAGACCCGGACACGCGTGTATTCCTTTTCGGAGCCGGGCAAGTGGAATGCGAGATGCTGCGCCAGTGGGCGAGTGTTTTTCCTCGTACGGAGAGCGTAGCGGGGCAATTAAAACTGAAAGAAGAACTGGAACTCATGCGCCAACTGGACGTAATGATCTGTATGGACAGCGCGAACCAACATCTATCCAGTTTGGTAGGGCTGAGAGCTATTAGCGTCTGGTGCGCGACGCACCCCATGATAGGTTTCGCCGGCTGGAAACAGAGGGAAGAAGATATCATCCAGCGACATGACCTGCGCTGCCGCCCCTGTACTTGCCACGGTACAAGCCATTGCCGATACGGCAATTTTGCCTGCCGAGAAATTAATGCAGAAACTATAGTACAACAAATATGAGTAAAATTATTTCCTTAGCGAATCAAAAAGGAGGCGTAGGTAAGACGACGACCTCCATCAACTTAGCCGCAGCACTGGCCAAGCAAGGCAAACATGTGTTGCTGATCGATGCCGACCCGCAGGCGAACACCTCGTCCGGTCTGGGGGTGGAGATCCGCGAACTGGACAACACGATTTACGAATGTCTGGTTAACGGAGTTGATCCGCATACAGCGATTGTGGCCACCAACACCAAGAACCTAAACCTCATCCCGAGTCATATCGATCTGGTGGGAGCAGAGATAGAGATGCTGAATCTGGAGCACCGGGAGCAATTGCTGAAAAATGTGATTGCACAAATACGGGACGAGTACGACTATATCCTGATTGATTGTAGTCCTTCTCTGGGTTTAATTACTGTCAATGCGCTGACGGCAAGCGACAGCGTAATTATTCCGGTACAATGCGAATTCTTTGCTTTAGAGGGCATAGCCAAACTGCTGAATACAATCAAGATCATTAAATCGAAACTGAACCCGCAGTTGAAGATTGAAGGTTTCTTACTGACGATGTTTGACAATCGTCTAAGACTAAGCAATCAGGTATATGAAGAGGTGAAGCGCCATTTCGGCGACTTGGTTTTCAATACTGTTATTGCGCGTAATGTACGTTTGAGCGAAGCTCCTTCGCATGGTGTGTCGGTATTGGAATACGACCCCAGTTCAAAGGGCGCAAAGAATTACACCAGTTTAGCAAAAGAACTAATTGCACGAAACAAATGAAAAAGATGACAGGTTTAGGGCGGGGTCTGGATGCTCTGATAGATACCTCGCATGTAGATACCAATGGCGGTAGTTCGATATCGGAAATCGAGATCAGTGCTATTATTGCTAATCCCGACCAGCCGAGACGCACGTTTGACGAAGAGGCATTGCAGGAATTAGCGGATTCGATCCGTGAGCACGGTGTGATTTCTCCTATCACGCTGCGTGACAACAGCGACGGAACTTATATGATCATCGCCGGAGAACGTCGTTACAGGGCAAGCAAGATTGCCGGATTGGAGCGTATCCCGGCGTATATCCGCACTGCGAAGGATGAGCAGGTGATGGAGTGGGCGCTGATTGAAAATATCCAGCGTGAAGATTTGGATGCCATTGAGATAGCCCTTGCTTATCAAAGGCTGATGGACGAATACAACCTGACGCAGGAGCGGATGGCAGAACGCGTAGGGAAAAAACGCGCTACGGTAGCTAACTATCTGCGTCTACTGAAACTGCCGGCTGAGATTCAGGTGGGCATCAAGGAGAAAAAGATAGACATGGGCCATGCCCGTGCTATTCTGGCTACACCATCTGCAGAAAGACAGTTAGCATTGTACCAGCGCATTCTGCGCGAAGGTCTGTCGGTGCGCAAAGTGGAAGAACTGGCACAGAGCGAAAAGACCGAACAAAAGAAGCCTAAAGACAAAGAGACTAATCCTTATGTTACGCTGGAGAAAGAACTGAGCCTCGCCTTAGGTACTAAAGTAAAAGTGGCCAAGGGCAAGGTGGTAATTTCTTATTCCAATGAAGAAGAGTTAAGTAGGATTGCAGAGAAATTAATTTGAAACTCCGTTTCATCATATGGCTCTTATTCCTGCCGCTGATGGTTTATGCCCATCAGGACAGTATTTATTACCAGCCGGACACAACAGCCGCGGCAGAGGAGGACTATCGGTATTATGTAGATTTAACGAAAAAACCGGATGCCATCAAAGCAGTATGGTTAGGAGCTATTGTTCCCGGAGCAGGACAGATATACAATAAATCATACTGGAAGTTACCAATCGTCTATGGCGCATTCATGGGATGCGGATATGCTATCAGTATGATGCAAAACCGATACAGCGGGTATAAGACTGCTTACCTGGATTTGTATAATGACAGCCAGGCGGGGACAGTAACAGAAGATCCGAGTAAGAGTTATATCGCAGTACTGCCGGATGGATATACGCTGGCTAACGTAGGCGGGTCGGGCACATGGATGAATACGCTCAAAAACCGCCAGAACACCTACCATCGCTATCGGGATTATTCAATATTGGCAACGGTGGTAGTATATGCGCTAAGTCTCATTGACGCCTATGTAGATGCGCAGTTATTCGACTACGATATCTCACCGGATTTGACTCTGAATGTGGAACCGCAGATTTATTATGATTTACAGCGCCAAAGGAGCGCAGAAATAAAAGTAGCAATACAGTTTTGAAGAAGATTATGTTAATAGTATGTGCCCTCTGTGCGTCGATCGCCATGAGCGCACAAGAAATCGCGCAGGACAGTTTGGCGACAGATAGTATCGGATCTGATTCTATCTCAGTAGAGTCTTTGGAATTAGTACCGATGCAAGTAGCAGACAGTTCCTCCGTAGAGGAAGACACGATTGTTCCCGTACAGCCGTATTATATGCGCTGGAATGACAGTGTGTTGAGTGATATAGAGTTGCGTGCGATGGATTGGAGTCTGCGATGGCTGGACACGACCGATTGCATAGCTATGCATGACACCACCACTCTACCCGACTCGGTTTACAAGGCTCGCCTTCAGGCCTTGCCATGCGTGATAGAGTTGCCTTACAACGAGCGCATCAAAGCCTTTATCCTTCGGTATGTCAAACGCAGCCCGAAGCAAGTAGCTCGAATGATGCGCATGAGCGAGTATTATTTCCCGATTTTTGAAGAAGCGCTTGGGCGATATAACCTGCCATACGAATTAAAATACGTACCGATTATTGAGTCTGCATTGAACCCCTTGGCGCGTTCTCACGCAGGCGCAGCCGGACTATGGCAGTTCATGCCGGCTACAGGTAAGTTATTCGGATTGGAGATCAATTCACTGGTGGACGAACGTATGGATCCGTTGAAATCCACAGAAGCGGCATGCCGTTTCTTAAGCAGCATGTTTGCCGTCTATCATGATTGGAACTTGGTGATCGCGGCGTACAACTGCGGTAGCGGCAATGTCAACAAGGCCATCCGTCGTGCAGGGGGCAAACGTGATTTCTGGTCTATTTATCCTTTCCTGCCCCGCGAAACGAGAAACTACGTGCCGATTTTCATAGCGGCTAACTACGCGATGAATTATGGGCAGGAGCACGGGATTTGCAAAGCCCCGGCAGAGAAGACCATGATTACAGATACCATCTGTACCACCCGTCGGATGCACTTGCAGCAGGTTAGCGAAAATCTGGGAATAGAGATGGATGAATTGCGCCGGCTCAATCCGCAGTACTCGCGAGATATATTGCCCGGAGGAAGCACTTATACTCTATGCCTTCCCTCAGAGAAAGCCGGGCTCTATATTGACCAGGAGGACTCTATTATTGCCTATAAAGCGGATAGCCTAATCAATAATCGGAGAGCCGAGATAGATATGGCGAAAGTGACGTCCGTCAATGGAGCCTACCGGGTCAACGGCGTGACGTATTACACCATTAAAAACGGAGACAGTCTAAGCACTATTGCCAAGAAATTTCATTGTACCGTAAAGCAACTCAAGCAATGGAACGGACTGAAGAACGATAATATCCGCGCGGGAAAGAAACTGAAGATTTGCAAATAATGGCAGACCAAGAGAAAAAATATTTCTCGCTTCGCGAGACAGAGCAAGAGACCGGAGTGCCGGCTTCTACGTTGCGGTATTGGGAGAAAGAGTTCGAGGAACTGAGTCCTCGTAAAGATGGGCATGGGAACAGGTATTACACCCGTGAGGATCAGGAAGTAATCAAACGAATCAAATATATCCGCGATGAACTGCATATCACGCGCATCGAGGCCATCCGTCGCGAACTAAAGAACGATGAGAAACATTCGGACTCCCGCCAAGCGGCATTGGATATCTTACTACGGGTGAAAGAGGAATTATGTGAAATACGTAAAATGATCAAACAATGAAGATAGATTGGAAGAAAATTGCGCCCTACATAGCGGCGATCGTGGTATTTGTTGGCTTCACAATACTGTATTGCAGCCCGATATTGGAGGGCAAAGTGCTACATGCCGGCGATACTTTGAACTGGCAAGGTGCTGCACATCAAACACAAGAATATCGTGCGCAAACAGGAGAATCATGTTGGTGGACAGGTTCAATGTTCAGCGGAATGCCGACCTATCAGATAGATTCACACATACCTTCGCATAAAGTCGCCCATATTTGGATACGCAACGTGCTTCATTTAGGTTTAGAGGAAACGATGGGTATCATTTTTGGATATTTTCTCTGTTTCTTCATTTTGCTTCTATGCTTCGGCATCAATCCGTGGATTAGTATCGCAGGAGCGCTGGCGATGGGAATGAGTACCTATTTCTTCCTTATTATCCCAGCAGGTCACGTCACCAAAGCCATCGCTTTAGGTTTCTTGCCAGCTATCGTAGGAGGCATGCATTTGGTGTTTAAGCAGAAATATTGGTGGGGGATACCCATTATGCTCCTTTTTGCGGTAGCAAGTATTACTCTACACCCGCAAATGACATATTACATTGCAATGCTGATTGGCGTAATGGCTATAGCTGAAATATGGATAAAAATCGGGGAAAAAGCATGGAAAAATCTTGGGATTAGTGCAAGTATATGCATAGCGTGTCTATTACTTATCATCGGTAGCAAATCATGCTATCTCATGCTCAATAATGAGTACTTAAAGGAGACCATGCGCGGAGGGCATAGCGAGCTAACGAAACAAGCGCAAGACAAACCTGCCGAGGGTCTGGACATCAAATACGCAACCGATTGGAGCTATGGCAAGGGCGAGACCATGACACTTCTTATCCCGAACTGGGAAGGCGGTGCCAGCGGATATAACTTAGGCAAAGACAGCCAATTGAGCCAAGCGATGCGAAAGAAAGGTATTTCCAAACGCGATGCGGAGCAGTTCTGCGCTCATGCGCCTACCTATCGCGGAGAAAAGATGTTTACCAGTGGAGCTGTGTATGTCGGAGCGATTGTGTGTTTCTTATTCCTCTTGGGTTTACTTATTGTGCCGGGACCGTATAAATGGGCATTGCTGTTTGCTACGCTGATGTCTATTTTCCTGGCTTGGGGAAGAAATATGATGTGGCTGACAGAGCTATTCTTCAATTATTTCCCGATGTACAATAAGTTCCGCGCAGTAGAATCGATTCTGGTTGTCGCAGAAATTACGATGCCGCTGCTTGGTTTTATGGGTTTACAGAAAATAGTCAACGGTGAAGTGGAATGGCCTAAATTGCGCAACAGTCTCTTTATCGCCGGCGGAGTGATAGGGGTTATATGCTTATTAAGTGCTGCTTTTGTCGGGAGTGCAGATATGTCAAGCACTTACGATGCGCAGTGGAAAGGACAAGTGCCGGGATGGCTGTACGACGCGATCTT
Organism: Bacteroidales bacterium UBA4295; assembly: GCA_002395805.1. Lineage (GTDB taxonomy): Bacteria > Bacteroidota > Bacteroidia > Bacteroidales > Paludibacteraceae > Colicola. Next base: position 6,893 of record DGVB01000027.1, on the reverse strand, counting down.
GGACCAACGCACCGCGATGGCGAAAGCGGATGCATGGAGGAGTCTGCTTTTTGTTGCTCTTGGCTTTGCGCTCACCTTTTGGTACGCATGGCAGAAACAGAAAGAGGACAAACCGATGCATGCTTTTATCCTCTACGCTGGCTTGGCAGTATTGGTACTTGCGGATATGGTACCGGTTAACAAACGTTTCTTCAATGACGATAATTTCATCAAACAGAAAGATAACGAAGCCTACTTCAAGATGCAGCCATGGGAGGAGCAGATTTTGCAAGACAAGAGTTTGGACTACCGCGTGCTGAATCTAAATACGAATACTTTCAACGACTCACGTACGAGTTATCGACTCAAATCCATCGGCGGATACTCTGCAGTTAAATTGCGCCGCTACCAAGACTTGATTGACGAGCATATCAGTAAAATGAACTGGAATGTACTGAACATGCTGAACACCAAGTATATCGTCACCCAGCAAGGTGTTTATCCTAACCCGGATGCGATGGGTAATGCATGGTTTGTGAACAAAGTGCAGTTTGTCCCCACACCGGATGACGAGAGTGCCGCATTGAACACATTGGATCTGCATAAAACAGCCGTAGCGGATGAGAAATTCCGCGAAGTACTAAGTTGCGAAACCATGCCGGATGCCTCAGACAATATTGTGTTAACCAAATACACCCCGAATACCATAGAGTATCGTACCTCAACGAGTAATGACCGTATAGCCGTTTTCTCGGAGATTTATTATCCACATGGATGGCATTTATACGTGGATGGAAAAGAAGTAGCGATAGGTCGCGTTAACTATGTACTACGTGCTGCAATCATTCCTGCAGGAGACCATCAACTGACCATGACCTTTACTCCGGATGCCTTGGTTTGGGATAAATTAGGCTACGCTTGTGTGATTATCATCTTATTGATTAGCGTAATACTCCTGTCATGGCCAGCTTGGAGGTCTAAAAAGCCAATCCTAACGCCCGCTCAATGATAGGAGCCATATCGTAATACTTATACTCCGCCAATCGGCCGCCGAAGAGAACATCCGTTTCTTTGGCGGCTAATTGTTTATATTGCTCTGCCAAGGCATTGTTGCGTACATCGTTAACCGGATAATACGGCTCCATGCCGGGCTTGAATTCCGTACTATATTCCTCGCTCACTACCGTTTTTGGGACATCATATACCGCTTGACCAAACATCTCAAAATGCTTATGCTCAATCACTCGGGTGAAAGGCTTCTCGTGCGAAGTATAATTGATAACTGCATTCCCTTGATAGTTCGGTATGTCCTCTATGCGCGTCTTAAATGTAACGGTACGCCATTCCAGACGACCGAAACGGAAACAAAAATACTCATCCAATTGTCCGGTATAGATCAATCGATCGGCTATCTCATGCCAATGATCTTTGTATTCCGTAAAGAAGTCGCAATTCGTTTTGGTCTCCACGCCTTCCAGCAGTTTCTCAATCAACACGTTATAGCCGCCAATAGGTATTCCTTGATAAAGGTCATTAAAATAGTTATTGTCAAATACAAAACGCACCGGCAAGCGTTTGATAATAAAAGCAGGCAGCTCTTTACAATCACGTCCCCACTGTTTTTCCGTATATTCCTTGATGAGTTTCCGGAAGATATCTTTCCCGACCAGACACAGGGCTTGCTCCTCCAAGTTCTGCGGATCTCGGCCACCTAATGCGGCTACCGCCTCTGCCTTCTGTTCGTTGATGCGCGCCTCTGCCTCTTGAGGGGTTTTCACATCCGGCCACATTTGGCAGAATGTATTCATATTAAACGGCAGATTATACAGCTCTCCATGATAGTTAGCTATCGGGCTATTGGTGTAGCGATTAAACGGAACAAAACTATTCACAAAGTCCCACACTTGCTTGTTGCTTGTGTGAAAAATATGGGCTCCGTAAGTATGTACGTGAATTCCCTCTATATTCTCACAATACACATTGCCGCCCAAATGCGGACGACGGTCAATCACCAGACATTTCTTGCCTATCTGATGAAGTCTATAGGCACATGTAGCGCCAAAGAGTCCTGCTCCGACAATGAGATAATCGTATTGTTTCATATTATCCTACTATACTGTTTTTTCTAGCATAATAACGTAATAACTGCGTTGCCACTTGGGGACATAAATGGCAAATAACTACCAACAGACGCAATACCTTTTTTTTCTTTAGATATACGTTCTGCTTATATGCTGGCACTTCTTGCAGAAATTTTTGATAGACTTCTTCGAATACTTCTTTCTTCGGTTCCAATGCGTTGACCACATAGTTCACCAACGTCGAAAGATAGCCTTTCTTGATATAAAGAAAATCTATTTCCTGTTGATACTCAGGATACACACCCTGCTGCTTCGCATAATCCATGAGTTTGGAGAATACGATGAGTCGCTTCTTGTATTTCACACTATCCTTCGTTGTACAAACCGACCCTGGACGAATAAGATAGTGATAAAATGGAGCATCCACTCGCGATATTGACTTAGCTGTCATTAGCGCGCAAGCCAGAAAAAAACTATCATCGGCACTACGATCCTCCGGATAGCGGATTGCATACTTTTCAATCATTTCTCGCTTATAGATGAATGTCCAGAAATAACTTACATAATGCGTCAAAAAGAATGCACGCTTATCGGGGGTGAACGCTCCCTCTGTCACTTCAGGATTGGATAATATCTCCGACGGAGTGCCATCCAAATAGTCCTTGCTCGCTTGACACATACAAAGATCCGTATTCCCTTGTTCCTTCGCGCGATTATATAGGCGTTCGAACATATCCGGCTCAATCCAGTCATCCGAATCAACGAACGCAATATATTCTCCTTTCGCCTCCGGGATGGCGAAATTACGCGCCATGCCGGCTCCCAAGTTATGCTCCGGTGTTAAAATACGGAACTGCTTCTCACGAGGATGACCCTTGATAATCTGTTTCAACAGTTCGATACTATTATCAGGTCCTCTATCGTCCACAAAGAGAAACTCCATCTCTTGCAGCGTTTGTGCCAAAAGAGACTCTGTACATTTCACGATATACTCTGCCACACCATATACCGGCAGAATAACGGATACTTTAATCATAGATTTTCGAGTAGTGTTTTCCATTGTTTAGCTATATTTTCGCGGGAGAAACGCTGTACGTCTTTTTGTGCATTAGCAGCCATCTCAGCACGCAATGTATCATTATTCATCAATTCTTGAAGCACGCGTGCGTATCCATCAACATCATTATTGGGCACGATATAGCCGTTTCTGCCCGATTGAATAATATCATGCACCGCGCTATAACTATCAAAAGCTATCGGCACACATCCACATTGCTGTGCCTCAGTAATAGTAAGCCCCCAACCTTCAAAAGCCGAAGTCATTAAAAAGATACTTGCTCGTTGATAATAAGGCAGTGGATCTTGCAGGCCTTCGAAAGATATATTCTGTAATTTCCATTTGGACGCCAAGTGCTTATAGTACTCTAAGTCCTCACCATATCCTACAATGTTTAATTTCCAATCTTGTGGATCAATTCTTCGCCATACTTTCAAGGCTGCCAAAACTTTTTTTTGCCGTTCGTCCATACGCGAGACAAGCAATACTTCCTTTTGCTTTTTACCCGCTAATTCTTGAGAAAGGAAAGAAACCATATTGGGGATAGCCTTATAATGGTTTTTATCTCCTCCTACAAAGTGGTTATATTGTGGAATAAAACTATTGGATAGAAGAACCACCTTATCAGCCTTTTGATATGGTATTTTATATTTCTTTTCAATCATTTTCTGCGACAATCTCGGAGAAAGAGCAAGAAGCACTTGAGTGATAATTTGCTTCAAAGCCGCATATGTATTGCCATGCCATATACGATTGAATAGAGTTTCTCTATCCATTGGCACTAATTCAAAACCCGGCATCTGGTGATATACAAAGAAAAGTTTTACTCCCGTACACCGATCAACCGCTTCGCGGAGCATGGGCATTAAATTGTTAACTCTGCTATCAGAACCTTGTGCTATTACTACGTCTATCGCTTCTTTTTGCAATAAATCTGCAATTTTAGCAACGGGATTGTCCGCCTGTAAACAAGTTTTGCTAATAAAAACATTCTCTGTCGTCTTTCCAAATTTATTTTCCTGTGTATATAGCGAAAAACAACGAATTCCATATATATTCCGTAGCGCTTCCGCCACCGAATACGTGATCCGCTCTATTCCTCCTATCAACGGATAGACATTTTTATTTGTTACAAAGAGGATGTTCATTGTTCGTCCAAAAAAGTTATTTCTGCTAAATGTGTTACCCTTTTATCCTCCGGCGGTATTTGCATGTAATCGCCATATAAATTCTTCAAAAAGGCATCTATATTACTTGGAGCCATAAATGTATGCCCCTCAAACTGGATTTCTCTTACCGGGTATATTATATCCGAGTCAATATACATTACAGACTTAAATCCAAATGCCCTCCCTATTTTCTTGGGATTGATTAACTTTGCTATCCATTTACATGTCTGTACTGCAATTACAGATGGCAGATAGCATAGGTAACCTAAAATTTTTTCTATAACCCTATCACTATAATTATGAATTCCACGCAAACAACGAATATATACAAAATCGACACTATCCTTTAGCCATAAAGGCACTATAGGTTCTACTAAAAAAATATCTATGTATATTCCTCTTTCCTTTGTACGTTTAAAATAAGGATCATTAAACACTGATTTCTTATCGCGTACTTTCCCTATTGTCATAAAGTAATTCCAGTCTGTCGTTTTATCCTGATAGCTCAAATTGTCAGGAAGTTCTTTCTGAAGAGCCTTTCTTAAGCGGGGCAAATCCTCGCTTCTAATTGCGATATCCAAATCGTCGTCCCAAGGGATGAAACCACCATGACGCACCGCGCCTAACAACGTTCCTGAATCCAAAAAATACTCAATTTTATGCTTCCTGCAAATTTTGTCTACTTCAATGAGTATATCCAACATACGTAATTGTGCTTTGCGCAGTGTAGAACCTTCAGGATTATATTTTGATAAATCTTCCATGATTAATTAATCTATTGTTGTATTAATGGTTTCGGTTATCTTTATTATGCTTACGCTATCGTAGATTTTGATAATTCTTCAGTCATTCTTTAATCTCTCATAAATTTTCGTAGCAAATAATACGTCATGCAACCCAAGCCCTATATTATATGCTAATATCCGTTGTTTGCCATTTTCTCGTCCATGCACTTTTTCCAACAACACCTCACTTAACTCATTAAACGCTTTAAATTGCGAGAAATATTTGAATCCTTCTACGTGTCCTTTATCGTCTGCATACACATGATCAAAGAATAAATCGCAGTTTTGGAATCCTCGTGTATGTATTGGAACGAGCAATATGCCTTCTGGATATTTTGTGTCATCAGCGCAGAACAAATCCGGCATTTCCGTTACCGCCGAAACTAACACATCACAATTATCCAATAGTTGCTCATTTGTATCAACAATAACAAAGGTATAATTCGCCTTTGCCCATTTTTTAGCAAATCGCTCTGCCTGATCCTTATATCGTTTCAAACGGATTGTAAATGGTCTATCCATGGGCAAAATTGCTTGTAAGCAAGCCATAGTTGCATCTGCCGTACTTCCCAATCCGATAAAGGAATAGACCGATGCACTTGTCTTTTGTAAAGTCTCTATGGCTAAAGCTGCAACGGCTCCCGTTCGCATCTGTGTTATCCAATCCGCATCCATTAAAGATAATAATTCTCCAGTTGATGCTTTATACAGAAGTAAGTCACTTTTTATTGAAGGCTTGCGACCACAGATGCGAGATACTATCTTTACGCCATAACTATCGTATTGGGGCGGAAGCAAACATGGCATTGATGTAAAAAAATCTATGCCTTGCGGGTGTACACTCTTTTTGGGTGGTAATTGAGCATCATATTTCATTCCAAATGATTGTCGTACCCACTTTACACACTCTTTAGGGGAAATGCCTAATGCTCTTATTTCACTATCTGATATATATTTCATTGTTCTATAAATTAATTCTTTCTTCTGCAAATTTCAGATCTTCTTCATCATCTATTTCGTACCACTGCAAACCCTCCAAGCACAACACTTTCATCGGTTCGATACGTTGCGAGATATCTAACAATTCGTATTCATAACCCAACTTCGGTTTTTCATCTGCGATCTGTTCGTACTCACGACACATTATACGATAAAAATCGTTGGTTAATTTATGAATTCCAACCAACTCACCACTATAATGCAGCGCATTCGGATCAGTAGAACAATTGGTGAGTTCTCCTTGCTCGTTCATCTCCACATAATACTGGTCTTGGAACTTTGTTACCGGAGTTATCAACATTGTGCTTTCTTGCGGGCACTCTAATAAACACTCTATTACGCGTTTCTCAAATACTAAGTCTGACTCCAATAATAAAAAATCTTCATCTCCTATTAATTCACGACAATTCCAGAGAGTGTACATACTATTCGTCTCCGCATAACGAGGACTAAAGCAACATTCCACTTGCGGATATTTAGATTGCAGGGCTTCATAATACTCCTTATGGTAGCCTGTTCCGATGATTATTCGCTCTATTCCACATTCTAACAAAGTCTCTATACTACGGATAACCATCGCTTTGCCGTGAAAAGGAATAAACCCTTTCGGCATCAACTTGGTATGTTCGCCAAAACGCGTGCCCATACCTGCGGCCATTATTACTGCTGTCTTATTCATGACGGATTCCAAATTGATCTAATGCATTTTCAAACACATCAAAGAAAGCCACAATATCCGGTTCATCTATTGCGCCCAAAGCACAAAGACGGAAAGTGTTAGATGTACTGATTTTCCCAGGATAGATAGTAAAACCGTGTTCAT
>DGVB01000024.1 GCA_002395805.1 Bacteroidales bacterium UBA4295 | reverse complement strand
GGGGGTAGGCTATCTTCTCCAAAATAGCGCGGCTATGTCCTCCGCCCCCGAAAGTGACATCCACATACACGCCACCGGGCTTGATTGCCAAACCCGCTATCGTCTCTTTTAACATTGCCGGTATGTGGTAAATCTCCTCCATTTTATTATCTATTTATTATCAAAAAGCGCGTGATTAGCGGGTGATTAGCGCGTGATTAGCACGTTATTCGTATGACGTTACTACTCTGTTGCTTCAGTCGCGATCTCCGTTTTTCTTCATTTTTGCCCGTAACCGTGCCGCCAACTCGCTCTGGCTCAACCGTTTCTCTGCGAATTTCTCCGGTGCCCAAAGCGCAAAGCGGTTCAGCATGCCTACAAACAGCACGTCCTGCTGTGCACCGATGGTCTCCAAGTTCTTCTTCTGAAGCAATATACGGCCCTGACCGTCCATCTCCAGATATTCCGCATCGGCCATGAACTGCATGAGGATCAACTGATCCTCCGGATCCCATTCATCCAGCGTCTGGCGTAACTGCTCCACCTTCTCGTTCCATACAGACTCGGGGTAGAACATCAGACATTCGTTGTCCGTGTCACGACGCATCACAATCCGTTTTGACTCCTCTTCGGACAAGATTCTGCGATATACAGCCGGAACGAATATACGTCCCTTCTCGTCCAAACGACCTTCAATATTTCCGATAAAAGTACTCATGCACCACTTCTAATTGAAATTCGCTGCAAAGATAGTAAAAATATTTGATATTCCCCACATTTCCCCACAAAAAAATTTTTCAATTGTTTTATTAACACGTTTTTTACATTCTGGTATATATAATAACTCGCGTAAAATCAATGACTTACGCGAGTTATTAACAATTTAATAAAAATGTGGTGTAAAATGGGGGAATGGTGGAGAATGCCCCAAATTGGTATCTGGATGGATTAGAAGAGAATATCTGCGGCGCCCAGATAGATCAGGTGCTCCAGCCTTTCAAGATAGACGGATTGAAGGCTATCCTGACGTTTGCGCTCCTTCAAAAAATCTTCTTTCGTGTATTTCCATTCTCCCTTCCGGTCTATTACATCCGGAATGTCTTGCGTGGAATAATACCGGTTGAGATAGACAGGTGCCAGATAGTCGGTCGAAATGCCGCCGCTCGTACGTCCCCACGGGCCGGCATAATCCGCTGCAGGAGCGGGAGTGATACCTAGATAGCGGTCTATCTCGCTACGTTTGATAGTGCTGTATTTCTTGATAATACCGCTGGCAGCTATGTCGAAATCAGAACGAACATAACTTGCGTCCGGGTTTCGTACATCCGCCCAGCGAAGCGGAATCACGACATGTCCATAACTCAGAAGAGCATTCCACTTCCAATCTGACAGATACCAGTATCCTGTCGTATCTATCTTGGTAAACGGCGAATTACCCATAAAAAATTCGCGGCATGTTCCTCCTGCTGCCTGGTTGCGCATTCGGTATTCGCCTTTACTGTCCGGCACCAGCATCACATTCTGGCGGTATTCGGCTGCTTCTGGCACAAACTGAACAACTGTACAGCTCGCCTCCCGGTATTGCTCTTCCCATTCCGGACCGTTCGGGCTGCACGAAACAAATCCTAATGCCAGCAGTAGGGTCGTGAAATAAACAAAATGCTTCTTCATTCTATTCCCTGCAAATCAATAATTAGTGGAACAAAATCTTAATCCACGGTGTCTTGCGTCCCATAGTGCCGTTCGGCAGATATTTTACGATGTAAATCGCACCCTGCTGGAACTCCGCATCGTTCAGCGGAATCACATTATAAGTCGCGCTTATAGGAATACTCTTGATCAACTCGCCTTCGGCCGAATAGATATTCACCTGACCGTCCGTGAGCGATTGCGGCAGGTAAATCACATGTTGCGCAGGGTCATAATTAATCGAATCATAGGCCAGTGTCAGATGTTTCGAATCGGCTGCCTCACCGGCGGGAGTGCAGATAACGAAAGGCTCGCTGAGAGCACTCAGATGTTCCTCGCAGCCCTTTGCCTCTGCACATTGCAGACGCACATAATACTCGGTCTTCGGCGTCAGATCGTACGCATAGAAAATGGTATATGAATCTTGCTCCTCCAGGTCTTGCGGACGTACTACGCGCTCGCGTCCCTTATAAGTGTAGATGGCCTTATGATCGAAAGTGGTAGTGAACGCATCGAGGCACAGACCCTCTCCGCCGATGGAAGTGTAAGCCAAGCGGAAACGGCGGTAGCCTTGCTCTTCCGTGAATGTCTGAGTGTAGGTGAACTTCTTGGTGTTCTTGCTGATATGAATCACATCCAACGTGTCAATACCCTTATCGCTGAATCCGATGAGATGAAGCAGACCTACTTCGCTGTCTGTGGTGGCTGGTGCATTGAGCCACATACTCAGTTCGACTACCGGCATCGGGTAAATAGGGCTGATGAGATGTTCGCCGTTTTCCTTGAACCACATCGACACAGCCCCGTCTTCTTTGGCTTTGGTGGTTGTGCGATAGAAAGAAGTGTACCAGCCTGTCTCGGCTACATTCGCTTCTTCGTCGAAGCCCTCGAAACTTTCCGTCTCTGATTCGCGACCTTCTTCCATATGATAGAGAGTAACATAGTATTCTTCCGCATCGGCCTGAGGAATCCAGTGTACTTTGAATGTTGTCGGAGTCACATCCACCACGCTGTCGATAGTCGGAGCTTCGATGAGATTAGGACGGGGACTTGTAGCGCGTACGGCGAGGGTACCTACGGAGGTGTTGTGGCGTACGGTGATGGAGCCGCGCTGAATGTCGCATACCTGCTTCTTGGGGGCGTAACGTACATAGATATCGGCTTCCAGCGTTGAGTCTGCATTGACATCTGCGCTTACGGAACTCCTCCAGTTAATACTGTCCTGAGAGATTGTGAAACCCGAACCGGACACAGAGATGGTAGCCGCTACTTGCGGATCAAGACCGGTGCCTACAATGCGTACCTTGCTTCCCGGAGTATGGGCTTTCTTGGTGTCGGGATTATAGGTACTTTGAATAATAGGTAGTTCTGCCGGCAGGAACATGAATCCGCTGGATTTGAACGTAAAGGTAATATTCTTGTCCACTTCGGTAATATCCGTTAAAGGCTGTTCTACAATAGTGCCGTTGTGTAGCATCGGAGTGAAGGTGGTCACGCCCTTGGTGCCGGGGAAAGGATCACTGGCGGTCGCATAGCCTCTGACGCCGCCTGCTTCTTCAATGTCATAGCGGAGTGGGATGGAGTTGTTCGGAGAGTTGTTGCCCCATGCGGAAGCGCTGTAATCCACATGCCAGATCAGCAGACCTGTTCCCGGCAGACTGGTTGAATGGCGATCCCAGCCTACATTCTGGCGGTTCTCTAACAACCAGTATTCATTCGGGCTGGCGGACTCCCAACTCAGGTTATGCGTCTCATTGGCAATCAGATAAATCTGCTTTTTGCCGTTTTCTATCGGCTCCAGCGTATATACGCCTGCATCTGTCAATTGAACCGGGGTTACCCATCCTAATTCGAAACGCTCGCCGGCGGTGTAGGTCGGAGGAGTCTTGCCGTTGCCGTTATAACTGCCGGAGCACATGATATCCCATGAACCGATGGTATATTGGTCGGAACCATCACCGGTGTCGTAGTAATCCGGCAGACCTAATACATGGCCGAACTCATGGCAGAATGTTCCGATACCGCACATCGATGTGCCGGCTGAACCGCGCAACTCGGAGGTGCAGGCATAGTCGTAAATCAGTTTGCCATTCACGCGATCGCCGCTCTGAACGATACTACGGTGCGGCCAGATGGTCGTGGAGGCGCCGCCTTCCGCTTCGTTATGGCCGGCATAATAGACGAACACATTGTCCAGACGACCGTCATTGTTGGTGTCGTAGATAGACATGTCTATGCCTAATTCGTCCGATACTTTATTGCAGGCTTCTACGATCATAGCGCTTGTGTGCTGGTCGTAGTATGCAGAATTGCGGGACAGAGTTATAGGACCGTAGCAATCGAAAATAGGGGAGAAAATACTATCGGATGAAGCAATGAAATAATCGCGAGCGGAGCCAACACCCCCGTTCTCGCTATAACCCGATACATTCAGCATCCGGTCGAAATCCTCACGCGTGTAGCGGAACTGTTGGTCCGAGAAATTAACCAGAATAACTACGCTGTGCGGCGATCCGGTTAATGGGAAAGTGGCGGCAAACTCTTTCTGTTGCGCTACCCGACGCGCTTTACGCGCCTTCTCGGGCATTACTGCCACGCTGGCATCCTTGACCCACATACCGCTTTCGCTCAAACGGAGTGGAGTGCCATCCATGGAGGTATAATAACTGTGAAACTCGTCGCCTACCAATTTCAGCGTGATAGTGCTTCCGTCAGCCTGAGTCTTTACTATCGGTTCCGGTGTTGCCATTACCGCCCAAACACTTGCGCTACATACCATTGCAGCTGCCAAAAGAATGAAATATCTTTTCATAATTGCCTATTTTTCCAAATTACGGCTGCAAAGTTACTACAAAAAATCCAAATATGCAAGTAAAGTGCAAAAAAAATCCCACATACTCAACAGTATGCAGGATTTTTTTGATCTTTAAGCAAGAATTACTTCTTGTACAGTTTGTCTGTAGAACGAGCAATCTTGATATCTTTCGGAGCTACGAATTCCTTAACGGTGTATTTCGGTGCTTCTTCTTCACCCAAGTACTCATAGTACTTCTGCTGCAGCGGAGCCCACTGCAGAGGCTCAACAAAATTAGAGTAATCTTCCAATGCTACTAAGCCCCAGATCTGCGGTTCGCCGAACCAGTATGCGTAGGTCTTGTACAGAGCTTCTGTCTCGTCACCTACGAAGATACCGGTACCGATAATACCGCTGAAGTAATCAAGGTATTTGCTGTTATCAAGATCAACAGCATAGATACGACCGGTGAAGGCTGGTTCTACTGTCTCGGTGGAATCCATTAACCATGCCATGTGGTCTTCTGCCGTTCCAAGAGCACCTGCCAATGCGCAGTTAGCGTATGCGGTGTCTTGCCAGTTTAAGTTCTTAGCATCAACGATGTCAAGTCTGCTAACACCAAGGTAATAGACGTTCGGACCTTTACCCAGGTCATCAGTAATCAACAGAGCGGTACCTTCCAGGTCGATAAGATATCCCTCACCGTGTAAACTACCCTCATTGTCCATATAGATGCCATCGCTCCATATTTTGTAAGTAGCCGGAATCATAAGGCAGCTTACTTCTTGGCCGCTCTGCAAAGTTCTCTTAACGGTGTCCTTGCTTAAAATGGTCTCTTTGTCAAGACCCCAAAGGCTCCAACCGCCCCACTGAATCATGTCTTTTGGATCTTTTACAGTTACCTGACATGCTGCTGCTAAATCGCCGTTCTTTGCAGTAATCGTAGCTTCACCATAAGCCAAGGCCTCAATATTTCCGTTATCAACGGAGACAATAGTGGAGTCGCTGGATGACCACTCGCATACAGGAGGCTCCAAAGTTGTCGGCTCATAGAGAACGACCAGTTTCTTGGTCTCGCCAAGGGACATTTCAATCGATGCCTCTTTGAATTTGAGACTTGTGTACTTACTTCCTTCTTTCTCCGAAGGCTTGCAGCCTGCCAATGCTACAACGGCAGCTGCCAATACGATAAGATACTTTTTCATAACTAATTTTTTTAAATTGATTTTTTTATTTCAGACTAATGTCGTCTTTTTTATTTGTTTGTGAGATTTGTTTTGCTTCCGAGATTCGGGTTGTAGCGTGTCTCTGAGGTCGGAATCTCGCATTGGAATTGCTCACCTGCTTGGCCGGTGATGTCCAATGTGGCATTTGCACGACTCAGGTGGTTATCACCTAAGGTACGTTGCTTCTGCAGACGACGAAGCATCTGCATAGAGTAACCTTCGCCCCACATCTCTACACGCCAGTTATATATGATAGCTGCTTTTACAGCATCGGTGCTCGTGAGAGAACCCAGCCATGTATTGTATTCGGTATCCTTGCCGTCCAGCACGCGCTCGTCGCACAGTAGTTTCAAATAGTTAACTGCCGTTGCGTTGTCGCCGTTGCTCCATGCTGCCTCGGCTGCAATCAGGTAAGCAGCCTCAATGCGCATGAATATATTGTCGCAGAGCCAGTCGCGGTCCACTTTGTCCAAATTCGTGGTGTTTTTGTATTTCGGACTGTAGAATTTACCATCCGGGCAATAAGGGAATTTCTCATCCCCTGCGCGGAACCAGTTGACACGGGCATCCCATGCCATAGCGGCAATCTCGTCATAGAGTTTGCTGTCAATACCTTTGGTATCGCCGGCTGCTGCATAGCTGTAGCTGTGGATATCTACTTGGCCGAAGAATGAACCTAACGCGGTAGTGGTCTCTACGGTCACGTCTTGACCCCACATCCAGTTTGCAGCGGTTACATCCGAGAAACCGGTAGTGGTCAACTCGGTATTCTTAAGCATCGGGTATTTGCCGCCGTCAATAGCTGCTTTTGCTTGCTCCAATGCAATCTGGTAACAGTTCTTGCCATCTGCTACGGTATAACCCTTGTCGCCGTGGTTCAGCATGGCATATGCCAACATCAGACGAGCCACATCAGCATCAATCTCCAGTTTCGAACCGCGCTGGTTATACTGGCTGTAGAAATCCAGTAAATCGATTGCTTCCGAGAGATCCTCATAAATGCGGCCATATACCTCATCTACGGTGGAAAGCGGAGCACCTAATGTGCCGGCTTTGATATCTGTGCCTACATAGACCGGAATGGCATTGACATCCAGATCAGCTCCATCCGGATCACGCGGGTCGGTATAGATATCCAGCAAATTGGCATATGCCCATCCGCGGAGCGCTAAGATCTGACCGTAGTAATAGCCGTTTTGTGCAATAACCTCGGTTGGCTCCTCGCCGCTTGTCATTCCATCCAGAATGGCTGCTACGTCACTCTCTATAGCCATGTCGCAGATATTGGTGAGGTTGATGATCTCATAGTAGAACGACCAGGCGTAAGAGCGGTTGTATGCGTAGTAATAGCCGCGCTCGTAGTTCTCAAACCAGCCGTAGCTGTTTTTTTTCATGGCCATATCGCCCGACTGGATATCGCTGTACATGTCCATAGAGCGTTTGCCGAACGTGTCATGATCGCCGTATGAATAGAGCTTCGAATAGATACCGAAGATAGCTCCTTGCAAACGGTCAGGCAACTGCTGATACTGATCCTCAAGGAGCGTGGCACCCTCGGGATATTGGGTTAAGAAACTGTCACCACAGGAGGTGAGACCTAAACCCAACACAAGTGTTGCAAATAAATATTTTACATTTTTCATATTAGTAACCTCCTATGTTTAGAATTGAACTTTGACACCTGCCATTACGGTGGACAGCGGGCTATAATCGTCGTAGCCGTTTGTACCGCTCATAGACATCATCGGGTTGTAACCGCGGCGTGCCGTTGCAATAGCCAGGTTGTCGGCTGCTACCCATACTTGCAGGTTGTTGAGTTTAATCTTCTCAATCAGTTTCTTCGGGAACTTGTAACCCAGGTTGATGTTATTCAGACTCAGGAACGAGTTGCTCGTCAGGAAACGGTCGCTGGCTTTGTTGGCACCGTCATCTGCACCGTTGGACAGACGCGGGATATTGGTGTTCGTATTGGTCTCCGACCATGCATTCTTGATATCTTTGTGCCAGTTCATACTACCGATACGGTCGCTGTGCATCAACAGAGCATACATGTTATCATATCCGTAGCCGCCGATGCGGTAGCTGCAGCTTACGCTCAGCGTAACACCGTAAGCCTCGAAATCCAGACCGAAACCACCGTCGAGATCCGGCATATAGCTCTTGCCGATATAGTTGCTTCCGGCATAGTTGTAGTCGCCGTTTGCTACGGTCGTCTCGCGGATATCTGCATTCGGGTGCTTGAGTTTGTACTCATATACGGAGCTGATATAGTTGTCTCCTTTCTCGCCGTCCTCAATCAGGTCAGCAGAGTTATGACCGAAATCACCCTTGGTGGCGTCGTAGTATGCGGTATAAAGCGCCTCGCCATACTCGTTGACACCTGCGTAATGTACCATGTAGTAGTCTGCTGTAGAGTGACCTACCGACATACCGCCCGACATTACCATGCGCTCCGGATTGCCGTTCTCGTCATAGCCGTCAATAGGCATCAGCAACATCTTGTTGCGGTAGTTACCGCCGTTCAGACGGATATCCAGTTTGATGTTACGCATATCAATTGCGTGAGCTTTGAGGGAGAACTCGAAACCTTGGTTCTCCATTGCAGCGTCGTTGACGTAATAGCCGCTGTAACCCAGAGACGGGGCTACGTAGCGCGGGAAGAGCATATTGTCGGTCTTCTTGTAGAAATAATCCATCTCTACATCCAGATATTTGCTGATGCTGAATTCCAAACCGAGGTCAATGGTAGAGGTGCGCTCCCAGGTCAACTCCGGGTTACCTTTGTAATCCCATACATAACCCTTGCTGCCGTTTACGTTCTCTACACTATACTGGTCGGAATAAAGCATATCGCCGATATCCTGATTACCCAGCACACCCCAGCTCAAACGCAGTTTACCATCCTTGAGCCAGTCGGCCGCCTCTGTACCTTCCATGAAGTGCTCGTTCGTGAAACTCCATGCGGCACCAACAGAACCGAAGTGACCCCAACGGTGACCTTTCGCAAATTTCGAAGAACCGTCTGCACGATAGTTAGCTGTGATATGGTAGCGGCTGTCATACTCGTAGGTGGCAGTTGCAAGAGCGGACTCCAGAGTGCTGGTACGAGCGTAACCCTCTACGCCGTCCATTGCCACACCGTTACTCAGCACGTTCGCGTGGTCCTCTACGATATTTTTCTTATAGCCATACTGCATGTTGTATGTGTAGTACGTAGTCTCATGACCCGCCATCACACGAATCGTGTGCTCATTGAAGCTCTTGTTGTATTCCAACAACTGGTTGCTGGTGACAGCGAGATAGTTGTACTGCGTCTGGCTTACACGACCCACACCGGCTGCGTTGCCGTAATACTTGTTGGTCAAAGCGTTGATGTTGTTGTTCAAGTATTGAGCACCCAGGTTCACCGTGAACTTAAGACCTTCATACAATTTGAACTCCAAGAACGTGTTGGCTACCGTTTGGTGACGAACAACTTTCTGTTTGTCCCATTCCAATGCACCGGCAGGGTTGATACCGAACGAGTACGGACGACCGCCTTCCTCGCCGATGTTCTCATTGCCGTTGTCGCCGTAGTCGTACATTTTACCGCCTGTCTTCGGATCTACGCGCGGTTGACCGGTTGCAGGATCATATACATATACCGGATAAATGGCCGGAATCTGGTTTACGAACGCAAAACCGTTGTTGGCATCGCTTCCCTGACCGGGATTGTTAATCGCGGAATAAGAATACTGGATATTCAGTCCACCCTTCAACCATTTCTTCGGCTGGTAGTTGATGTTTGCACGAGTATTGAAACGTTGGAAATTCGAAGCGGTATAGTAACCTTCGTCTTTCAGGTAACCGAAACTGGTATAGTAGTTCAGTTTTTCGTTACCGCCGCTGATTTTAGCGGTAGCCTCCAGCTTCAAACCGTTGTGGAACAGTGTGTTATACCAGCTGTCCATGTTGCGGAATTGTGCCAGACGTTGTACGGAGTTGTCAAACGTCGGGTTTACGTTTCCTGCTGCATCATAAGGATTGATCAGCAAGTTGCCCGGCTGCTCCCACAAGTTATAGATCACAGGAATACCGTTTGCACCGAAGAGGTTGTTGTTGGCATATTTAATTGAGTTGCTCTCCGATTTTCTGTTGATAACTTTCTGTTGGGTGTACAAACTCTGCCATGCCAGCGTCATAAATTCCTCCGGGCTGTCGATTACGTCGTACATCGGCAGCAGACGCATGTTGGCACCTGCCTTTACATCCAATTCAATCTTGCCTTCGTCGCCGTTCGAACTACCTTTTTTGGTAGTGATCACGATGACACCATTTGCTCCGCGGCTACCATACAGAGAGGTAGCGGTTGCATCTTTCAGAATGGTCGTGCTGGCGATGTCTCCCGGGTCGATGGACGAAATAGAACCTGCATCCAATGGAATACCGTCTACTACGTAGAGAGGGCTGCTGTTGGCGGAGATAGATCCGATACCGCGGATGCGGATGTCGGCTATCGTACCCGGCTGACCGCTGGAGGTCACTACCTGTACACCGGCGCTCTCACCGGCCAACGCTTTCGTAATGTCGGACGGATTCTTCTTCTCGATATTCTCCGCTTTGACTGTCTCTACAGAACCGGCATAACCGCCTTTGGATACGTTACCATAACCGGTAACTACGACATCCTGAAGCACTTCCGTGTTCTCCTGAAGCGTTACTTTGATGTTTTTGCCGGCTGGAACTTCCTGAGTAGCCATACCGACGTAACTAATTACCAAAGTCTTCACAGACTCCGGTACTTCCATCTCGAATTTACCGTCGTAATCCGAGATCGTACCCTGTGTGGTGCCTTTTGCCTGAATGCTGGCGCCGACGATCGGTTCGCCGTTCTCATAGACTACCACACCGCTTACTTGCTTCTGCGCATACAAGCCGAGGCTCAATGCTGCCAGAAAGAGTAGTGTAAAAATCTTCTTCATCGTTTGTTTGTATTTATTAGAATTAAATTTCCAATTTTTCCGCTATCTCCCGTTCTCTTTCCCCTCCTTAATAACGCGTACGTGTATATAAATACGGAATACGCACACGCGCATAAATGAAAAATCGCGCAAAGTTACTGCTTTTTTTTGACATGACCAAATATTTTAAGGAAAAAGTGCAAAAAATGAGTAAAATTCTCTAAATTGTAACATTTAGAAAACAAAAACGAACGAAAATTACGCAAAATTGCAGAATTTGGTTTATTCGTACGTCAAAATGTAAGAATTACCTGTATTATAGACCTCTTGGGCTACACTTTGTATCTGGAGAATGGTAGTCTGTTCTATTTTTCGCATCGTCTCCTGCCACTCCGGCGCACAGCCGTGGTATAACATCGATTTAGCCATTGCCAAAGCGCTATTCTCTTGGTTTTGTGCTGAAATGGCCAGCTGGCCGCGCAATTGAATAAGTGCTTTCCGTAACGCGGTTTCGGATAAAGGAGCGTCCATGAGCAAATCGAGTTCATGGCGTACTAAACCTAAACTTTTCTGATAGTCCTCCGGATCGCATGCCCAGTAAACACACCAGTAACCTGTATCGCTCAGAGGAGTGTAGGTCGATTCAACGGTATATACCAGACCTCGCGCTTCCCGCAAACTCAGATTCAAACGGCTGTTCAAACTGCCGCCGCCTAAGATATTATTGAGCAAAAACATCGCTAATTGGTTCTCGTGACCCAAAGGATATGCTCTGCCTCCGAACATGGCGTGTACCTGGTGGGTGTGCTTTTTATAAACAGCGGTATGGCCGCTTGAAGTGTGATAGGGGTTAAATAAGGGTTTTATGCTGGTTTTGTGCTGTTCATTACCTGTTACCGTCATACCGCCAAACTCTTTTTCGGCGAGCCGGAATATCTTCTCCGGTTTGACATCGCCTTGGCAGAAAATAACCATCTTCTCCGGCCTATAGTGCGTTTTCATCCATTCCTGCGGATACTCCGGCTTGGACGATATATGACGCAGCGTCTTTTTTGTGCCTAAAATCGGTAATGCCAGACTGCTTCCGGAGAAAACTAAACTCTCAAAATCGTCATAAATCAATTCGCTGGGCGAGTCGTTGTAACTCTCAATCTCGTCCAGAATAACCATCCGCTCTTTGTCCGTCTCTTCTTTTTTGAATGTCGGCTGAAGAATCATTTCGGCTATCAGGTGAAGCGTCAACTGCACATGCTCCGCCAAAATAGCGGCATAGAAAGTCGTTTCTTCTTTGGTCGTATAGGCGTTTATCTCTCCTCCGATACCTTCTATGGAATGGATGATCTGCCGGGCTGAATGATGCGCTGTGCCTTTGAATACACAATGCTCGATATAGTGTGCCATGCCGTTTTCTTCTGCCTTCTCGTCCCGTGTACCGGCACCTACCATTACGCCGATATACGCAACCGGAGAAGGCGTCCTGCGATGCACTATTTTGATGCCGTTTGGCAAAATATGATAAAAAGTTTGTGAATTTTCTTGCATATTTCAAATTTTCTTCGTACCTTTGCACCCGTTTTCAAATCCACGAGCGGCATTGGCGGAATTGGTAGACGCGCCAGACTTAGGATCTGGTTCCGAGAGGAGTGAAAGTTCGAGTCTTTTATGCCGCACTCTATGAAAAATTGTATTGTTTGTTCGTTAGCCATCTTGTCTCTGGCTGTCGCTTTGGTTTCCTGTAATACGAAATCGACCTATTCGCCGGGTCTTCACGTGTATCCTACTTTGCAGCGTACTTCGGCCGCGGGCGTACAAGATTCGATTACTCTCAAGGACTCTCTCAATATCGGCGATACGGTGCGTATGACCATGATCGTGGATGCTTATTTCGACTATCTCCAGTCTGTCATCGCCAAAACGGATACAGAGAAGGTCAAAGTCTCGCTGGCATGGAATGAAGAGCAGATGGATATGTTGGCGCAAGAGGCTGATTTAGCGCACGGCAAGTTGATTTTTGCGCCCATGAGAGTGCCGGCATGCGTGACCGTTCTGACGTATGTTCCGGTAAAGGAAGGAAGCCATAC
The DNA here is from genome assembly GCA_002395805.1 of Bacteroidales bacterium UBA4295. Lineage (GTDB taxonomy): Bacteria > Bacteroidota > Bacteroidia > Bacteroidales > Paludibacteraceae > Colicola. Next base: position 2,728 of record DGVB01000024.1, on the reverse strand, counting down.
GGTACATATCGATATCACCTCTTCAGCCGAAGCGCCGTACTCGTCCAATAGTTGGTCTTTTGGAATCGGGGTGCGTGCTCCGCTTCCTTAAGCTTCTGATCTCTTCGCTTCGTCCCAGAGTTCATCCATCTCGGCAAGGCTCATATCTTTGAGTTCCTTGCCTTTTTCTTTGGCGCGTGCCTCTATATAATTGAATCGTTTGATGAACTTCAGGTTGGTTCTTTCCAGGGCGTTGTCCGGTTTGATCTTGTATAGCCGCGCAGCATTGATGAGAGCAAACAGCAAATCTCCGAACTCCGCCTCCATCCGTTCATTCGTTAACTCGTTCATCCGTTCATTCGTTAACTCCGCTTCAAACTCCGCTATCTCTTCTTTCACTTTTGCCCATACGTCCTCTTTCTTCTCCCAGTCGAAACCGACGTTCGCCACTTTGTCCTGAATCCGATAAGCCTTGACGAGACTCGGCAAACTGTCGGGTATTCCGCCTAACACGGTCTTGTTGCCGCCTTTTTCTCTCAACTTTACCTGCTCCCAAAGATGACTGACTTCTTCGGCGCTACCCGCATGGACGGCTTGCCCCGGTTCTAAACCGGCTGCAGCTTCTCCGTACACATGCGGATGACGGAAAATAAGTTTGTCGGATATCCTGTTACATACATCGGCAATATCGAATTCCCCGGTCTCCGAACCCATCTTGGCGTAAAAAACGACGTGTAATAAGACGTCGCCCAGCTCTTTGCTAATCTCCGTCATGTCATGACGCGATATGGCTGTGGCGAGTTCAAAACTCTCCTCTATCGTGTTCTGCCGCAGGCTGTCAAAGGTCTGTTTGCGGTCCCAGGGACATTTCTCTCGCAAATCGTCCATGATATCCAACAGCCGCCCGAAGGCTTTCAGTTGCTCTTCTCTTGTGTGCATAGGCTTTATTCTTTTAGCGGTCTATTCCCAATTGTGCATCGTTAAGTTGCCGTGGTGATCCAGTTTGGCGTACGTCCATTGTTTGAAACAATCTCCCAGTATAATAACGCGGCTTCCGGTATTCAGCTGCAAATCCAATTCGATATGCCGGTGGCCGAAAATATAATAGTCGCGATGGTTCTGCTGCTTCTCCTGGTCTTTGGCAAATAGCACCAATTCCTCTTTGTCCTCACCCTTGTACGGACAAGGGTTCGCGATTTCCTTCAACCGACTTCTTTTCGCCCAGTTATAGCCGAAGTGGTTGCCCCATTTAGGCGGTAGGCAGCGGAAGAGGAATTGCAGGGTGGGGTTGCGGAAGATCTCGCGCAGTTTGATAAAACGCTTGATCTTTTTCTTCACATTCTTCGGGTACAAGCTCTCCCAATTATCCGGCAGCAGTCCGTCTCCGTGCGCGAGGTAGATAGCTTTGCCGTAACGCAGGATCGTGCAGGGTTCGTAGTGGATCTCTGCTCCGGTCAGTTGCGCCAGACCGCCGAAAGTCCATAGATCGTGGTTGCCGACAAATAGATGTACATGAATGCCCTTTTGGGCCAGTTTGCGAAGCTCTTTGCAGAAAGGATGATACTGGTGTTTCGACTTGTCATGAATGAAATACTCCATCCAGAAATCGAACATGTCGCCTAGCATATAGATGGAGACGGCATCCTTGCTCATCTCCTCTAACAGGTCGATCAGTTTCTTCTGTTGCGCATATCCGCGTTCTATTGCCAGACTGCCCAAATGTGCGTCGCTAAGAAAATATATCATAAGAATCCGAGTTCCAATTTGGCTTCCTCGCTCATCATATCTTTGGTCCATTCCGGCTCAAAGACAATATTTACATTCACATCCTTGATTCCCTCTACAGAACCCACTTTCTGGCGGATGTCCTCCACCAGAAAATCGCCCGCAGGGCACGAAGGTGCTGTTAGCGTCATAGTAATATCGCATACCCCGTCGTCCTTAACCTCTATGCCGTATATCAAACCAAGGTCATAGATGTTGACCGGTATCTCCGGATCGAATACGGTCTTCAGCATCTTCAGGATTGCTTCTTCTTTTTCCAAAAACTCATTCATTTGCTTGTCAGCCGCGAAAACGGCTGCAAAGGTACAAAAAAAAATTCATATACGCAAATGAAAATACGAAAAAACATTTTTGTGACACCTTTCAGAGTATAGTATGGTTATACTATGGGTTGCCTACTAATCTACGAATCACCTAAGGCTAATTTTCGGATAGTTACTGTTTAAAAACAAAGAAAAAACAGAAATATTTGCATACATGCAAAAAAAATAGTACCTTTGCAGGCGATTTGTCGCGAGATGTATGATACCAGTGAGACACACTATTCCGATAGTACTATTGATGCTCATGCCGTTTGTGGCAAGGGCGGAGCGGATCGATCCGGCGGCTTCCGAGACCGATACGCTGAAGGTGGAGACGTCGCGTCGCGGACATTTGATTAACTCGCTGGATGTGCTGAACGGTCAGACGGCGGGTGTGACGGTGGGTTCGAACACGAATCCGGAGGCGATGCTTTCGTCCGTCCGAGTGCGCGGCAACCACTCCTTGACCGGGGGTAACGAACCGCTTGTGATGATAGACGGCATGTCGTCCGATCTGCGGACGTTAGCTACTATTTTTCCGGGAGATATTGAGTCGTTTACGATACTGAAAGACGCTGCGCAGACCGCGCAGTATGGTGCACGCGGAGCTGCGGGTGTTATCGAAGTTCGGACACGCCGCGGGGCGGAAGGCAAGATCCATG